>DASPTK010000084.1:0-84220 GCA_035623475.1 Gemmatimonadaceae bacterium | reverse complement strand
CACGAAGGGCGGGACGTATATGAAGTCGCCGGGGCCGGCCTCGGCGACGAACTCGAGCGCCTCCCCCCAACGCATGCGCGCCCGCCCCGTCACGACGTAGATCACGCTTTCCAGCTCCCCGTGATGGTGCGCTCCGGTCTTGGCGTTCGGATGGATCGTCACCGTCCCTGCCCAGAGCTTGCTCGCGCCCGTGCGCGCATGCGTGATGGCCGCGGCCCGCGTCATCCCGGGCGTCTGCGGCGTATTCAGATCCAGCGATGCGCCGGAGACGATCCGCACGCCGTGGTCGCGCCAGTAGTCCGCCGGTCGATCGCTCATGGGTCCGCGCCCCCCCCGTCAGCGACGAGGCCGATCGATTCACCGACCCGATCGGCCTCCTCTCTCACCGCCTGTCGCTTTCTTGCCGGGCGCCCGCAACTGCGCGGCCAGCTTCGGCGGGATCGGCCGGCATCCGCACTGCGCGGCATGCGCGCGGTGCCAGCGGATTCGCTCTGCCAGCGTCGCGTGCGGGGGCATCCGATGCGCCGCATGCCACGCGGCGTTGATCTTCCCCCGGCGGGCAACCATCAAGTGTCCGCTGCCTTCTTGGCCGTCGGCGGAAGGAGTCCGTTGAGGCGCAGGTAGATCGCCACCTGGCTGTAGTGATCGGCCCAGTCGCCTGTGGTGAGCGTCATGATGGCCGCGCGCGTGCGCGTGCTGCCGCCGAAGAAGGGGAGCTGCTCGCTCAGCTTGGAGTCGTCCAGATTCGACAGCGCCTGGTCGCAGAACTGGAATGTCTCCTTCAGCCGGGCGACGAGCGCATCCTTGCTGTCGGTGGCGGCGACCTTCGTCCGCGTCGGCGCCTTGACCCCGCCGATGGCGCCGCAGAGGTAGTCGTTCCCCTGGGCGAGGTGGACCATGACGTCGGCGAAGCTCATCTGCGCCGGCGTCGGCTTGTAGCTGTATTTGTCCGCGGGCATCTCCTCAGCGGCCGCGATCAGGTTCTTGCCTTCGTTCTTGGCGTTGTCACGAAAGGCCTGCGCCACCGGTGCGGATTGCGCGGCGAGGATGGGCGGCAGCGCAAGAAGAGCGAGCGACATGGCGTAGCGACGGAACATGGATGTCCACTCGGTTGAAGAGGCGCGTCCACTATAGCGGCGCTTGCGCACGGCTGTCCAGGGGCCGTCGGCGCAGCTGGGTCCTACTTCGCGTCAACCTTTCGTCCGGCATTGAGGTTGTCGAAGTTGAGAACGGTGTTGAGCACGAGGGAGTAGCTGCCGATCGTCTCGCCGCGCCACATCGGATTGTTGGCGAAGAGGACAACGTGCCCCTTCTCCACCGGGACATCGACCACCGCGGCCCGCTCGGCGATCTCCCTGGCCCCCTCGAGCAACCCCGAGACGAGCAGCTCGCGCTGATCGCTGAAACGCAGCGCCACGCGCGGCCGCCGCTCGGGGGGAATCACGAGGAGTGGCCTGAGGAGCTGCTCATCGGTCGGGGGAGGCGCCTGCCACGCCTCGACGTCGGGTTCCGTCGGGGCGGCAAATCGCTGATCGAGGGCCGGGCGACCCTGCGGGACATCCGCTTCGCTCGCGGTCCCGCGGCCGGTGGCGCGGGAGCTGTCGCTCGCGCTCTCGAAGCGGCGGAAGCGTCCTCCTCGCACGCTGCTCACGCTGAAGCTCTCGCCGCTCTCGCTGTAGACCGCCAGGTTGTCGGCGACGCCGTACACGATCGGGCTCGCGTCGTCGGCGATGCGCGTGCGGAGAAGGGTGCCGACGACCCTGCCGCGCGGCGGGTGATTCATCCGGACACCGTCCACCAGGTTGGTGGCGGCGAGGTCGGCTGTGTTGCCGACCGTCAGCAGGACGCCACCCGCAGCGACGAAGCTCTCGAGATGCTCCATCCCCTGCCATCCGAGTCCGGGGCGGATGTCGTCGGTCTGGGCCCAGGTGCCGATGTTGGGTGTCTCGGGCGTGTTCTTCCACGGCATCGGATTCCGCCACATCGGGAGGCCGTCGATGATCGAGCGCGTCGTGGCGTCGGCGGGGGGGAAGAGAATGACGTCGTACTTGGCGTTGAGCTGCGCATCCTTGGCGACGTCCTGCACGCTGATGTACGTGTATGGGATCTGGAGGACGTCGAATGCCTGACGCCACCACCCCTCGGTTTGCGTGCCGATCCACGTATGCAGGATCGCCACTCGAGCGGCGCGGAGTGGATGGGTAGCGACCGATGGCGCGGTGGAGAGCGCGTAGGCATCGACGCCGAGCTCGCGGGCCGCCTTGTCGAGATCGGCGGGAGAGACGCTGCGCACGACGACCGATCCACGCGTGAAGTGGCGACCGCCGGCATCGAAGGGCTCCTCGGCGGCGCGGAAATCGGCGGCCTTGAGCCGGTAGCGCAGCGTGGCGAGAGCGCCGTCGCCGGTGTAATTGATCGCGAAGATACTGCCCGAGCCCTGGACTCCGCCTGACGAGCGCACGGAATCGGCGACCCGCGTCATCGGCACAGCGAGGACGGTCGAATCGGTGACCCGGACCGCCTCGACGGCGAAGCCTTCGGGGAAGGTCCAGCCGGTATCGTCGTAGGGGGTCTTCTGCGGGTCGGACGGGCTCCAGTACTGATAGTCGAGGAGAGCGTCGGCGATGCGCGAATACGGCTGATCCATGCGAACGATATAGCTCCCGGCGGGGAACTCGCGCCTGGTGGGCGGCGCCGCCGGCAGAGCCTTGGCGCCGGTGTCGGCCGCGGCCGCGCGCCGCTTGTCGCGGGAGGCGGGCACCAGCACGGAGAAGGGCGCGGTCGCGCGCGAGATCTCGACGTGCTGCTTCTGGAGGACGCGGAGCAGCTCCGCCTGAGCGCCACGGCGCGCCTCGCTCGCGGAAAAGACGTAGGCCGCGGGCCCCTCGGTGCGGGCCTTCAGGATCGAGCGCTTGCTCTTCTCGTAGAAGTTCTGCAGGAAGAGGCGGCGATTGTTGGCGATGTAGCTGAGGGAGACGAGGAGGCCGGTCTGCTCGTAGTTGTTGTTGTTGCGGAGCGACCACCGAACGTGCGGAAGCGGCGGGTTCTGCCGATACCAGGTACGCGATGTCTCGCTCGGGTCGAGTGTCCGCTCGAGCGTCTCCGGTGTGCCGCCGTTGCCGAAGGTCTCATAGAGCCTGCTGATCCCGTTGTGCGTCGCGGCCATGAACATGAGATAGCCGGGTGACCAGGTGTCGAAGTCGCCGAACGCGAATACCCCCGGCATGCCGAAGCGCGTCATCTCCTGCACGTTGTTCCACCCGATCATCTGCCACTCGTTCGTGAGCAGTGGGTCGACCCAGGCGTTGTACGGCCCGTCGCCGATCGTGTTGTCGTACAGGAAGGGCACCGATTCGTGCAGGTCGTGCAGGACCAGGGCCTTCCATGCGACGTAGGTGTCCAGCACGTTCTGCGTCAGGCGCAGGGTGATGCCCATGGCATCCCGGTTGTTGTCGTGGCCGACGTAGTGGCCCCAATAGAGGAGGGGCGGATACGTCTGCCCCGGGTGGGCGAAGTGCCAGCGCACGATGTCCACCTCGCGATCACGGCCATCGACCTCGACGATCGGCGTGATCAGTGTGATGAGGTGTTCGCGGATGTTTCGGATGTAGGGGCTCTCGTCGACCGCCAGCCGGTAGGCGAGCTCCATGAGCGCCGTCGGCGCGCCTGATTCCGGGGAGTGGATCGTGCCGGTGATGTAGTAGACTGGCGTCGAAGCGGCGACCAGCTGCTCCGCTTGGGCGTCGCTCATCCCGATCGTGCGCGGATCGGCGAGCTTGGCGAGGGTGGCGGTGTTCTTGTCGAGGGCGGCGATGAGCGAGTCGGAGGCGACGGCGACAGCGATCATTTCGCGCCCCTCTTCCGTCTTTCCGATCGAGTAGACCTTCACGCGCGGGCTCGCGGCGGCGAGCTGGCGCATGTAGGTGTAAACCTCGGTGGAGTAGGGGAGCTTGGTCGGCGCTCCGGCGATGTCCCCGAGCACCGCCTTCGGTGTCGGGACGGTCTTGGAGGCTGGGAGGTAGTCGACGAGCGGCGAGAGGAAGAAGGGTTCGGTGGTGTATTCTCGGATCTTCTTCGTGTACTCCTCGTCGATCGCCTGACTCGGGTCGCGCCCGGGTTTGGCGGCGGCGAGATCGGCGTCGGAGGTGACGTGCCGCTCGGTGGCGCTCGCGCTCTGGGCGCTCACGGCACGCGGCGTCGCGGCGGCGAAAAGGGCCAGGGAGACGAGCGACAGAGCATGACGCCGCATGACGAGCCTCTAATGGATGGGGAATGACCGCCACCCCGACGCCCGAGAGCGTTACCGGGGAGGAGGGGCGCGATAGACCGGCGAATCGTGTGACTGGAAAATACGCGTCGTCGTGACGCTTCGCTGCCCGCTCCGGCGGAGCGGTGAGGGCGATCAGCGAACGGCAGCCCGCACGCCCAGCGATTGGCGCAGGAGATCGCGAAGGTCGTCGAGACGGTTCGGCCACATGATCGCCCGCTTGGGGAGGTAGTAGGCCGTCTTCCGCGCGAAGAAGAGGAGAAACTCCGGTGTCTCGCGCACCGTCTCGAGCTGCTCCCAGGAGAGGGTGACGAGAAAGGTCTCGCCGGCGATCGAGAGGCCGTTCTCGTCGAGCGTGTAGCGCCGCTCCTGCTGGGTCGCTGGGTTGTGGCGGAGCTGGGCGCGCACGGCGCGCTTGAGCGCGAGAGGACGGGTGGCGGCGAAGGCGGCAAGCGCCAACGCCGGGACCACCACCCAGAGCGCCTCCGCCGGACGGATGCGCCCCTGGGCGCGCCACTGGCGGGTGGCGAGCGCGAAGATGATGGCCAGGAGGGCGAGGGCGGCGATCACGCGCAGCTCGCGCCAGATGCGCCGCGTCTGCCGGTGGTGCTGCTGCTTCAGGATGCGGATGGCGCGCAGATGCTCGTCAGGCTGGACGCGCCAGACGATGGTGGAGCTGGTCACGGCGCGCGGCGTTCAGCGCGCGGGCGCCACGGCGAGCGGCACCGGCAGCTCGACCGTACCGCCGCGGGGGACCTGCATGGCCGCCGTGTCCTGCGGCACCGGCTCCTCATCGAGCCGGAACGACGAGACGAGTGCGAGGAGACGGCGCGCGGCGTCGGCGAGAGCAGCCGCGGCGGCGGCGATCTCCTGCGTCCCGGCGCTCTGCTGCTCCGATGCCGCGGCCACCTGCTGCATCGTCGCGGCCACCATCTCGGTCCCGCGGGCGACGACATCGAGACGGCGGGTCGCTTCGGTCACCAGCTCGCTCGCTCGAGTCGCGGCGGCATCGATGCCGCGCGTCCACTCCTCGTTCTCCTCCACCGCTCGCTCGACTTCGTGGAAGGAGGCGACGGCTTGAGCAGTGGCGTGCTGGACATCATCCAGCGCCGCCGCGGCGTGTGCGCTCGATTCTCGCGACTCGCTCACCCGCTGCAGCACGCCGCTCACGGTGGTTTCTGTGCGCTCGGCGGCCGCCGCGGCGTGGGCGGCGAGCTTCCTGATCTCGGTGGCCACCACCGCGAATCCGTCTCCGTGCTCGCCGGCCCGGGCCGCCTCCATGGCGGCATTGAGAGCGAGGAGCTTCGACTGCCTCGCGATCCGGCGAACGAGGGTAACGAAGGAGCGGATCTCTTCCGACGCGGCGGCCAGCGCTTCCGCCGACGCCGCGCTGGCGGCCGCCTCCGCGTGCACCGCCGCGAGAGCGGCGCGACTCTCCTCGAGCCGCGCATGGTTGGTGCGCGCGAGTGCCGCCAGCGCCGCATTCCGCTGGACGCCGTCGCGGGCGCCGGAGGCGAGAGTGCCGGCGATCGCCATGAGGGCGTTCGCACCGGTGGCGGTCTCGCTCACGGCGCGGGCCATCTCCCCCGCCTGATGACTCAGGTCGCCGGACGTACGCGCCATCTCCGACGCCGACGCGGACATCTCCTCGGTCCCGGCGGTGATCTCCGCCGTCATGGCGGCGGTCTCGCGCGCCGACTCGCGAAGGGCGCGGACGAGACTGCGGAGCTCGAAGACCATGGCGCCCGTCGCGCGGGCGAGGCGGCCGAGCTCATCGTGCGCGTCACTGCCACCGACGCTGACGGCGAGATCCCCCGACGCGACGCGTTCGGCCACCGCCGCCAGCTGCGACGCCGGCCGGGCGACCCGGCGGGCGACGAGGCGACTCACGAAGACGAGCCCGATTTCTATGAGGGCAAGGAGCGTGGCCGCGGCGATGAGGGCGGCCTGACGGGCGGCGTGCAACCGCTCGATGGGTTGCCCCGCCAGCAGGTCGGAGAGCCATTGCAGGCTGAGGGCGGTGAGCGTGCCGACGACGAGGAGCGCGAGCACGCCGAGGGTCGCCACAATGCGGCGTTGCAGCGTCGCACCGAGCGCAATCGGGCGCGTGAGCTCGCGCGTCCTGCGCTTGTGTGGCATTACTCCGGGGGTAGATTTCATGGACGTCTCCGGGCTCGTGGGGCGAATCGTGCCGCCGCCCGGATCATCCGGCGCCTCGAGTCGCCCGTCGAGGGTGCGCGCCTTCCGACCCGACATGGCAACGTCGACACCGAACCCGGTTCCCGCCGCGGGGGCGAGCTATGACCCCGCCGCCGTCGAGCGCAAGTGGCAGACGCGCTGGCGCGAGCGTTCCACCAACTCGCCAGACCTCGACCGCGCCGCGCGCCCCTTCTACCAGCTGATGATGTTTCCCTATCCATCGGCGGAGGGGCTCCACGTCGGCAACGTCTTCGCGTTCACGGGAAACGACATCTATGGACGATTCCAGCGGCTCACGGGGAACACCGTCTTCGAGCCGATCGGGTTCGACGCCTTCGGCATCCACTCGGAGAATCACGCGCTGAAGGTCGGCATCCACCCGATGGAGCTGATCCCGCGGAACATTGAGAACTTCCGCCGGCAGCTGCAGCGCGTGGGGCTGATGGTGGACTGGACGCGGGAGCTGGCCACGACCGACCCCCGCTACTACAAGTGGACCCAGTGGATCTTCCTGCAGCTGCTCCGGCGCGGGCTGGCCTACCGGAAGACGGCGGCGGTGAACTGGTGCCCCTTCGACAAGACGGTGCTGGCCAATGAGCAGGTGATCGATGGCCGGTGCGAGCGCTGCGGCACCGTGGTCGAGCAGCGCATGCTCGAGCAGTGGTTCTTCCGCATCACGGACTACGCCGGACGGTTGCTCGAGAACCTCGATCACATCGACTGGTCGGCAACCACGAAAACGGCGCAGCGGAACTGGATCGGCCGCTCCGACGGCGCCGAGCTCCGCTTCCCGGTCGCCGGCACCCAAGCCGCGATATCCGTCTTCACTACCCGGCCGGACACGGTGTTCGGCGCCACTTACATGGTGCTGGCCCCGGAGCATCCGCTGGTGGAGGCGATCACCACGCCGGAGCAGCGGCCGGCGGTGGAGTCCTATCGCGAGCGGACCTCGAAGCGCGACCTCGTGGCGCGGCGGATCGGTGACAAGGAGAAGACGGGCGCCTTCACCGGTGCGTACGCGACCAACCCGGCCACCGGCTCGGCGGTGCCGATCTGGGTGGCTGATTACGTGCTGATGGAGTACGGCACCGGTGCGATCATGGCCGTTCCGGGGCACGATGACCGCGACTTCGCCTTCGCCTCGCGCTTCGGCCTCCCGATCGTGCGCGTGGTCGCCCGAGAGGGCGAGGACGCCGACGCGCCGGTGGCCGAGCCGTACGTCGGGGAGGGGACGCTGGTGAACTCCGGCCGCTTCACCGGGGAGCCCACCGCCGAGGCGTCGGCGCGGATCGTTCGGTGGCTCGAGTCGGACGGAAACGCCAAGCCTCTCGTGACGTACCGGCTACACGACTGGTGCATCTCGCGGCAGCGCTACTGGGGTCCGCCGATCCCGATCATCTACTGCGACTCGTGCGGCACGGTGCCGGTGCCGGAGCGCGACCTGCCGGTGATCCTGCCGCACATCGAGGACTTCCGGCCTGACGACAGCGGCGTCTCGCCGCTGGCGCGGCACGAGGAGTGGTATCGCGTCCCCTGTCCGAGCTGCGGGACGATGGGGCGGCGGGAGACCGACGTCTCCGACACCTTCCTCGACAGCGCCTGGTACTTCCTGCGCTATCCGAGCACCGAGTTCGATGACCGCCCATTCGATACCGACCGTACGGCCACCTGGCTCCCCGTCAGCTCGTACATCGGCGGGAACGAGCACGCGGTCCTTCACCTGCTCTACTCGCGCTTCATCACGATGGTGCTCCACGACATGGGGTATCTCCCCTTCGAGGAGCCGTACGACCGCTTTCGCGCCCACGGCCTGATCATTCGCGACGGCGCGAAGATGTCGAAGACGAAGGGGAACGTGGTGAATCCGGACGAGTACATCGATCGCTGGGGCGCCGATGTCTTCCGGACCTACCTCATGTTTCTCGGCCCCTTCGAGGAAGGGGGCGATTTCCGAGACCAGGGAATTTCCGGCGTGAAGCGGTTCCTGGACCGCGTGTGGGCGTCGGCGCACGAGATCCAGCGCGAGGGGCCGCCTGACGAGGCGGTGATGCGAAAGCTGCACCGCACCATCGCCAAGGTGACCGACGACACCGCGCGGCTCAGCTACAACACCGCCATCGCCGCGATGATGGAGTACGTGAACACCTTGCGGGCGGGGGAGCGGTCACCGCACGTCGCCGAGGTGGAGCCGCTCGTCAGGCTGGTGGCGCCCTACGCCCCGCACCTGGCCGAGGAGCTTTGGGAGCTGCTCGGCGGGACGGGGAGCGTCTTCGACGGCGGGTGGCCGGAGGCCGACCCGGCGCTGGCGGCCGAGGAGGCGATCGATCTGGCGGTGCAGGTAAACGGGAAGATGCGGGGCACGGTGCGCGTGCCGCGCGACGTCACTCAGGATGCGGCCGTGCGCGCCGCCCTCGCCGACCCGGGGATCGCCAAGTTCGCCGCGACGCCCCCGCGGAAGGTCGTCTTCGTCCCCGGGCGCCTGATCAATCTGGTGATTTAGCGGGCGCCGCGACCGGGCGCCGAACCACCCGTCCCGGGAAGGCACCGGTCGCCTTCGCCCCGTCGAAGACCACCACGCCGTTCACCCAGACGCGCCGAATGCCGATGCTGACGGCGTGGGGCTGCTCCATCGTCGACTTGTCGGTGACCGTCGTGGGGTCGAAGAGCACCAGGTCGGCGTACATCCCCACGCTGATCCGGCCACGGTCGTCGATCCCGACATTGCTCGCGGCGAGCGTGGTCATCTTCCGCACCGCCTCCTCGAGCGTGAGCACGTGCAGCTCGCGCACGTAGCGCCTGAGGATCTTGGTGAAGGCGCCGAAGCCGCGCGGGTGGGGGCCATCCAGCTCGCCATCCGAGCAGATGTTGCTCCACGGCCAGGCGATGAGCTTGGCCACGTCGGCGTCGGACATGCCGACCCCGATGATGTTCTCGACGTCCTCCTGGTGTGTGGAAGCCTCGAACGCCTGCGCCTGCTTGATGAGCGCCATCAAGGTCGTCGTGTCATCGCTGTGGCGCATCGCCGAGATCTCGCTGAGCCTCTTGCCGGTGTAGCTCGGCTCGGGCGCGTACTTGGTAACCCAGAGCGAGTCGCCGGAGACGACTTCGGAGAGCGCGTAGGCCGCGGACGCGCGATTGTCGAAGTCCCGTTTGGGGAAGAGCACCTCGAGGTCGGAGTGCCAGGCCGTGTACGGGTAGATGTCGGCGGTGACGTCGACCCCCGATGCGCGCGCCCGATTGAGAGCACTCGTTAGGCTGTCGGCCTGGCCCCAGAGGGAACGCATGCCGAGCTTCATGTGCGACACCTGCACTGGCATCTTGTTCTCGCGGCCGATGGTGATCAGCTCGTCCAGCGCCGACCAGAAGGCGCGATCCTCGCTCCGCATATGACTGATGTAGCGGCCGCCATCGGCGGCGGCGGTGCGGGCGAGCGCGAGCACTTCCGAAGGGTCCGAGTAGATGCCGGGGTCGTACTCGAGTCCCGTCGACAGCCCGAGGGCGCCGCTCTTCATCTCGGTGGCGAGGAGCTGTTGCATCCGGGTCACTTCCTCGGCCGTGGCCGCCCGCCGGAAGTCCTTCCCCATGACCTGGGAGCGCAGTGTCCCGTGCCCGACGTACGAGGCGACGTTGATCGCGCCCGGCGTCTTCTCGAGCTTGGCAAAGTAGTCGGCGAGCGGGTAGTTCGATCCGCCGTCCTGACCGCCGACGATCGTGGTCACACCCTGGCTGACGTCGGCGAGCGCATCGCGGTGGGTGAGGATCTCGTCGTCGGCGTGGCTGTGGGTGTCGATGAAGCCGGGCGCGAGCACCAGATCGTTCCCCACGATCACCGAGTCGCCTGGCCGCTGCCGGATGTTGCCGACATCCGCGATGCGATCGCCGATGATGCGGACGCTCACCAGCTGGGCCGGAGATCCGGAGCCATCGAGCACGCGCGCGCCGACGATCAACGTCGAGGCCGGTGGCGCGTGAAGCGACGCCACCGCGTGCAGGATGGTGAAGAGGAGCGGGCCGCTCGGGGTCATAGAATCGAATATACGTGCCGCCCGGAAAAGCGGGCGTCGCAGGAACACCGAACATCACCGAGGCTCGACCCCTGACAGCACCGGGGTAGATTCCCCCTCATGACGGCCACCACTCTCCCCCTCTCCGGCGCAGACGCTCGAGCGGCGGCGAAGAGCGCGGCGATCCCCTGGTATCTCGCGGCGGTCCTCCTCTCCTCGACCTTCATCGCCGTCGGTCTGCTCTGGGACATCTCCTGGCACCAGAGCGTCGGCCGGGACTCCTTCTGGACACTGCCGCACCTCTTGGAACAGCTCGGCGCGTTCATCGCCGGGACGAGTTGTGGATGGGTCGTGCTGCACACGACGTTCGCCGGCTCACCGGAGGCGCGCTCGGAGTCGGTGCGGTTCTGGGGGTTCCGCGGACCGCTCGGCGCGTGGGTCTGCATCTGGGGGACGCTGGTGATGATCACCTCCGCCCCGTTCGACAACTGGTGGCATAACGCGTACGGGCTGGACGTGATGATCATCAGCCCGCCGCACATGGTGCTCGCCCTCGGAATGAACTCGCTCCAGTTCGGCGCGATGCTCATGGCGCTCGCCCCGATGAACCGGGCCACCGACCCCGCGGAAACGAAGCGTCTCGGGTGGTGCTACGCGTACGCGGCCGGCGTGCTGGTGTGCATGATCACGATTCTGATCTCGGAGTACTCTTCCGATCCGAACAACTGGCACAACGCGCTCTTCTACAAGGTGACGGCCGGGGCGCTGACGCTCTTCCTCGTGGCGAGTGCGCGCGGGTCGCGGCTCGCCTGGCCGGCCACGTCGACGGCGGCAATCGCCATGGGGATCATCCTCGCGCTGATGTGGATCCTTCCGCTCTTCCCGGCGACCCCGAAGCTCGCGCCGATCTACAATCCGGTCACCCGCATGGTGCCGCCCCACTTTCCGCTCCTCTTGATCGCGCCGGCATTCGTGATCGATCTCCTCATGAGGCGAACGGGGCGGAACCACGACTGGCGCCTCGCTCTCGCCATCGGGGTGAGCTTCGTCGCGGTCATGTTGGTGGTGCACTGGTTCTTCGCCGAATTCATGCTGTCTCCGTGGGCACGCAATGCTTTCTTCATGGCGGACCAGTGGCCCTACGAGGCGAAGCTCGGGCCGTGGCGCTACGAGTACTGGGGGCTGGACGTCGACGCCAACGGAGCCTGGAGCGCCGCGCGCTTCGCCACCGGCCTCGTGATCGCCTCCGTCCTCGGCTTCGCGTCGGCACGGATCGGGCTCTGGTGGGGGAACGGGATGGCCCGAGTCCGCCGGTGACGAAGGGTGGTGGCGTGCCGAGGGCGCTCCTCCTCTCGGCGCTCTGGATCGCGACGACTGCGCATGTGGGCAGTCCCGACGCCTGGTTCGAGGGCAAGGCGGGCCCGTACCAGGTGTTGGCCCTGGTGCGAATGCCGACGGTGGTGCCGGGTGTGGCGACCGTGCGCGTGCACGTCGTCGACGGGCCCGTCGACCGTGTGACGGCGCTCATCACCCGTTACGACGCCTCGACCGCGCTCCCTCCGCCGGACGTCGCGAAGAAGGTCGACGGAGAGACGGACACCTACCAGACCACACTCTGGGTGATGGCAGGAGGGTCGAACGGGGTCACCATCTTCGTCCAGGGGTCGCGCGGCTCAGGATCGGTGCTCGTCCCCGTTATGGCGGTGGCGAGCGGGCGCCTCCCTCTCGGCCCCGGCCTGGGGGCGCTCCTCGTGACGCTGGGGGTGGTGCTCTTCGCCGGCGCTGTCACGATCATCGGCACGGCGGTGCGCGAGAGCGTCCTCCCCCCGGGCGAGACGCCGGACGGCAAGCGGCGAATGCGCGCCTTGCTCGCGATGGGCGGAAGCGCCGCGCTCTGTCTTGCGATCCTCGGTGCCGGGCGGTTCTGGTGGAGTTCCGTGGATGCGGCGCAACGCGACCGTCAGTACAGGCCGCTGGCGTCGACCACCGGCATCAGCGGCGCTCCCGGCGCCCCGGAGCTCCGATTCGCGATCACCGACTCCACGTGGCTCATGCGCGGCGATCAGATGTGGCTGCGCCGCCACAACGCCAACGCGTGGTCGGGGCTCATCCCCGATCACGGGAAGTTGATGCACCTCTTCCTCGTGCGGAGCGATGATGCAGGCGGATTCGCCCACCTGCACCCGGCAACGACCGACTCGGTGGCGTTCACGACCGCCCTCCCGCCACTCGCGTCGGGGGAGTATCGGGTGTACGGCGACATCGTTCATGAATCAGGGTTCACGGAGACCCTGGTCTCCACCATCCGGGTCGGTGCCGCAAGGACGAGCCCGTGGACGCCGGCCGATTCGGACGACGCCTGGCGAGGCGCGCCACCATCGTCAACCGACCCGGATCCGCTCGGCGGCGGTTTGGAGATGCGCTGGTTGAGGGACAGCACGCCGCTCATCGCAGGGCGACCGGCATCGTTGCGCTTTTCGTTGGTGAAGCCCGACGGCTCTGCTGCGGCGATCGAGCCGTACATGGGGCTCCCCGGTCACGCCGTCATCGCCCGTGATGATGGAAGCGTCTTCGTCCACCTGCACCCGTCAGGCACAATCTCGATGGCCTCGCAGCAGGTCTTCCTCCTGCGCGCCCAGGGCGACACGGCCCCGGGCGCGGTGGCGAAGGCGATCGCCGCCGCTGCGCCGATGGCCATGCCCTCCGGCGCGCTGCCGAGCGTCGTCTCTTTCCCCTACGCCTTCCCGAAGGCGGGGACCTATCACGTCTGGGTTCAGCTGCGCACGCCGAACGGAATCCAGACCGGAGCGTTCGAGGTGCGCGTCCAGCCTCAATAGGCCTCGCGGCAGCGAATCGATCGCGCCGCTACGAACTCGACGGCGCTACTTCCTACACTTCGTCGCCCTCAGCACGTCGATGCGTCCGAAGCCGTAGATCGGGTCGATGAACCGTCCGGTCGGGTGATCGGAGGTCAGAGCCACGCAGGTGTTGAGAGTGAGCGGCTTGTCGTTGCCCGGGAGGTCCGACGCGATGACCGCCGCCTCGCCCACGACGTGTGGAGGACCGAAGCTCGTTCCATTGGCGAAGATGTAGCTCTCCTCATCTTCGCACCCCGGCACGGCGCTGGCGCAGGCGGAGAAGACGAGATCGGTGAAGTTGTTGATCTCAGGGTCGTAGTCGCCCCCACCCGGAGCGAACACCTCCACCCCGGGGAATCCGACGTTGGAGTAGCTGGGGATGTGGTCGAAATTCTGCTGATTCTGCGGTCCCGTTGCGCCGACGCTGATCACGCCGAAGGCCTGCGCAGGGAGCTCGATGAAATCCGGTGGGTCAGTGGCGAGGTTGATACCTTCGTTTCCGGCCGCCGCCACCGGGAGAACCTTCTTTTTGAGGGCGTAATTGATCGCGCGCTGCACGGCGATGATGAGCTGAATGTCGTCCTTGCTCGTGATCTGGAAGTAGGCGCCGAGGCTCATGTTGATGACGTCGGCGTGCTGGTCGGCGGCGTAGAGGATGCCGCTGATCAGATCGTCGAACGATCCCTGGCCTGTGGCATCGATGACCTTGATCATGCAAAGCCGGGTGTCCGGCGCCACCGACGCCATGCCGAGGCCGTTGGTGGAGATGAGCGCCGACACAAAGGTGCCGTGGAAGAGATGGTCGATGATGTCGGGCTCCGTCGCGACGAACGACTTGCTGATGTTCAGGTCGACCTTCCCCTGCAAATCGATGTGGTCCGGGTCGATGCCGCTGTCGAGGACGCAGACAAGAGTCTTCTTCCCCTGCTTGCTCACGAGCCACGCCTTGTCGGCCTTGATCTGGCGCATGTCCCACTGGAAGGCGTCGAAGAAGAAGGCGCCACTCTGATCGCTGGCTAGCTTCACCCGCTTGCCGAGCATCCTCTCCCGCGGTGGGATCATCTGAACTTTGACGTCGGCGCGAATCCCCTCCACGTCGCTGCGCGCGGTGAGCGCGGCCACGGCCGCGGCGCTCAGTCCATGCGCTGTCAGCACGTTGATCGCATCGTGCCGTCTCTCGACGGCTCCGCCGAGCGCGCTCACCTGGTCGGCCACCTGCTGCGCGGTCGCGCCGTCCTTGAGAACGATCATGTGGCGCAGCGGCTGAGGGCCGGCGCGACTCGCCATCGGTGCTCTTGGCGCCATCGGCGTCTGGTCCGAGCAGGCGGCCAGCGCGCCGAGTGCGGTGCAGATGGCGAAAACTTCGATGGTTGACCGGGCGACTCGCATGCAGCACCTCCGGCGGGGCAAGAGGACGACGGTCACGTCGTGGCGACGCGCTCCATGCGCGCCGCTGCTGCTATCGAAAAAGCGCCAACGGCGCGCGGCGCTCAGCGTAGCGCCGGGCGCGCGAGTTGGCAATCGACCAGAGGGTTACAGCGTGGCCGGCGGGGTCTCAGCGACGCTTGGTCGGGACGCGCGTGCCGCTCTGCTCGCCGCCGAGGCGACCAAGGCCGGTATGCGCCTCGGCCACGATCGGTTGAAGCTCCGGATCCGCGTGGATCCAGGCGTCGGCCACGTAGCCGTAGGAGACGACGGCGCTGTCGCGCTGCCCGATGCGCTCGGCGATCCTGGCCCGCTCCAGATGCGCGAGGACGACAGGAACGCCAACGAGGAAATTGCTTCTCAAGAACTCATTGAGGATGGCGAATGCCTCACGATCACGACCGGTCGCTTCGAGTAGCCGGGCGTAGGCCAGCTGATGGACCTTGCACGGTGGACACGCCGAATCCGGCATGGCGGCGATGCTGCGAAGGGCGCGTGCTGTATCGTGACGAGCCAGGGCGAGATAGGCCGCCGCCATCTCGGCATTGAACTGCATCTGAGCGCGGCGCCGCCAGCTCGAAGCGTGTGCCGCCATCGAATCGGTGACGCGCTCAACCGTTCGAAGGGAGGCAGTGTCCCCGCGCTCTCCCCACCACGGCATCCACTGTCGTACGCCATTGTCGATCGACTGAAGCTGGCGACGCGATGCCTCGTCGATCACCTCGCGCGGCGCCACCTCCATGACGGCGATCGTGGGGAGCCGCGCGGCGACTTCATCGGAGCCAACGGCGATGGCGTCGCGAATGTGACCACGCGAGCTGAGCACGTTCGCATACCGCGCATTCCAGAAGGCGGAGTCAAATCCGCCAGCCCAGAGACCGCCCTGTGGGTGTTGAAGCAGCCGGATCACGCGCACTGCCGTCTCCGCGGAATCGGGGAGCGAGACAAAGGCGAGAAAGACGGAGAATCGCGCATCACTCGACGCGGTGTCGAGGATCGCCTGCACCTCCGCCGAACGTGCTCGGCCCGGATCCAGGAGCAGATCGACCAGCGTGAGCTCGTTTCGAACTCGAAGGGAGACGTGCCGCGCGAGGCACGCGGCAATGTATCGGCGAGCTTCCTCCAAGCGGCCGAGCTGCACGAGGTTTTCGATAGGATGGATGTAGGCGGCCACGAACCCGGAGTCGAGCCGGATGGCCTCATCCAACGCGTCGATCACCTGCACCGGTCCATCGGAAGTGCCCGGGTAATATCGGAGGTGTTCGCGAACCTCGCCGAGCAGGTTCCAGGCTTCAGGATCCGCCGGGTAGAGTTTGGTCGCCTGGGCCGCCACGGCCCGCGCGCGTTGGACATGGCCGAAGTACTGCGAGTCCTGCTGCGAGGCCACGGCCGACAAGACAGAATCGCCGGTGATGAGGAGGCTGTCGCGAGGCGCTAGTCCGCGAGTGTAGCGGCCGGCGCGCATCGAGAAGGCTTCCGAGGTGGAATCGAAGGCCGAGTACATCCAGCCAAGGACGTTTCCGTAGCGCCAGAGGGCGAGCGCGAACGTCGTGTCGAGAGAGATTGCGCGCGAGTAGTACGGGAGGGCGGAGTCCCATGCGGCGCGGCGGAAGTATTGCTCCCCTTGCAGAAACGACTTGACCGCGGGGAGCGACGCAGAGCCCATGGAGCCCAAGTGTGGAGCTCCGCCGAGGCGCGCCTGCCCCATCTCGCGCAGAAGACTCATGCTCAAGGAGTCGGTGAGGCGGTCCATGCGCGAGGAAAGGTCGCCCCGCTCCACTTCGGCCACGCTGCGCCCCGAGGCGACGTCGATCATCGAGGCTCGCAGTTTGACGGAGTCGCCACCCGCCGGCAGGATGGTGCCGAAGACGACCAGGCTGGCGCCTGTTTTCTTGCCGAGATCCACGGCCGCCGCCGGATCGCCTTTGCCGCTCCAGGTGCGGACGACTACCGACGGCGACACAGTGCGCAGGGATCCGGCGCCGTCGAGGTTGCGCGACAGGACGTCGGCGAGCCCCTCGTGCCAGAGCTCGAGCTTCGGCTCTAATACGTCGAACGGCGCCACCGCTACCAGCTGTTGATCCAGCGCTGCCGGGTGTCTGGCGCGCGCAACAAGAGCCATGGCCGCTACAGCCGCAAGCAGGGCAGCAGCCCCAATCGCGCGCGTGCGCGCGGGCGTCCGCGCTGCTGGCGGAGCCTTGGCGGAGTCGAGGGCGTCGCGGAACGCCGCCGCCGTCGGGAATCGATCGTTAGGCGCCTTGGCGAGCGCCTTCGCGACAGCGTTGCTCACCCCCGCGCTCACTTCCTTGCGAGTCGCGCGCAGTGGCGCCGGAGCGTCGCGGAGCGAGGCTGCGAGCACGGCCTGTGCGCTCGAGCCGGAGAAGGGCGGTACGCCGGCCATCATTTCGTATCCCACGACCGCCAGGGCGAAGACGTCCGCGCGGGCGTCGACGTTCTGCTCGCCGCTCGCCTGTTCGGGCGCCATGTAGCCCGGGGTCCCCACCCCGAAGCCGGTGCCGGTCAGGCGATCGCCGGTGCGCGCCTGGTCGAGTGCCCGCGCGACGCCGAAATCGGCCAGCACGGCGTGCGGTCCCTCGAGCAGAATGTTCTCCGGTTTGATGTCCCGGTGGACGACACCGCGGCCGTGAGCGTAATCCAGGGCGTCCGCCACCTCGTGCAGGATGCGAAGCGCATCATCGTACGGAAGCGGCCGCTCCCGCGTCAGGCGATGCCGCAGCGACTCCCCTTCGACATACGGCATCACGTAGTAGAGGAGGTCGTCCTTCGCACCGGCGGAGAGCACCGGAAGGATATGCGGGTGCTGGAGCTGCGCGGCGAGCTCGATCTCGCGCTTGAAGCGCGCGGCGCTCACCTCGCTGGCGAGCTCCGGGGGGAGGACCTTGATGACGACGCGCCGGTTCAGCGAGCGCTCGGTAGCGATAAAAAGGCGGCTCATGCCGCCGCCACCCAACTCGCGCTCGATCCTATACGCGTCACCGAGCGCCGCTTCGAGCCGCCGCGAAAGGTCCACGGCGCTCAGGTGCTCAGGGTCTTTGCCACCCACTCGCCCACATAATAGCCGACCACGGCGACACCGAGCCCGACGACGAACATGTCGAACCCCGAACGCACGACGCCGCGCCCCGTAAAGACACTGCGCGCCGCTCCGACGACGAAGTGCGAGAGCATCGCGATCGAGAAGGAGGTGACCATCGCCGGCACGCCGTGCAGGAAGAAGAAGGGAAAGACCGGAATCAAGGCGCCGACGGCGGTCGAGAGACCGGTGATCCACCCCTCCTGAAGCGGCGACGTTGTCTGGGCGCCGATCTTGAGCTCCTCTTGCACCTGCTCCTCGAGCATCCGGCGCGGATCGGTCATCACCTCGGTCGCCAGCCCATGCGCGGCCGCACGCTCCATCCCTTTCGCCTCGTAGATGAGCGCCAGCTCGTCGCGCTCCACTTCCGGCATGAGCTCGATCTCCGTCTTCTCCATCGAGATCTCGTGCTCGTACACCTCGCGCTCGCTCTTTGCCGCCAAGTAGCCGCTCGAGCCCATCGAGAGGGCGTCGGCGATGAGGCCCGCCACGCCGGCGAGGACCACGGTCTGATGCTGCGCGACGGCCGTGGCGCCGATCATTCCTGCGACAAGCCCGAAGTTCGCTGTCAGGCCGTCGTTGAAGCCGTAGACGACATTGCGCAGGAAGCCGCCGCTCTCGGTGCGATGCCAGGGCTCGCCCGCCCGCCCCGAGATCTCGCCGAGGGTCGTGGCGTGCTCGGCGGACTCCCGCGCGAGAGCGAGCGCCTCGCTCTTCCCCGCCATCCCCGCCGGCGTCGCCCGATGCATGCTGAGGTAGCCCTTCACCTCGCGCCCCTCTTCGGCGAGAAGCATCGGAAGGAGAACGCGCGGTCCCACCGTGCGGCCGAGGGCGGCCATTAGGCGCGCGCGACCGCTGGGCCGGAAGGGCTTCGGAGGGCGGCCATTACTGGTGAGTAGGTCGCCCCAAATCCTGACGTGCCGGCGCTCGACCTCGGCCAACCGGCGGTAAAGGTCCTGCTTCTTTGTGTCCTTTTCGGCGTCGGCCAGGATGTCGTAGAGGTACGCGGCGTCGGCCTCGTCCTGCCAGTGATGCTCGAACTGATGGAGGTCCGGGGTTCCCCCGGATGTTTGCGGCATGCTCATGCTTCGGAATATAGGCCTTCGATCGAGTCGTCGGGCGGCGACTGCGGGGTGCCGCAAGCGCGCAGCGCCCCCGACAGGGGTCGGCAACCCGGACGCGGTCGGCGGTGACTCACTCCTCGACAGCAGTCATTCACCGGTCAATCGAGGAGCACGCATGCGTCCCGTCCACATCATCCTTGGCGCGAGCCTTGTAGCACTCTCGACCGCGCCTGCATCAGCGCAGACCCCGGCGCCGCCTGCCCAAGAACGAATTCGGGTAGTCAATGTCAACGATGACGACCAGGATCGCGCCGCCCTCGGGGTCCAAACCGCATCCGGCGGGAAGCGTGACACCCTCGGCCTTCTGATCACTCAGGTCACGGCGGGTGGGCCGGCGGAGAAGGCCGGACTCGAAGAAGGGAATCGCATCGCCGCGATCAACGGCGTCAGCCTGACGATGGCGGCGGCCGACGCCGGCGAGCCGGACATGGACGACGCCATGACCCGTCGCCTCGTGCGCGAGCTGCGGAAGGTAAAGGCCGGCGACGAAGTATCGCTGAAGGTGTACGCCGGTGGCACGACGAAGACGATGAAGGTGAAGACGGTCGAGCTCTCCGATCTCTCCTCTTTCCGCAAGGTTTCCAGCTCGGACTGGCAGGACCGCGCCGTGCTCGGACTCTCGTTCGGCGGCGGGTCTAAGCGCGACTCACTCGGGATTCTGGTGACGCAGGTGGTGGCCGACGGGCCGGCGGAGAAGGCGGGAATCGAGGAGGGGAACAGAATCGCCGCCATCAACGGCGTGAATGTTCGGGTTCCGGGGGGTGAGGCGGGTGAGTCGGGGCTCAGCTACTCCAAGCAGGAGCGCTTCAGTCGGGAGATGCAGAAGGTGAAAGCGGGCGCGGTGGTCGATCTGCAGGTCTACGCAAACGGGAGCACGAAATCGGTGAAGGTCACCGCGGCCCGCGCCGAGGATGTCTACAAGCGTACCGCGCGCGTCTTTCGCTCCGGGGGAATGGGCGAAGGCTTCGCGCCGCTACCGCCCCTTCCACCGCTCCCACCCACGCCGCCAGCGCCCGGATCGGCGCCGCGTGCCCCGGGCGAGGATGGCTACTACGAGGACTATCAGCAGATCACGGATCGGGCGCTGCGTGAGGCCGAACGCGCGCTTCGGCGGAGCCAGAGTCAGCTCGACCGCGACTACCAGAATCTGAGGATCCAACTGCAGCCGCTCTCGCGCACCTACTATCCGATGGTGACCGTGATGCCGAGGCGGCGGGCGGGGATCATCGGACCGGGCGACGATCGCTACGGGCTCTCCTGGCCGGGACTTCGCCTCACCGACGTGGGCAGCGAGCTCTCGTCGTACTTCGGCGCGGGGAGCGCAAAGGGGCTGCTGGTGCTCCAAGCGGACGACCGGTGGAAGGGTCTCAAGTCCGGTGACGTGATCCTGACCGCCAACGGGAAGGCGGTGCGGGATTCGAGCGGCACGTCGCTCTCCCTCGACCCAGACGAGGCGAACTCCTTCGTCGTGCTGCGGCACGGGAAGAAGGTCAAGGTCGCCGTCGCCGCCCGCTGACTGCCACACTGGGCGTCGCGGACGTTAGAACTCGATCTGGGCCCCGAGCTCGACCACGCGATTCGGGGGAAGCCCGAAGAACTCCGTGGCCGACCGGGCGTTGCGCGCCATGAGGACGAAAAGCTGCTTGCGCCAGCGGGGCAGCTTGGCGTGCCCGGTCGGAATCAGGTGCTCCCGCCCCAGGAAGTACGAGGTATCGCTAGGCTTGGAGCGGACGCCGAGCGGGCGGCAGGCCGCCATGATCTCGGGCACGTTCGGCGTCTGCATGAAGCCGTATCGAGCGACGACGCGATAGAACCCCTCGCCGAGAGGACGCACGATCAGACGCTCCGACGCCGGAACCTCCGGCATGTCGAGTGTGATGATCGAGAGAAGAAGCACCTGCTCGTGCAGCACCTTGTTGTGCTTGAGGTGGTGGAGGAGCACGACCGGCGCACCCAGGGGATCGCTCGTCATGAAGACCGCTGTTCCGGGGACGCGCGGCGGCTTGCGCCGGCGGACGTCGTCGAGGAAGAGGTCGATCGGTAGGCCCGCTTCGGCGAGGAGCGAATGGAGGGCCGCGCGTCCCATCTTCCAGGTGGTCATGAACAGGTAGACCGCTCCGGCCACCGCGAGCGGCACCCAGCCGCCATGCTCGACCTTGACGGCGTTGGCGATCAGGAAGGACAAGTCGATCGTGAGAAAGAAGGCCAGGAACGCGCCCACGCGCGCCCACGACCAGTGCCACCGATAGCGTGCGATGTCGGCGAAAAGCATCGTCGTGATCGCCATCGTGCCGGTGACGGCGATGCCGTAGGCTGACGCCAGCGCTCCCGACGAGCGGAATCCGATCACCAGCGCGATGCATCCGACGGCGAGGGCCGCGTTGACTTCCCTGATGTAGATCTGCCCTGCCTCGAGCTTCGAGGTGTGGGTCACCGTCATGCGCGGCGAATATCCGAGCTGCATCGCCTGCTGCGTGATCGAGTAGGCGCCGGAGATGAGCGCTTGCGAGGCGATGACGGCGGCGGCCGTGGCCAGCGCCACCATTGGGTACAGCATCGTTTGCGGAAAGAGCCGGTAGAACGGGTTCGCCGCGGCCGTCGGGTCGCGAAGGAGCAGGGCGCCCTGGCCGAAGTAGTTCACCAGCAGGGTGGGGAAGACGACCAGCCCCCAGGCGACCCGGATCGGACGGCGTCCGAAGTGCCCCATATCGGCGTAGAGTGCCTCCGCACCCGTGACGACGAGGACGACGGAACCGAGGATGAAGAAGCCTGGCGTGCCATTCTCGAGGAAGAAGCGGACCGCGTACGCCGGGTTGATCGCCCGCAGGATCGCCGGCTCTCGGGCGATCTCGACGAGGCCGGCGGCGCCGATCGAGAGGAACCAGAGGAGCATGATCGGGCCGAACACCCTCCCGATCCGATCGGTGCCCTTCTTCTCGAAGAAGAAGAGCGTGGCCAGGATCAGGACGCTCGCCGGGACGACGAAGCGGCTGAAGAGTGGGGTGGCCACCTCGAGGCCCTCGACGGCGCCGAGGACGGTGATGGCCGGGGTGATCACGCCATCGCCGTAGAGGAGTGCGGCGCCGAAGAGGCCGACGGCGGTGAGCAGCATGATCCGCCGCTTGGCGCCCTTCTTCCTCACGTTCTGATGCACGAGGGCGAGGAGGGCGAGGATACCTCCCTCGCCGTTGTTGTCCGCGTGCATGATGAAGTAGATGTACTTGACGGTGACGATCAGCGTCAGCGACCAGACGACCAGCGACAGCACGCCGTAGACGTTAGGCACCGTGGGAACGATGCCCGACGCGCGGCCGAAGCATTGCTTGAGGGCGTAGAGCGGGCTGGTGCCGATGTCGCCGTAGACGACGCCGAGCGCCGTGAGAGAGAGTATCGCCAGGCGACGCCCGGTCGGATGCTCCTCGACGTGGCGAGGACCGCTCGAGGCGGTGGTGAACTCGCCGGTAGCCGCCATCCCCGGCGTGCCGATCGTCGCGGTGGGAGGCGCGTCGGTGGAGCCCGAGGATGGCTCGCCCGACGTCTCCTGGGCTGGCGAGGCTCCGCTCGGCTCGGCGCTCATGCTGGGGGTGGAGTTGGCTGCGGCGTGGCGAGTGAGGAGGTCCTTCATGGCGCGCGGGCGGCCAACGCAGGGTCCGCGGCCGCCCGTGTGACGCTCCAGCTTCTCGAAGAAGATAGGGCCGCGAAACGAATCCGCGACCCTTTCGTGCCGGATCGGTGTCTTTTTGCTACTCCTCGCTCGCCCTAGCGGCCGAGCTCCTCGATCTCCTGCGCCGCCCGGCGCAGGATGTCAGCGATCTTCGTCAACCGCTCCGGGTCGCGCGCGTGCCGCGGCGCCGTGGTATACGTGGCTCGTCCGACGTCCTTGAAGGCGTGATTGACCCGCATCATCCCTTCGCCGAAGAAGCTCGAGCCGAACTCTGTGATCCGCGCGAAGATGTCGTCCACCGTGTGCTGATGCTCGGCGAGGTGCGCCTTTCCCTCGGGCGTGATCTCGTAGACCTTCTTCCCCCCCTCTTCGGGGGAGGCCTTGGCGTAGCCTAGATCCTCGAGCATGGTCAGCGTCGGATAGACCGTGCCCGGGCTCGGTGAGTAGGCCCCGCCGAATCGCTCCTCGAGCTCCTTGATCACCTCGTAACCATGCCGCGGCTTCTCCTCAAGGAGGCGCAGGATGACGTACTTGAGGTCACCCTGCTCGAACATCCGCCCGCCGCGGAAGGGGCCGCCCCGCCTGCTCCCAGGGCCCCCCCAGAACCACGACATGAAGCCGGGATCGAACCCCCACGAACTCCGGCCGGCCGCGTACCAATCGCCGCACCTCCCATACCCTCGATGCATGACCATACTCCGCTAGAGATATAGCGTGAGATATATCGGACGATATTACGAGGCGCAAGGCCGGAGTTAAGCGCCTCCTGGGCAGGTCTACTGTAAGTACTTGCCGAGGAACCCGAGGGTGAGGTCCCAGGCCTCATGGGCCTGGGGAGTATCGACCCGGCTGAACTCGTGCTTCCCGGGCGGGTCGTGCCATTCGCGATATGTGTACAACCCGTCGGCCATCTTCCCCGCCGCCACCATGGAGTCACGGAGGTTGTGATTCTCCTGGATGAAGACGTCGTCGTCGTTATCGGCGGTGAGCACGAGCAGAGGAGTCCGCAGCTCGCGCGCGTGGGCGATCGGCGAGCGGTCGATGTAGGGCGTGGGATTCTGCTCGACCGTCCCGCCGAATGCCTGCTGTGCGGCGAAGATCTGGCGGTACTCGGGAGAGTGCATGTGCATGCGCGTCACCAGGTCGGTCACCGGCACGTGGGCCACAGCGACGCGAAAGAGCTCGGGGTGGCGGAAGATCGAGAGGAGCGTGATGTAGCCGCCGTGGCTCCACCCCATGATTCCGAGGCGGCTGATATCGGCCGAGGGGACGTACGTCGCGAGATAGGCACGCGCGGCGATCACATCATCGACCTCCTTCCCCCCGTAATCGATCGCGTCGTAGTGCGCCCGTCCGTAGCCTGTGCTCCCCCGGTATTCGGGGGCGATCACGACGTATCCGTGGCCGACCAGGGAGCGCACCTCGGGGATGTAGAAGTGCTCGAAGTCTCCATGGACGCCGCCGTGTATCGTGATCACGACTGGGTGCTTGGCGGTCGTGTCGAGAGGGAGAAAGAGATAGGCGGGGATGATCATCCCCTCGGCGCCGGCATAGAGGACATTCCGCACGATCATCTGCCGGCCGAGCTGAATCTGGAAGTCGAGATCGTCGAGCCGCTTGAAGAGCACCTGCTGATCGAAATCGCTCATGCCCCGGGTCTCGGTCACCGAGGTCGGAGCCGGGGTCGTCTGCGGCGCGGGGGTGCCCGGCTTCGCGGTCGAAGAGGTGGAGCACGCGGCGAACGCGAACACGGTGGCTGTGACGGCCAGTCGGACAGAATCACGCATGGAGCGACGAGTGAGAGGGTGGAGAAAGACGCGAGCCAGACGCGGCGTCGACTGCCCGCCTCGCCTGGCTCGCCTTCCCCGTACTGCTCGCAGACCAGAATGGCCTGCGAGCGTTATACGATGTCGGCACGGCGCTCGGTTCTCGGTCAGGCGGCTGCCAATTCTTCCAGTGCCCGCTGAACGTAGACCCGCACCATCTCCTTCCGCCAGGCGAGGGTGAGGTCCGTATTGTCCATCGGCTTGGCGGGGCGGAATGCGGCGTCGGCGGCCGCGCCGATGGTCGACGGGTCGAGCCGCTGTCCCACCAGGACCGATGCCGCGTCAGGCACCTCGAGTGGACAGGAGGCGACGGCGCCCAGCACGATCCGCGCGCGCGTGACGCGTCCCTCGGTGACCTGAACCTGAGCGGCGACGCCCAACACCGGGAAGTCGAAGGAGTCGCGGCGGCGGAGCTTCAGGTAAGTCGCGCGCCAGTCATCGACCGGAGGGAGGTGGTAAGCCACCAGGAGCTCGTCCGGTTGCTTCGTCGTATACGCCATGCCGTCGTTGTGGTACAGCGCGGACGCCGGAATGCGTCGCTCGCCGCGCGCGCTCACGAGCGTCACCTCCGCGCCGATGGCGACGGCGAGGGGCGCGCTATCCGAGGATTGAACGGCCCAGCAGCGCGGACTCGAGGGCGCCACCCAGCAGATCTCGCCGTCGCGCTTCATGCAGAAGTCGATGGCCTTCCGCCACTCGTACGTCTGGTCGTAGTAGTTGCACCGCGTGTCGAGGAGGAGGTTGCCGCCGATCGTCCCCATGTTGCGAAGGAGCGGTGTGGAGACGAGGCTCGCGGCGCGGGCCACGCTGGGATAGAAGCGGCGCACGGATTCGTGGCGCACCAGCGCCGACAGGGTCACGCCGGCGCCGATCGTCAGGCCGTCATCGTGGGGTGATCCGTGGATGACGCCGAGTTCGCGCAGACGCCCGATGCCGATCACGGTGCGCGGCGTCTGCTGGCGGCGTTTCATGTTGGGATAGAGATCCGTCCCACCGGCGACGTACGCGCCGTCCGGTCCGGCATCGGCGCGGAGCCTGAGGGCATCCGTCACCGACCGCGGTTCGACGTAGCGAAAGGGAGGGAGACGGAGCATCAGCGGCGCGGCGGGGCCGGACGTTCTGGCGCACTTCCTACCGGTCCCCCCACCTCGCTGTGCTCGCGACCATCGGCCTCCCGGCCCGTGCCGCCCTGGGCCGGCGTCGGCACCAGTGCCGCCTCGGGGAAGGTGTACTCGGGCATGCGCGTCGGGCCGTAGCGAGGGCTCTTGCCCCGCATCTTGTCGCGCAGTGCGCGAAGCACGGCGTGCGGCGCGCACGGCACCTGATCGATGCGCACGCCGACGGCGTCGTAGACGGCGTTCACCACCGCCGGAGGAATCGGGAGGAGGGGTCCCTGTCCAACCTCCTTGGCCCCGAAAGGTCCGGCGGGGTCCGGCTCACCGACGAAGATCGTCTCGACGTCGCACATCTCGAAGGTCGTCGGACTCTTGTACTCGAGCATGCTCGGGTGATGATGGACGACATTCTTCGCCACATCGCGATAGGTCATGTCCTCCATGAGAACCTCGCCGAGGCCCATGTACACGGAGCCCTCGACCTGCCCGATCGCGACCATCGGGTTGATCGCCTGCCCGATGTCGTGCGCGATCCAGACCTTCGGCACGCGCACGACGCCGGTGCTCGGGTCGACGTCGACCTCGGCCACCGCGCACGAATAGGAATAGGCGGGGGACGGGCCTACGCCGGCTCCCTTGTAACGGCCGGGAGAGCGCGGCGGCGTGTACGATCCGACGGTGCCGATCGCACCGTTGGCGGTCTCGGCGAGCTGCACCGCCTCGGCGAACGACACGCCGCGATTCGGGTTCTCCGGATCGAAGACGCGGCGCTCGCCGAAGACGAGGCTCTCGGCGTTCACTCCCAACTTCGCGGCGACAGCAGCCGCGAGAAGCTGACGCGCGCGCTCCGACGCCTGGATCGCCGCGTTTCCCGTCATCAGCGTCACGCGCGACGAGTACGAGCCGAGATCGATCGGCGTGAGGTCGGTGTCGCCCGTCACCACGTGGACGTCGACGGGCTCGACGCCGAGCACTTCGGCCACGCACTGGGCGAGCACCGAGTCGGAGCCCTGGCCGATATCGGTGCTGCCGCAGAACGCGGTCACCCCTCCCGAGCGATCGAGCTTCAGCTGCACGCTCGAGTGCGGCATGCTGTTCCAGTAGATCGGAAGGCCGGCGCCGGTGATGTACGAGGAGCAGGCGATGCCCACGCCCCGGCCGAAGGGGAGACGCCGGTACTTGTCGCGCCACCCACTGCGCTCGACCACGGCCTCGATGCACGCCCCGAGCCCCATCGTGCCGATGCGGAGCCAGTTGGCGGTAATGGAGTTGGCCGGTTGCAACATCTGCATCCGCATCGCCGCCGGATCGAGGGAGAGATCTTCGGCGATCTTGTCGAGCTGGCACTCGACGGCGAAGCGCGGCTGTGGCGTGCCGTGGCCGCGCTTCGGGCCGCACGGGGGCTTGTTGGTGAAGAGGCGGGCGCCGCGGAAGCGGTAGGCGGGCACCTCGTACGTGACCGTCTGGAGCGCGCCCGTGTAGTAGGTGCTGGCTACGCCATACGATCCGTAGGCGCCGCCGTCGAGGAAGGACGTGAAGTCCATCGCGACGATGCGTCCTTCGCGCGTCACACCGGTGCGGATGTGCATGAGCGTCGGGTGCCGGCCGCGATGGCAATAGAAGACCTCCTCTCGCGTCAGGCAGATCTTGACCGGGCGGCCGGTCTTGCGAGCGAGGGCGGCGACCACGACCTCGTGGCTGAACGGATCGGACTTGCCGCCGAAGGCGCCGCCGTTCGGCACGGCGACGACGCGCACGTGAGCCGCGGGGATGCCGAGGACCTTGCTGAGTGCGCGGTGCACGTAGTGCGGCGTCTGGGTGCTCGACCAGAGGGTGAGCTTCCCGTCCGGCGACCAGTGCGCGAGCGCCGCGTGCTGCTCCATCGGCAGATGGGTGTTCCCCTCGTAGAAGAAGGTGTCCTCGCGCACCAGGTGGGCGCTCCGCATCGCCTCCTCGACCCCGCCGAAGTCCAGAGCGATCGCCTTGTGCACGTTCCCCGAATCGCCGTAGTCGTGCAGCCGCGGCTCGGGGGTGGCGAGGGCGTCGTCGATCGAGCCGATGGATGGCAGCGCCTCGTACTCCACGTCGATCAGGCCGCACGCCTCGAGCGCCGTGTCTTCGTCCACCGCCGCCACCGCCGCCACAGGATCGCCGACGAAACGCACGAGCTCCGGGCAGAGCGCGTGCTCGTCCTGGGAGGTCGGGAGAATGCCGAAGGTGATCGGAAGCTCGCTCCCGGTGAGCACGGCCACGACCCCGGGATGGGTGAGCGCCCGGCCCACGTCCAGGCGGACGATCCGTGCGTGGGCGATCGGTGACCGAAGGATCTTGCAGTGGAGCATGCGGGGGAGCACGAGGTCATCGGCGAACCGCAGCTCTCCGGTGACCTTCGCCGTCGCGTCGACCTTACGTCGCGACGCGCCGACGACGCGTCCGGAGGTCGGCCTGGCCTTGCGGCTCTCGTCAGGCACTGGGCGATCTCGTAGCGCTGCCCATCTGTTCGGCGGCCAGCTCCACCGCCTCGAAGATCTTGAGGTAGCCGGTGCACCGGCACAGGTTGCCGGCCAGCGCATCGGCGATCTCGGCTCGTGTCGGCCGCGGATTGGCGGCGAGCAGCGCCTTCGCCGTCAGGAGGAAGCCCGGCGTGCAGTATCCGCACTGCGCTGCCCCCAGCACGGCGAACGCGTCCTGAAGCGGATGCAGAGCAGGGCCATTCGCCATGCCTTCCACCGTGTCGATGGCCTGGCCGCAGTGTGCCTGGGCGAGCGCGAGGCAGGAGAGGATGGGCTCACCATTCACCAGCACGGTGCAGGTGCCGCACTCGCCCAGCTCGCAGCCATGCTTGGTGCCGGTCAGTCCGAGATCCTCGCGCAGGACCTCGAGGAGCGTCTTGTGCGGCGCGAACGCGATCTCACGCTCCTCGCCATTCACACGGAAGAGGCCGAGGACCGGTGTGCGCGGAGGAAGTTCGATGCCGATGGGCATCGTCGGCGGTGTCGGCACTGCTACAGGATGTGTGGGTGCCGGCGATGCTCGCAAGCGCTCGCCGCTACACTCGGACGCTACTCGTAGCGCAGTGCGACGATCGGATCCATGCGGGCCGCGCGACGCGCCGGCCAGACGCCGAAGATCACCCCGGTCAGTGCCGAAAAGACGAACGCCAGCAAGATCGACGACGGAGCCACCTGGGTGTTCCAGGCGAAGGCGCGATTGAGGGTGATCGCTCCGCCGATTCCCACTATTGCACCGATCAGGCCGCCCACCAGGCAGAGGACCACCGCCTCGATCAGGAACTGCAGAAGAATGTTGAGGCGCGTCGCGCCAAGCGCCTTGCGCACCCCGATCTCCCGCGTGCGCTCGGTGACCGACACCAGCATGATGTTCATGATTCCGATTCCGCCCACGAGCAGGCTCACCGCGGCGATCCCACCTAACAAGAGCCCGAAGACCTGGGTGCTTTCGGAGAGCGTGTTGAGGAAGTCCGCCTGGTTGCGGATCTGGAAGTCGTCATCCTTTCCCGTGGGGATGCGATGCGCGCGGCGGAGGATGCGCTGCGCCTCGGCCATGGTCTCGGGGATCTGGGCCTCCGACGGCGCCAGGACGTTGATCGAGCGCACGTCCTTGGTGTCGAAGACGCGGAAGCGGCCGGTGTTGAGCGGGATCACGACCTCGTCGTCCGGGTCGTTGAATCCGGTGGCGCCCCCCTTGGGCGCGAAGACCCCGACGACCGTGAACTCGATCCCGAAGATCCGAACGTTCTGCCCGACGAGTGCCTCGGGGCTCGGGACACCGAGGTTCGCCAGGGTCGTCGCGCCGACGACGGCCACCCGCTTCCGCGCCGCGTCGTCGGCTGTGGTGAACATCCGCCCAGCCGCCATTGTGTAGCGGCGCACATCCAGGTAGTTCGCGGGGGCGGCGATCACCTGCGTGCTGGTGTTGCGATTCAGGTATTGCACTTGGAGCTGCCGCGACATCTCGGGCTCCACTGCCTGGATGAGCTCCGCATGCTGCTCGAGCGCGGTCGCATCATCCACTGTGAGCTTCGCGCGGTCGGAGGCTGATGCGACGCCGCCGACGAACACCTGGCCGGGGATGACGGTGAGCAGGTTCGTTCCGAGCGCCGAGATGCGGGCGCTCACGGCACGCTGCGCACCGGTGCCGAGCGCCACCACTGTGATCACCGCGGCCACTCCGATCACGATGCCGAGCATCGTGAGGAGCGAACGCAGCTTGTTTGCTCGCAAGGCCCCGAGGGCCACCATCACGATCTCGCCGATGAGCATGGCGTCAGGGCCGGGGTGATCCGCCGCTGCTGCGCGCGGTACCGCTGGTTTGGTTTCCGGACGTCCCAGGGAGAGCGGTCATCCCGCGCACTCGCTCCTGGAACTGGCCGCGCTTCTGCGCCAGCATCGCCGCCGTCACGAGCGCCACGCGATCGCCCTCCTTGACGCCCGAAACGACCTCGGTGACGTCGTAGTTGCTGATGCCGAGCAGAACGAGCCGCGGCTCGAAGGTTTGGTTCTGGGCGACGAATACGAGGCCGGGACGACTGCCATTGGTGCCGCCAGGGCCGAGATCGGTCGCGTTGCCGAGGCGGCTCACGCCCGCCTGGCTGCCCCTCGCGGCGCCGCCTGACGAGCGATCGCCTCCCTGGGAGCTCGCGCCACTGCTGGCACCACCGCGCCGGCTCGCGCTGTCGCCCCCCCGGCCCGCGGCGCCTCCGCGCGTTCCGCGTGCTCCGGCTGCGCCCGTTGCACCCGCCGCACCTGTTGCACCTGTTGCACCCGCCGCACCCGTTGCAGAGGTGCGGAGGATGTCGCTCCCCGAGGCTGCCGTGTCTCCGCCGCGCTTTCCGCCGATGCCGGCGGCCGCGAGCTGATCCTGCACCGACTTCCGCACCACAGCGGGATCGAGCCCGAGGGCGCTCGCCGCCGCCGGCGCATCGCGAGGAGAGCGGATCGCGTCGTTCGGCACGGCGAGGGCGTTGTCGCGCTCCTGCACCAGGATCGAGACGTCGCTGTTCATCCCCGGCATCAGGAGCCCCTCGGTGTTGTCGATCTTGATCAGCGCCGGGAACATGGTGACGCTCTGCTGCACTGTGGCCTCGGGCGCGATCTTCTGCACCACTCCGCGGAAGACGTGATTCGGGTAGGCGTCGACGGTGATCGCGGCCGACTGGCCCGGCTTCACGTTGCCGACATCACTCTCGTTCACCAGCGTGCTGTCGAGGATCTCCGATAGATCCGCCATGGTGAGCAGCGTCGTGCCACCGCCGTACGACGCCGTGGCCGAGCTGATCACCTGGCCGAGGGAGACCTCCTTGTCCAACACCGTTCCGGCAATGGGCGCACGAATCGTGGCGTCCTCGAGCGCGATCTTGGCCACGTCCAGATTCGCCTTCGCGCTCGCGAGCTGCGACTGAGCGTTCGCAAAGGCGAGGCGCGCCGTCTCCAAATCGGTGGCGGTCAACACCCGCTCGTCGAAGAGCTCCTGCTGGCGCTTGAGCTGGGTCTGCGTGACCTCGAGGTTCGTCTGCGCCGCGTCGCGAGCCGCCAGCGCCTGGTCGTACATGCTCTGCACCTGCCGCGGATCGATCTGCACGAGCAGGTCGCCCGGCTTCACCATCGACCCGGTGCTCACCGGCATCTTCACGATCTGCCCCGATGCTTTCGAGCGGACCTGCACCGCGTTGATCGGCTGAATGACGCCGGTGGCCTCCACATCGACCACGATCGTCTGTCTGGCGACGGCGGCGGTCTGGACGGCCGGGGCGCTCTGTTGCTGCCGATGGCAGGCGGGAAGGAGAAGCACAGCGAGGATCAGCGAGGCGCGACGTGTCATAGCTCCCGTCCAATGAGTGCTTCCAGCTGCGCGCGCGCCACTCGGTAATCGAACCTCGCTTGAATGAGGTTCTGTCGCGCCTGATTGAGGACGGTCTGCGACGTCAGCACGTCCAGGATCGTCGATGCCCCTACCTCGTAGCGCCGTCTCTGCACGCGCAGGTCCTCCGTCGCCGCCTCGACCGAAGCCCTCTGAATTTCGACCTTCTCGCGCGCCAGTCGGAGCGCCCCAAGGTACTGCACGAGCTGCTGCCGCGCCTGGAAGCGGGTATCTCGGAGCGTCGCCTCGGCCTCCGTTTGTGCGACGTCCGCCACCGCCACCGCCTGCTCGCGCGTGAATTGCGAGAAGACCGACCAGCTGAGACCGAGCCGGAACTGGTTCGAGCCCGTGTACTCCGGCGCGGTGAGGCGGAAGTCAGGATCGCTCCCGTTGCCGCTGCGCGCATAGCTGAGCGAGAGGGTGGGGTAGTAGGGAGAACGAGCCGACTTCGCCGCAGCTTGCGCCGACGTCGCGGTGGCCGCCGCCGACTGCACTTGCGGACCAGCATCGGCCAGCGGGAGGAGCGACGCCGTATCGATCGGCGCTTCCCGGTCGAGCGTGTCGTCCGCGCTCGCCGTGACCAGATACGGTGTCGCGACCAGGCGGGTGAGGCCGGCGTTGGCAGTCACGAGGTCATTGGCGGCGGTAAGCTGCGCCAGTCGCCCATTCCCGACATCGATGACCTCGCGGAGGGAGTCAGAGGTAGTGGCGCTCCCCGCCTTGAGCTTCGCGTTGGCGACGGTCTGGCTCTGCAGGGCCTGGGCCAACTGTGCATCCGCCGCCGCCTCCTCCTCGCGAGCGGCAAGGACCGCGTAGTACTGCTGCTTCACCTGTAGGGCGACCTGAAAGCGCTGCTCGAGCTCGTTGGCGTCGGCCGCGGAAATCGCCGCGCGAGCCGCCCGGAGATCATAGATCCGCCGGAGGCCGTCGAAGGCATCGACGGCGATCGACAGCCCGTAGCTGTACTGCCAGGGGTCGCCGGTGTACGGGACGAGATTCCCCTGCGTGTCGAAGCGGTTCCCGTTGGTGTAGACGTTTCCGGCCGAGAAGGTGACGCTGGGGATGAAGGCGCCCTTGGCGACGAGCTCCTGCGCCTGCGCGGTGCGCACCGTCCCGCGCGCAGTGACCGTGGTGGGAGAACTCTGCTGCGCGCGCGATATCGCCTCCGACAGGGAGATCGGCCGGGCGGCGGTATCGGAGGGAGATTGGGCGTGGAGCGGGCCGGCCGCGGCCGTCCCGAGGACGACCACGGCGGCGAACGACCTCATTTGCTATCGGACTCCTCTTGCTTCCTCGTCTCCTCGATCATGCGGCGGAATTCCGCCTGCTGCGTCGGGTCGAGCACTGCCAGGATCTGGCTGCGCGCTTGGGCGCGCACCGAGTCGAGTTGCGATTTCACGGGGGCGATGACGCGGACCGCCTCCCGATGACGTGTGTCGAGAATGGAGTCCACGCGCGCCCGCTGCGCTGGGCTCAGGCCGAGCCGGTTGGCCAGGTATTGGCGCATCGCCGCCCGTTCGGTGGGGCTGTTGCACACGTTGCGATTGATCACTCGGTCAGCCGTGAATCCCAGGGCACCACCCGCGACCAGGGTGATGATCAGGAAACCAAGGGCGAGCGTCTTAGAGCGCTGCATGGCGTTCATCCTCAGGGGGAGATGACGAAGCGAAGCGTCGTCTCACGATCCGACTCGGGCCCGGCTTGCGTCGCCAACTGCACATCGGCGCTGCGAGAGGACTCGAAGAGCTGAGTGAAGGCGAGTTGCTGGCTCCGCTCGTGCGCCCGCCAGAGGGTGGCGGCGGCAACGGCGACAGCCACCGAGGCGGCGAGCGCGCCGGTGCGTCCCCACCGCGCGAGCTCGCGCCACCATCCCTCTTCTTCCGAGCGCGCAATGCCCGCCATGATCCGACGCTCGAGCATCAGCCAATACCCGTCCGAGCCGGGCGCCGCGTACAGCGAACGCAGTACCCGGGTCACTTCCTCGTCAGGGCTGTCGCCAATTCGTGGCTCGAATGTCATCGCGTACTCCGCAGATCGTGCAGCTCGCGCCGGAGCGCGACGCGTGCATGATGGAGATCGGAACGGGCAGTTCCCTCCGGTATACCCAGCATGGCTCCGATCTCACCGTGAGTGAAGCCTTCTACGTCGTGTAAGACGATCACCGACCGTTGACGCGCGGTGAGCGTCCGTAGTCCCTCCACCAACCGCTGCCGAAGCTCGCTCGCCTCTGCCGGATCACGATGCGGGAGTGCAACGTTTTCCGAAAGCGCATCGGCGTCGCGCACCCGCCGTCGCCGCCCGATGTCGAGCGCGGCGTTGGCCACGATCCGGTGCAGCCACGCGCCGAAAGCCTGTTCAGGCCTGAAGCGTTGCAACGCCCGGTACGCGTGCAGGAACCCCTCCTGAACGGCGTCCTCCGCGTCCTCGTGCGTGACGGCGATCGCCCTGGCTACGGCGTAGGCACGGCGCTGATGAAGTCGCACTAACTCCGCGAACGCATCATCGCTTCCTGCTTGAGCCTTGATGACCAGTCCCCGCTCCTGGGCGGCCGCCTCTTCCTCAGCCACGGGGCGAGTCACAGCCGAATCCAAGTGCAGGCGCGGCGCAGCGGTCATTTCGGTCGGTGCAGGTCCTCGCCGTCATTACGCAGGGCGTGCTCCAAGTGTTGGCCGCCAATTAGCCCCCCGCCGGGGCGCCGGCGAGCCCAATGTCTTCGGCAGCGCCGCGCATCGCGTCGATGACGAACTGGATATGGATATCGAGGTCCACCCCCAGCTCCTCGGCGCCCTTCACCACATCCTCGCGGTTGACGCCGCGGGCGAAGGCCTTGTCCTTCATCTTTTTTCGGACCGAGCGGGCATCCACTTCGTGGACGCTGCGCGACGGCTTCACCAGCGCCGTCGCCGTTATCAGCCCGGTCAGCTCGTCCACCGCGAAGAGCGCCTTCGACATCGGCGTGTCGCGGGTCACGCCCGTGTACGTGGCATGGCCGAGGATCGCGTGCAAGACGTCCTCAGGGTAACCGCGTTCGCGCAGGAGGCGGACGCCCTGAGCGGGATGCTCGTCGGTAGCCGAGTGCGACGCGTTCGGCCAGCGCTCGTAGTCGAAATCGTGAACGAGCCCCGCCAAGGCCCAGCGATCCGGCTCGCCGCCGAGCTTTACGGCGTAGGCGCGCATCGCCGCCTCGACGGCGAGCATGTGCTTCCGCAGCGAGTCACTCTGTGTGTACTCGTTGACCAGGGCGATGGCGTCGGTGCGCGAAGGGAGCATCGGAGGGTGGCGGAAGGGTGTCTGCGCTAGCTGCTCGAGAATCTCTCGGAGTATAGGCCAACCAGGTTCATCACCCAACAGCGACCTGGCTCACCCTCGCCGGTCCACCCCAGCATCAGGGCCGGCCGGATCGGGCGCGCCCCTCTCTTCCTACCCCGGCTCAGTGCGCCGGTCCCATCGCGCCGCGGCCGCGTCCCGTCTTGAAGAGCAGGAGAAGCGGCAGCGAGGCCACGAGGAGGAGCCCGCTCAGCAGGTAGATCTTGGAGAAGGAGAGCACGCTCGCCTGGGCGGTGACCTGCTGGTTGAGGATCGCCAGCGCTTGGGTCTTGGCGACAATCGGATCGGTGCCACGCGCTGCGAGGCCGTGGGCGATCATGTCGAGTCGCTGCATGACGGCCGGATCGCCACTCACGATGTGGTCGCTCAGCACCGCCTTCTCCTGGGCCGTGAAGCGGGTCATGAGGGTCGTCATGATCGCGATGCCGAGGGAGCCGCCCAGCTGTCGCGTCAGATTGAACAACCCCGTGCCCTGCGCCAGGTCCTTCGTCTTCAGGTCGGCCATCGTGGCGTTGGTGAGCGGGACGAAGATCAGTCCGAGTCCCACGCCGCGCAGCACGAGCGGCCAGAAGAGATCTCCCGTGCCGGCATCGATCGTCAGCACCGACAGCAGATACATCGCCCAGAGGAAGAGCAGCGTCCCGATGGTCACCGTGACTCGGGCGTCGAGGCGGTTGGCATTTCGGCCGACGACCGCCATCGTCGCCGCCGAGGCCAGTGCGCCCGGAAGGATCACACGCCCCGTCTGCCACGCGGTGAAGCCGTGCAGCTGCTGGAGGAAGATCGGGAGGACGAAGACCGAGCCGTAGAGTCCGAGGCCGAGAAAGGCGCCGATCAGCACACCGGCGGTGAGCTGGCGGCTCTTGAGGACGCGAAAGTTGATGACCGGCTCGGGCGTGGTGAGCTCGCGCCAGACGAGGAGCACGGCGGCCACCCCCGATATCACGGCGAGGGTGGTGATGAAGTCGGAGTCGAACCAGTCGTTGCGCTCGCCGCGCTCGAGCATCCACTGGAGCGACCCGACGCAGAGGGCGAGGAGGAGTATGCCCAGCACGTCGACGCTCTCGGCGCGCACTTGGTACTTCGTGTCGCGCACGTAAGCCAGGACCATCATGAAGGCGATGATCCCGAGGGGGACGTTGATGTAGAAGATCCAGGGCCAGGTGTAGTTGTCGACGATGTACCCGCCCAGCGTCGGGCCGATCGTCGGCCCCACCATGACGCCCACGCCGAAGATTGCCTGGCCGACCCCGACCTGCTCGGGAGGGAAGGCCTCGAAGAGCGTGGCCTGCGCGGTCGAGAGGAGGGCGCCGCCGCCGAGCCCCTGGATGACGCGCCAGGTCACGAGCCAGATGAGGGAGTGCGCGGCGCCGCAGAAGAAGGAGGCGACGACGAAGAGTGCGATCGAGCCGGCGAGGTACTTCCGTCTCCCGAAGTACGCCGACAGCCAGCTCGACATCGGGATGACGATGACGTTGGCGATGATGTAGCCCGTTGACACCCAGGCGATTTCGTCGAGGGTGGCGCCGAGGTTCCCCATCATGTCGGGGATCGCGACGTTGACGATGGAGGTGTCGACGAGCTCGAGAACCGACGCCAACGTGACGGCGATGGCGATCAGGTACTTGTTCTTGTACCTGTCGTCGGTCACCGCCGCGTGCGCGCGCGGGGTCTCCTCGCGTACCGTCGGTCCGGAGACAGCCGGAGCGCTCGTCGTCGCCATCGGGGTCGGCTACTTCGTCTTGACGTGTACGTCCACCGACATCCCCGGGCGGAGCGGACGGGCGGGCCCGAGCCGCTTCGTGATCTTGATGCGAACGGGAACGCGCTGGACGACCTTGTTGAAGTTTCCGGTCGCGTTGTCAGGCGGCAGGAGGGCGAAGCGCGCGCCGGTGGCGCCGCTCAGGCTCTCGACCTCCCCCTCGACGACCGCGCCGCTATAGGCATCGACGCTGATTTCCGCGGGCTGGCCGACCCGCATGTCGGCGAGCTGGGTCTCCTTGAAGTTCGCCGTGATCCAGGTGCCGGTGTCGGAGACGACGGACATGAGCGTCTGGCCTGCCTGCACGAGCTGGCCGACCTCGATGAGCTTCTTCGCGATCGTGCCTGACTCCGGGGCGGTGACGGTCGTGTAGCCGAGCTGCAGCGCCGCATTGTCGCGCGCCGCCTGCGCCGCCAGAAGCCGGGCTTGAGCGAGCTTCACCCCCGCCTGCGCGGTCGAGACGTTCCCTCGCGCGGCGAGAGTTTGCCGCTCGATCACCTGCATCTGAGCGACGGCGGCGTCGGCGGCGGCCTGGTAGGCGTCGAGCTGCTGCGGCGACACGATCTGCTTCGCCACGAGCTCCTTCGCTCGGGCGAGGTCGGATAGGGCCTTGTCGCGATTGGCGCGGGCCACGGCGATCTGCGCCTCGGAGGCCTGCTGTTGCCCCGTCGCCATCTCTACCTGTGCTTGCGCCTGGCCGAAGCTCTTGGAGGAGCCCGCGGCGGCCTGGGCGTACTCGAGATCTCCCTGCGCCTGCTCGAGGCGCACCTTGTACTCCGAGTCATCGATCTTGGCCAGCGTCTGACCCGCCTTCACCGAGTCGTTGTCCTTGACGTTCACCGCCTCGATGTATCCGCCCACCTTCGCCAGCACCGGGATGATCCGTCCGTCGACTTGGGCGTCGTCGGTGCTCACGTGCGTGTGGCTGTAGTACCAGGTGCGCCCGGCCCAGGTGAGCCCGGCGATCGCCGCGAGAATGCCGACGACGAGCAGCACGCGCTTGCGTGTGGTGCCGTTACTCGGCAGACGCTCGGCGGAGGTCGCTGGCCCCTTCGCTTCCGTGTTGACGTCGCGTTCCATCGTTGTTGCCATCGTCACTCGTCCCCTCGATCACTTACGCCCGTATTGAGAAACCCACCTGCTACCGAATCAGTGCCCCGCGAGTGCTCCCGTCAGGGGAGCGATGTCACAGAGCCTTCCGCGTGCGCCAACTCGATGCGCGCTGCCTGGTAAGAAGCGAGCGCATCCACGAAATCGCTGCGTGACGAATTGAGCGAGAACGACGCGGTGATGACGTCGGCATTGCTCGCCACTCCCGCGGTGAATCGATCGCGCGATTGCGCCACCTCCTGTTCGGCGAGGCGCAGCCGTTCGCGCGCCGCGGCCAGTTGCTCGCGCGCCGATTCGAGGTCGAGCATCGCCGTGCGAATATCGCTTGCCGTCTGCTCGGTGAGGTCCTTGAGACGGATGTCGATCTCCCGCTCGGCGGCGACCTGCTCCTCGACGCGCGCCTGCCGGCGTCCACCATCGAAGGCGGCCCAGGTGAGCTGCACCCCCCACGTGTAGGTGGGGAGGACGCTCCCGCCGTTCTTGGCCGACCAACCGTCGTCCCCGAATGCATCGACCGACGGGATGTTCTCCGCCTTGATGGCGCTCACGCCCTGCTGCGTGGCGAGGAGTTGCTCGCGGAGGGCGCGCACATCGGGGCGCCGATCGAGTGCCAGGGCCAGTGCCTGCTGCTCGTTGGGGAGCGTGTCGGCAACCGGCAGAGAGCCGAGCGAGTCGGCGAGCGTGATGGGTGTTCCGACCGGGAGGTTGAGCGAGCGAACGAGATCGACGCGCTGGCGATCGTACTCGGCGCGCGAGGCGATCAGCTGAGCGCGGACGGAGGCAGCTTGCGATTGGGCGCGCGTCACATCGAGCGCCACGCCGACTCCCGCCTTGAGCTGGTCGTTGGCGATACTGAGCAGCGAATCGGCGAGCACCGAGTCCGCGGAGCGGGCCACGATGAGCGCCTTCCCCCGTTGCGTCCGGATGTACGCCGATGCCGCGCGCAGCGCCGCGAGCTCGGCGACGTTGTCGGCGTCGGAGCGGCTCGCCTCGGCGGCCGTTTTGGCGCTCCCGACGCGCTTGATCGCCGCCACGTTGACGAGCGTTTGCGAGAGGTGTGCGCGGAGGTCGTAGGTGTTCGCCGGCCCGATGATCGAGCCGTTCGGGTCGAAGAATCCGCCGGGGAAGGAGAAGCCGAAGGTGGCCGAGTTGTAGGTACGGCCGTTCTGGGATGCGGTGGCCGACAGGTCGGGCAGGAGATCGGCGCGCCGCTGGGCGATTCGTGCGTCGGCGGCATCGGTGCGGGACTGCGCCTCGAGCGCGCTGGCGCTCTGACGGCTCGCCAGGCGCGCCGCGTCCCCGAGGGTAAGCGGGCCGGTGGCGAGCGAGTCCTGCGCCAGCGAGGTACGCGGTGCGAGGACGACGGCGGCCAGCGCGGCGGCGGCCGCGATCCGGCGAAGGACTCTGGATCGGCGGTTCATGCGCGAGAGCTTGTGCCGGGCACGTTGGGGCTGAGGCCCAGCGCGTGGAGGTTGAAGTCGACGAGTTGGCGAAAGACCTCATCGTCGGAATGCATGGCGAGAAACGGGATCTGGTCGCGCTGGGCGCACCAGATGCCGTGCTTGACGAAGGTAGAGTGGAAGATTCGCGCCGCGACCTCGGGCTCCACCGCACGGAAGTCGCCGGTGGCGACGCCGCGGCGGATGATGCCGGAGACGATGCGCATCGAGCGCATCGTGACCTCTTCGATGAAGAAGCGGAGGAGGTGGGGGAATTTGTGCAGCTCACCCATCGTCAGGCGGTAGACCTTCTCGAAGAGCGGGGTGCGGAGATAGCGCCAGAGGTAGCTCATGTAGCGCTCGAGCTGGTCGCGGGGGGACTCGTCGTCGGAGAGCGTGGCGGCGAAGTCCTGGATGTTCACCGAAACCATCTGGCGAATCATCTCCGAGAAGAGAGCTTCCTTGTTGGGGAAGTAGAGATAGATGGTTCCCTTGGAGACGCCGGCGCGACGCGCGATGTCCTCGAGGCGCGCTTCGGCGAGCCCGTGCTCGCTGAAGACCTCGAGGGCAGCCTCGACGATCTGGCGGGGTCGCTCCTCAGGGAGCCGGCGCCAGCGTGGCTCGGTTGTGTGAGGGTGAGTGGTCACGGCGAAATAACCTACTAGTCAGTCACTAAGTTCCACAAATGAATGGTGCCTATTTGGATCATCGCGATTACTGACGGGTTAGTAAGTTAAGCCATCGAAAATCTCTCGCAACTAGCCTTATGGTCACTTAAGCCAACCGTCTGCCGGGAAAATGCTTCGAGTAGGGCGCCGGCAGTAACTGACAAGAACTCGACACTTGGGCGCCTCAGCCTGCCTTACTTCGGCGCCTCCGCCTTTGCGCCCTCGAGGCGCGCGTAGTGCGCGTTCGTGAGATACACGATCGTCGACAGCGCGATCAGAAGCGTCACCGCGCCCACGATCAAACCCGTGAATCCAGCAGTCTTGTCTTCCGGATACGGCGGTGCCATGCGTCGTCGTCCTCCGCAATTGGCGCTCGGGCCTCAGGCCACGCGCACCGTGGTCATCGAGTCGTTCTGCCGAATCTGCTTCATCACGTCCAACCCACCCGTCACCCGGCCGAACACCGTGTGGACGCCGTTCAGGTGCTTCGTGTTCTGCTCGTTGAGCACCATGAAGAACTGGCTCCCGCCAGTGTCCTTCCCCGCGTGGGCCATCGAGAGTGCTCCCACGAGATGGGTGCGCGGATTGTCTTTCGTTTCACACTTGATGGTGTAGCCCGGGCCGCCGGTACCCACGCGCCGATCGCCGGCGGGCAGGTCACGCGACAATGGATCGCCCCCCTGCACGACGAAGTCGGGAATGACCCGGTGGAAGCGGACACCGTCGTAGAACCCCTTGTTGGCGAGCTTCTCGAAGTTCGCCACGGTGTTCGGTGCATCCTCGTCGTAGAGCTCAGCGATGATCGTGCCGCGCGACGTCTCGAAGGTGGCAGTCTTCATGGCAAAAACGAAGGGGGAATGTCGAAGTGCGAAGCGTGAGAATGTAGCGCGCCAGAGCGGACCACCCAAGGCCCCGGGCGCACTCGCCCGAGATGCGAACCGGTTCGGGGCGCGCTCACTCGCTCGAGGCGCGCTCCATCCCCAGAGCGTAGATGATCTTCCACTCCCCGGCCGTCACCGGCTGCACCGACATCCGGTTCCCCTTCCTGAGGAGCGCCATCTTCTCGAGCCCTCGTACGGTGCGGAGCTCGGGGAGGGTGACCGGGCGGCCGAGCCTTTCGATCGCCTGGACATCTACCATGTACCAGAGCGGGCGCTCCGGATTGCTCTTCGGATCGTAGTGGTCGGACTTCCGGTCGAATTGGGTGTCGTCCGGATAGCCTTCGCGCACGACCTCGCACACGCCAATCACCGCCGGTGGCTCGGCGCTCGAGTGGTAGAAGAAGACCCGGTCCCCCTTCTTGATCTCGTAGCGGAGGAGGTTGCGCGCCTGAAAGTTGCGCACGCCGTCCCACTTGGTCGTCCGGTGCGGCAGCTTCCAGAGGTCGTCCCAGGAGAAGGTGCTCGGCTCACTCTTCATGAGCCAGTGACGGAGCGCGTCGCTCATGGCACTCTCGCGGATGGACAGAGGTCGACGAGCACGCACTCGCCGCACTTGGGCAGCCGGGCGTCGCAGATGCGTCGGCCGTGCTCGATGAAGAGGTGGGCGAGCAGCGTCCACTGCTCGGGCGGAAAAAGTCGCATCAGGTCCTGCTCGATCTTCACGGGATCGCCCTGCCGGGTGAGGCCCAGGCGCTGCGAAAGCCGCGTCACGTGCGTGTCGACGACAATGCCATCGTTTCGGCCGAAGGCGTTGCCGAGGACGACGTTCGCGGTCTTCCGACCCACCCCCGGGAGGTGCACGAGCTCCTCCATCGTCTGCGGGATCGCGCCGTTGTGGTTGGCGACGACGGCGCGCGCCATCCCGATGAGGCTCTTCGCCTTGTTGCGGAAGAAGCCGGTGCTCTTGATGAGCTGTTCCAGCTCACCGCGATCGGCGGCGGCGAGGGTTGCGGGATCCGGATAGCGGGCGAAAAGCGAGGGCGTGACCACGTTGACGCGGGCGTCGGTGCATTGCGCGCTGAGGATCGTCGCGACGAGCAGTTGGTAGGCGTTGGTGTGATTGAGTGCCGTGTGCGCGTCCGGATATGCGGCGCGGAGACGGCGAAAGATCTCGGCGGCGTTCTCGGGAGTCGCGCGGCCGCGACGGGATGGCGTGCCTGGGCGGGATCGGGTTTGGCGCGACACCGCGCTGCGCGCCCCCGCCGGCCTCCCGCCGCCAGCTTTCTTCGCCGCGCGCTGGGAGGCGGCGTGCCTCGTGGAGGCGCGCTTCATTGCCGCGGGCTTCGATGCCGCGCGCTTCGACCGGCCCGGGGTCATGCCGCCCGCCGCCGCCGCGCCCGCGCCGTCACCACGTCGGCGCTCATCGCGTTCAGCACGTCGGCCGGCTCCAACCACCCCTTGCGCGCGATGCCGATCCCGAGCTCGACGTTGTCGAGGCCGGCCGTCGAGTGAGCATCGGGGCCGATCTCGATCGAGCAGCCAAGTCGCTTTGCTTCCAGACAGAGCCGCCAGTCGAGATCGAGCCGGTGCGGGTCGGCGTTGAGCTCGACCGCGACTCCCACGGCAGCGGCCTTGGAGAGCACGGCCTCCATGTCGATCGCGTACGGCTCGCGAGTGAGAAGCAGCCGCCCGGTCGGGTGTCCGAGGATCGTGACGTGCGGATCGTCGAGGGCGCGCAGCACGCGCTCCGTCATCGCCGTCGCATCCAGCGCGAATCGAGAATGCACCGATGCGATCACGTAGTCGAACCGATCGAGCATCGACGACTCGTAGTCGACGCGGCCGTCGATCAGAATGTCGGCCTCGATTCCCTTCAGCACCCGAAATCCGGCCAGCTCTTCGTTGACGCGGTCGATTTCCTCGTGCTGCGACATCACCGTTTCGGGGGAGAGTCCGCCGGCGTAGAGCGCCGACTGCGAGTGGTCCGACACCCCGAGGTAGCTCCAGCCCCGCGCGCGCGCGGCCGCGGCCATCTCGCCGATGGTCGACGTGCCGTCGGAGTACTGGGAGTGGCAGTGCAGCACACCCTGGAGATCACGGGTCGTGATGAGCGATGGAAGCGATCGGGCGGCGGCCGCTTGCACCTCGCCGTATCCCTCCCGCAGCTCCGGCTCGACGTAGGCCAGTCCGAGGGCCGCGTAGAGCGCCGGCTCGTCAGGCACCGGCACCCGCTCGCCCGTCGGGCCGAGCAGCCGGTCGTCGGCGACAGTGAGGCCGCATGCCGCCGCCCGTGCGGTCATCTCACGCTCATGCTCGACGCTGCCGGTCGCCCGCCAGAGGGCGACCGCGAACCGATCGGGCTCGACGCAGTGGAGGTGCAGGAGCGTGCCGTCGACGTAGCGGATGTTGACGGTGCGGGTTCCCGCGCCGATGGCGTCGCGCACCCCCGGGGCATGGACGAAGGCTGTGGCCACGCTCTCGGGCCGCTCCCGGCAGGCGGCGACGATGTCGACGTCGCGGATGATCTCGTTGCGCCGGCGAATCGAGCCGGCGATCTCCGCGCGCTCGACGCCCGGATGGGCGTTGACTGCCGAGAGCAGCCGCCGCGCCTCCGCCAAAGCTCGAGGGTAGAGAACGAACGGTGTCGTCTCGCGCAGAAAGGCGATCCCGCGGGCGATCTTCTCCGCCATCCGCGGTCCGAATCGCGGAAGGCGGGCGACGCGGCCATCGCGAACCGCCTCCTCCAACTCGTGCACCGTGTCGATATCGAGGCCCTCGTGGATCGCCCGGATCTTGGCGGTGCCGAGGCCGGGGATGCGGAGCATCTCGACGAGCCCCTCCGGAGTGTCCTCCGAGAGCTGCTGCAGGTAGCTCGACTCGCCCGCTTGCGCGAGCTCGGTGAGGACGGAGAGCGTGACCGGTCCGATGCCGCGCACCTGCGCGAGCGAGCCGTCCTGCAGGGCAGGGCGCAGGTCGGTCGCGTCGAGGGCGGCTACCGCGCGAGCGGCGTTGCGGAAGGCCGACGCCTTGAAGCGAGACTGCTCGTGCAGCTCGAGGAGGTCGGCGATCCGATTGAGTGTGTGGGCCGCTGTGCGCGTGTCCATGGTGGCGCCGTCTTAGGCGTTCACGGCACCGTCACGTCGGCGGCCGGCGGCGCGCCGGGCACGAACTGAATCTCCATCGACTCGCCCGGTCCGAGCGCCCGCCACCTCCCTCGCAGCGTGGCGACTGTCGCCAGGATCGTTTCGAGCTCGCGTTCGGTGATGCGGCGGGCGAAGCCCACGGGCTTGTCGAGCATGCCGGCGTCGATGAAGTCATTCACCTCCTCCACCGACAGCGGCCCACCCGGCGTGTCGAAGCGCTGGATGGCCGACACGGCCATCTCCGTCCACACCCCCTCCGGCGGAAGGCGCCGGCTGGCACCCGGCTCGGCGAAGGTGGAGATGTGCCACCCCTCGGCGATCAGCCCGTAGAAGGCGCGATCGAGTCCGAGAGTCGACTCCACGGCCAGGTGGGTGAGATCGTGAACCGGGAAGAACGGATTGAGGCGTGTCCACGTCGACGATCCATCCGACCGGACGCAGGTGAGAAGATCCTTCGCATCCCGCCCTCTCGTCAGGCGGACGGTCAACACGGGGGAGTCTCCGCGCGCGCCGTCAGGGCGCGGCACGGCCAAATGTGTCGCAGGCGTCGGTGCGTCCGCTCTCGAAGCCGCGGCGGAACCAGGCGACGCGCTGCGCCGACGTTCCGTGAGTGAACGACTCCGGATGCACGCCCCCCGTCTGCGCCTTCTGGATCCGATCGTCGCCGACGGCGGCCGCGGCACCCAGCGCCGACTCCACGTCGCCCTTCTCGAGGAGCTGCCGCTGATCGGTGGAGTGGGCCCAGACCCCGGCGAAGCAGTCCGCTTGCAGCTCGAGCTCCACCGACAGCTCGTTGGCCGCCTCGGGATGACTGTCCTGAAGCCGGCGTACGCGGGCATCGGTGCCGAGCAGCGACTGAACGTGATGCCCGAGCTCGTGCGTGACGACGTACGCCTGCGCGAATTCACCCGGGGCGCCGAAGCGCTGCTCGAGCTCCTGGAAGAAGCCGAGGTCGAGATAGACCTTGTGGTCGACCGGGCAGTAGAAGGGCCCCATCGCCGCCTGCGCGAACCCGCACCCCGATTGGATGGCGCCGCGGAAGAGGACGAGCTTCGCGTCGCGGTAGGGTGTGCCATCCTGTGGCAGGATCTGCGACCAGGCGTGCTGCGCGTCATCGAGCACGAACGACACAAACTGCACCTCGCGATCCTCTTCCGGCGTCGACTTCACCGGCACGGTGGGGGCACCGGTGCCGGGATCCCCGACGGGGGCGCCGCCGCCACCACCGCCGAGAAGGCTGAAGAAGTCCTGCCGGAAGACGAGGCTCAGGACGAGGAGGATGAGGAACCCCCCTAGCCCGAGGCCACGGCCGCCGATCATCCCTCCTCCGCCGGACGAGCCGCGCTCGTCCTCGATATTCTGGCTTTCACCACCAGGCGTCCAACGCACGGCTCACTCCTCACTTCGCGTATCTCGGCAACGGCTGGCGCGCCGATCCTGTTCCGTCCGACGATACGTCGCCTCAGGGGGTGAGGAAAGGGGGCGACGCGACAGCGAAGTCAGCGGCCGGCGCCGTCAGCGTGCGCGGCGCCAGGCGAAGCGGAGTCCCGACCAGGTCGCGTCAATCGCGCAGACTTTGTGGTCGACCAGGCCGAGCGGGAGGGCCGCATCACGAATCGCGTCCTCGGTGAGGTCCGTCGCCACGGCCGACGCGCGCTTCGGCCACGCGATCCAGAGACCTCCGACCTCGATCAGGCGCGCGACCGCGGGCAATCGGCGCTCGAGCTCTGTCGCCTTCGTGACGAACCAGATCACGATGTCGGCCTTCCCCCTACCCTCACGCCTCAGAGTCGCACCGGGCGGGAGCGTCCCCAAGGTCCGCTCGAACGCCTCGGGCGCGCCGAGGAGGGCGACACACGCGCCGTCGCGAATCCCGAGCTTCTTCGGCAGTGGCGTCCCCGAGTATCCGGCGGGCGATCCCACAGTCACTGGCGAATCAGAGTCATTGTGTCGTTGGCAGCGCCAATGTGTCCCTTGAGCGCGTTCCCCGCCTGGGCTCCAAAAAAGGCGACCACGGAGTAGCCGGACACCGGCGGCATCGTGATGTCGAACGAGACGTTGTTGGCGAAGTCCGTGCCGGCGAGAGGAAGGTCGCTCCCCGTCCACGAGCTCGCCGCCACGGTGACGCTGGCGGTCCCAGTCAGCGTCTCGTTGGTCTGGGTCAGGTGGAGCGAGACGTTGCTGAACTCGGAGTTCGATCCCGTCCAGGTGCCGGTGAGCGTCCCTCCGTTCACCGATGAGTTGCAGCCGAGGACGACCAGGACGAGCGCCGCGATGGCGCCGGGCGCCCGCCAGGCGGGCGCGAGGCGGGGCTCCTGCGGCCGGCAGATAGACCAGGTCATTCGCGCCCTCCTTGAGAATGGGCACCGTCGATGATGAGTGGTGGACAGAGCCGGGGCAAGCATGATGAGCGGACCTTCACCGCCTAACGACTACTGTCCGATGCCGCTCGGCTGTCAAAAAATGTCCACCTCGACGGAGGGAAGGGCGCTCGCCTCTCCGCCCGGAGTCGCCTCACGCAGGCGAAGGTCGGTGGTGCGGGTGTCGAGGACGTGGAGCGCTCGAACGACGAGGGCGGTGAGCTCGTCCGCCGTCACGATCGCGCGATAGCCCTTGCGTTCGCCTCCCGGGAGGGCGTTGGCGAAGGGCGGCCCGTCGCCGCGCCAGGGAGGCGATGCGAAGCGCGACTCCTCGCCGCGGCGCACGACCAAGCGAGCGGGGATGAGGGAGATACCTGGGCGCTCTGGCCGCAGTCCGAGCACCATGAGGGCTCGAAGCTCGATCGCCCCTTCCCGCCCCGTTCCCAGATCGCGGGTGGCGACGAAGATACCATCGACGGGCTCGAAGGGCGCATGAGGCGACACGCGCGACCAGAAGCGTTGGTAGGGAAGCTGCAGATACGACGACGGCGGAGCGGCGAGCGCCCAGTCGGCCATGGCGTACGATGGCTGGGCGAGCAGCGACACTGTTCGCTCGCTCAGCAGGTACAGGCGCCGGCCGGTGCTCCAGAACTCGAAGCCGTGGAAGAGGAGCTCGCCGAACTCGTCGATCGCCTCGGGGGGAGTGTCCTCTCCGACCCACTGCTCGAGCACCCCTGCCGTCGCGCCCAGCAGAAGAATCTGATCGCGGTCGCTGGCATCGACTCGTCGCTCCTCGGCCTCGGCGCGAATGGCCGGGAAGTCTCGCCCTTCGAGCGGGTGCAGGAGGAGCTCGTACGGCGTCAGTCGCGCGATCATGCCGGAGGCGCGGTCAAAGCGGCGGATTCGGCGAGCGTGCGAGCGCGAGTTAGCGCCCGACGTGCCGCTAGGGCTCCTCGATTCCGGCCACGTCGCGCAGACGCCGGATCAGCTCGTGCATCTGGTGCTCGGTGACGTCGATCTCCTGTGCCGCCCCCTCGAGATCGATCAACCCGGCGCGCATCGAGATGGCGACTTGATTGAGGTAACGCACCTTGCGTAGGAACTCCTCGATCACCGCCCGGAGCGAGAGATAGCGCCGTTTGTTCGCCGCCGCACGCTTGTACCGCGCCAGCATCTCGTCGGCGGTCAGCTCGCGGGCGATGGCCACGACTTCGTCACGCGTTCTCCCGGGAATCACCCCGCGATCGGGCAGCCCGTCATCGTCCCACTCTTCCTCGGAGAACCAGAGGCGGCCTGTGTACTCGATCCCGTCGTAGGACACCACCACCGATACGTTGAACCGGCGTCCACCGACCGACACCGTGCCGATGTGAGGCTGAATCGTCCGTTCCGGCTGTGACATGATCGCTCGCGGAGGGTTCCGGGTGAACGAGCTCAGATCACGCGTTCGGTGCGGTCGAGGAATCGGCTGATCGCATCGAACAGCGGGGTCGCCGCTTCAACGTACGGCACATGCCCGCTCCCGTCGAGCACTACCAACTCGCCGCGCGGGAGCGCGCGCGCGATGGCGGTCGACGAGGCGAGCGGGATCGGGTCGTCGCGTCCATGGATGACGAGGGTCGGAGCCGGGATCTTCTCGAGGTCGGCGATGAGATCGAAGTCACCGAGGCTCTCCCACACACTTTTCTGCACGCGTCCGGTGACGCGAAAGGGCGTCAGCTGGTGTGCACGCTGCGGGTCGGCGAAATACCCCGCGACGCTCAGCTCGAAGAGGCGTTGGCGGTACGCGGCGGGATCGCTCTCGCGCATCCCGGACGTGGTGAGGGCGGCCCGATCCTGTGCGATGACGTCGAGCTGCTGGCGCCGTGAGAGCTCGAGCTCGAAGGAATCGCGCCAGCGCCGTGTCGCCGGCGCGGGATCGACGAGCACCATGCGCGCGGGTCGGGGCACGTCGCGCTCGCGCTGCGCCCAGTCGGCGTAGAGCAGCGCGAGCAAGCCCCCCCACGAGTAGCCGATGAGGGAGAGCGGGCCGCGGGCGAACTCCCGCGCGACGGCAGCAAGGTCCTCGACATGAGTGCGCCAGGTGATCGGCGCGCGATCGTCGGTCCGCGACCGCCCGCCACCGCGCTGGTCGTAGAAGAAGAGCTCCCATCGATTCGCGAGCGCGAGAAATTGAGGGAGAAGATAGTCGTGGTGCGCGCCCGGTCCGCCATGAAGGACGAAGAGGCGCGCGGCGGTCGAGGGACCGTACAGCGCCCAATAGAGGGGGGAGGCGGTGGTCGTGCTGTAGCCCGACTCGCGTGGGGCGGGGATGCTCAAGGGAGCGTCGACGCTCTGCCTCGTCAGGTTCCGCGCGTCCCGAGAGTGGCCGTCAGCGTCACCCGCTCGCCGTTGCGAAGCACCACGATCTGCACGACGTCACCGGGGCGATGGGCCTTGAGGGCATCGCTGTATTGATAGAGGTCGCCCACCGGCACCCCGCCGAATTCCACGATCACGTCGCCCGTCTTGGCGCCCGCCTTGTCGGCCGGGGAGCCCGGCGTGACGCCCGCCAACCGCACTCCCTGAACGTCCGTGGCGCCCATGTCGGGAACGGAGCCGAAGTACGCGCCGTTCCCGGCACCCGAACCCATCGTGGGCGCTCCGACCGGCGAGCGGAAGAAGGTCAGTCGCTCGGGCCTGTCGGCGATGTCCCGCGCGATGCGCTCGGCATAGTCCACCACACGTCCTTCCCCCGGGACGTTGATCTTCGAGGCCACGTCGGTGGAGCGATGGTAATCCTCGTGGATGTCGGTGAAGAATTGGAGAACGGGGACGTTGCGAGCGTAGAACGACGCGTGATCCGACGGGCCGAAGCCGTCGCCGATCGCCTTGAGCGCGAACGGACCCGGCGGCGGCGTGTTGGCGCTGTCGACGATCGCGCGCAGCTCGGTGGCGGTCGTCACGCCATAGACGAGGAGATGATTGTCGCGCAGCCGGCCGACCATGTCGAAGTTGAGCATCGCCACCATCTGTTCTACGGGGACCGGCGGGTGCTCGAGGAAGTACTGCGACCCGAGCACGCCGAGCTCCTCGCCGCTGAAGTTCACGAAGACGAGTGACCGGCGGGTGGGGCGGGCGGTGAAGATGCGAGCGAGTTCGATCACGGCGGCGGTGCCGGAGGCGTTGTCATCGGCGCCCGGCCGGATGGCCGTGCCGCTGTCCGGATCGAGGGCGTTGAGCGACGAGCGGCCGAGGTGGTCGAAGTGGGCGCCGATCACGACGAACTGGCCGCGGAGCGCCGAGTCGGTTCCTCGCGCAATGGCGTAGACGTTCTGCGTCTGGAGCTCGGCCGGGAGTCCGGCCCGCTGCGCGGCCACCGATCGCGCGACGAACTTCTGCTCGACTGGTGCGAGTCCGAGCGATGCGTACTGACGCGCGATGTACGCTGCGGCGCTGTCATTGCCGGGCGTTCCGGTGCCTCGCCCCTCGAGGGCGTTGCTCGCGAGATACGCGATGTCGCGGCGAATAGCGGCGGTATCGGTGGCCCCCGATCGCGACACCGGACCGGGCTGGCCCGAGTGGCAGGCACTGACCGTCAAGACAGCCGCCACGGCGCCGGCCAGAGCCGGGAATGGGCGAGGGAGCAACATCGATTCGTTCAGCGAGGAGGGGTGTGACGGGGCACCGGAATGGTACCCGGCCACGCGGCTCCTGACCAGCGGAGGAATGCCCTCGCTGGGGCCCCGGCGTGCGCGCCCGGGGCGTGACGATCGTGGGTGGTCAGGTGTCGAGTAATCGAGGCACTCTACCCTCGATGGTGCCCGGCGCCATGGCGCGCCGCCAGCGATCCTCGAAGCGCACGGCCCCCTGCACGCCTGCATGAACAACTCGCTCACCGTCAGTCGACATTTTGCCCGTCTCGTCTGGCTCCTCTTGAACGACGCCGGGGCCTTCGACGCGCAGATCGCCACCCTGCAATCGCTGGTGCGGGTGACCGCGACTGCCGGGCCCGTGCGTCTCCAGGCCGACGCGTGGAAGGTCCTCGCCGACGGATCACCTGTTCCAGAGCACTTCAAGGGAGCGCAGGACCTCACGGCGCAGCTGATCGGCCACTCCATCACCGAGCTGGTGATCGAGCAGGGCGCGACGCCGGCGGATCTCATGTGTGCAGCGAAGATCGTGGCCAGCGAGCCGGTGCCGGGTGACGGCGGACGCGCGGTGCTGGAACGCCTCTCCTCGGTGGGAGTCCTCACCATTCAGGCTCACGTCGCCGGCGCTCCGGCCCCGCAGAACGAAGAGCCGCTCACGGAGTCGCACATGGACGACTTCGTGATCGAGAACGCGGACGCTCTTACGTTCGTGGCGCCGATCGAAGCGCAGGCCGAGATGGTGCAGACGGGGGCCCCGTATTGGGACGGGACCAATCAGGCGCAGGATGATGGGATGCACTCGGAGGAGCAGAGGGTCGACGAGCTCTTCGCCTCCTTCGCCGAGCTGGTGGCGGTCCCCCCGGCCACGTCGAAGCAGCTCTCCGGCCTCGATCGTGCGAAGACGGCGTCCGAAGCGGCTCGCCAGTTGGAGATGATCACCAAGCACGTCACCGACTCGTCGCGAAAGGGGCGCGCCGACATTGCAGCCGATGTCTTCTTCGCCGTGGCGGTGCGTGAGCGGGCAGCGACCGATCCCGCGATCCGCCGGGAGTACGAGGCCGCGATCCGGCGCCTGGCGAGCCGTCCCGTTCTCAAGAGCGTGGTCGAGCTCCTGACGAGGCAGTCGGAGAACTACGAGCAGTACATGGCGGTGCTGGTGCGGGCGGGAGAGCCGGGAGTCGAAGCGCTGGTGGACGCCCTCATCTCCGCACCGACGCTGGCCGACCGTCGGGTGTACTACGACGCGCTCCTCCAGCTGCGCACCGGCGTTCGCACGCTCATCCACATGCTGGGCGACCCGCGCTGGTACGTGGCGAGAAATGCCGTGGAGCTCCTCGGCGAGCTGCGGGTGAACGAAGCCGAGAACGAGCTGACGCGGATGCTCGAGCATCGCGACGACCGTGTGCGACTGGCATCGGCGGGCGCGCTGGCCAAGCTGGGAGGGAGCGCGGCCGCCAAAGGCGTGCTCGGGGTTCTGCGCGATGCCTCGCCCGAGGCCCGGGAGCGGGCGCTCGAAGCTCTCGACACGAATCGCGATGGCTCAGTGAGCTCGCTCATGCGCGCGATCGACAAGGAGGAGGACCCACGCGTCCTCACGGCGATGATCGCCGCCCTCGGCCAGCTCGGCACGGAGGAGGCGGTATCGAAGCTCTCCGATGTCGCGCGCACCGAACGCAGCCTGCTGGCTCGGCGCCGGGCCACGCCGATCAGGGTGGCGGCTGTCCACGCCCTCGGCGAAGCGCAAACGGCCACCGCCCACGCGCAGCTGCAGCTGCTCCTGCGCGACAAGGAGAAGCTGATCCGCGGTGCGGCGTCATGGGTTCTGTTGGCGCGACGTCGCGACGCCAAACCGACCGCCGCCGGCGCTCGCGCGGCGGAGGCGGCCCGAACGCCGTCGCGCGCGCGCGGCCCTCTGCCGTCAGCGCCGCTTCCCGACGATTTCGACCTGGGCTGACCCGCTGCCTAACGCGCCGTGAAGTCGACGGTGCGGTCGACCCTGCGGCACGCCTCGGCCACGAGCGCCGCTGTTCGGTCGAGATCCTCCAGACTCACCATCTCGTTCGGCGAGTGCATGTAGCGGTTCGGGATGCTGACCAGAGCGGTCGCGATCCCCTCGCCGGCCACGTGAATGGCGTCGGCGTCCGTAGACGTGTCGCGACCCGCCGCCTGTAGGGTGTAGGGGATCGAGAGCTCGTCGGCGGCGGCCCGCAGCAGACGCAGAACGACCGGCGAGATGATCGACCCGCGGGTCAGCACCGGCCCGCTCCCCATGGCGTGCTCGCCGAGCTCCTTCTTTTCGATTCCCGGGTGATCGGTGGCGAAAGTGACGTCGACGACGATCGCCATCTGCGCGCCAACGGCATTGGCGCAGACGAGCGCACCCCCGCCGCGCCAGGCGATCTCCTCCTGGGTCGTCGCCGCCGCCACCACCTTGGAGCTTCCCGGCCGCTCGCTGTAGCGCCGCAGCGCCTCCAGGACGACGAACGCCCCTACGCGATCGTCGATCGACCGCGACACCAGGCGCCCGTTCGGAAGATCGATCGATTTGGAATCGATGACTCCCGCATCGCCCACACTGAGTCGCGTGCTCGCGTCAGCCCGCGTCGTCGCTCCGATGTCGACCCAGAGGTCGGTGATCTTCGACGCTTTCTCGCGATCCTCCGCCTTCATCAGGTGGATCGGCTTCTTCCCGACGACACCCGTCACATCGCCTTGGGCGCCGAGAAAGCGGATGCGCTGGCCGACGAGTACCTGCGGGTCCCATCCCCCGATGGCGGCGATGTGGACGTACCCGTCGTCGTCGATGTGCTGCACGATCACGCCGATCTCGTCGATGTGTCCCGTCAGCATGATCGTCGGCGCGCCCTTCGGGTTGACCGTCGCCATGCTGTTGCCGTGCACATCGGCGGTGACGGTGGCGAAGGAGGATGCCTGTTCGCGCCACACGCGGGCGGGAGCCGCCTCGAAGCCGGACGGCCCGGGGGTGTCGAGGAGGCGCTTGAGGAAGGAGAGCGAGGCGTCGGTGAGCATGTCGCGCGATGCGGAGGTTGAACGGGTCTAGGCCGCCGGCACGGGGCGGGCGTGATCGGAGTCGGGAGTCGGAAAGAGTGTCGGGTGGAATATCCGCGCCAGCGTCTCCACCCCCAGCGAGAGCCGCGGCCCGGGACGGCTGAGCAGCGCGTTCGAGTCGAGAACCCAGAGGGATGTCTGCCGGAGCCATCCCCACTGATCGTTGCACAGGAGCGCGCGAGCGGCGGCGACCGCGCGCTCGGCATCGTATCCGCAGGGAGCAACGATCACGATCTCCGGCGCCGCCTTCCGAAATTCGCCGACGGTTGCCACCCGCGACCGCTCGCCGGAGCGACCGAGGACATCCCTTCCGCCGGCACGCCTGATCATCTCCGGCACCCAGTGCCCGGCCGTGTATGGCGGATCTGTCCATTCGAGGATCGCGACCCTCGGCCGCGGAGCGCCGCTCGCCGTCAACGTCTGGTGGATCTCCTGCATGCGCGAGTCCATCGCCGACCGCACGGACCGACCCATTTCCGCCGCATCGAGCGCATCGGCCACTCGCGCGATGTCATCTCCGACCTCGCCGAGCGTCGTTGCGCCCAGCGTCACGACGCGGGGCCTGCTCGGCAGTCGCTCGGCGAGCGCGCAGACATCGCGCTCGCGTACGGCGCAGACGTCGCATACGGCCTGAGTGAAGATGAGCGATGGGGCGAGATCCGTGATCCGCTCATCATCGAGCGTCGCGAGCGGCTCGCTCCGGTCAGCGGCCGTTCGTACCGCCAAGTCGATGTCGGCCGCCGTCTCCGTGCCGTGCAGCGCGGAGCGGGTGACACGCGGAAGGTGCGCGATCGATGTCGGGTAGTCGCATTCGTGCGAGATGCCGACGAGACGATCGGCCATCCCGAGCGCCGCCACGATCTCGGTGGCCGCGGGGAGGAGCGACACCACGCGGATCACGGTGCCCGGAGGGGAAGCAGAATGAGGGCGAGAACGAGAAAGAGCAGCCCTTCGACGAACGAGCGCGGGTCCCCGAAGGCGAAGTAGCGCACGGCGCCGAAGAGAGCCACACCCTCGCCGATCGCCCAGCCCAGGGTGAGCCAAGGAGCGCGCTTGGCGAGCACGGGCTGGCGGCCGACGCGTGACCGAATCGCCAGGATCGCCGCCAAGCCCAGCGGCCAGATCAGGTACCCGATCGTCCGGAATGTCGTCTCCGACGCGGCCGGCGGTGGCAGGCGGCCCTGTCGCTGGAGCCAGAAGGTGACGCCGCCGAAAAGGAGCACGCCGAGGACATAGGAAATGCGCGTCATCGCCAGCGTGCGCAGGCGGACGGCATCGTCGATCAGCGGACGGCCGCTCACTGCTTGGCTCCGGGCGCAGCGGAGGCTTGCTCATAGACCGGGGTGCCGCCGATGAATGTCGCGACGACGCGCGTCGCCAGGATCTGCTCTGGCGCCACCCGCATGATGTCCTGGTCGAGCACGACGAAGTCGGCGTACTTCCCGGCGGAGAGCGAACCCATGACGCCCTCGGCGAACGCCGCGTACGCGGGCCAGAGCGTCATCGCCAGGAGAGCCTCGTCGCGTGTCATGCGCTCCCCGGGACGCCATCCTCCCGGCGGCCAGTTCCGCGCATCCTGGCGGGTGATCGCCGCGTGGAAGGAGAGGAGGGGGTTCACCTGCTCCACGGGGAAGTCGCTCCCGTTGGGGATGATGACTCCCGTCTCGAGGAGCGAGCGCCAGGCGTAGGCGCCGTAGAGGCGGTCGCTGCCCAGGCGGCTCCCGGCCCAGTACATGTCACTTGCCTGATGCACCGTCTGCATCGACGGAATGACGCCGAGCTGCGCGAAGCGGGGGATGTCGGCGTGATTCAGGATCTGCGCGTGCTCGATGCGGAAGCGATGGTCGGCGACCGGGACGTCGCGGAGGGCCGCCTCGTAGGCGTCGAGCGCGACGCGATTCCCCCGGTCGCCGATGGCGTGCGTGCACACCTGGAATCCGCTCCTGAGCGCGGCCACGGCCACGCTACGCAGATGATCGGGGGTGGAGACGAGGAGGCCCGAGTTTCCGGGGTCGTCGCTGTACGGCTCGAGGAGCGCCGCGCCGCGCGAGCCGAGCGCGCCGTCCGCGTAGAGCTTGACGCTTCGAACCCAGAGGTGCCCATCGTACATCGCGCTCTGCGGTCCCCGCTGGAAAAAGTACGCGAGATCCGCCGAGTCGTCGGCGATCATCACGTACGCGCGCAGGGAGAGCGCCGACGTACGCGCGAGGTCGTCGTAGAGCTCGATCGTCTTCCGCGACTCGCCGGCGTCGTGTACGCTCACGAGCCCCCACGAGTTCGCGTAGGCGACGGCCTTGAGGAGGGCGGTGCGGCTCTCCTCAGGGGTTGGCGGCGGGATCGCCTGCCTGACGAGTCCTTGCGCGCGATCGATGAAGACACCGGTCGGCTCCCCCTTGGCAGTGCGGAGGACGCGCCCGCCGTCCGGATCCTTGACCCCGGTCCCGATCTTGGCCGCCGCCATGGCCCGCGCATTCGCCAGGAGGGCATGTCCATCGATCCTCGTCAGAACGACGGGATGGTCGGGGACCGCTTTCGAGAGCGCGTCGTGCGTCGGAAAGTGCGTATCGGGCCATCGATTCTGATCCCATCCATGGCCGAGGATCCACTCCCCCGGCCGAGCTGTCTTGGCGCGCGCCACGACCCGGGCAATCACCTCGTCGTAGGAGCTGGCTCCCACCAGGTCCACCTGCTGGAGCGCGAAGCCGAGGCCCATCATGTGACCGTGCGCATCGGCGAGGCCGGGGATGACGGTGCGGCCGGCGAAGTCGCGAACGCGGGTGGCGCTCCCCTTGAAGACGAGGGCCTGCTGCTCCGATCCGGCGAAGACCACTTTCCCCGCTCTGATGGCCACCGCCCCGACCACCGGGTGGGTCGGGTCAACGGTATAGATGCGGTCGGCGGTCACGATCAGGTCGGCGGGCTCGGGCGCCGGCGCATGCGCCGAGAGGACGCCGGCGCACGCGATCAGCATCGCCGTGCGCGAGGCGAACGCGGCGCCACGCCGGCCGGCGGGCGATCGCCGGAGCCGATAGCTCATGTTAGGCACTTTCATCATGAGTCGTGCCGGCTGCGCTCCGACCGACGCGGAAAAGGGGGAGGCCGATGCCGACGGCGTAGATCGCGACGGCGATCAATCCGCTGGCGGCGACGATGCCGAACGATCCGCCGACGTCGATCACCGAGTCGATCCCCTTGGCCTGCAGCGCCGCGATCAGAACACCCATGATGGCGCCGCCGGCGATGAGCCCAGACGAGAAGAGAACGCCGGGCCCGGAATCGGCCGCCGGCCCCTCGCGCTGCTCCGACGGGAGGCGACGCTCGACGAGCCATCGGATGGCACCGCCGACGAACATCGTCGCCGATGTCGAGATCGGGAGATACACGCCGACGGAAATGGGGAGGGAGGGGAGTCCGAGCACCTCCATGGCGATCGCGAGGAAGGCGCCGATGAGGATGAGTCCCCAGGGGAGCTTCCGCGTCAGGATGCCGTCCACCACCAGCGCCATGATCTGCGCCTTCGGCGAATCGAGCTTGTCTTTCTCACGCCCATCGTAGTTCTTCCGCTCGCGGCCGCCGATTCCCGGATCGACGAGATAGTGAATCGCGCCTGTCTGGTCGACGAGGTAGGTTCCCGCCGGCGCGCCTCCGGTCTCCTCGTACAGGTGTCCCACCCTGTACCACACACCCTGCACCGAATCGCCACGTCCCGCGTCGAGAGTGGAGACGACGACACCGGGATACTGCTTGGCGACGAACGTCTCCTTGGCGTGGTTGAGGAAGCTGAGCATCCCGCCGATCAGGAGCGCCGACGTCGTCACGCCGAAGAGGAGCCCGATCTGCTGGCGCGCCGGAGTGGCCCCCACCAGGAATCCGGTTTTGAGATCTTGCGACGTAGCGCCGGCAACGGCGGCCGCGACGCACACCACACCGCCGACGGTGAGCGCGAGCACGCGATGCTCGATCCCCGTCTGTCCCGTCGCCAGGAAGAGAAGGGATGTCATGAGCACCGTGGCCACGGTCATTCCTGAAATCGGATTCGAGGACGCACCGATCTGCCCCGTAATCCGGCTCGACACGGTGACGAAGAGGAAACCGAAGAACACCGCCAGGAGCGCGCCGACCAACCCGATTCCGATCTGCGGCAGCACGATCATCGCCATGATCAGCAAGAGGACTCCGCCGCCGACGTAGAGCAGCGGCAGATCGCGATCCGTGCGCTTTCCGCTGGCATCGCGCGTCGGTCCGCGCGCCATCGAGGCCGTCCGCACCCCGCCCCGGAGCGCGGAGATGATCGTGGGAAGGGACTTGAGGAGGCTGATCAATCCAGCAGCGGTCACGGCTCCGGCGCCGATGTAGTAGACGTAGTTCGCCCGCACAGTCATCGCATCCATCTCGGCGATCCGGGTCGTGGCGGGGGGGATGATCTCGCTGAGGTGCGCTCCAAAGAGCTTGATCGCGGGAATCAAGACGAAGAACGAGAGCACGCCGCCGCCGAACAGGTAGCCCGCGATCCGTGGGCCGATGATGTAGCCGACCCCGGTCAGCTCAGGGCTGATCTCCGCGCGAATCTCGCCGAACAACTCGGTCTCGCCGCTCGGGAGAACACGCTGGAAGACCCAGCGAGGGATCTCCTGCCAGATGTGCATCCCGCTCATCAGCAGCTTGTACAACGCCGCCAGGCCGAACCCGCGGAAGACCGTTCGAGCCTGAACGCCTCCCTGCTCGCCGACGATCAGCACCTCGGCGGCAGCCGTCCCCTCCGGATACTTGAGGTTGCGATGCTCATCGACGATGAGTGGCCGACGGAGCGGAATCATCAGCAGCACGCCGAGAAGTCCGCCGACGACGGCGACCGCCGTCACGGTCGACCAGGGGAGCGCGTAGCCGAGAAGCAGCAGTGCCGGGAGAGTGAAGACGGTGCCGGCGGCAATCGACTCCCCGGCCGAGCCCGTCGTCTGGACGATGTTGTTCTGAAGGATCGTCGCCGGCTTGGCGCGAAAGGCGCGGGTGACGTACCGGAAGATGGTGATCGAGAGAACGGAGATGGGAATCGATGCGCTCACGGTGAGGCCGACCTTGAGCGCGAGGTAGACGCTCGACGCGGCGAAGACGAGGCCGAGCAGGATGCCGAGAACGATCGCGCCCGGGGTGAGCTCCGCCGGGGACTGGGATGCGGACACGAATGGAGCGGGCGCGTCGTCGATCTGCGGCAGTGGCACTATCCGCTGCGGTGCGGCCATGGCTGCCCCCGGTTCGGTCGGTCAGGAGTATACGACGTCGCGCGCTCCGGTGGAGGATGGCCGGGCGTTTCGAGCGCCATCGGGAAAAAGGCGCGCTTACTCCGCCCGAGGGCACGGGCGATATTTCGCGAGCCTTTCCTCCGGTGAAACCCGTGACCGCTCCACTCAATCGGATTCTCGTCGCCGCGGCGATCCTGCTGACCGGCCTGGCGTCGACCGAGGTTGCCGTCGCCCAGCGCCCCGGCGACGCCTTTCAGCCAGAGTCGGCTCCGATCTCGAACATCGTCTACAAGGTCAGCATCGACCCGGCGTCGGCGAGAGCCCGCCAGGTGCACGTCGCGATGTCGTTCCGCACCGCATCGGCCGATCCGGTCGTACTCTCGCTCCCCGTGTGGACGCCGGGGGCGTACGAGGTGAGCTACTTCGCGCGGTGGGTCACTGGAGTCACCGCGACCGGCGACGGAGCACCGCTCGCCTGGGAGAAGACGGACTACGATACCTGGCGCTTCCGCACGAACGGGGCACGGGAGGTGACCGTCTCGTTCGACTATCGCGCCGATACGCTCGACAATGCGATGGCCTGGTCGCGTCCCGACTTCCTGCTCTTCAACGGCACGAACTTCTTCATGTATCCGCAGGGGCGCGGCTTCGACTTTCCGGCGACGGTGAAGATCGAGGCCCCGAACGATTGGCGCGTGGTGACGGGAATGAGCCCCGGCACCGAGTCGGGCACCTTCGGCGCGAGCAACTACCACGATCTCGTGGACATGCCCTTCTTCCTCGGGAAGTTCGACCTGGACAGCGCGCGCGCCGGGTTGGGATGGCTCCGGTTCGCGTCGTATCCAGCGGGGACGATGTCCAAGGAGCAGACCGCCACCACGATGACCGCCCTGACGAAGGTCATCGCCGTCGAGTCAGCGGTATTCGGCGAGACGCCATGGAAGACGTACACGGTGATGCAGATCGCCGACTCGTCGTATGGCGGGATCTCGGGATTGGAGCACCAGAACTCGCACGTCGACGTGACCACGCCGCTCGCCATCGGCCAGCCGATCATGATGTCGATCTACGCGCACGAGATCTTCCACGCCTGGAACGTGAAGCGGCTGCGTCCTGGCGACCTCTGGCCCTATCAATACGCGCACGAGCAGCCGACGCCGTGGCTCTGGGTGAGCGAGGGGATCACCGACTACTACGCCGATCTCGCCGAGGTGCGGAGCGGGGCGGTCGATTCTGCCGGCTTCTTCGAGCTCACGGCGGGGAAGATGACGGAAATCGCCAATCTGCGGCCGGTGGCTCTCCACGACGCGTCGCTCAGCGCCTGGATCCACGTCGTCGATGGCACCGACGATTCGTACTATCCGAAGGGATCGTTGGCCGGATTGATGTTGGACATCATGATCCGCGACGCCAGCGACAACAAAGTCTCGCTCGACGACGTGATGCGGCGGCTGTACGAGGACGCGTACAAGAAGGGGCGGGGGTTCACTCCGGAACAGTGGTGGGGCGCGGTGAGCGCCGCCGCGGGCGGGCGTTCGTTCGCCGACTTCGGGGCCAAGTACGTGGATGGACGCGATCCGTACCCGTGGAGCAACCTCCTCCCCCTTGCCGGGTTCAAGCAGACCGTCGACACGACGCGTACGCCGACGCTCGGGATCACGACCACCCTCGATTCGTCAGGCATCGTGGTGAGCTCGGTGGTGGCGGGCTCGATGGCCGCCGAGGCTGGCGTGCAGCCCGGCGACCGCCTCGAGGCGGTCGGCGACGTGCAGGTATCGGACCGCAGCTTCGTGACGAGGTTCCGGGAGAAGTACAAGACGGCCGGCATGTCGGTGCCGCTCACCGTGCGGCGGGGCTCTTCGTCCGTCGTCCTCCCGGCCTCGCTGCACCTGGACGAGCGAATCGCGATCAAGGTGTCGGCCGACCCGAAGGCGACGCCGAAGGCCGCGCGGATCCGTGCCGGCATCTTGCACGGCACGGTGGGAGGGGCTCGCTAGGTCAGCGCGGGTCGGCGGTGGCGCGGTACCAGTCGACGACCGCCGAGTCGCGCTTGGCGAGATCGGCCGAGCGCTCCTTCATCGCCGCCTCCACCTCGTCGAGCTCGCGCGGAGCGCGCGAGATCCACTCGACGCCCTGCTCGGTGGCGAAGTAGTTGTCCTCGATTCTTACGCCGGTGTCCTTGAAGCGCTCGACAGTCGCACGGAGCGCGCCGAGCATGGCGCGGTTGCGCGGTGTGTCGGGGAGATTGTCGAGTGTCGTGGCGTTGATGTAGAGCCCGGGCTCGATGGTGAAGGCGCTCCCCGGGACGATCGTCCCCGGCTGATAGAGCCACGGATTCGGGTCGTGCACCTCGAGGCCGATGCCGTGCCCGAGGCCGTGCGGGTAGTAGAGCGAGAGCTGCGAGCAGCCGTTGGCGAGGCGGCGGCGACATCCCGCGCGCCCGGGATCGAAGACGGCGTTTTCCGACTCGATGAGTCCGAGGCGGGCGAGCCCCGCAGTGAGCGCCGCGTTGGCCGAATCCTCCATCGCTTGCGCCGTCCCGCCGAGGCGAGCCTGTCGCTCGGCGGCCGCTTGCGCGTCGCGCACTACTTGATAGAGCGCCCGCTGCTCCGGCGAGAAGGTGCCGCTCACGGGAATCGTCCGCGTGACGTCCGCGGCGTAGCCTCGATAGGAGGCGCCGATGTCCATGACGACGACCTCTCCCGCGCTCATGAAGCGATCGTCGGCGTTGTAGTGCAAGGCGAGCGAGTTCGGGCCGCTCCCGACGATGGTGGCGAAGGCGGGGCGATCGGCGCCATTCCGCCGGAAGGTGTATTCGAGGAGCGCCTGAACCTCGAACTCGTTCAACCCGGGGCGCACCGTGCGCATCGCCTCGCGCTGCGCCATCACGGTGATGTCGATCGCCTTGCGCAGCAGCGCCAGCTCGGCCGGGCTGTGACGGCTGCGCATGCGGTCGATGAGGCCGTTCGCGATCTCGACGACCACCTTGGGATGGCCCGCGCGGAGCTGGTCGACGTACTGGTCATCCGCCGTGCGGACCGAGCCGGTGTTCAGGACGCCGATGACGTAGAGCTTCCTCCCGCCGCGCAGAAGGGAATCGAGGGCCGGCGCCAGCTCGCTATTCGGCCGCGCGATCATCCCCGTCCGCTGGGTGACGCCGTCGGTGCCCCAGCGTGTTCCGGTCCACGTCTCCCGAGCCGGGTCACGCGGGTTCACGAACATCGTGCTCGTCGTGGCCCCGCCGCGCCTGACGATGACGAGTGTCGCGTCGGGCTCTCGGAATCCGGTGAGGTAATAGAAGCGCGGCGCCTGAACGAAGGTGAGATAGTCCTCCTCAGGCTCGCGCGCGCCCAGGGCGAGAACGATGCCATCACCGAGGCGCGTCACGACCGAGTCGCGCCTCGCGGCGTACTCGGATTCCGGTACCTGGGCGATCGCACGCTGGGACGCCGCGAGCAGCGCGGCGCCGGCGAGAAGGCGGCGAAGCACGACAAGTCCTCGAGGGAGGTTGTGGGGCCTTCAAGATAGTCGCCGTGTCGTCAGGATCGGGAGGCACGGTCGGTTCGCGTCTTGTGAAGCTGGTTCTCGTCGCCCCATGATTCCCGCACCGTCAAACCGACCGAGAGCCATGAGCGGACCAGCGACACCGGCCAAGCCGACCCCACTCTGGGAGGACTTCGTCGACATCTTCGTTTCGCCGGCGGAGGTGTTCGAGCGGCGCCAACGGGCGAGTTTTGCCCTCCCTCTCCTGATTCTGACGGTCCTGGTCGGAGCGCTCTACTTGGGGACCCGCCCGGCGCTGCAACCGGTGTTCGATGCGGTGTGGGAGAGGCAGGGGGTCCCGGCGATGATGCGCCGAAACCCGCAGATGACCGCCGATCAGATCGCCGGCGCCAAGAAGTTCCAGGAGAACATCATCTCGCCGATCGCGATCACGCTGTCGATCCCGATCTCGGTCGCGCTCACCGCCCTCGCCCTCTGGCTCCTCGGCCGCCTGGTGGACGCCAAGCAGGATCTCCGCGCGTCGTTCGTGGTGAGCACCTACTCCTACTTCCCCAAGGTCCTGGCATTCGCCGCCGCGGCGATCATTGCATCGCTCTCCGATCCGGCATCCCTCACGTCGGTCTTCTCGGCCACGCTGGGGGTGGGGCACTTCCTCAGCCCCGACACGACGTCGCCGATCGCGCTGGCCCTGCTGGGCCGGATCGAGGTCTTCATCCTCTGGACGACCGTCCTCCTGGGGATCGGGCTGCACGTGGTCGGGAAGGTGTCCATGGCCAAGGCGATGGGGGTCGCGGCCATCATCTGGGTGCTCGGCGCCTTGCCCGGCATTCTCCAGGCCCTCCAGATGTAGTCGTCAGGCAGTACGACTCGCGCGAGGTGCCTGACGAATGCGAGCGATGGTGCTCGACCATCCGCGCACGCCGCTCGTGCTCAGCGACCTCGCCGACCCCGCCCCCGGGGCGGGGCAGCTCCGGCTGCGCGTGCGCACGTGTGCGATTTGCCGGACCGATCTCCACGTGATCGATGGCGAGCTGCCCCGGCCGAAACGCCCGCTCGTGCCGGGACACGAGATCGTCGGCGTGGTGGACGCCATCGGCGACGGGGTGACCGAGGTCCGGATCGGGGAGCGCCGGGGAGTGCCATGGCTCGGCTGGACCTGCGGTGAGTGCTTCTACTGCCGGCGCGGCCAGGAGAATCTGTGCGACCGGGCGCGATTCACCGGCTACGACCTCGATGGCGGGTATGCGGAGCTGGTGGTAGCGGACGCGCGCTTCTGCTTTCCGTTGCCGGTATCGTACAGCGATGCCGAGGCGGCGCCGCTCCTCTGTGCCGGATTGATCGGTTACCGCTCGCTGCGCGCGGCCGGCGACGCCGAGCGCCTGGCGCTCTACGGCTTCGGCGCCGCCGCGCACATCGTGGCCCAGATCGCGCGGCACGAGGGACGCCGCGTCTTCGCCTTCACGCGTCCCGGCGACAGGGCGACGCAGGAATTCGCCCGGGGCCTCGGCGTCGCCTGGTCAGGTGGAACGGATCAGCAGCCGCCGGAGGAGATCGATGCGGCGATCATCTTCGCGCCGGCGGGCGAGCTCGTGCCGCTCGCGCTCCGAGCGGTGCGGAAGGCGGGCGCGGTGGTCTGTGCCGGCATCCACATGAGCGACATTCCGAGCTTCCCGTACGAGATTCTTTGGGGGGAGCGAGTGGTGCGGTCGGTCGCCAACCTGACGCGTGCCGACGGGTCCGATTTTCTCGCCCTCGCCGCCGGCGCTCCCATCCTCACCCACACCACCCTCATTCCCTTGGCCGAGGCTAACGAGGGTCTCGACATGGTGCGCCGCGGCGAGGTGCGCGGGGCGGTCGTGCTCGACATCGATTCCGCGACCGCGGCGCGGGGGCGCGCGCCGGACGGGGCCTAGCGCTTCTCTCGCAGTAGGGATCGCGCGATGGTCTGGAGCTGCATGTTGGACGTCCCCTCGTAGATCGTCCCGATCTTCGCGTCGCGGTAGAACTTCTCGACCGGATAGTCGGTGGTGTAGCCATAGCCACCGTGCAGCTCGACGCAGAGCGACGTCACCCGCTCGCAGACCTGGGAGGAGAAGAGCTTCGCCATCGCCGCCTGTTGGGTGAACGGGTGGCCGGCGTCCTTGAGCCGCGCGGCGTTGTACACCATGAGGCGCGCCGCCTCGAGCTCGGTAGCCGCCTGGGCGAGCTGGAACTGCACCGCCTGGAAGTCGGCCACCGGTTTCCCGAACTGCTCCCGCTCCTGCACGTAGGCGAGTGTCGCATCGAGCGCTCCGCCGGCGACACCGATCATCTGAGCCCCGATGCCGATGCGCCCTTCGTTGAGCGTCTCGATGGCGATCTTGTACCCCTGCCCGACGGGACCGAGGACGCTCTCCGGTGGAAGCACGCACCCGTCGAAGAGCAGCTCGGTGGTGCTCGAGGCCCGGATGCCGAGCTTCTCCTCCTTCTTCCCGACTCCGAAGCCCGGCGTCCCTCGCTCGACGATGAAGGCGGTGATTCCCTTGTAGCCCGCCGCCGGATCGGCGGTGGCGAAGACGACGTAGACGCCGGCTTCGGCGCCGTTGGTGATCCAGAGCTTCCGGCCGTTCAGTACCCATGAGTCCCCGCGCTTCTCGGCGCGCGTGGCGAGGCCGAAGGCATCCGAGCCCGACCCCGGTTCCGAGAGGGCGTAGGCCCCGACGGTGCCGCTCGTCAGGCGCGGGAGCCAGGCGGCGCGCTGGGCGTCGGAGCCGTAGCGCAAGATCGGATAGTTGACGAGGGTGTTCTGGACGTCGACCATGATCGCGGCGGCGGCATCGACCCGGCTCAGCTCCTCGACCGCGATCACGACCATCGCCAGCGTCCCGCCGGCGCCGCCGACGTGCTCCGGGAGCTCGATCCCCATCAGTCCGAGGGCGAAGAATTGGGGGATGAGATCGGGGTCGATCCGCCCGGCGCGCTCCATCTCACGCACCCGGGGCCGGATCTCGGAGGCCGCGAAGTGCGCCGCAGCCTGACGAAACATCGTCTCCTCGTCCGAGAAGACGGTCAGGGGGCTGCTCGCGGCGGACGGCGTGGCGGTCACGCGGCGGCGCAACCGGCTGGGGCGATCACGCGCGACGCGCGGCGCCCGTCGTGGCGCGCGCTGCGGAGATCTCGCGGCAGCCATCGCCGCAGAACCGCTCGGGAGCGCCGGCGGGGCGCACGCACCCGGCGGCGTCGGCGGAGCCGGGGGAGGGCTGCACTCCGGCGCGATCGAGAACGACCTCGGCCAGCTTCTCGTTGACGCCGAAGGCCGTCGTCACCGTGAAGCGCACGCCGGGGTAGGGAGCCGCCGCCTCCGTTACCATGCGCGGGATGTCGCGCGTGCTGTGCTTCCCGGGTGAGAGCATGTACGGGAAGGCCACAACGTCGGTGGCGCCGGCCCGCACGCATTCGGCGAACCCCTGGGCGATCGTCGGCTCCGCCAACTCCATGTGCGCAATGCGCACGATGGCGGAGTCCCCCGCCATTCTCTGGACGAGCTCGCCCACACAGTCGAGCATGTGGTTGGCTTCGGCCTTCACCGAGCCGTGGTCGATGAGCAGAATCGCCTTCAGACGCGCTCCCGTGTCGGGTGGGGCGTAGGGGCAGAAAGATAACGTCGACGCGGGCTCGCGGAGCGCGGTCAGTTCGCTATCACGTCCAGGGCGAGCTCCACCCGACCAAATGGTGCCGAAACCTGCACGCCCTGCACCAAGCCCCTGATGCGCGAGAGCATCTCGCGGGCTATCGCTATTCCTTCGGCCACCGCGTGCTCCTTCGACTTGTCACTCGCCACGCGCATACGCGCGAGCACCGCGTCGGGGACGACGACCCCCGGCACCTCGTTGGCCAGGAACTCGGCGTTCCGCGCCGAGACGAGCGGCCAGATTCCGGCGACGATCGGGATGCGCACGTGCTCGATGGCTGCGAGGAAGGCCTCGAGCTGCTCGACATCGAACACAGGTTGTGAAATGGCGTACTCCGCCCCGGCCTCGACCTTCCACTCGAAGCGCCGGATCTCGTAGCCCCGGTCGAGCGCGGCCGGGTTCACGCCGACGCCGATGGCGAAGGACGTCGGCGTGCCGATCGAGTGCCCGCCAGGATCCAGGCCGCGGTTCAGGCGGCTCACGAGATTCGTCAGGCCGATGGCGTCGATGTCGAAGACGGCGGTGGCGTCGGGATACGGCCCCATCTTCGGCGGGTCGCCCGTGATCAGCAGCACATTGCGCAGCCCCATCGCCGCCGCGCCCAGCAGGTCGCTCAACATGCCGAGGAGGTTGCGGTCGCGGCAGCAGTAGTGGGTGACCGTCTCGATCCCCACACGCTGCTCGATGAGCAGGCTGGTCATGAGCGCGCCCATGCGACTCTGGGCGCGCGGCCCGTCGGGGACGTTGACCGCGTCGACGCAGGCGCGCTTGAGAGCGGCCACGCTCTCGAGCATGTGAGAGGCATCGACGCCGCGCGGCGGCACGATCTCGACCGAGGTGACGAAGGTGCCGGCGGCGATCTTGGCGGCCCAGCGCGACCGCTCGCCGAAGGGCATCGGGTCGACACCCGTGGGCTCGGCCGGCTCGGTGGCACGCGCCGCGGCGCCATCATCGGTGTGCGGCAGCTGGTAGCGGACGCTCGCCTTCCGCTGCTGGCGAGGGACGAGCGGACGAATCCCTTCGACGATCGCCTTCAGGTGCTCGGGCGTCGTTCCGCAGCACCCACCGACGACCTTCGCTCCAGCCAGGATGAGGTGGCGAGCGTATGTCGACATGTACTCGGGGCTCGCCATGTACATTGTGCGACCGCCGACATCACGCGGCATGCCGGCGTTCGGCTGCGCGCTCAGCTTGCGGCGGGTGACCGGCGTCATCTTCTCGATCGCCTCGAGGATCGGCTGCGGTCCGACGCCGCAGTTGAGGCCGACGATGTCCGCTCCCCACGCATCGAGCGCCTTGGCGAAGTCCGCCGGCGCCGAGCCGAAGGGGGTCAGTCCATCCTCGCCGATCGTCATCTGCGCGATCACCGGGAGATCGGGCGCCACAATCCGCGCCGCGCGAATCGCCTGCTCGATCTCATCGAGATCGCCGAAGGTCTCGATGATGAAGCAGTCGGCTCCACCCTCGGCGAGCGCCTGCATCTGCTCCTGGAAGATGCTGCACGCCTCATCACGGCTTGTCGGTCCGAAGGGCTCGAGCCGGATACCGAGCGGGCCCACCGCTCCGGCCACGAGAACGTGCTCCCCCGCCGCCTCACGGGCGAGCGCCGACGCCCGTCGATTCAGATCGGCCACCCTCTTCTCGAGACCGTAGTGCGTCAGCTTCACCCGATTGGCGCCGAAGCTGTTCGTCTCGATCACCTCGGCACCCGCCTTCACGTAAGCGCGGTGAACCTCGAGCACCAGATCGGGCGAGCTCGCATTGAGCTCGTCGTAGCACTGGTTGATGAAGACGCCCTTCTGGTAGAGCATCGTCCCCATCGCGCCGTCGAAGACAATGACGCGCTCCGGGTCGAGCAGCGCCTGCACGTCGCGGCGGGTCGTCATCGCGATGCTCCCGAGGCCGTGCCAGCGGCCTCACGATCGCCCGCCGGGGCGGCGCGGACGGCAAAGTACTTGGCCGATGGGTGGTGGACGACGAGGGCCCCGGTCGTCTGCTCGGGGATGAACTGCCAGGCGGCGGTCAGCTCGATGCCGAGCGCGTCGTGCGCCGGGAGGATCGCCAGCAGCTGCGCATGGTCCTCGAGGTCGGGGCAGGCCGGATAGCCCCAGGAATAGCGTTTCCCCTGCGAGGGCGGGAGACCGAGCTCGCTCCGGATGCGGCGGTGCATCCACTCGGCCGTCGCCTCCGCCGCTTCGACCGCGAGACCGTGGAGGTAGAAGGCTTCCGTGTACTCGCCATCCTTCTGGAGCTTCTCGAAACGCCGTGTCGCCTCGTCGCCGACAGTGACCACTTGGAAGCCGGCGATGTCGACCTCCCCGGACTCCGCGGAGCGGAAGTAGTCCGCCAAGCAGAGGCGCTCACGACCCTCCTGACGCGGGAAGTGAAAGCGCGCGACTTGCCGCAACGATCCCCCATCGCTGTCGAAGGCTGCCGGGTCGTACACGATCAGGTCGTTCCCGCTCGCCTGCACGGGGAAGTAGCCGTAGACGGCGCTCGGGCGAAGCCACCCCTCGCGCGCCGCCTGAGCCGAGAGGCGCTCGAGCGTCGGGCGGAACTCGTCGCGCACCGCCGACTCGTACGAGTCGCCGGAGCCGCGACCGCCCCACTGCAGCCGATAGAGCTCATCGATGTCGAGGAGCGCCAGGACTTCCGAGATCGGGATGTCACGGAGGACTCGGCTACCGAAGAAGGGCGCTGACGGGAGCGGGTTGTCGGGCGCGATGTCGCTCCGCGTCGTCGCGCTGGTTCCGCCCTGGTTCTCCTTCCCGGCGGCGTGGAGAAAAACGTCGGCGCGCGCCTCCTCCAGATTCTCGCGCACGAGCGCCGCCCGCTGCTCCGGATCGATCAGCTCTTCCATGCGCTCGAGCCCCTCGAACGCATCCTTGCAATAGAAGACTCCGGCGTCGTAGGGGCGCTCCCCATCGACGAAGAGGGCCCGTCGGCCGAAGCGGCGATTGATCGCCGCTCCACCGATCAGGACGGGGAGGTCCAGCCCGCGGCGATCGAGCTCCTGCACACAGAGGGGCATCTGCTTGGACGTCGAGACCAAGAGTGCCGAGAGGCCGATCGCCGTCGCGCCGACCTCCACCGCGCGATCGACGATCGTGTTCACCGGCACCTGCTTGCCGAGATCGAAGACGGTGTAGCCGTTGTTCGAGAGAATCGTATTGACGAGCGACTTCCCGATGTCGTGGACGTCGCCATAGACGGTCGCCAGCACCACCTTCCCCTTGGTGTAGCCCTCCTTCCGCTCGAGATACTGCTCGAGGTGGCGCACCGCCTTCTTCATCACCTCGGCCGACTGCAACACGAAGGGGAGGATCAGCTCCCCCGCCCCGAACTTGTCCCCGACCTCCTTCATCGCGGGGAGGAGCACCTCGTTCAGGACCCGCACCGGTTGTTCGCGCACGCCGGCCGCATCGAGCGCCGCCTCGATCCCTTCCTTCTTGCGGTGCACGATCTGCCAGTGGACGATCTCGTCAGGCTCCATCGACGCCGTGGGGTCCTCGACGCTCTTCGCCGATCCGCTCCCTTCCGCCCGCCCCTCGAAGGCTTCGATGTATCGTTGCAAAGCGTCGGGGCGCCGGTTGAAGACGAGATCGTCGGCCAGCTCGCGCTCCTGCGTCGACAGCTCGGCATAGGGGCGGACGTGGGCGGGGTTCACGATCGCCATGTCGAGCCCCGCCAGCACGCAGTGGTGCAGGAAGACGGCGTTGAGCACCGACCGCGCCTCCGGCGCGAGGCCGAAGCTCACATTGCTCACGCCGAGGCTGGTGAAGACCCCCGGCAACTCGCGCTTGATGAGCCGGATCCCCTCGATCGTCTCCTTCGCCGAATCGATCCATTCGCCCTCGCCGGTAGCGAGGGTGAAGGTGAGGGCATCGAAGATGAGATCCTCGGGGGCGAGCCCGAATTCGCCGACGGCGATATCGTGGATGCGCCTGGCGATCTCGAGCTTCCGAGCGGCAGTCTTCGCCATCCCGACCTCGTCGATCGTGAGCGCGACCACGGCCGCGCCATGTCGCTTGACCAGGGGGAGCACGGCGTCGATCCGCCCCCGGCCGTTCTCCATGTTGATGGAGTTGACGATCGCCCGGCCGGGGATGTGCTCGAGCGCCTGGGCGATGACCCCGGCCTCCGTCGAGTCGATCATGATCGGCGCTTCGACGCTCATCGAGAGGAGCTTGACGACGGTGGCCATCTGCTGCGCCTCGTCCGCTCGCTCGGTGAGCGCCACGCACACGTCGAGGACGTGGGCGCCCGCTTCCACCTGCTCGCGCGCCACGCCGCGAATGCCGTCGTAGTCATCGGCGAGGAGAAGGCGCTTCACCTTGCGCGACCCCTGGGAGTTCACGCGCTCCCCGATGAGGAGCGGGGGCGGGTCCTGGCGCAGCGTGATCGCGCGCATCGCCGAGGAGACGCGTGGGGCGTGATGCCCGGGGCGGGGTGCCCGCCGCGACTCGCCTCCGCGAACGGCCCTCACGACCGCCTCGAGATGTGCCGGCGTCGTGCCGCAGCAGCCGCCGACCACGCGCACGCCGATGTCGTGGACGAACTCGCTCAGCGCCGCCGCCATCGGCACCGGCTCGAGCGGGTAGACCGCCTCGCCGGTGCCGGTGTTGAGCGGGAGCCCGGCATTCGGGATGCACGACACCGGCAGACTCGCGTTCTCGCAGAGGTAGCGGATCGGCTCGCGCATGTGCTCCGGCCCCGTGGAGCAGTTGAGCCCGATCACATCGACGCCGAGCGCTTCGATGGTCGTCATCGCGCTGGCGATATCCGTGCCGAGGAGCATCCGGCCGGAGACATCGAGTGTCACCTGGGCCTGCAGCGCGACGCGCCGCCCGAGATCGGCGAAGAGGCGCTCGATGCCGGCGATCGCCGCCTTCACCTCGAGAATGTCCTGCGAGGTCTCGATGAGCAGCACATCGACTCCGCCCTCCACGAGGCCCGCTGCCTGACGATAGAACTGCTCGGCGAGCTCATCGAAGGTGATCGCCGAGAGCACCGGGTCGTCGCTCGACGGGAGCATTCCGGTCGGCCCCATCGAGCCGGCGACGAAGCGCGGACGACCGTCGTCGGCGAATCGATCGCAGGCCTCTCGCGCCAGACGGGCCGCAGCCACGTTGAGGTCGTGCACCTTCTCGCCGATTCCCCATTCGGCGAGACGGCGCGGTGTGCTCTGGAAGGTGCACGTCTCGACGACGTCGCAGCCGACGGCAAGGAACGATTCGTGAATCCCGCGGATCGCGTCGGGGCGCGTGAGGACGAGGTGGTCGTTGCACCCTTCCAGAGCCTTGCCGCCGAAGTCCTCGGCCGACAACGAGAGACGCTGGATGTTCGTCCCCATCGCGCCGTCGTAAATCAGCACGCGGCGCGAGAGCTCGTCGAGGTAGCGCGAGGGGAAGGGGGAACGAGTCGAGGGCACGGTCACCGAAAGTGGTGGTACAAGAGACAAAAACGCCCGGCGCGCGAAAGCGCCCGGGCTGGCGCTTTAGCGGGATGTTTAACGTGGCCGCAAGTTGCCGTAAATCGCCACGGGATCGATTTGGAGATTAGTCTAGCGTAGAAGGACGCCCGCGGGCAAGAGCGGCAACAGCCCGAACCGATCTCACCCCCGCATTTCGGGCGGCTCGGGCATCCGGCCGGTGTCGCGCGCCCGCGCGGCGACCCGCTGCAAGAGCGTGAGCAACCGGTGCCGCTCGAGTGGCAGGGTCAGCTCGGCCATGACCACCCGAGCCAGCCGCACGGGGAGCGTCTCGACCGCTTCCGCAGTCGACGAATAGAGGATGAACGCCCCACCCGGCACGAGCGGCAGGCGCAGCACCTCCGGCGTGGTCAGCGCGATCTCGCGATCGATCACCGCGGCCAGCGGTGTCGTAGCAGCGGAGAGCTCGAGCGCCTCCACCGCCGTGCGAGCGTGAACGGGGCGAAGGCCCGCGCCGGCCACGAGCTGGGCGAGACCTTCGAGGAGTGCTTCGTCGTCGCCGAGAAGAAGGACAGTGCTCATCGCGAAGTCGCCCTCATACGAGGCGGTAGAGCGCCGTTTCCACGAGCGCGAGCGCGAAGAAGGCGACGAGCGGAGTGACGTCGACCATCCCGAGCGGCGGAATCACGCTGCGCAACGGGCGGAGCAACCACTCCGTGAGCGTCACCGACCAGCGAACCCACGGCTTGTAGGGAGAGACGCGAAACCAGCTCGCCAACACACGAACGATCAACGCCAGCTGCATGAGACCCACCACCCAGCGCACCAGGAGATGGTAGATCCCGACGCCGCCCTGTGACCCGGCGGCCGCCGCCGAGAGAATCAGGTCGCGCACGAACTCCAGCGCGTAGAGGAGCAGGATCCCCCCCACCACGACGGCCGCCAGCGCCCACCACGGCGCTGCGCTGGGCAGGCCTCCGGCGCGCACCACGCGCTGCTCTATCGGTTGGAGCAGGGGATCGACGCTGCGACGGAAGAAGCGGGCGACCGGCGAGAAAGGATTGATGCGCCGGGTGCGGACCAACCAATCGAAGGCGAAGACGACGAGGAGGGCGACGGCGAGCGCGAACAGCACGCGCTTCAGCAGGAGCAAGACGAGATCGAACGCTTGCAGGAAATCGGTCACGCATCGAAAAGTGGACGGCCCCACGCGGCGGTGCAAGAGCGACCGCCGCGCGGGGCACGACCACCGATGTCACTGCGCGATCTGTGTCAAGCCGACGTTGCGGGCCGCGAAGGACAGTTCATCCGTGATCAGGTCGATCTGCTTCGACGTCGGCCGCCCGGCGCCATGACCGGCTTTCGCGTCGACTCGAAGGAGAATCGGTGCCGGTCCCGCCTGCGCGGCTTGCAGAGCGGCGGCGAACTTCAGCGAGTGTCCCGGGACGACGCGATCGTCGTGATCCGATGTCGTCACCAGTGTGGCCGGGTACTGCGTGCCCGCTTTGATGTTGTGCAGAGGCGAATACTTGATCAGATAGCGGAACTGCGTCGAATCATCCGACGAACCGTACTCCGCCTTCCATCCCCAGCCGACGGTGAATTTCTGATAGCGTAGCATGTCCATCACGCCGACCGCGGGTAGCGCGACGGCGAAGAGATCGGGTCGCTGTGTCAACAGAGCGCCCACGAGAAGCCCGCCATTCGACCCGCCCTGCACGACCAGCTTCCCCGGCGAGGTGTACTTCTCCTTGACCAGAAACTCGGCCGCGGCGATGAAGTCGTCGAAGACGTTCTGCTTCTTCTCGAACATCCCGGCCTGGTGCCACTCCTCGCCGTACTCCCCGCCACCGCGAATGTTCGCGACCGCGTAGATCCCACCCATCTCGAGCCAGGCGAACCTCCCCGGGCTGAACCCGGGTGTCAGCGAAATATCGAAGCCGCCGTACGCGTAGAGGAGCGTCGGATTGGAGCCATCCAACTTGAGCCCCTTCTTGGCGGTGATGAACATCGGAACCTTCGTTCCGTCCTTGCTCGTGTAGATCACCTGCCGTGTCTCGTACGGCGAGACGTCCGCCGGCAGCTTCGGCACTCGGATCGGCGCGCCTGCCTTCCTCTTCACGTCGAAGCGATAGATCGACGTCGGCTGAAGAAACGATGTGAAACTGTAGAACATCTCCTCGTCATCGGGACGGCCGGTGATGGCGCTCACAGTTCCGAGGGCGGGGAGCGTCAGCTCGCCGGACGCGCCACCGGAGAGAGTATAGAACTTCACCACCGAGTGGGCATCGTGGAGATAATTGCACACGAGCTCACCGCCGATCAGCTGCACGCTCTCGAGCTTGTCGCGATCCTCTTGCACGATCGTGCGCCAGAAGCGACGCGTCTCCCTCGCGACATCCACCAGCACCACGCGCCCCTTCGGCGCCATCAGGTCGGTGTGGATGAAGAACATCTCCCGCCAATTGTCGATGAACGTGTACGACGCGTCCGCATCATCGATCAAGCGAACGATCGGATTGTCGATCTGCGGGCTGCCGGGATTCCGGAGATCCTTGATGTAGAGCTTGTTGCGGGGGTCGGTGCCCCTATTGATGTAGATGATCAGATACTCGCCGTCGTCGCTCACCTCGCTGTTGACGTAGAGCTCCGGATCGTTGCCGGCTTCCCAGATGACCTCGTCCTTCGATTGGGGATCGCCGATGCGGTGGTACGCGAGCTGCTGCCCCACAGTCTTGTCGCGAAGCGGCGCCCCGCCAGCCGGAGGGGCCGGATACCGGGAGTAGAAGAAGCCCTTGCTGTCTCTGGTCCACGCGGGGCTTGTGAACTTCACCCACCGCAGCGTGTCGGACAGGTCCTTTCCTGTCTGCACGTCGCGAACGCGGATCTCCCGCCAATCGGAGCCGCTCGCCGAGACCGCATAACCCAGCAGCTTGCCGTTCTCGGGGACGCTCCAGGCCGTGAGCGCGACCGTCCCATCCGCCGACAGCGTGTTCGGGTCGAGCACGACTCGCCGCTGCGACGTTCCGGTGGAGTCGGGCGCCTTCTGCGCGTAGAGGACCTTCTGGTTCTGGAGCCCGCTGTTCTCGGTGTAGAAGTACGTCTTCCCTCGCTTGATCGGCGGATCGTACTTCGCGTAGTTCCAGAGCGCCGTCAGACGCTCCTTGAGCTGCGCCCGGCCTGGAATCGCGGCCAGATAGCTCTCCGTGAGCGCGTTCTCGGCGGCGATCCACTGCGTGGTTTCCGGCGAGTCCGTGTCTTCGAGCCACCGATACGGATCGGCTACGGTCGTGCCGAAATAGTTGTCGCTTTGATCGGAGCGGCGTGCCTCGGGGTAGCGAAAGGCGCCGGTGGTCTGGCCAGAAGGCGCCGAGGCAGGGGTGGCGATCTGAGCGAGCAGCCGGCACGCTGGGACAGCGGCCAGGGCGACGAGAAGAGCGCGGACGAGCAGACGGACGCGCATGGGTCCAGCCGGTGTGGGTCAGTGCCGAACGGCGCCGACGAATCGGCGCCGCAGGGTTGATGACCCCAATGTAACGCCGGAAACGCAAGCACGGACACGCCTCGAGACGGCCATCGTCGCGGCCGGCGATGCCGAGCGCAACCGCGCCAGGAGGCTGGACTTGGACCCAACGGCGCCCGCGGGCGCCGGTCTTCCTTCAGGCGACGGGTGAGGGGGTCGTCAGGCCGTGGCGTGATGCGATTTCATACACCTCGTCGGCGCTCAGGACGTCGCGCTCGAGGAGGGCATGAGCCAGCTCATCGACCAGGGGACGGTGCTCTCGGATAAGCGCCTCGGCACGCTGAGCCTGATCGGCGATGAGTGCCCGGACGGCCGTGTCGATCTCCCCTTGCAGCTGGCCGCTCGGGGCAGCGCCTTGGATCGCAGCGTCGGCGCAAATGAGCCCAACCGAGTCGCTCATCCCGAACTCGCCCACCATCCGGCGGGCAATGCCGGTCGCCTGGAGCAGGTCGCTCCCGGCCCCGGTGGTGACTGCCTCGGGACCGAAGAAGACGAGCTCCGCGGCGCGCCCACCCAGCGCCTTGGCGACGACGCCTAACAGGTAGCGCCGGGACTGGAGGTGACGGTCGGCGTCGGGCGCGAAGTGGGCCGCGCCCAGCGAGCGGCCGCGGGGCTCGATCGTGACCTTGTGGAGCGTGTCCTCGGGGCAGGCGAGCAACCCTACCACGGCGTGGCCGGCCTCATGCACCGCGACCATCCGCCGCTCCCCCTCGCTGACTACGACGCCGGCGCGCACCCGGCCGAGGAGGATCTTGTCGCGGGCTTGCTCGACGTGGCTGTTGGTGATCGTCTCGCTCTCCTGCTGGACGGCGAGGATGGCGGCTTCGTTGAGCAAATTCGCCAGGTCGGCGCCGGAGTGACCGACGGTGAGCTTGGCGATGCGCTCCAGATCCACGTCGGGGGCGAGAGGAGAGCGCGCCGCGTGAATGCGGAGGATCTCCAGGCGATCGGCGGCGGTCGGAAGCGGCACCTCGACCACCCGGTCGAAGCGTCCTGGCCGGCGGACCGCGGGATCGAGCATGTCTTCGCGGTTGGTCGCTGCCATCCAGACCACGCCCTCGTTCGCGGCCATGCCATCCATCTCGACGAGGAGCTGGTTGAGCGTCACTTCCTCCTCCCCCGACCGGTTCGGCCGACCGCGCCGGCCGCCGAGCGAGTCGAACTCGTCGATGAAGACGATGCAGGGGGCCGCTTCACGCGCCTGGCGAGCCAGCTGGCGAATCCGCCGCGCTCCCACGCCCACGTACATCTCGTTGAAGTCCGAGCCGGCGGCCGTGATGACCGGGCACCCAGCCTCGCCAGCCACGGCTCTCGCCAGGAGGGTCTTGCCGGTGCCGGGGGGTCCGATGAGCAGGATGCCGCGAGGACACTTGGCGCCCATCGCCCGGAAGCGTCCCGGATCCTTCAGGTAGGAGATCACATCGCGAAGGTCGGCCTGGGCCTCACGCACCCCGCCGACATCGGCCATGGTCAACTGCCGTGAGGGAGGGGTCGGTTGGAAGCGGGCTCCCCCGAGGGTCGTGCGGTTGTTCATGAGGAGGATCGTGATGACGCCAAGCACGGCGATCACGCACACCACCCGGATGATCCGATCGGCGACCGGACTGACGTCGCTGGCGACGCTGACCTTCGTCCCGCCCACGCTCCAGCGTTCGAGGTCCGCGAGGGTGACCGCCCGTTGGGGGACGAGGGCCACGATCGTGTTGGTCCGGCGCCCCCCTGCCATGACCGGCGACCGGAGGGTGAGGGTGAGTCGCGATCCGCCATCCTCGATCCTCACGGAGCTGACGCGACCCTCGGCCAGGGTGCGCGCAGCGTCGGAGTAGGCCACCATCGGGGCCGGCAGCGCTTCTGGCGTGGCGAGGCGCCACGCGATGAACATTGCCAGCGTCACTCCGGTCACTACCAGCACGAGGGGCCAGTAGCGCACAGGTCCACGTCGCTGGGCGACGGCGGAGAGAGTGCGGAGGGTCCAGTTGCGCCGTTCGCGGGGCGCGGCTCGAGAATCGTCCTTGAGCGGTGTTGGCTGGTTGGCCACGGACGGCGTGATTGTGCGTGTTGGGAGGAGAGCTCTCGTGGGAGGACGGAGATCGCGCGATCGTCGTAACACGTCCACCCTTCCCGAGTATCTCGCCGGCGGCGAGAATCATCACGTCGCACGCTTGCGCCACGACGTCACACCTATTACCCGCCGGCCATCGCCATGATTCCGTCTCGTTTCATCGCACGGCTCGTCGCGCTGTCATTGCTCGCGGGCGCCGTCGCTCCGGTCGCACAGGCGCAGGAGCTGGCGCCTCTGGGACCGATTCCGGCAGCGGCGAGCGGCGCCGGCGGCCACCTCGATCCCAAGGCGGCGACCGACGCCTATCTGGCGACCCTGCCGGCCGCCGATCGCGCGCGCTCGGACGCCTACTTCGAGGGCGGCTACTGGATCGAGCTCTGGAGCTTCCTCTGGAGCGCGGGCGTCTTCGTTCTGCTGCTGCAGACCGGCTGGTCGGCGCGGCTGCGCGACGCGACCGAGCGGATCACCGGGAGCCGATTCGTGCACACCGCCCTCTACGCCTGCGGGTTCATCCTGGCGACGTTCGTCCTCGGCTTCCCGCTGGAGCTGTACACCGCCTACGTGCGCGAGCACGCCTACGGGCTGTCGAACCTGACCTTCGGAGGCTGGTTGGGTGAGGAATTCAAAGGATTGGGGCTGAGCCTCCTCTTTGGCGCCATACTCATCGCCGGCATCTACGCGGTTGTCCGCCGCGCGCCCCGGACCTGGTGGATTTGGGGGACGGTGGTGGTGGTCTGTTTCTCGCTCGTGCTGGCGATGCTCGTTCCGGTCTTCATCGATCCGATCTTCAACACGCCCAAGAAGCTCACCGACCCGCGTGTCGTCGACCCGATCCTGCGCATGGCTCGCGCCAACGGCATCGGTGCCACGGACGTCTGGGAGATCGACGCCTCGAAGCAGTCGAAGCGCATCAGCGCCAATGTGAGCGGCGCTCTGGGGACGGAGAGGATCACCCTCAACGACAACTTGCTCCGGCGCACCTCGTTGCCCGAGATCGAGTCCGTGATGGGGCACGAGATGGGGCACTATGTCCTTCACCACCTCTATAAGGGCTTGCTGGAGGTTGCGGTGGTGATCGCTGTCGGGTTCGCGCTGATTGCCTGGGCCTTCGAACGCTTCCGGCTGCGCTTCGCCGATCGCTGGAAGATCCGCGGCGTCGGCGACGTCGCCGGTCTCCCCCTCGCCCTGCTGCTCTTCACCGTATACGCGTTCCTCACGACGCCGGTGATCAACACGATCACGCGCACGATGGAAGCGGAGGCGGACATGTATGGCCTCAACGCCGCGCGCGAGCCGGACGGTGAGGCGCAGGTCGACCTCAAGCTGAGCGAGTATCGGAAGCTGGACCCATCCCCGCTCGAAGAGTTCATCTTCTACGACCACCCGAGCGGACGGACGCGCATCTACATGGCGATGCGCTGGAAGGCGGAGAACCTCACGACACCCGGCGCGTCTTCCTCTTCAGGAAATCCATGAGGATGAACTGGCCGAGGGTCATGGTGTTGGTGAAGTAGGCCTTCCCGCGGCTGATCGCGGCCACGCGCTTCACGAACTCGACGAGGGAGCGGTCGCGGGCGAGCATGAAGGTGTTGATCATGATCCCGCAGCGCCGGCAATCGGCCACCTCGCGCAGCGTCTGGGCGGCGACCATGGCATCGAGGCCCATCGAGTTCTTGTAGATCATGCCGTTAGGCATGGTCAGCGCGCTCGGCTTCCCGTCGGTGATCATCACGATCTGCCGCATGTCCTTCTTCTGCGAGATGAGGATGCGGCGGGCGAGCTTGAGCCCCTCGGCGGTGTTCGTGTGGTACGGCCCCACCTGCGCGTGGGCGAGTCGGGCCAGGGGAATCTCCTCGGCCGAGTCGTGGAAGAGGACGACGCGCAGCGAATCCCCCGGGAACTGGGTGCGAATGAGGTGCGTGAGCGCGAGCGCGACCTTCTTCGCCGGTGTGAAGCGGTCCTCGCCGTAGAGAATCATCGAGTGCGAGGTGTCGAGCATCAGCACGGTGGCGCATGACGAGCGATACTCCGCCTGTCGGACCATGAGGTCGGAGTAGTCGAGCTCGATCGGCACGTCGAGGTTGCCGTTCCGAATGAGGGCGTTTCGGAGCGTGGCGTTGACGTCGATGTTGAGGGTGTCGCCGAACTCGTAGGGGCGGCTCCAGGCGTCGGCTTCCACCCCCGTGGCCAGGTCGGGCGTGTCGTGGCTCCCGAAGCTGCTCTTGCCTAACGAGCCGAGGAGCGAGCGGAGAGTCTTGAAGCCGAGGAAGTCGATCCCCTTCTCGGTCAGCTGGAACTGGACGTCCTTGGCGGCGGCGCGGGCAAGGCCCCCCGGCCCGGTCACCGGTTGGTGGCCCGCGGGCATCTGCGGGGGGGCGTCGAGATTGAGGTAGCCCTCCGCCACCAGCTTCTGGATGATGTCGTCGAGGAGCTTGGCGAGCTTCGCCGCCCCCTCGCCGCCATCCTGGGAGTCGCCGCGGAGGGCCTCGAGCATCTCGGCGCTGAATTGCCCGCTCTCCATGAGGGCGTTCAGGATCGCTTCGCGCAAAGCCTCGAGCGACCGATCGGCCTCACCGCCGAACTCCCCCCAGTACGGATGCTGCATGCGCCCCCCGGCGAACCCCGACTGGAGGAGGAAGTCGGCCAGCTTGTCGAGCAGCGACTGCAAGTCGATCGCATCCGCCATCTCGGGGCTGAACTTCGAGTACGTGTGGAAGCGCATAGGTGCAGGTTCGCACGAGGGGGCCGGTGCGCGCAAGCGCGTGCATTCGCCGAACGCGCGGCGAGTCACGCAGCGGGGAGCCGCCAGAGCTGTGGCCCTTGCGTGGGAGGAGCGCACGGCTCTCGATTTTTCCGATCCCTCACATCGCCGAGCGTCTCTCCCGCGGTTCTTTATGCCGCCCAACCTTGCGTCCCCAGGGGGCGCTAAGGTTTCTTAATCAACTCCATGAGACATCGAGTGTTGAAGGCCAGCGCGCCTGCATGACTGGGCGCGTCAGCGCAATCGCCGCCGTCGCCCTCATCGCCGCCTCGGCGGCACCGGCGACGCGTGCCCTCGCTCCGAGTGCCCGCAAGAACGCACCGCGAGGGACGCTCTTCATCGTTGGCGGCGGCTCTCAGTCGCCCGCGCTCGTCGACGAGTTCATCTCGCTGGCCGGCGGAAGGGGAAGGGCGCGCATCGCCGTCGTCCCGATGGCGAGTAGCGACGCCGAGGGGAGCGGGGAGGAGAAGGCGGACGAGCTCCGCGAGCACGGCGCCGCCGCGTTCGTTCTCCTCGTCACCACCGAGCAGGCCAACCGCGACTCGGTAGTCCATCTGCTCGACAGCGCCACCGGAATCTGGTTCTCCGGTGGAGATCAACTTCGCCTGGCGCGAGTCCTCCGTGGCACCGCGACCCTCGCCGCCATGCACCGACGCTACGATGCCGGCGCCGTCGTCGGCGGTACGTCGGCCGGAGCGGCGGTGATGAGCGACTCGATGATCACCGGGAATCAGACGCGCCCCGACAGCGATCACGTCGGCTACTACGGCGAGGACTTTCCCACCGTCGCTCGCCACACGATCGAGGTGGTCCCGGGCTTCGCCTTCCTTCCGCGCACCGTGGTCGATCAGCACTTCCTGCGGCGCCAGCGGGAGAACCGGCTTCTCGCGGTGATTCTCGAGCGTCCGTCGTTGATCGGCGTCGGGATCGACGAGGGGACGGCGCTCCGCGTCGACCCCGACGGAATCTGGCGCGTGGTCGGCGCGAGCGCGGTCGAGATCTACGACGCGCACGCCTCGCGCGTCACGTCGGCCTCCGCCGGCACGCTCGGCGCCGTCGACGTCCGTCTGCACCTGCTCCCCGCCGGGAGCAGCTACGACCCGCGCACTCGTCGGGCCACGCTCCCCGGCAAGTGACACTCTCGTCAGGCAATTGACCGCGGCTCCACTCCCACCACCGCTCAGGGCGTCTCGAGGACGGCGCTGGGCGGCCCCGTTCGCCCCTTCCAACCCGGAGGACTATCGATGAGGCGTCTCGAGCGTTCGAGAACGCGTCTCGCACTCGTGGTGCTCGCCCTGGCTGCTGCCGGCCGCGGCGCAGCGCAGAGCACCGTCGGCACGGTGCACGGCACGGTCACCGATTCGATCACCAGGCAGCCGGTGGTTGGAGCGCAGATATCGGCCGTCGGCACGACGCGAGCGACGTTCACCGACACCGCCGGCGCGTACACGCTCCGGCTCCCGCCAGGCACGGCGACGCTTCGCGCGCAGCGGCTCGGGTACGGGCCGTCGCAGCGCGGGGTGACGGTGGGCGAGGGGCAGGACCAGACGGTCGACTTCGTGCTCACCCCAGCGGCGCAGACGCTGTCGGCGGTGTACGTCGTCGGCTACGGCACCACCGGACGCGAGCAAGTGACAGGTGCCGTGAGCAACGTCGCCGGCACCGACGTCGTGAATGCCCCGGTGGCGAGCCTCGACGCGGCGCTCCAGGGACTCGCGCCTGGTGTTCAGGTGACGCAGAACGCCGGCAACCCAGGGAACGCGATCAGCTTGATCATTCGCGGCGGGGCGTCGATCTCGGCGAGCAACCAGCCGCTCTACGTCATCGACGGACAGCCGGTCACGGCGAACGACATCTCACAGCTCGGCCTCGGCGGGCAGGGGATCAATGGCGTCACCGATCTCGACCCGAACGACATCGAGTCGATCACCATTCTCAAAGACGCGTCATCGACCGCCATCTACGGATCTCGCGGATCGAACGGCGTCGTCATGATCACCACCAAGCGCGGTCAATCGACCAAGCCACGCCTCGTCCTCAACGCCTACACCGGCTGGCAGAGCACGCCGAAGCAGCTGAGCCTCCTCAACGCGCAGCAGTACGTCGAGTACATGAACGAGGGGGCGACGAACGACGGCGAGGATCTCCCCTTCACGCCCGGCGTCGACGACAAGTACAACACGAATTGGCAGGATCAGGTCTTTCAGACCGCGCCGGTGAGCAACATCACCCTCGGCCTCAGCGGGGGGAGCGACAAGATCCAGTACTACCTCACCGGGAGCTGGTTCGGCCAGAACGGCATCGTCATCGGCTCCGAGTACAACAGGGGCTCGGCGCGCCTGAACGTCGACTACAACGCTACCGACAAGCTCCTCTTCAAGACGCAATTCGGCTTCACCTACAGCAAGGACGACCGGATTCAGAGCGACAATACGATCAAGGGTCCGTTGGCCAACGCGATCGGCCAGCCCTCGATTTACCGGGTCCGGAACGACGACGGGACCTTCACCGACACCGGCTCTCCCGACTACCTCCTCTACGTCAACAGCGTGGCGCTCGCGGCCTACAACTCCACGCCGACCACCGAGCAGCGGATCCTGGGGAGCGCCGAGGCGCAGTGGGATGTGGCACGCCACTTCAAGCTCACCGGCCGCGCCGGCGCGGACGCCCTCAACCTCCACGAGCAGGCGTGGGAGTCGCCGCTCGTCGTCGGCTACTACGCCACGGGTGCCGGTGGCGTGGCGAAGGATGGCTACAGCAACGACAACCGCTATCTGCTCGAGAGCTTCCTCACCTACGACCGGACCAACCCGAACGCCGGCGGGCTGACGGTCGTCGGGGGCGCGAGCGTCGAGTTCAACAACGAGAACCTGAACTACGTCCGCGGCGAAGGGTTCAGCAGCAACGATCTCCAGGATGTGCGCAACGCCGCGCGAGTGACCGAGTACGATGGCTACTCGGCGCAGGACAACCTGGTGTCATTCTACGGCCGGGCGAACTGGGCGATCGGCGAGAAGTACCTGCTCGCCGCCAGCGTCCGCGCCGACGGCTCCTCGCGCTTCGGGCCTGACAACCGGTGGGGATTCTTCCCGGCGGCCGCCGTCGGCTGGAACATCACGAAGGAATCGTGGGCAGAGGGGCTGGGCCGAGTGGCGGCGCTCAAGCTACGCGCGAGCTACGGGCTCACCGGCAATCAATCGATCAACAACTTCGCCTTCCTCGGCCTCTACGGCTCGGCCAACTACGGCCCGACTCCGGGCACGGCGCCGAGCAGCCTCGCCAATCCGAATCTCAAGTGGGAGACGACGAAGCAGCTCGACGTGGGTATGGATCTCTCCTTCGTCCACAACCGGGTGAGCCTGATCGTCGACTACTACGACAAGGAGACGACCAACCTACTCATCCAGCGCCCGGTGACCGCCACGAGCGGCTTCACCACGTATTGGGACAACGTCGGCAGTTTGACGAATCGCGGATGGGAGTTCGCCGTGTCGACGGTGAACGTGCAGCCCTCCGATCCCGACGGGATCCGCTGGACGACGGACGCCAACGTCTCCACCAACCACAACGAGGTCACGAGCCTCTACGCGAACCAGCCTTTCACCGGCGGCATTCGCGACGCCAATCGCGTGCAGGTGGGACAGCCGCTGGGCGCCTTCTACGTGCTCCAGTTCGAGGGGGTGGATCCGCAGACAGGCGACGCCATCTACAAGGACACGAACGGGGACGGACAGATCACCGCCGATGACCGGGTGATCGCCGGCTCACCCCTGCCGACCTGGTTCGGGTCGTTCAACAACACCGTCTCCTTCCACGGCTTCGACCTGCGCGTCGGCTTCTACTTCAGCGGCGGCAACAAGGTCTTCAACGCCATTCGCATCTTCGATGACGATGGCGGCTACAACTACGACAACAAGTCGACGCAGGTGCTCAACCGGTGGCGGAAGCCCGGCGACGTCACCGATGAGCCGCGTGCGAGCTTCGACGGCACGTCAGGCGCGACCGAAGTCTCCTCGCGGTTCATCGAGAACGGAGACTTTCTCCGCCTGCAGGAGCTGACGCTCGCCTGGAGGCTCCCCGGCAAGTGGTCGCACATCGGGAACATGCTCAACACGAAGGTCTACATCTCCGGCCGCAACCTGGTGACATGGAGTGGCTACTCCGGCTACACGCCGGACGTGAACAGCAATGGCTTCGGCTCACAGTTTCAGTTGGGTACCGATTTCTACGCGATCCCGATTCCGCGCACGGTCATGTTCGGCATCACCGGAGACTTCTGAGTGCAACCGTCCAGACGCCATCCCAACACGAGACGAATCATGAGAATGAGCCGACTTTTGCCCGTGCTCGCGCTCGCCGCGACCGCTGGCTGCAGCTCGCTGCTCGATGTCGCGCCGACGGATCGCATTCCGGAGAGCATCGCGATCGTCGATGCGCCGAGCGCTCGCACCGCTCTGGCGGGCGCCTACCAGGCGCTGCAGGGCTACTCGTACTACGGAGAGGACTTCGTCATCCTCCTCGACCTCTCGTCCGACAACACCGAGCATACCGGTACGTTCACCGACCTGCTCGATGTCGATCACAACGCGATTCGGGCGGACAATGTGACGATCTACGATCTGTGGGCCGCGCTCTACGACGGGATCAATCGGGTCAATCAGTTGATCCTCAAGGTGCCCGGCATCTCCGGGATCTCGGACGACGAGCGCAACGAGATTCTTGGAGAGGCGTATTTTCTGCGCGCTCTCCACTACCACAACCTGGTGAAGCTCTTCGGCGGCGTTCCCCTCCGGCTCGTGCCGGTCACGAACCAGAGCGATGCGGCGCAGATCACCCGCAGCGCTGTGCCCGACGTCTACACCCAGATCCTCGCGGACCTGGCGCAGGCCGAGCAGCTGATCACCAACACCGACAACACTCGTCAGGCGACGGTCGGCGCGGTAAAGGCGCTCGAGGCGCGCGTCTACCTGTATCAGAAGGATTGGCCGCACGCTCAGGCCGCGGCCGAGGCGGTGGAGGGGATGTCGTACGACCTCGCCTCTCGCTACGGCGATCTCTTCGATGCCAACGGCGCCGACACGCCCGAGGACATCTTCCGGGTGCTGTTCACGCTGCAGCAGCCGAACAACCTGGGGTACTACTACTTCTCCAGCGATCTTGGGGGCCGCTTCGAGGTGGGGC
>DASPTK010000083.1:0-12727 GCA_035623475.1 Gemmatimonadaceae bacterium | reverse complement strand
TGCGGGGACGCCACCGCCTGGCGAGCCGGGCGGCAACGATGGGCCAATATTCGCCTAAGAGGCCGTAAAATCAAGTTATGCAGGGGTCGGGAGGTTATAGTCCTTTAACTTTCGGTAGAGCGTGCGCTCGCCGATCCCGAGTAATTCTGCGGCCTTTCTTCGGTTGCCTCGCGTCTCCCTCAGCGCGAACTCGATCGCCGACCGCTCGATCTCGGCCATCGTCATCCCCGGCGTGATCGCGAGCACGTTGCTCGGCGGAGCGCTCGACCGCGGCTCGATAGCCGTCACCGCCCCGATCGCGAGCGCGGAGGGGTGGACCTCCTCTCCGAGGCCGGCCCGTGAAGCACGCGCATCGTCCACCCGGCGGCGCAGCTCCTCCACCTGCAGCTTGAGCTCCACCAGGCTGCGGACGATGAATTCGAGCTCCCGACCCCCTACGCCCTCCTGGCCCCGCACCACACCGCCGATCGGCACCGGCAGGAGCCGCGCGCTCCCGCGCTCACGCAGCTCGCGCGGAATGTCGTCCGCGGCAATCTCGCGACCCGGGGAGAGCACGACCATGCTCTCCACCAGGTTGCGCAATTCGCGCACGTTGCCGGGCCACTCGTAGTCGATCAGGATCTGCATCGCGTCGGCCGAGATGCCGTGAAAGGGGCGATCGTGCTGCTCGGAGAATTCCTGGACGAAGGCGCGCACCAGGAGTGGGATGTCCTCCCGGCGCTCCCGGAGCGGCGGCAGATAGATCGTGAGGACGTTCAGCCGGTAGAAGAGGTCGACACGAAACTCGCCTAACTCGACCCCCTCACGAAGCGGCCGGTTGGTGGCGGCGACGACCCGCACATCGACCCGGATCACCTGAGACCCGCCGACACGCGTCAACTCTCGCTGCTCGAGCACGCGGAGGAGCTTGACCTGTGTCGACCCCGGCGCGTCGCCCACCTCATCGAGGAAGAGCGTCCCTCCGTTGGCGAGCTCGAATCGGCCGACCCGCCGCTCGGCCGCTCCGGTGAAGGCCCCCTTCTCGTGGCCGAACAACTCGCTCTCGAGGAGGGTCTCCGGCAGCGCGCCGATGTTCACCGCGATGAAGGGCTTGTTTCGCCGCGGACTCAGGCGATGGAGGGCGCGTGCGACCAGCTCCTTCCCCGTCCCGCTCTCCCCCTCGATGAGCACCGTGCTCGACACCGGCGCCATCTGCTCGATCTTCACCAGCACCTCGCGCATCGCTTCGCTCTCGCCGATCAGCCCCGTCTCCTGCGCCAGCCGGCGCCGGTCGAGGATGCGGCGGATGCCGGAGAGGACCTCGTCCAGATCGACCGGCTTCGCGTACACCTCCACGTAGCCCGAGCTCTTGAGCCGCTCGAGCAGGGTGGGGTCGGCCACATCGGCGAGGCCGACGACCTTCGCCCCTTCCCAGAGCTGCTCCTTCACCAGCTCGATGTTCTGTACCTCCGGAAGGCCGCCGGTGATGACGATCAGGTCCGGTTTCTCGCGCGCGATCGCCTGACGAACGTCGTCGAGCGGAGAGACGAGGGCCGTCTGGTAGCCCGCCCCCTCGAGCATGGCGTTGAGCCGCACCGCCGGCTCGACGTCGGTGAGCGTCACCAGGACCTTCACGCGCGCGACTCCTGACGCGGCACCGGCCCCGAGTGGTCGGTCGGCAGCCCGCGGACGATCGCGACCGCGTGCTCGAGGATCGGCCCGAGGGCCGCGAGGCCATCCGTCACGCCGTTCTCGGAGCCGGGGAGATTCACGAGGAGCGTGCGTCCGCGCACGCCGGCGACGCCGCGGGAGAGCGCGGCCCGCGGGAAGGCGCCCACCGCGCGCGCCCGCAGGTACTCGGAGATTCCGGGGGCGTCGCGCTCGATCACCGCCCGCGTCGCCTCGGGGGTCACGTCGCGCGGCGAGAGTCCGGTGCCGCCGGTGGTCAGGACGACGTCCGCCTCGTCTCCATCACACCACCCGACCAGCTGCCTGACGATTTCTGCGCTGTCGTCAGGCACGATGGCGCGCCCGGCCACCGCGTAGCCGCGGTCCTGGCACCACCGTTCGATGGCGGCGCCGGAGCTGTCGGGGCGGCGCCCCTCGAAACCGGCGTCGGAGATGGTGAGGATGGCCACCCGCACCGCCGCCGCCCCCGCCGCGGGGCCCTCAGCGGCGCGCGCTGCCACGGTAGAACGGCATGCGTACCACTCTCGCCGGCACGCGCTGCCGGCGGATGTCGATCTCGAGGGACGTACCCTCCGTGGCCTGGGTGGCGCTCACGTACGTGGTGCCGATCGGAACGCCAAGGGTGGGGCTCATCGCGCCGCTCCGGACCGTGTCGCCCGGTTGGCCGTCGACGAGGATCGGATACCCCTGGCGCGGCACACACCGCTCCGAGGCGATGAAGCCGACGAGCTTCCGCCCGACCCCACGCGACTTCTGCGCAACGAGCGCGGCGCGCCCGACGAAATCGTCCTTGGCGAGCTTCACCACCCACCCCAACCCCGCCTCCAGAGGCGTCGTCCGGTCATCGATCTCATGACCGTAGAGCGCCATTCCCGCCTCGAGCCGGAGCGTGTCGCGAGCGCCCAAGCCGGCCGGCGACACGCCGGCGCCGACGATCGCGTTCCAGACGCGAGTCGCGCCGTCGGGAGCGAAATAGATCTCGAAGCCATCCTCGCCGGTGTAGCCGGTGCGAGAGATGATCGCCGGCACGCCCGCGAGATCCCCTTCGACGAAGTGGTAGTAGCGCACGACGGAGAGGTCGGCGCCCGCCACCGGCTGGAGGATTCTCTCTGCCGCCGGCCCTTGCAGCGCCAGGAGCGCGAATCGATCGCTCGCATCCTCGAAGACGCAGTCGAAGGCGCCGGCGTGCCGCGTGATGAGTGCTCGGTCCTTCTCTCGATTGGCGGCGTTGACCACGATCATCACCCGGTCGCCGAATCGGTAAACCAGGCAGTCATCCTCGATGGTGCCTTGCTCGTTCAGGATGGTCGAGTAGTGCACCTGCCCGGACGCGAGAGCGGCCACGTCGTTCGAGGTCACATAGGCCGCCAGGCGCACCGCGTCCTTCCCCCGCAGCTCGAACTCACCCATGTGGCTGACATCGAAGAGCCCGGAGCTCTCGCGCACCGCCCGGTGCTCGGCGGTGATCCCCGCCGAGTAGTGGATGGGCATCTCGTACCCGGCGAAGGGGACCATCTTGGCACCCAGCGCGACATGGATGTCATGGAATGGAGTGCGCCGTGGCGAGTCGGCCTTGGAGGAGGGTGTCGCGGCGGGAGCGGACATGTCTGAGGCGGCGGAAGGGTGGGAAATATGCCCGACGTGCAGGAGTGCTGCCAGGCGGGCAGGTTCCCTCCCCGTCGAGGATTCAGGCGACCGATCTCGGGCAGTCCGGACAGGAGCTCTACCCATGCGGAAGCAGGTCGGCGCGGTCGAAAGGGAGCGCTGAGAATGCGAAACGCGCCGGCGCGGTCGGCCGACGCGTTCCTTAGCTCCGCTTCGATATCTCCCACCGATGGCGGAGGGCCAGGCCGGCCGCCGTGGTGAGCCTCGACGCCGCGATGGTCTCGGCGGCGGCCGAGCGCGCGGATGCGCGCTCGAGACCGCCGTGGCGACTAGAACCCGCCCTGCAGGTTGGTGAAGAGCGACGTGATGTTGTAGCGCGCCGGATCGATCTCGTAGAACCGGTTGTCGCTGTACCGTCCCGTGGTCGGGAAGTACGGCGGCGACTCCGAGGTGAGGCAGGCATCGACGCTCCGGTTTTCTCCGTAGCCGTCGCCGTTGCCCGTGAAGGTCGCCGAGATCTTCTCCTCGATCACTCCGCCCGCCTGACGAATGCAGCCACGACCGCTGTTGGCGCCGTTGCACCCCTTCAGGGCTTCGGGATGGCTGCCATAGTTCTCGACGCCGACCGTTCCGGTGCGGCTCATCGTCACGCCGTGCAGCACGAAGTCGTTGGCGGTGAGCATCCCATTGTCATCGCCATCGGTCCACCGATAAACCTTCCCGGTGCCGGCGCGTTGCGGCGAGTTGATCGCGTTGTCGAGGACCATCTGATCGACGTCGGAGATCGCCCCGAAGAGATTGGCGCAGAGTACGGCCGCCGGGTCCTGCGCGTACACCAGGTCGTCCACGTAGCCGATGTAGCCCTGCTGGCTCCCGTACGTCTGGGCGTAGATCGTCACCTGGCCGCGCAGGATGCCGTTGAGGAGGACCGGGCCGTGGACGTGGATCACGCCATGCGACCCGCCATTGAGCGTGCGGTAGAGGGGCCAGAGGTAATTCAGCTGGGCGTTGTACCCGCGGTACTTGTTGTCCGCCGGAATCGCCGCCAGTGCAGCGGTGAGCGCGGTCTTGTCACCCGTCCAGCGCTGCCAGTAGCCGAAGGCAGTGCTGTCGGTGAAGGTCGTGTCCTCGCCCCCCTTCTGCCACGCCGAGTTGGCCGGGGTCGGCACCTTGGTGCTTCGCTCGATCGCCACGAGGTGCGGGTCGCCCCCCGGATAGCAGCGGAAGTTGGCGTTGGCCATGATCCGGTCGCGCTGGTTGACGGTCGGCACGCCGGCGGCGGTCACCGTGTCGGTCAGTCCCTTGTTGTTGAACAGGGCGCGGAACCAGGCCTGATTGTGGATCGCCACCGGGTAGAACTTGGACGTCTTGGTCGCCGAGTCGACGTGCCAGTCGCCGCACAAGCTGTCCGGCGGCGAGTTGATGCCCGCCGAGTAGTTCATCGGGTTGACACGCGCGCGGTCGACGCGACTCGACTGATAGACGCGGAAGAAGCCCTCGTTCGGGTCGGTGATGTTGCTGTCGGCGTTCAGGTCGACGGGCACGAACTCGATGCGTGTGCGCACCGTCGACAGGTCGTTCCCCAGCGGCACGACGTCGAGGTATCCATCGGTCGCTCGCGTATGCAGGATCGCCAGGCGCGAGACGGGGGGGATCGGGATCACCGTGGCACCGTTGATGTAGCCTTTCATGAAAGTCGGCGAGCCGCCGCTGACGCTTCCGACCGCGGACACGGTGTCGTAGTAGGTCGGCGAGCCGCAGCTCCCCCAGTTCTGGTTGCTGTGCGCGCGGCCGCGAATGAATTCGCCGGTGGCGTAGCAGAGACCGCTCTGCCAGGTGTCGGTGAACATCGCGTAGCGGGCGAAGTTCTCCGCCTCCATCTCGAGGCGGCGGACGAAGCGTGTCCCGCCGGCGTCGTACGCCTCGGCGACGACACTCGCGTACTTGCCGAACTCCCCGGTGGTGTTGCCGCTCAGTCCCGCGTAGAGGTTGACCTTCACCCGTGGAATCACCTGACCGTCGCCCCCGGTGATCGTCCCCCCGCTCAGGAGCGTGGTATAGCCACTGTCGGGGAGATGCACCGTCGTGTCCTTGAGGAGACGCGCCTTCCCCATCGCCAGCGCTGCCTCGGCGGCGTACCGATAGTCGCGCTCCCGATCGTAGTACTTGGTGAGCATCGACCCGCTACCGGTGAGGAGGATCGCCGACAGCGCGATCGCCGCCAGCGTCACCGTCATGAGGAGGACGAGGATGAGGGCGCTGCCGCGCCGTGCTGCGCGTGAGCGCCGGAGGAACGACGGGCGAATCATGTGTGCTCCTTACGAACCGGTGACGGTCACGCCGTTCGAGACCGTCACGGTGGAATTGGCTGGGGAACAGTCCTGCGCAACGACGCCGTAGACCCAGGTGCCGACGCTGATATTCGTATCGTCGAGCGTGTAGTTAGGCTGGGACGCCGCCACGTCGGCGATCGGCGAGCCCCAATCGCTGGCTGCGGCCAGACGCTTGTAGAGGACGTACCGCTCCACGTCCTTCTCCCCGGCGTCCTGATCGAGCGAGGAGTTCCAGGTGAGGTGGACGTGGTTGGTGGCGCCGTTGGCCGGTACGGCCGTCGCTGTGATCGACGTGGGGGCGATCGGGACGTCGCCGCAGACGGTGCTCCGGAGCATGCCGGCATTGAGCAGCTTGGTCGAGCTCACCACTGTCCGGAGGATGTCCCCCTTCTGCGGATCGTGGTAGAGACCGGACACGGTGACCCGGACCACTCGGATGCTGTCGGTCCACGCGGATCCGCCGGTGTCGGCGGCCGAGCTGTGGATCGGCGCCGTGTGGTAGATCGGGAGCTTGGCCGTGCGGATCGAATCGAGCTTCCCCGTGGAGTCGGGCTTCATGTATGTGAAGAAGCTCTTCCCCGACGGGATGATGATTCCACGTGCCACGATGTGTGGCGCCAGGGCATTCACGCGCCGATAGAGGATATACTCGTCGCTGCGTCCCGCTGCCGAGTCGATGGCCACCCAATAAGAGATCGTCTCGGCGGGGCTGGGCAGCGTCGTATTGTAGTAGTTGGAGTCGGGGTAGTAGCGGGTGGTTCGAGGCAGCTGGACCCTGGCGGTCGTCTGCATGCTGACCGTTCCCAGCGAATCCATGTCCGGGTCGTAGTAAATGGAGACCGGATCGTTAGGATCCTTGGTCGCAAGGTCGGCATTGAAGGTGACGGCGTAGGGATCGGCCTGAACGATGAGCGGCTGCTTCGCCACGACTCCGATTCCGGCGATGCGCAGGTCACGGTCGATCGCGTTCTGTGCATAGCGCGCGTTCTGCAACGCGTCGAGGCGGCCGGCGCTGTACATGACCGAGCGTGCCTGATAGCGAAAGAAGGGCACGGCCAACCCGAAGACGACGAGGAAGAGCGAGAGCGCGATCATCATCTCGATCAGCGTCACCCCGCGCGGCAGGCGTTTGGTGGAGAGGGATGCGAAAACCATGGTCGTGCCTCAGAAGCTCGCGATGATGGTCGACTTCTTTACCGGCATGTTGAGAGCGGTGTACGTCACGGTAACCGTCACGGCCTTGTAGTCGGTGGTGGCGTTGACCGTGCGGGTGATCGTCGTCGTGCGCTTGTAGCCCGGATAGCCGGAGATGCTCGACTCCGTGCCGTTGAACGTCGTCTCGAGCGACGCGTAGTTGTTGTAGCCCTTGATCGTCTCCAGGCGATCTTGCACCAGGTCGCTCGCGGTGGACGAGACGGAGCCGGTGCTCGTGGCGTGCTGGAACCCGGTGATGAACCGGCCCATTCCGAGCAGCGCGCCGACGAGGATCGACATCGCGATCATCACCTCGATCAGCGTCATGCCTGTGCGTGTACGCATCAGAAGCTCGCCTGCAGCCAGCGGGAGTTGATGTAGCGGTACCAGTCGGTGTGCCCGGTCGATTGAACCACCACGACGCCCCGGTAGTCGTTCGCCTTGGCGCGCTTCGACGTCAGGTAGATCTCCATGTCGCTGCTCGCCGCACCGTCGCGCCGGAAGACGATGCTCGGCATCCCATCGATGGTCTTGACGTTGGAGCCGACGATGGACGTCGCGACCGCGCCATTCACGCCCACGGGCGGAGTGGCGAAGTGGACGCTGTCCTCGAGGTTGTGCCAGGTGACCCGTTCACCGCCGTCGACCGCGTCGTTGTTGTTGCCATCTTCGAGCACACGCATGCGGCGGTTCGCCAGATCGAAGCTCACCACCACGTCGTACTGCCGCGTGACGGCGAGGCGCTGCGCGTTCTGCATCGTGAGCCGCATCAGGCGCGCGCCGGCGTCGACCTGGAACTGTTGGAAGTTGACCTTCGGATAGGCGAATGCCGCCACGATCGAGATGAGCGCGATGACGATCATCAGCTCCAGCACCGTGAAGCCGCGCCGCACGATTCCGACGCGGGCCGTCACGCGCTTCGCCCCGATTCCTCGTCTGCCGTCCATGTCGATCCTCACCGAGTCGTTGGTTCCCGTGCATCTGCGGCCGAGGGAGCGCCGCGATCGCATGGGGCTTGGCGTTCGAGCTTTCCCATCGCGCCGTCACGGCCCGATTGGCCAGCTCAAGCGAGCAGAACGAGAAGCGGGGATCGTGCCTAAGTGCAACTCCATGGGGATTAACATGTTACAATGCGTCGTCGAGCTGCGAGCTACGCAAACAGTAGCGCATATGCAACACATTGCAGCGTGAAACGCCCTTAGCGAGGGACAATCTTCGTCTTTTCATCGGTCTGTGCGGTCTCTGGCTCGCCACTCGATGCTTCTCCGGCACAGCGTCTGCCCGGAAATGCCCCGTTGTCACATTCGCGGATCGTCGCATCATCTTCTTGAGCGAAGTCGGCGTGACAGGTGATAGAGATCGGCGTCCTTGTGATGGAAGAAGTGTCTCTGACGAGGTGAGTCCATGGGGCTGGTGGCGACGCTCCTGCCCAGCCAACTCCGGTTGAATCGGGCCCGCGCATCCCTTCGCGACCGCTATCAGGTCGTGACGTGTGATGAGTGGGAGCAGCTCGCGCAGGTGTGCGCCAATCAGCCGGTGTCGATCGCCATCGTCGACCTCTTCCCCGGCGGCACCCAAACGACCGACACATTCGATTGGGTCCGCCAGATCAAACGACGATTCCCATCGGTGACGGTGGTGCTCTACGCGTCGCTGCCGCCCGCTCGACCGCGAGATCTCTTCGAGGCGGGACGATTCGGTCTGGACGGCCTCATCATCGCCGACCAGGACGATGAGCCGCGCCGGCTGCTGGCGATCATCGAGCAGGCGGAGGCGCGCGGCGTCCTCGAGCTCCTGAAGCCGGCGCTGGCCGACGTGAAACCCACGGTCCGCGACGCTCTGCTCGTGGCCGTCACGCGGGCGCATCAGCGACTCTCGCCCGAGGCGCTCGCACGCATTCTGGGCCTCCGCCGGAAGGTGCTCTCCGACCGGCTCGTCCAGGCGGGCTTCCCGACGGCGCAACGGCTTCTCGCCTGGGGACGTCTCGTGATCGCCGCCAAGATGCTCGAGGACAACGAGCGCACCGCGGATAGCGTCGCCCTGGCGCTCGACTTCCCGTCGGGGAGCGCGTTTCGCAACACCTGCCAGCGCTACCTGCACGCGGCGCCGCACCAGATCCGCGCGCGCGGCGGAGCCGCGTACGTCATCAGCGCACTGCTCCGCCAGGTTCAGACGGCGGCCGGTCGGCGACCGACCGCGCCACGGGCTCCGGCCCACGCGCCACGGTTGGCGGTATGAGCGAGCGCGTTCGTCCGAACGCCGATGAGCTGCTGAGGCAGGGCGAGTCAGCGGAGCGACGCGCCGACTATCTCGGCGCCGTCGCGGCCTATCGAGGGGTGTCGACCGACCCCAACCCGCGGGTCGCCGCGCTCGGCGTCTTTCGTCTCGGACGCGTCGCCTGGAAACAGGGACGGATGGACGACGCGATGGAGCACTACGAGCAGGCGCGCACGGCGGCGATGGACCAGCATGACGACGAGCTTCGCGCGAACGCAGAGAACGGCATCGGCTCGGTGCACTGCCACCGCGGGGCGTACACGCCGGCACGCGCCGTCTTTCGGTCAGCGCTCGACCTGACGCGCGAGCCGGGGCTGCGCGGGCGCGTCTATCTCAACCTTGGCGTCCTCTCCATTCTGGAGGGCGACCGCACGCAGGCCCGGGAGCTGTACGAGTCGGCGGTTCGCGAGTTCGAAGGGGCGCACGACGACTCGGGATTGGCGATCGCATTGCACAATGTCGGACTCCTCCATGCCGACGGGAACCAGTGGGACGAAGCGGAGGCCGCGTACGCCAAGGCCCTCGAATTGAGCGATGCGCTCGGCGACCGCCCGATGATCGCGAGCGTCCTCCTCAACCGTGCCGAGCTTCTCTGCGCCCGCTCACGCTTCCCGGACGCGCTCGAGGCGTGCGAGTGCGCGATGACGATCTACACGGAGCTCGGCGACGATGGCGGCCGCGCGGCCGTTTACCGCCGCGAGGGGCAGGCCTATCGCGGGCTCCATCGGCTCGACGAAGCGGAGCCGCGGCTCAAGGAGGCGATCCGGATAGCCGGTCGCCTGCAGCTCCTCATGCTCGAGGCCGAGGCCGCGCGCGAGCTGGCCCTGGTGAAGGTCGGCCGTGAGGACGTCGTGAGCGCAGGCAAGTGGTTGAGGCGCGCCCTCGCCCGATTTTCCGTCCTCGGTGCCGAGCGTGAGGCGAAGGACGTCGAAGACCTGCTCACCACGCTCAAGCCGTGGCGGCCGAGCGGAGAGCAGCGTCGCGTGAGCGGCTCGCAGAAACACGAGTGAAGGGCCGCCGCTCGCCGCGGGAGTTCGGCGAGCGCGAGTCACTGCGCATTGGGCGGGGGGCTCTCTCCGCATTAGGCGGGCTCTCTCCGCATTAGGCGAGCGGCTCTCCCCCCATCAGCGCGGCCATGATCGCCTTCTGGATGTGCAGCCGGTTCTCCGCCTCGTCCCACACGCGGCTTTGCGGCCCATCGATGACCTCCGCGGCGACCTCCTCTCCGCGGTGCGCGGGGAGGCAGTGCAGGAAGATCGCGTCAGGCGCCGCGGCCTTCATGATCTTCGCGTCGACGGTGTAGCCGGCGAAGGCGCGCTCGCGCTTCGCCTGCTCCTCTTCCTGCCCCATCGACGCCCAGACATCGGTGTTGATCACGTGCGCGCCCCGCGCCGCCTCGATCGGCTCGCGCACGACTTTCACCGGGGCCACCTTCTGCGCCCGCGCCAGGATCGCCGGATCGGGATCGTAGCCGGCCGGACAGGCGAGTGAGAGCTCGAAGCCGAGACGGTAGGCGGCGTTCATCCACGAATTGGCCATGTTGTTGCCATCGCCGATCCACGCGATCTTCCGTCCCTCCCAGCTCTTGAGATGCTGGCGCACGGTGAGCAGATCCGCCATCACCTGACAGGGGTGAAGAAGGTCGGTGAGGCCGTTGATCACCGGCACGCTCGAGTGGGCGGCCAGCTCCTCGATCTCCGCCTGAGCGAAAGTGCGGATCATGATGCCGTCCACGTAGCGCGAGAGCACTCGCGCCGTGTCGGCGATCGGCTCTCCCCGCCCGAGCTGGATGTCGCGCGGCGACAAAAAAAGGGCGTGGCCCCCGAGCTGCCACGCCCCCACCTCGAATGATACCCGTGTTCGCGTGGACGATTTCATGAAGATCATCGCCAGCGATCGCCCCGCCAGCGGCTTTCGGTCGTATGCCCCGCTTCGCATTCGCTCGGCAAGATGAAAGAGCCGATGCAATTCCTCGCGCGAAAAGTCGGGGATCGAGAGAAAGTGCCGCGGCATCGTCCACCAAGATAACAGCCGCGCCCGAGGCATGGAACGACCGACACATGGACGAGCGCTCGCGATGCCGCCTGTTGCCCCCGCTCTCTCCTCGACGCGCCTCGAGAACCCAACGTCCGAGCGGCCGCTACAGGATGTACTTCCTCAGGTCGTCGTCCTCGACGATCTCCTTCAATCGGTCGCGCACTGTCGCTCCATCGATCGCGATCGGCTCGCGTCCACGATCGGGGAGCCCGTACATCACGTCGTCGAGGAGTGTGGACATGACGGTGTGCAGCCGGCGGGCACCGATGTTCTCCATCCGGTCGTTCACCACGGCCGCGATGCGCGCGATCTCGGCCACCGCGTCCGCCGTGAAGGAGAGTGTGGCGCCCTCGGCCTCGACCAGTGCCGTGTACTGCTTGGTCAGAGCGTTCTCCGGCTCGGTCATGATGCGGACGAAATCCGCCTCCGTGAGCGGCTTCAGCTCGACCCGAATCGGGAATCGACCCTGGAGCTCCGGAATGAGGTCGCTCGGCTTGGAGACGTGGAAGGCGCCGGCGGCGACGAAGAGAACATGATCCGTGCGGACCATGCCGTACTTCGTCTGCACGTGAGAGCCCTCGACGATCGGCAGGAGGTCGCGCTGGACGCCTTCGCGCGACACGTCGGGACCGCCCGCGGGGCCGCGCTCCCCGGCGATCTTGTCGATCTCGTCGAGGAAGATGATCCCGAGCTTCTCCACACGCTCGAGCGCATCGGCGGTGACATCATCCAGATCGATCAGCTTTTCGAGCTCCTGCTCGAGGATGATGCGGCGCGCTTCGCTCACCTTCACCGTGCGCTTCTTCTTTCGCTTCGGCATCATGTCCTGAAGCATCTCGGTGAAGTTCTCCATCCCCTCGGGTGCGCCCTGGGGAACCAGCATCTCGAACATCGGACCCTTCTGCTGGGTCACCTCCACTTCCACCTCGCGCTCCTCGAGCTGTCCGTCGAGGAGCAGCTGGCGCAGCTTCTCGCGGGTCCGACGATAGCGATCGCTCCCCGCGTCGTCGGGCGAGCCCTCCCGCGACACCTCGCCGGCAGATGAGACGACGAAGAGCGTCGGACCGCCGGTCGCGCCTCCGGCGGCGGCGGGCTGCGCCGGTGCGGGCTTCGACTCCGGAACGGGCTTCGGAAGAAGGAGGTCGAGCAGCCGGTCGTCGACCTTCTCGTAGGCGAGGTCCTCCACCTCGTGCTCTCGCTCGTTGCGGACCATGTCGATGGCGTTCTCCACGAGATCGCGGACCATCGACTCGACGTCGCGGCCGACGTAGCCGACCTCGGTGAACTTCGACGCCTCCACCTTGACGAACGGCGACTGCGCGAGCCGCGCCAGGCGGCGCGCGATCTCGGTCTTGCCGACGCCGGTCGGCCCGATCATCAGGATGTTCTTCGGCGCAATTTCCTCGGCGAGCTCGGGCGAGAGCTTCTGCCGCCGCATCCGATTCCTGAGCGCGATCGCCACGGCGCGCTTCGCGGCCGCCTGGCCGATGACGTACTTGTCCAGCTCGCCGACGATCTGCCGCGGCGTGAGGGATTCCGTGGAGCTGTGCGTGCTTTCCGGAAGATAGATGGCCACTAGAGCTCTTCGATGACGATGTTCGCGTTGGTGTAGA
>DASPTK010000082.1:0-34966 GCA_035623475.1 Gemmatimonadaceae bacterium | reverse complement strand
CTTCGATGCTCCCGCCGGATTCCGTCAGACGCTCCCACCCTTCGCCGCCCTCGATGTGTCGGCGAGCTGGTTGCGCGGCGGCGATAGCACGGCGTGGCGCACCGCGCTCGGCCGGGCCCGCAGACTACGCGCGGAGTCCCTCTTCGTGTTCGGTGATTCGGTGCGCGGGTTGGCGGTGGCTCAACTCCCACGCGACCTCGCCACGCGTGGCCAGCCGCTCGCGCAACGCGCGCAGAGCGCCGGCCGACCGCTGATCATCATCACTGATGGGGAGTTGGACGACCCCGCATCCGTGGGCGCGCTCCCTGCCGGATCGCGCCTCGATGTGATCGCGCACCGGCCCGGGATCGACGCCGGCGTGGTGGCGGTGGATGCGCCGCGTTCGGCGGTCGAGGGGGATACCATGGAGGTGCGCACCACGGTGCGTGCGGGCGACACCGCCATTCCACGGGCGAAGGTGAGCATCCTCGTGGGGGGAAAAACGCTCGCCTCGGTCGATGTCGACTCGCTGGCCGCGCGCGCCGAACGCTCGCTGGCGATCCGTGTCCCGGTCGCCGCGCCACTCGGCCCGTCCACGTTGGCGGCGGCGGTCCAGGTGAGCGGTGATGTGGAGCCCCGCAACGACACCGTCGTCCTCCCGATCGATATCGCGCGAGCCGCCGGCGCGGTGCTGGTGTCTACGTCCCCCGACTTCGACGCGCGATTTGTTCTCCCCGTGCTCCGCGGCGCGGTCGCCCTTCCGACGCGGGCCTACTTTCGTGTCGCTCCGGGAGCGTGGAGGCAGGACGGCTCCCTCGGGGCGGTCACCGAGGCGACGGTACGCGGAGCGCTGCGTGATGCGCCGCTCGCGATCATCCACGGCGACACCTCCTATTTCGGCGCACCGCGCTCGGCAACGACGGGCTCGATCGTCCTGATGGTCCCCGCCACGGACACGATCGGCGAGTGGTACGCCGTCGCTGCACCGCAGTCGCCAATCGCCGGCGCACTCGCCGGCATCGCCTGGGATAGCCTTCCCCCTCTCGCCGTCTCCGGGCGCCCCTCCGGTACGACGTGGGAGGGTCTGACCGTCGCCCGCGCTCGTCAGCTCGAGCGCCGCCCGATCGTCACCGGCCGCCAGGATGGTCGCCGGATGGCCATTGTATCGGGGAGCGGATTCTGGCGCTGGCGCTTTCGCGGCGGGGCGAGCGCGGATGCCTTTTCCACCCTGTGGGGGGCGCTCTTCGACTGGTTGGTGGCGGAGCGCAGCGATCCTCGCGCGGCGCTCCCCGCCGAGGGTGTCGTTCGCGAAGGTGACCGCATCCGCTGGAGGCGCGGCAACACCGACGACACGGTCGTCGTCGCGAGGCTGCGGGCTCGCAATGGCTCACGCGACGATTCGTTGACGCTCCACTTTCCGCGCGGCGTCACCATGGCCGAGAGCGATCCGCTCCCCGCCGGGCTGTACGACGTCACGGTCAAGGGAGGTACGGCGGTGCTCGCGGTCAACGCCTCGCGCGAGCTCCTGCCGCGGAGCGTGACCGTGCGTCCGGGCATGGTGGGGGGCGCTCCCGCGACCGGCGACGCCCCGTCCCTCCGCGACCGTGGATGGCCCTTCCTTCTCCTGCTCGCGCTGCTGTGCGCCGAGTGGATCGCGAGACGACGCGTCGGACTCCGCTGATCGCGGGGGCCGTCGGGCGCTAGCTTTCGAGTCATGACGAGGATCCTGCGGAAGGCGGACGATCTTCCTCGGCGTTCGCTCTGGCAGCGCATCAAGGACGTCGCCTTGCTGGATGTGGGCGTTCTCGTGCGCGGCGGGGTGACGCCCGGCTCGCTCGAGCGGCTGGAGGAGATCCTGCTCGAGGCGGACTTCGGAGTCCCCGTCACCATGCGTCTCGTCGGCGCGGTCGAGCGTCTCGCCGCACAAGGGAAAGTGAAGACGGCCGAGGAGTTTCACGGAGCGCTCGCCCAGGAGGTCGAGGCGGCGCTGACGACGGGACGAAGCGATCCGGCGCTCGACCTCGCCGCGCGGCCGACAGTGATCCTCGTCGTCGGCGTGAACGGGGCGGGGAAGACCACCTTCATCGGCAAGCTCGCCGCGCGCCTCAAGAGTCAAGGCTACAGCACGATCCTCGCCGCCGGCGACACATACCGAGCGGGGGCCATCGATCAGCTTCGCCTGTGGGCGGAGCGGGTCGGGGCGGGTTTCATCGGCGGATCGCCGGGCGGAGACCCGGCTGCCGTCGCCTTCAGCGCGCTCGACGCCGCCGTGGCCCGCGGCGTGGACGTCGTCATCGTCGACACGGCCGGGCGGCTGCACACGCAGGACGATCTGATGGCCGAGCTACAGAAGGTGGCCCGCGTCATCGCCAAGCGGCTCCCCTCGGCGCCTCACGAGACGTTGCTCGTGATCGACGGCACGATCGGCCAGAACGCGGTGGCCCAGGCGAAGACATTCGCTCAGAGCGTGCCGCTCACCGGCGTGGCGGTGACGAAGGTCGATGGGACGGCGCGCGGCGGCATCGTGGTCGCGGTGCACGAAGCGCTCGACATCCCGATCAAGTTCGTCGGCGTGGGGGAGCAGCCGCAGGACCTGGTGCCCTTCGACCCCACGGCCTACGCCGCCGACCTTCTGCGCGAGGACTGACCACCCACTCCCATGTCGCCCCCGGCATCATCGTCAGGCACTCAGCACGCCGAAGGAGGGCGGGCGCTGCGACTCGATACCCCGGTGATGTACTTGAAGGGGGTGGGCCCGCGCCGAGCCGAGGCGCTCGAGCGCCTCGGCATACGCACGGCGCGCGACCTCCTCTTCCACCTGCCGCATCGCTATGAGGACGCGAGCACGATCGCGCCCATCAAGTCGCTCGAGCCGGGAATGGACGCGACGATCCTCGGCACCGTCATCTCGAAGGGCATCATCCCGACCCGGAAGGGGCTCCGGATCTTCCAGGCCGTGGTTCGCGATGCGAGCGGGATGATCGAGGTGTCGTGGCCTGGCCAGCCGTATCTGGACCGGACGATCGAGAAGGGAGACCAGCTGCTGCTCTCGGGGCCCGTCAGGTTCTATCACGGACGCCAGCTGCAGCCTCGCGAGCACGTGAACCTCGGTGCCGACGCCGACGACACCGCGGGGCGCGTGCTCGCCGTCTATCCGGCCACCGAAGGGTTGTCGGTCAAGGTCATTCGGTCGCTCCTCGACGCGCACCTCGACCGACTGCTGCCGCTGGTCGAGGAGTATCTCCCCGCGGCGCTCCTTCGTCGTGCCGGGCTCCCGTCGCTGCGCACGGCGCTCGAGCTCGTCCATCGCCCGGAGGCGATCCCCGATGCGGCCCGCGGCCGCGCGCGCCTGGCCTTCGAGGAGCTCCTTTTCGTCCATCTCCTGCAGCGCCGCGCGAAGGCGCTCGCCCGCGAGCCCCGGTCGGGAATCGCCTTCGCCCGCAAGCGCACACTGACGTCGGCGCTCAAGGCTGCGCTCCCCTTCCAGCTCACCGGCGCTCAGGTGAAAGCCGTCCGCGACATCGTCGCCGACATGTGCAGCGACCGGCGGATGCACCGTCTGCTCCAGGGCGATGTCGGCAGTGGCAAGACGATCGTCGCGCTCTTCGCCGCCCTGGTCGCGGTGGAGAACGGCTACCAGGCGGCGATCATGGCGCCGACCGAGCTCCTCGCCGAGCAACACGCGCGAACCTTCGAGCGGCTCCTCGCGCCACTCGAGATTCAGCCGGTGCTGGTGACGGGGAGTCTGCCGGCGCGCGAGCGGCGTGAGGCGGCGGCGACGCTCGCCGGGGACTCCCCACTCATCGCCGTCGGCACGCACGCCCTGGTGCAGGAGGGAACGCGCTTCGGGCGGCTCGGTCTCGCCACGATCGATGAGCAGCACCGTTTCGGCGTCGAGCAACGCGCCGCCCTCGGGACGAAGGGGGAGCGCCCCGACATCCTCCTCATGAGCGCGACGCCGATCCCGCGCTCTCTCGCCCTCACCTTCTACGGCGATCTGGATCTCAGCGTCCTCGACGAGCGCCCACCCGGACGCCAACCGATCCGCACCGCGCACAGGGCCGAGTCGGGGCGCGAGCGCGTGTACGCCTTCATCGACGAGCAGATCGCCGCCGGTCGTCAGGCATACGTCGTCTACCCGGTGATCGACGAATCGGAGAAGACCGACCTGACGGCGGCGACGACGGCCTTCGAGTCGTTGGCCGCGGGACCTTTCGCTCACCGGCGCGTCGCCCTCCTTCACGGACGCCTCGCGCCCGCCGAGCGCGACGCCATCATGCGGCGCTTTCGCGACGGCGCCATCGACCTCCTCGTCGCGACCACCGTCATCGAGGTGGGGATCGATGTCGCCAACGCGACGGTGATGCTGATCGAGCACCCGGAGCGATTCGGCCTGTCGCAGCTCCACCAGCTGCGTGGCCGGGTCGGGCGCGCCGGCGAGGCCAGCTACTGCATTCTGCTCGGCGACGTGAGTCCGACCGTGGCGGACCGGCTGCGCATCTTCGTCGGCACCGAGGACGGCTTCGAGATCGCGCGCGCCGATCTCCAGCTGCGGGGCATGGGAGACCTCTTCGGCGAGCGGCAGAGTGGCGAGCCGACCTTTCGCGTCGCCGATCCGCTGCGCGACGAGCAGCTCAACGTGGTGGCGATGCAGGAGGCCCAATCCCTGCTCGACGCCGACCCCGACCTGTCACGCGCCGAGCATGCCGGCATGCGTCGTGCCCTCGGCGAGCGCTACGCGCGGGCGCTGGAGCTCTTCCGCGTCGGGTGATGCCGGCGGCGGCGCCCTGCCGCCGCGCCTCAGGGCTTCTGTGCGCCCTCCGAAAGGCGCTTCTTGATCCGCTCGAGCTCGGCGTTCGTCTTGTCGAGCTGCTCCCGTAGCCGGTTCACCTCTTTCTGCAGGGAATCGGCTCGCTGAGCGGCGGCGTCCGCGTCGGCGCTCGTCGGCGGGGGCGTGGAGGACACGGCATCGTGGAGGCGCGAGAGCGAGTCGACCGACGTCGCCAGGCGCCGCAAGACGAGGGCCTCCGTCCGGTGTGTGGTGTCCGCCGAGTCGGCGAGATAGGCGTCCAGCTCCTCGACCGCGCCCCGCGACGTTCCGCCACGGTTCGCCGGATCGAGCTTCAGGACGCCGCGCCAGTACGCGGTCTCGTGCGCGTCCGCCGTTCCGGGGTGGGCGGCGGCGTAGGCGCGAAGAATACTGTCGGCCTCGGCGTAGTGCCCCGTAGCCACCGCCTGACGAGTCGCCTCGATCGTGGCGTGCCAGGCCGAGGGCGGGTCGCTCGGCGCCACCGACGTCGGGTGGGTGCAGGAGGCGAGCGAGACCGCCAGAGCGGCGACGAGCGGCCGCGTCACGCCGGTGCGCCCACCGACGGGCGCGCGGGGATGGGCCGCGCGCGCGCGCCCGGGCGAACGGGCATCACGATGTGGAACGTCGTCCCTTCCCCTACCGAGCTCTCCACGGAGATGCGGCCGGCGTGGGCGTGGACGATCTGATTGGCGATCGCCAATCCGAGCCCGGTGCCCCCCTGCGTGGCCGCGGCCTGATTGTCGGCCTGATAGAACTTCTTGAAGATGTGCGGCAGCTGGTCGGGGGCGATGCCGGCGCCGGTATCGCGAATCGTCAGGCTCACCGCGCTTTCGTTGGCCTCCACGCGCAGCTCCACCATCCCGCCCCGCCCGGTGAACTTGAACGCGTTCGAGAGGAGATTGCCCAGCACCTCGTTCATCCGATCCGGGTCCCACATCACCTCCGGCAGCGACGCCGCCGGACGATCGATGCGGAAATCGATCCCTCGTTGCATCGAGAGCACGCGGAAGGTGTCCTCCAGCTCGTCGAGGAAGCGCCCCAGATCGATGGCCCGCAGATCGAGCTTGCCGCCGCCGGCTTCGAAGCGGCTCACGTCGAGCAGCTGGTGGACGAGGCGCGAGAGCGCCCGCGTCTGGGCGTCGATCGTCCGCAAGGTCTCGCGCAGCTTCGGCGCGATCGCTCCGTACAGCCCCTCCTCGATCAGCTGCAGGTAGCCGAGGACGACGTTGATCGGCGTCTTGAGCTCGTGCGACGCCACCGAGATGAACTCGGCCTTGAGGCGGTCGAGCTGCGCCAGTTGCTGTTCCATCGTCTGGAAGCTTCCGGCCAGCCGGCCGAATTCGTCGGGACGCTGCGCCGACACCGTCAGGCGATAGCGGAAGTTGCCGTCGGCGACGGCGGCCATTCCCGCCTCGAGATCGCTGACCGGACGGCTGATCGAGCGCCAGAGGCGCACGGCGATGATCAGCGCCACCACCGAGGCGAAGAGCAAGCCCAGAACGGCCCCCGTCCGCGCTTCATCGGCGAGCGTGTTCGCCCGATCGACGACCGCGCTCGTGCGATCGGCGAGGGTGAAGCCGAGCGACCGCATGGCGAATTCGGCGTCGCGAATGGCTGGCAGCACGTGCTTGGCGGAGATGCTGTCGGCGTCGCGCGGTCGGGGGGCGGCGGCGGCGAATTCGAGTTTCGAGTACTTGTCCACCGAGTCCATCGCCTGGCGAATCGTCCGCCGCTCCGCATCGACGCCGTACGTGGCCAGCGAATCGTTCATCGCGCGTAGCCGCGCGACCGACGCCTTCATCGCCGTGGCGCTCGCCGAATCGTGGACGAAGAGGAGCGCGACCTCGCCCTGACGGATGTCGTCGGCGGTCGCGCGCATCCTCGTCAGGAGCATCGACGCGCTGAACTCCCGCTCCTTGAGACGCGTGCTGATGGCGTGGAGGTTCTCGAGCGAGCGCAGGGCCAGCGCCAGCGGCGCGATCATGATGATCGCGATGGCGAACAGCCCGAGCGCAAGCTTCGAGCGAATCGTCACAGTCGAGCGGTCTCCTCGGCGGTCGGCGCTCGCGTTGCGAGGCGCCGACGGCGCGGAACTCGATGAGAGATACGGGGCGGCAAGGTGGATGCCCGGAAGTGCAGGCTCGGTTGTCGTGGCACCGTTACCGGGGCCGCTCCGTCGACCGGCCGACGGACGCCAGCCGGGGCCGCGGCGAACCCAGAAAATGCCGCGCGTCCATGTCCATCGTACACCGCGGACACTCCCTCCGCCAGCGTCCGGTTTCGCACGCGTTGCGCGTGCGTCTCACCAACGGCGTTGACAGCCTCTTCGTGTCCGGGTAGCTTGCCGCTCCACTCTCGTAAGCTCCATGTTGACAATGACATTGGCTTCCTTGCGCATCGGCGAGCTCCCTCAGCACGTCGGGGAGACGGTCACCGTTCGCGGCTGGGCGACGCACCTCCGCTCGAGCGGTAAGGTGGCGTTCATCGTGTTGCGCGACGGCACGGGGCTCATGCAGTGCGTGATGGTGAAGTCGGCGCTCGCCCCGGACGTCTGGGAGCGCTTCGCCACGCTCACCCTCGAGACCTCGGTGGCGGTGAGCGGTGAGATCCGCTTGGACGCGCGCGCGCCCGGTGGGGTCGAGATGGGCGTTCGCGACCTGCAGGTCGTCGGACCGAGTCCGCTCGACTATCCGATCCAGCCGAAGGAGCACGGCGTCGACTACCTGCTCGACAACCGGCACCTCTGGCTCCGCTCGAGGCGTCAGCGGGCGATCGCCATTGTGCGCAACGAGGTCGAGAAGGCGATCCACGACTTCTTCTACGAGCGCGGCTTCCTCCGTGTCGACACCCCGATTCTCACGGGCGCGATCGGGGAGCGATCGGGGCTGTTCGAGACGCAGTACTTCGATGAAGGGAGCGCCTTTCTTGCGCAAACGGGGCAGCTCTATGGCGAGGCGGCAGCCGCCGCGTTCGGGAAGATCTACACGTTCGGCCCCACCTTCCGCGCCGAAAAATCCAAAACGCGCCGTCATCTCACCGAGTTCTGGATGATCGAGCCTGAGGTGGCATGGAACGATTCCGACGACAACATGCACCTCCAGGAAGACTTCGTCTCCTACCTGGTGCAGCGCTCGCTCGAACGCTGCGCCAGCGAGCTGGCGGAGCTCGAGCGAGACACCACGCAGCTCCAGCGCGTCGTCCCTCCCTTCCCGCGCGTCGCGTACAGCGAGGCGGTGACGATCCTGCAGCGCAAGGGAAGCCAGATCGCGTGGGGCGAGGACCTCGGCGCCGAAGATGAGTCTCTCATCGTCGAGGACCACGATCGGCCGGTCTTCGTCTACAACTATCCGAAGGACGCCAAAGCCTTCTACATGAAGGAGAACCCGGAAGATCCGCGCACGGTGCTGTGCGACGATCTCTTGGCGCCCGAGGGCTACGGCGAGATCATCGGGGGGAGCCAGCGCGAGGACGACTACGACAAACTGCTCGCCCGCATCCGTCAGGAGGGGCTCCCCGAGCAGTCGTACGGCTGGTACCTCGACCTTCGGAAGTACGGCACGTTCGTGCATGCCGGCTTCGGGCTGGGTCTCGAGCGCACCATCGCCTGGATCTGCGGCCTCGCCCACCTGCGCGAGGCGATCGCCTTTCCGAGGCTGATGAATCGGCTCCGGCCGTGAGCCGGCGCGCGCGTCCGGCTCAGCCTTCGACGCGCGCTCGCTCCTCCCGCTTCACCTCGTTCCAGAGCGCGTCCAACTCCTCGAGCGTCGCCGCGCCCGGCGCGAGGCCTCGCTCGCGAGCCAGTCTCTCCATCGCGCCGAACCGCCTGACGAACTTGTCGGTGGCCCTGTCCAGGGCGACCGACGCGTGCACGCCGGCTCGGCGGCAGAGGTTGACGACGGCGAATAGCAGGTCGCCGAGCTCGACCTCGAGCTCGGCGTGCTGCGGATCGGATCGGGGAAGCGGCTCGCCCCCCGCCGTCATCGCCGCCGGCGGCTGCGTCGCCAGAAGTGCACGCACTTCGTCCAGCTCCTCGGCCACCTTGGCGGCTGGTCCGGCCGTGTCGCTCCAATCGAACCCGACACCCGCGGCGCGCTCCTGCAGACGGTGGGCGCGGTGGAGCGACGGCAGCCCCGGGGGGAGCCCCTGGTCGATCGCCTCACGCGTCTTTGCTTTCATCGCCTCCCACGCCTCGCGGGTCCCGCCGCTGTAGAGGTGCGGGTGACGCCGTCGCATCTTGGCGATGAGAGCGGACGCCACACCACCGGCATCGAACGAACCCGCCTCCTCGGCGATCACGGAGTGGAAGAGCACCTGCAGCAGCACGTCGCCAAGCTCGTCCCGCATGGCGGCCGGCTCCCCACGACGAATCGCCTCATCGAGCTCGTGCATCTCCTCGATCAGATACGGTCGCAGCGATTGGTGCGTCTGGGCGTGATCCCAATCGCAGCGTGCGCGCAGGTCGCGCATCATCGCCAATGCATCATCGAGCGTCGATTCGTCTTGCATGACTCCTCCGGGGCCGGTATACTATCGGCGCCGAACGATATGCGTCAACGCACATGCACCTGACACGCGCCTGGGTCGAAATCGATCTGGGCGCGTTGCGCCGTAATGGAGCCGCGCTGGCGGCGCGCGCCCGCCATCTCCTCCCCATGCTGAAGGCCGACGCCTACGGTCTCGGAGCCGTGGCCGTCGCGCGCGCGCTCGAGTCGCTCGCGCCATGGGGCTACGGACTGTCGACCGTCGACGAAGGCGCCGAGCTCCGGGCGGCCGGAATCGATCGCCGCCTCCTCCTCTTCACGCCGCTCTCTGCCGACGATCTCGCCACGGCGCGCGCCGAGCGCCTAACGCCTATGCTCTCCCACGCCGACGATGTGGCGCGATGGGTGGCACTGGGCGGCGGCCCCTGGCACTTGGGGATCGACACCGGGATGAGCCGTGCTGGAGCCCGCTGGGACGACGTCCGCGGCCTGCGGGCGGCGGTCGCCCAGTCGGCCCCGGAGGGAGCGTGCACACACTTCCACTCGGCCGAGCTGGACGACGGATCGATGGAAGAGCAGGAGCGTCGCTTCGAGAGCGCGATTGCCGCGCTCCCGACCCGCCCGGCCGTGCTGCACGCCGAGAACTCGGCGGCTCTGGCGCGGCGCGCGACATCGCGGTGGGACCTCGCGCGTCCCGGGATCTTTCTCTACGGCGTGGGGACGGGCGCCGCGGCGAGGATCGAGCCCGAACCTATCGTCACCCTGCGCGCGCGGGTCGTCGACGTCCGGACCATCGCCGCCGGCGACACGGTGAGTTACGACGCCACCTACCGCGCGCCCGCCTCGCGGCGGATCGCCACCCTGGCCATCGGCTACGCCGATGGGTACCCGCGGGCGCTGAGCAGCCGCGGCGAGGCGCTCTTGCGCGGCCGTCGCGTGCCGGTCGTCGGGGTCGTCACCATGGACATGGTGATGCTCGACGTGACCGACACCCCGTGCGAGCGCGGCGACACGGCCACGCTCATCGGCGCGGACGGAGGCGAGCGCATCGATGTCGACGCGGTGGCCGCTCGAGCCTCCGCCTCTCCGTACGAGATACTCACCCGACTCCGCGGCCGGCTCCCGCGCACATACCGGAACGGCGCGTGAGCCGTCGCGCGATCATCGTCGTACTCGACGGCGTCGGGATCGGCGCTGCTCCAGACGCGTCCGCGTACGGCGACGAGGGGAGCAACACTCTCGGTAACCTCGCGCGCGCAGTGGGCGGACTCTCCCTTCCCAACCTCGAGCGCGCTGGGCTGGGGCGCATCGCCGCGCTCGACGGGGTGGCGGCGGTCGAGTCGCCGCTCGGCGCCTGGGGCTCGATGCTTCCGAAGTCGGCGGGGAAGGACAGCACGAGCGGACACTGGGAGATCTGCGGGCTCCACGTCAGTCGCCCTTTCCCGACGTACCCGAGAGGTTTCCCGGCCGACGTTGTCGCCGAATTCTCGCGTCGGACCGGGCGTGGGGTGATCGGCAACGTCGTGGGGAGTGGTACCGAGATCATCCAACGCTTCGGTCAGGAGCACGAGCGCACAGGCGCCTGGATCGTGTACACGTCGGCGGACTCCGTCTTTCAAATCGCCGCCCATGAGGGTGTGGTCCCGCTGGCGGAGCTCTACCAGGGGTGTCAGAGCGCGCGCGAAATCCTTGTGGCCCCCAACGACGTCTCACGGGTCATTGCCCGACCGTTCTCGGGACGCGTGGGCCACTACACGCGCACGGCGAATCGACGCGACTTCGCTCTCCCGCCGCCCGGAGAAACCCTCCTCGATGCTCTGGCCTCCGCCGGAATTCCGCGGCAGGGGGTCGGGAAGGTGGACGACCTCTTTGCGGGGCGGGGGATCAGCTCCGAACACACGGCCAACAACGCCGCTGGGGTCGCCGCCATCCATAGGAAATTAAAAGAGATGGACGGTGGGCTGCTGCTGGCCAACCTTGTAGATTTCGACCAGGCGTGGGGGCACCGTAACGACATTGCGGGGTTCTACCAGGGTCTCCGTGCCTTCGACGAGGAGCTTCCCGGACTGGACGCCGCGTTGCGGAAGGAGGACCTGCTGTTCATCACCGCCGACCACGGAAACGACCCCACGACGCCATCCACCGATCACGCCCGCGAGCGGGTTCCTCTTCTCGCGCTCGGGCGGCCGGTGCATCCGGTGTCGCTGGGGGAGCGAAGCACCTTTTCCGATCTCGGGGCGACGGTGGCGGAGTGGCTGGGTATCTCCTTCCGAGGCAGAGGGCAGTCCTTTCTTTCCGCGTTGCTCCGTTCGTGACCGGGCGAAGGCCCGGAGCCGCGGGGCGGTGCGCCAGCAGCTCTAAGCGACGCACCGCCGCCCGGTACGCCTCGTTCAACCTCTCGCTACGATCTCCGAGCCACGCCTAACGGCGCGGCGCCCCTCTCGTACAGACTCGATACAAAGGTTGGAGTGAACTTCGCATTGAGACCGCGCCCCGTCCTCGCGGCTGTCACCCTGCTCGCCATCCTCGCCTCTGCGGGCTGCCAGGAGAATCTCTCCGGCGGCGCCGCCTGCCCGCAGATCTGTCCGGAGCAGCAGCTGGTGATCAAAGACACGACGTTCGTGTCACGCGACCTCTTCGACACCGCCGTCACTGTGCCCGGAATTCCGGCTCTGGGGACGGAGCCGCAGGTACTGGTATCGGATTTCGTGCAGAGCGGCGGGCATATACGCACGTTCGGCGTCTTCCGCTTCGACACTCTCCAGCGCTTCTACCTTCCCCCCGACACGACCAAGCCGCCCGTCCCATTCGTGCGGATCGACTCGTCCTCGCTCTTCTTCAGTGTTCTGGTCGCGCCGTCGGGACAGGACACGCTCTTCGTGAACGATTCGGTGACCTTCCTGCTCTACGATGTCGACGTCAACGCCACCGATTTCGACACCGCCGCCACGCACGCTCGCTTCAATACGCCGGCGATCGCGGGGATCAAGGTGTCGAAAGACTCTGTGTTGGGCCACCAGATCAAGATTCCGATCGATACCGGCTTCGTGGCGAATCACGTCCGCTCCGGCCAACGCATCCGGCTCGGAGTGCGTGCCTTCTCGAACAAGAACGTGAAGCTCAACGTGCTGTCGCAGGAGGGAGCGAGCCTCACCACCATTGCCAGCGCGACCACCCTTCGTTACTTCGGCTACACGCCGCCGGGGCCCGATTCGGTCAAGGTCTTCATTTCGAACACGACCAGATCGGGGGCCACCGTGGGTCCGAGGGTACCGGCGCTCGGCGACTACACCCTGGTCGACATCGGCTCGCCGCCGGCGCCCGCCGGTCTCCTGTCCGCCGGCGGCATTCCCGCCAGTCGCATATTCCTGCGTTTCAAGCTGCCCCCCTCTCTCGTCGACTCGTCGACGACGATCGTCCTGGCGAACCTCGAGCTGCATCAGGCTCCCGACTCGGAGTATCTCGACAACACCGATTCGCTGACGATCACACCGCGCGTCGTCGTTGCCTCGCCCCTCACGACGGATCTCAACCAGGCATCGGTGCTCCTCGGCGATCCGACGGTCTTCATCCTGCGGACCGTATCGACCGGGCCCGAGAAGTCAGGGTTGGTGACGGTACCGTTGGCGGCCCAGAGCGGCGCGCTCATTACGTACTGGCGCGCCGAGGGTCCGAACGCGGTCCAGCGCGCCGTTGTCCTGCAGAGCACCCCTGAAAGCACTGATCCGCGACAGCTTCGCTTCTACGGTCCCGACGCGCAGCCGGACTCCCTCCAACCGCGCATGCGGGTCGTGTACATCCCTCGCAGCGGATTCGGACTCCCGTGATCCGGCGCGGACTCGCGATCATCGTCGTGACGCTCGCTGTGGGCGCGCGCGCCGCCAGGGCGCAGGGGACGCTCAGCACCCAGGGGTTCGGCTACGCCCCGGGGCAGATCTCGGCCCAAGCGCTCGGCCTCGGTGGGGCGACGGCGGAGTCGGATCCGCTCTCGACGATCAACGATGCGGCGCTTCTGAATTGGGGAAGGTCCGGCGTCTACTTCCAGGCCACACCGGAATTCCGCTCGGTAGAGACGCCCACCGGGAGCGACAACACGACCACGATCCGCTTCCCGATCTTTTCCGGCGCCTTCACCGCCGGGTCGCGGCTTGTTTTCGGAGTGTCGTCGTCCACGCTCCTCGATCGCTCATGGGAGACGTCGTTCACCGGATACCTGCACCTCCCCGCCGGTGACAGCGCCCTCTACACGCAGAACTTCATCAGCAAGGGCGGAATCAACGACATCCGCCTCGCCGGGGCCGGAGCGGTCACCGACTGGCTTCACCTCGGGGCCGGGATGCACTTCTTCACCGGCCAGAACAGACTTCAGGTGCAGGCGCTCTTCGTCGACAGCGCCTTCACGGCGTTTCAGCAGACGACGAACCTGAGCTTCTCCGGCACCGGGGTGAGTGCCGCGATCGAGCTGCGACCGCTGGCCAACCTGGCGATCGCCGGCTCCTATCGGCATGGCGGCACGATCTCCGCGTACAGCGGAGACACCCTTCTCTCACACGCGAGTATTCCCGATCGATATGGCGGGGGCATCTCGCTCCTCGCCTGGCCGGTGATCATGATCGCCGCTCGGGCCGAGTTCGTCGGGTGGTCCTCGATGAATGGTCTCGCCACCAGCACGGTCAAGGCGGTCGACTCCTGGGAGTACGACGGCGGGATCGAATTGCGAGGGAAGTCGCTCATCGGCGTCGACATGCCCATTCGCCTCGGCTACCGCCAACGCACGCTTCCTTTCCAGGTTGTGGGCGAGACGGTCACGGAACGGTCATACTCCTTCGGCACCGCGCTCAACCTCGCGCGCGGCCGGTCGCGCATCGATTTCACAGTCGCTCGAGCGGACCGGTCGGCGGACGTGGACGTGAAGGAGCACGGCTGGATCGTCGCCTTCGGATTCCTCGTGCGCCCCTGAGTTGTGGGCGAGACTGTTTCGCAGTCTCCGCTGATTCTCGTCGCCGACGACGTGCCGGCGAATGTCGAGCTTCTGTTCGACCAACTGACCACGCTCGGGTACCGGGTGGCCACCGCCATGGATGGGCCGTCGGCGATCGAGGCGTGCTTCCAGCACCGCCCCGACCTCTGCATCCTGGACGTCTCGATGCCGTCGGGCTCCCTCGGATGCGATGACCGAGCGACGGGATTCGAGGTTTGCCGCCGCATCAAGCGCGACCCGCGCACGGCCCGCATCCCGGTCATCTTCGTGACCGCGCTCAACGACACGACCGACCGGGTGAAGGCGATCGAGGCCGGCGGGGACGACTTCCTCACCAAGCCGCACAATCGTCAGATCCTGAGTGCGCGCGTCCGCTCTCTCCTCCGGCTGAAGTTCGCCACCGACGCGCTCGAGGACAGCTTCCGGAAGCTCCGTGAGCTGGAGAAGGTGCGCGATGACCTCATGAAGATGATCGTGCACGATCTCAAGACTCCGCTCACCTCGGTCCTCGCATCGCTCGAGATGGTGCTCGACGAGGAATTCGGCCCGGTGACCGACGCCCAGCGTCGCGCGCTCGGGGACGCCGAGGCGCGCTCCGAGGACCTGCTTGGGCTGATCGAGGACCTGCTTGAGGTCGCCCGCATCGAGGAAACCTCGATCTCCCTCGACCTGCGCCCGATCGCCCCGGGAGCATTCGTGACGGAGATCGCTCACGAGTGGGCCGTGCGGTTTCAGCAGGAGCAGGCGCGGGTCTTCGTCCATATCGCCGAGGATGCGCCGGTGTTCGACGGCGACCACGGGCTACTCAAGCGCGTCTTCTCGAACCTGCTTCAGAATGCGATCACCCACACGGCGGGCAACGTCGAGATCAATCTCGCGGCGCGCCGGGAGTCCGGGGGTACCGGCGTGCTCTTCACCGTCTCCGATAACGGTCCCGGAATCCCCCCGCAGTTCCACGAAGTCATCTTCCGGAAGTTCGAGCGGGTGAAGAATCCCGAGCTCCCTCGCGTTCGTAGCTCGGGACTCGGCCTGGCCTTCTGCAAGCTGGCGGTGGAAGCGCACGGGGGGCGGATCTGGGTGCAGTCGAGCGAAGGGCAGGGGAGCCACTTTCACATCGCGCTGCCATCGCATCCCCCGACGGCGTCCACTCCCATGGCGTGACGCGGTGTGGTGCAGAGGCGTCAGCAGCAGCCTCGCCGCTCCCTGTTGGTGCCGCTCGGCGGTCAATAGCTTTCGGGATGCCCCATCAGGATCGTGGCACCGTCTATATCGAGACGTACGGGTGCCAGATGAACGTCAGCGACTCGGAGCTCATGTACGGGCGGCTCGCCGAGCACGGATATCGCCCGGTGGATGCCCCCGAGGGAGCAGACGTCATTCTGGTCAACACGTGCGCCATCCGCGACCACGCGGAGCAGCGCGTGCTCGGCCGGATCGGTGAGCTGAAGCGTCACATGAAGCCCGACACCGTGCTCGGGGTCACCGGCTGCATGGCACAGCGCCTCGGCCCGCGCCTCCTCGATCGGGCACGGCATGTCGACCTGGTCATCGGACCGGATGGATACCGCGCGCTGCCGTCGCTCATAGAAGGGGCGCGCCAGGGGACGCGCGCGGCGAAGGTGGAGTTCGACCTTGAGGAACACTACGAGGACTTCCAGGCGCGGCGCTTCGACGAGGCGCGCGCCTGGATTCCGGTGCAGCGCGGATGCGACTACAAGTGCACCTACTGCATTGTGCCACTCACCCGCGGTCCGGAGCGGAGCCGCGCCCTGGCCGATGTCGTGCGCGAGGCCGAAGAGGTGGTCGCGCAGGGGATCACCGAGGTTACCCTTCTCGGCCAGACGGTGAACTCGTACAACGATGGGCGGCACGGCTTCGCCGACCTCGTGCGCGCGGTCGGTGCCGTGCCCGGGTTGCGCCGCCTCCGCTACACGAGTCCCCACCCCAGTGATTTCTCGGAACGGGTGATCGAGGCGCTGGCGACGACCCCGACGGTGTGCGAGCACGTCCATCTTCCGTCACAGTCGGGGTCCGACCGGACGCTCAAGCGGATGCTCAGGCGCTACACGCGCCACGAGTACGAGCGTTGCGTGGAGCGGTTGCGGGCGGCGATCCCGGGGCTGGCCCTCACCACCGACATCATCGTCGGCTTCCCCGGCGAGACCGAGGCCGACTTCGAGGAGACCCTCGATCTGGTGCGGGACGTGGGATTCGACGATGCGTATACGTTCAAGTTCTCGCCGCGCGAAGGGACGCCGGCGATGCGCCTCCCGGCTTCGTGGACGGTGCCCGACGATGTCGTGAGCGACCGCCTGACGAGGCTGATCGACGTCGTACGCCGCGGCGTGAGCAGTCGGAATCTCGCACTCCTCGGCACGACGCACGAGGTGCTCGTGGAGCGGATCGCGCGCCGCGGGACGCTCATGATGGCACGGACGCGCCACCATCGCACGGTCCTCGTCCCCGGCGAGGACTCACTCATCGGCCGCTATCTCGACGTGCGGCTCACCGGCACCACCGGCTCGACGTTCACCGGGGCCGTCGTCTCACCGCGGCAGGAGCTCCCGCTCGCCGGATGAAGATGCAGAATCGGTTGGAAAGCACGGTGCTCGAGGTCTACGACGAGCTCCTCGGTCAATATCCGGAGTCCTGTCGCTGCGAGCTCTGTCGCGCCGATGTGCTCGCGTTCGTGCTCAATCACGCGCGCCCACGCTACAGCGGTGGGACGAACACCGGCTCGGCGCTCATCTCCGTCGATCTCCAGAAGGACCAGACGCGGGCGGAGATCGCCGTGATCGTCATCGACGCGATGCGTCGCGTGTCGGTGAACCCCAGGCACGCGTCGGGCCACCAACCGTAGAGCCGCGGGAGGGCGAGAGCCCCTCGCGGAGATCCACCCCAGCCGCAGCCGGCCTTAGAACGCTGCCATCGCGCGAGCGGCCGCCCACCCCGCGTCCCGTCGGAACCGCCCGCGTGCGGTGAACGCCCGAAGCGCGGCGCGATCCCGCGGGGCGCCCCGCCGATTCCGCTCGCGCGATTGCGATGCCGCTCTGCCGATGCGTCGAGGCGAGATTGGCTGCGACTCTCCGCGTGAGCCGTCGTGCCACTCGTCGCGCAAGCCGTCGGTGCGTACGCTTCGGGCCTCCTCCTCGGATTCTCGACACTCGGTGCGGGCGCGCTCGCCCTCGCCGCACTCGCCGCACTTGTCGGCTGCCTTCGGAGAGAGCGTCGACTCATCGCGCTCAGCGCCTGTGTCGCGGCCGGCGTGTGCGCGGCCTCGGCCTCGGCGGCTCGAGCGGCCGCCTGCCGGGAGCGAGCGAATCGGGGGAGGCAATTCGAGGCCCTTCTCGGAGACGTAGCGTCGCCCGGTGCGTTCGTTCCCGCCCGCGTCACTTTCGGAGGGTGTGCGCTCGAGGGACGGCTGGCGGTCGACCGGGGACGGGCGAGCGCCGGCGACCGCGTCATCGTCGTGGGGCGGGGGATTGCGTCGCGGCGTGGGCTCACTGTCGCGCACGCGGCCGTCATTCCGGTAGACGGCGGCTCGGCGCTCTCGGCCCTCAAAGCCCGCTCGGGAGCGCGCATCGACCGCCTTTTCGGCGAGGATGCGCCCTTGGTCAGGGCGCTACTCATCGCCGACACGCGCGACCTGTCCCCCGAGCTGCGCGATCGGTTCGCCGCCGCCGGTATCATCCACATGCTGTCGATCTCGGGATTGCATGTTGGCATCATCGCCATGGCCATCCTGCTCGTGGCACGCGCACTCAGATTGCCACCACACGTCGCAAGCACGGCGTCGGCCGGGATCACCGCCCTCTACGTCGCGATGATCGGATCGCCGCCCCCCGCTGTTCGCTCGGGCGTCATGCTCACCGTCGGGCTGCTCTCACGAATGTTGCAGCGTCCGGTCTCCACCTGGGGCGTACTCTCGCTGGGCGCCCTGCTCCCTCTCGTGGAGGCGCGCACGGTGCTCGATCTCGGATATCAGCTGAGCGTCCTCGGCATGGCGAGCCTCGTCGCCAGCGGGTCGCTCCGCGCACGATGGATCGCGCCGCGATGGGCTGGCTGGCGAGGCGCCCTGGCGGCGGTCGCGTTGACGTCGTCACTGGCCACCGTCGTCACCGCCCCGCTCGTCGCCTGGACCTTTGGCCGAGTGAGCCTCATCGCCCCGCTGACCAACATCGTCGCCGCCCCCATTGTGTCTCTGCTCCAACCCGCGCTCTTCGCGGCGATCGTTTTTCCCATCACAACGGTTGCGCGCATCTTCGCCGCGGGCGCGCATCCGCTCCTCATCGGGCTCGACGCAGTCGCGCGGGCAGGCGCCGCCCTCCCCTTCGCGTCGATCGGAGTGGCGCCGACTCTGGCCGCTGCGCTCTGCTGGCTCGTCGCTACGGTGGCCCTGCTCGTCGCCTGCGTTTCCTGGGATCCGGGACGCGGGCTTGTCGGAGCCGTCGCGGCGGCGGCCGGCGCCGTTTGGATCCCTGCTCTCCCGATTCCCGGAGCAGCTCGAGGCCTCGAGCTCCACGCGATCGACGTTGGTCAGGGTGACGCCATCGCTCTTCGAACGCCGGCGGGGAGATGGGTTCTGGTGGACGCCGGGAGGTCGTGGCTCGGAGGCGACGCCGGCCGAAGCACAGTCGTCCCCTACCTCCGCCGTCTGGGGGGTGAGCTACGCGTCTTCGTGCTCACTCATCCGCACGCGGATCACGCGGGCGGCGCCCGGAGCGTCCTCGGCGCGCTCCGCCCGGCCGAGTATTGGGACGGAGCGTTCGCCGGCACGAGCGAGGCGTACCGAGGATCGTTGGTGACCGCCGAGTCGCTCGGGGTGCGCTGGCATCGCGTGCATCCCGGCGATAGCCTCGACCTCGATGGAGTCCGGCTTCGTATCCTGGCGCCGGATTCGGCGTACGTTGTGGGGCTCGACGATCCAAACGAGGCGAGTGTCGTCCTGATGGCGGAGTACCAAGGCGTGCGCATGCTGCTGATGGGGGACGCCGAGCGTGGGGAGGAGGCGCTTCTGGTCGGAGGGGTCGCCGAGGGGCTCCACGCGGACGTGCTCAAGGTCGGGCACCATGGCAGCTCCACGAGCAGCAGTGAGCCCTTTCTCGACGCCGTGCGCCCGCGTCTGGCCGTGATATCGGTCGGCGCCGGCAACGCATACGGTCACCCGAGCGCGGTCGTCCTTCGCGACCTGGCGCGGCACCGCGCTGCCGTGCTCCGTACCGACATGCTTGGCGGAATCGTCGTCAGAACGGAGCATGGCGTCATCACGATCGACGACGCAGGAGACGAGTGGACTCTCTCGCCGGATTCCTCGAGCCGCTGATCGGCGCGTCCGTCGATCTTCCGGTCGAGCTCATGGAGCGATACCCGGAGCTACGCGCAGCCCGATTTCGCCGCGGTGGACTCCCTCCGCGAGCCGGCGGCTGGGTGCTCGGTCAGCGAACCGTCGCCGCCATCACCCTCTGGCACACTGTGTTCCTCGCGCCCGAGGAGCCATTGGACCCCGCATTACTCTTGCACGAACTGCGGCATGTGCATCAGTTTGAAGCCGGCGCGAGCTTTCCGCTCGCCTACCTCTGGGAAAGCGTCCGCCGCGGCTACCACCGCAACCGCTTCGAAGCTGACGCCAGGGCCTACGCCGCCGCACGGCTCCGCGCGGATGATGAGGGTCCTCGTCGAGGAGATGCCTGACGTGGTCCAGCACACCCCGACCTCCGTCGTCACAATCGAGCGCTTCATCATCGAGCAGGAGCGCCTGCACCCGGAGGCCACCGGGGAGCTGTCGGGCATCCTTTACGATCTGGCGCTCGCGGCGAAGATGATCGCCAACAAGGTGCGCAGCGCCGGCCTCGCCGACGTCCTCGGCGCCGCCGACTCGGAGAACGTGCAGGGCGAGGTGCAGCAGAAGCTCGACGTGATCGCCAACGAGGTCATCGTCAAGGCGCTCGATCACGGCGGCCGACTCTGCGCCATGGCGTCGGAGGAAGAACCCGACATCATCCAGATCCCCGAGGGATTCAAGTGCGGGAAGTACCTTCTCCTCTTCGACCCTCTCGATGGATCCTCGAACATCGATGTGAACGTCCCCGTCGGCACGATCTTCTCCGTGGTCAAGAAGATCACACGGAGCAAGCGCGGGGAGATGGAGGATCTGCTCCAGCCTGGCCGCCGGCAGGTGGCTGCCGGGTACGTGATCTACGGGTCGAGCACGATGCTCGTCTACACGACCGGGCAGGGGGTGCACGGTTTCACGCTCGATCCGTCGATCGGGGAGTTTCTCCTCTCGCATCCCAACATCCGGACGCCGGCGGCGGGCCGCTACCTTTCGGTCAACGACTCCTACGAGGAGCTCTGGGAGGAGAGCACGAAAGTGCTCATGCGTCGCTACCGTGGGCTCGAGGGTGATCGCAAGGCGCTCAACGTCCGGTACGTGGGGAGCTTGGTCGCAGACTTTCATCGCAACCTTCTCGGCGGCGGTGTTTTCGCCTACCCGCCGAATCGCAAGAACCCGAGAGGGAAGCTCCGCCTGCTCTACGAGGCCAATCCCCTGGCGTTCGTGGTCGAGCAGGCGGGAGGGGCGGCGATCGATGGCTCGATCCGCATCCTCGACGTTCAGCCGCACGAGCTTCACCAACGCACGCCGCTCTACATCGGGAGCAAGAGCGAGATCGACCTCGCATCCGAAGTGCTCGGAAGACTCCCCACCGGAGTGGGCGCCTAACGCCTCGCAGCGCGGCCCCGATCGCGGGGCCCCTCACGCCGGAGCTTCGATCGCCGATCCCACGCCGCCGCGCGGCGCGGTGGGGACGTCTAACGCGTCAGGGCCCGACGAATCGCATCGGGCGACGCCCCTCTGATCGCGACGACCTTGTGCCGCGCCCTGTCTCCGGCTGCGATCCGCACGGCACTGCGCGCCACTCCCAGCTTCTCCGCGATCAGCGCGATGAGGGCGGCGTTCGCCGCGCCATCCACCGGCGGCGCCGAGACACGGACCTTCAGGGCATCGCCGAGGAGCCCGTCGATGGCGTCAGCCTTCGCTCGTGGCTGCAGGCGCACCGCGAACTGCACTTCCTCGCCCCTCGTGCGCACCGCGAGCACGACGTCGGGCGGGCTCGGTCGACGCTCAGGCGGCATGCGCTGCAAGCTCTCCCAGAAGCCCCTGCGCCGCCGCCAGATGGTCGTCGATAGCGAAGCCTTTCGGGTCGATCATCGACTGCACGGCGCACCCCTTGATGAAGCTCACCGCCACGCCGCAGAGCCCCTCCGGCGTCACGCGGGGGAAGCGGTCCGGCTCCGATGCCAGCACCTCCTCCACCATCGGCAGGAAGGCGTGGCGGTAGCGATCCAGCTCCGCCTGCATCTTCGCGCGGATGAGCGGGTCGGTGAACCCCCTCGCCCAGAAGTCGAAGAAGAGACGGATCCGGCGCGGCTCGCTCGAGAGGCGGTCCATTTCGCGGCCGAGGAGCGCGAGCAGCCGATCGAGCGGGGCCGGGATGCGCGTGATCTCGTCTGTCACCCGGAGCACTGTGGTAGTGGCGAGTACGTAGTCGAGGAGGGCGTTGATCAGCCGCCCCTTCGATCGGAAGTGGAAGAGGACGAGGCCGGTGCTCAGGTGCGCCCGAGCGGCCACCAGGCGAACGGTGAGCCCATCGAGCCCCTTCCGCGACGCGACGTCGTACGCCGCGCGCAGGATCTGCGCGCGTCGAGCTTCCTCGGAGGCCTTCTGACCCGGCATCTTGTTCTCCTCCGGCGCGGGGGTCCAGAGTGCGGTGCCTTTGACCCCGTGCCTCGTCTCAAGCATATTGAACGTCGGTTCAACGTCAAGCGCGCCGCCGGTGCTCGTTCCCAAGCTCGTCACTACCCTCCAGTCGTACGATCGGCGGCAGCTCTCCGCCGATCTGACCGCCGGCGTCATCGTCGGCATCGTCGCGCTCCCGCTGGCGATCGCCTTCGCCATCGCCAGCGGGGTCACCCCCGATCGCGGCCTGTACACGGCGATCGTCGCCGGCTTCCTCATCTCGGCTCTGGGTGGCTCCCGCGTGCAGATCGGTGGTCCCACCGGCGCCTTCGTGGTGATCGTCTACGGCATCGTCCAGCGCTTCGGCATCGAAGGGCTCACGGTGGCGACGCTGCTCGCCGGCTTGATCCTGATCGTGATGGGGGCTGCGCGCCTCGGGTCGGTCATCAAGTTCATTCCGCACCCGGTGATCGTCGGATTCACCAGTGGGATCGCCATCATCATCTTCTCGAGCGAAGTGAAGGATTTCCTCGGCCTTCGCATCGGCACTCTCCCCGCCGACTTTCTCGAGAAGTGGAGCCTGATCGGTCGCCATCTGACCGACGTCAATCCGTCGGCGATCGCCGTCGCGACGCTCACCGTGGCGATCATCCTGCTCTGGCCGCGGCTCAACCGTCGCCTTCCGGGGCCCTTCGTCGCGCTCGTCGTCGCCACGGCGGCTGCCCACCTGCTGCACCTGGATGTGGAGACAATAGGGAGCCGCTTCGGCAGCATCTCGTCGTCCCTCCCACACCCCGTGCTTCCGCACGCTTCGCTCGAGGCCGTCAAGCCGCTGATCCGCCCGGCCTTCACGATCGCGATCCTGGGCGCGGTGGAGTCGCTCCTGTCGGCCGTGGTGGCCGACGGAATGATCGGTGGGCGGCACCGCTCGAACATGGAGCTCGTGGCGCAAGGGATCGCCAACGTCGCCTCGCCGCTCTTCGGAGGGATCCCCGCCACCGGAGCGATCGCGCGCACGGCGACTAACGTGAAGAACGGGGGCCGCACTCCGGTCGCGGGGATGGCGCACGCGCTGACCCTCCTTCTCATCACGCTCTTCTTCGGTCGTTGGGCCGCGCTCATCCCCCTCTCGACCCTGGCCGGGATCCTGGTCATCGTCGCCTACAACATGAGCGACTGGCGCACCTTCGTGGCCGAGATGAGCGCGCCCAAGTCGGACGTCGTCGTCTTGCTCGCCACCTTCCTCCTCACGGTGCTCGTCGACCTGACAGTCGCCATCGAGGTCGGGATGGTCACCGCCGCCTTTCTCTTCATGCGACGGATGGCCGAGGTGACGAACGTGAGCGCCGTGACAATGGAGCTGGAGGACGGCGACGATCGCTACTCCACGGATCCGAACAGTGTGCGCCGACGTTCCGTGCCTGCGGAGGTGGAGGTGTTCGAGGTGAATGGCCCCTTCTTCTTCGGCGCGGCCGAAACCTTCAAGGACACGCTGCGCCAGATCGCGCGGAAGCCGAAGGTCCTGATCATCCGAATGCGGAACGTGCCGGCGATCGACTCGACAGGCCTTCACGCGCTCAAGGACGTCGTGCATCGAGCGCGGAAGGACGGAACGCTCCTCCTCATCTCCGACATTCACACGCAACCGCTCATGGCCCTCGGCCGATCGGCGCTGCTCGACGAGATCGGGGACGACAATCTCTTCGGCAACCTCGACGATGCGTTGAATCGGGCACGAGAGCACCTCGGCCTCCCGCCCGCGGAGCGCCCTGACTTCGCGACGCCGACCGTGGCTCGCGAATCTCAACCGGGTGGCATGCGCGCCGTCCGATGAGGTAGAATTCGAGTGCGGCAGCGCTCGAGTGCGGCACGCCCAACCACGACCAGGACGCGCGCGGGTAGCGTGACAGACGACGAGAGCGTCCGGCTCTCCCCCTCCGGACTCCCGATCGCGCCAGTGTATCGCCGCGCCGACGTCTCGCCGAACGACGCCGAGCAGCTCGGCGAGCCGGGGTGCTTTCCGTACACGCGCGGCGTTCAACCGAACATGTATCGCGCGCGGCTCTGGACGATGCGCCAGTACGCCGGCTTCGGCACGGCGGCCGAGACGAATGCGCGATTCAAGCACCTGCTCGACGCCGGCCAGAGCGGCCTGTCCGTCGCCTTCGATCTGCCGACGCAGATGGGGCTCGACTCCGACTCCCCGCGGGCGGCGGGCGAAGTCGGACGAGTCGGTGTGGCGATCGCCACCGTCGACGACATGCACACGCTCCTCGACGGAATCCCGCTCGATGGCGTCTCGACGTCGATGACGATCAACGCGACCGCCGCCACGCTTCTCGCGATGTACATCGTGGTCGCCGAAGAGCGGGGCATCGATCGCCGGACGCTCGCGGGCACGATACAGAACGACATTCTCAAGGAGTACATCGCTCGCGGCACGTACATCTATCCGCCCGCCGAGAGCCTCGCGCTCGTCACCGAAACCTTCCGGTTTTGCGCCGACGCGATGCCCCAGTGGAATCCGATTTCGATTTCCGGCTACCACATGCGAGAGGCGGGTGCGACGGCCGTGCAGGAGCTCGCGTTCACGCTCGCCAATACCATCGAGTACGTCTCGCGCGCCGTGGCGGCAGGGCTTCCCGTGGACTCCTTTGCGCCGCGCCTCTCCTTCTTCTTCGCTGCGCACAGCGATCTCTTCGAGGAGGCGGCGAAATTCCGCGCCGCGCGCCGCCTCTACGCCAGGCTTCTTCGCGAGCGATACGCGGCGAACGACGCGAGTTGCCGCATGCGCTTCCACACGCAGACCGGAGGCGTCACCCTCATGGCGCAGCAGCCGCTCACTAACGTCGTCAGGGTCGCCGTGCAAGCGCTGGCCGCCGTACTCGGCGGCACGCAATCGCTGCACACGAACGCCTACGACGAGGCACTCGCCCTGCCCACCGCCGACTCGGCCACCCTCGCGCTCCGCACGCAGCAGGTGGTGGCGTTCGAGTCGGGGGTGACGAGCACCGTCGACCCGTTGGCCGGAAGCTTCTACGTCGAGCACTTGACGGACCAGTTGGAACGCCGGACGATGGAGCTTCTCTCCCGCGTCGACGCACTGGGGGGCGCGGAGCGGGCGATCGCCGTGGGGTTCTTCCAGGATGAGATCGCGCGCAGTGCTTACGAGCATCAGCTACGCATCGAGCGCGGCGAGACCATCGTGGTAGGAGTGAATCGCTTCGAGGATGGCAGTGAGCCTCCCGTCGTTCCGGCCCCCGACTTCTCGCGACTCGAGCGCGAGCAGGTGGAGCGGCTCGCCGCGGTCCGGGCGCGTCGCTCGGTGGGCGATGTGGCGAACGCTCTCACGGGGCTCGGCGATGCGGCGAGCTTCGACGGCGCGAGATTCCGCGCTCCCGTGATGCCGCGAATCATCGACGCCGTGCGCGCTCGCGCTACCCTGGGAGAGATCGCTGCCGCCCTCTCGTCGCGATGGGGGACGTATAGCCCGCGCGGTTAGCCGCGCTTGGTGTGGCGCGGGCCGCCGCCTTGAGCGCGCGGCCGGCGAAGCGATAACTTAAACCATCCCCATCGCCTTAAGCTTTTCCGTCATGCCGACTTACGAGTTTCTCTGCCCGAACGGCCACCGTTTCGACCGCTTCTACCGGAAGATCAGCGATGCCGTAGCTGAGCTCCCCTGCCCGCAGTGCGGCGCGGTCGCGCTCCGCCAGGTGTCCGGTGGGGCGGGCCTCCTCTTCAAGGGCTCGGGATTCTACATCACCGACTACGGGAAGGACGGAAAGAAGCAGCAGCGCGCAGCGTCCGGTGAAGGGAAGAGCGGGGAATCCGGCGGCACCGGCGCCGAGGCGAAGCCGAGCGAGGCGAAATCCAGTGGCTCCGGTGGTGGCGAGGGGACGGGTTCCGGCGAGTCCGGAGCGAGTAGCGGCGCGAAGAAGCCGGAGTCGAGCACGAGCGCGACCCCGCCCAAGAAGGAATGACGCCTCGCGACCAGATCCGTGCCGCGCTCGTCGGCGCGGCGCGCGCCATCGGTGCGCCGGATGGCGTCGACGCGGTGCTCGAGCGCCCGCGCGAGTCCGCCCACGGCGACTGGAGCACGAACCTGGCGATGACCCTCGCGCGGACGCTCAAGCGCAAGCCGCGTGATGTGGCCGACGCGCTCGTGCGGCAGCTCGATCTGGCTGCTGCGGGCGTGCAGCGCGTCGAGGTGGCCGGACCCGGATTCATCAATCTCTTCTTGGCCCCGGCGGCGAACGCTCGTGGCCTCGCCGACCTCGTCATCGCGGGCGCGGAGTACGGTCGCGCCACGGTCGGCGCCGGTCGGCCGGTGAACGTCGAGTTTGTCTCCGCGAATCCCACCGGCCCGCTCCACGTCGGCCACGGTCGTCAGGCCGCGCTCGGCGACGCGATCGCATCGCTCCTCGAGTGGACCGGTTGGGGTGTGTCGCGCGAGTACTACTACAACGACGCCGGCGCGCAAATCGCCAACCTGGGTGCCAGCGTGCAAGCGCGGATCGCCCAGGCGGCCCAGCGGGACGTCCCGATCCCCGAAGGGGGCTACCACGGCGAGTACGTGCGCGAGATCGCCGACCGGTACCTCGAGCAGCATCGCGGCGATGGCCGGGGGGAGGACCTGGAACAGGTCACCCGCTTCGCCGTGCGGGAGCTCCGCGCCGAGCAGGATCGCGACCTGCAAGCCTTCGGCGTGCGCTTCGACACCTACTTCCTCGAGTCGTCGCTGTACAGCGATGGCAAGGTCGACCGCACCGTTCGCGCCCTCGTCGCGGCCGGACATACGTACGAGAGCGAGGGGGCGCTCTGGCTCCGCACCACCGATTTCGGCGACGACAAGGATCGCGTGATGCGGAAGGGCGACGGCACCTATACCTACTTCGTGCCTGACGTGGCGTATCACGTGACGAAGTGGGAGCGCGGATTTCATCGCGCCATCGACGTTCAGGGGGCCGACCACCACAGCACAGTCACCCGTGTGCGCGCCGGGCTCCAGGCGCTCGGCATCGGTATTCCGCCGAACTATCCCGAGTACGTCCTGCACCAACTGGTGACGGTGGTGCGCGGCGGCGAGGAGGTGAAGATCTCCAAGCGCGCCGGCAGCTACGTCACAGTGCGCGACCTGGTGGACGAGGTGGGGTGCGACGCCGTCCGCTACTTCTTCGTGATGCGGAAGGGGGATTCCCCGCTCGTCTTCGACATCGATCTCGCACGCTCGCAGTCGGAGGAGAACCCGGTCTACTACATCCAGATGGCGCACGCTCGGATGGCGGGGATCTTCCGCGTGGGGGGCATCGATCCCACATCGGTCACCGCGAGCGGGGTGGACTTCGAGCTGCTGGGCGAGCCTGAAGAGCAGGAGCTGATCAAGGCCCTCCTCGATTTCCCCCTCCTCCTGGCGGGAGCCGCCGAGGCTCTCGAGCCGCATCGCGTGGCCGGCTACTTGCTCGAGACGGCCCGTCTGGCGCACCTCTGGTACCACAAGCATCACGTACTCAACGAACCCGAGCGCGTGACCAGGGCGCGCCTCCTCCTCGCCCGCGCCAGCCAGATCGTCATCCGGAACGGCCTGACGGTGCTGGGTATCACCGCTCCCGAGCGAATGTGACCTCCATGTCCGTGCTCGTCGTCGGCTCCGTTGCTCTCGATTCCGTGGAAACCCCCTTCGGGCGGGCCGAGAACGTGTTAGGCGGGTCGGCGACGTTCTTCGCCGCGTCGGCGAGCCTCCTCACCGGTGTCCAGCTGGTCGGTGTGGTCGGCGACGACTACCCGGTCGATCAACTGTCACCGCTCGCCGAGCGAGGGGTCGATCTTTCGGGTTTGGAGCGAGCCGAGGGGGAGTCTTTTCGCTGGCGCGGACGCTACCGCCACGACCTCAATAGCGCCGAAACGCTCGAGACCAAGCTGGGCGTCTTCTCCCACTTTCGCCCCAAGATTCCGGCGAGTTTCCGGCGGCCCCCCTTCCTCTTTCTCGGGAACATCGATCCGCGTCTCCAGCTCGAGGTGCTTCGTCAGGTGGAGCGCCCGCGGCTCGTCGCGTGCGACACGATGAACTTCTGGATCGAGAGCCGCCGCTCCGACCTGCTCGAGCTCCTGACGAACGTCGACCTCATCACGCTGAACGACGGCGAGGCGCGCCAGCTCACGGAGGAGGTGAATCTGGTCAAGGCGGCGCGATGGATCCTCGAGCGCGGGCCGCGGCACGTGATCATCAAGAAGGGAGAGCACGGCGCCTTCATGTTCACCGCCGAGACGGTTTTCTTTGCGCCCGCCTATCCGCTCGAGGAGGTCTTCGATCCCACGGGCGCCGGAGATTCCTTCGCTGGTGGATTCATCGGCTACCTCGCCCGCACCGGCGATCTGAGCGAGGCGAACCTCAAGCGCGCCGTAGTCTGCGGCTCAGCGATGGGATCTTTCGCCGTCGAGCGCTTTTCGATTCGCCGGTTCTTGGAGATCACGCCGGCGGACATTTGGAAGCGGATCGGGGAATTCCGGCGCTTGGTGGCGTTCGAAGAGGCGCTCGATCCATGACCCCATCTCGCGACGCGCTCGACTACCGCACCGCCGGCGTGGACATCGATGCGGCCGACGACGCGAAGCACCGCATCCGCGACCTCGTCGAGTCGACGTTCACCGCTGGCGCCCGCGGGCGATTCGGGGGCTTCGGCGGTCTCTTTCGCATGCCGCCCGAGGCGGTGCGTCCACTGTTGGTGTCGAGCGCCGATGGGGTGGGGACGAAGATCAAAGTGGCGATCGAGGCGGACCGCCACGACACGGTGGGGCACGATCTCGTGAACCATTGCGTGAACGACATTCTCGTCCAGGGCGCGCTCCCGCTCTTCTTTCTCGACTACGTGGCCTTCGGCGCCCTCGTTCCCATGGTCGTCGAGGCCGTCGTTCGTGGCGTCGTGGCGGGTTGCCTCGAGAACGGCTGCACCCTCTTGGGAGGTGAGACCGCGGAGATGCCCGGGGTCTACACCCCTCCGGACTACGACCTGGCCGGGTTCATCGTCGGCTGGGTGGAGGAAGATCGACTGCTCGGCTCCGATCGCGTGCGCCCAGGCGATGTCCTGATTGCGCTCGAGAGCTCGGGGCTCCACACCAACGGATTTTCGCTCGCCAGGCGCATCGTCGCCGATCGGATGCGGCTCGGTGCGGGCGACACCTTCCCCGGTCTCTCCCGCTCGGTGGCCGACGTGCTCCTGGCGGTGCATCGGTCGTATCTCGCGGCGCTCAGGCCGGTGCTCCAGTGGATCCACGCGATGGCGCACATCACCGGAGGCGGGCTTCCCGGCAATGTCAATCGCGCCCTTCCGAGGAATGTCGACGCAGTAGTGAACACCGCGAGTTGGGAGGTGCCGGAGCTCTTCCGTGCGCTCCAGCGCTTCGGCGGCGTCGAGCGCGCCGAGATGTTCCGCACCTTCAATATGGGGGTCGGCATGGTGGTCATCACGGCGCCGCCCGAAGTGGACGCGGTGATCGGAGCGGCGACGGCCGCGGGAGTGAAGGGATGGGTCGCGGGCGAGACGCGGAGCGGGTCGGGGGAAGTCCTCCTGCGGTAGCCCGGCCGATGCCGCCGGGCCGCCGCCTGACCGCGGGGGCGTGTGTGGGTGTGAGCACGATGAAGATGCCGGGGAGCGACGCGCGCCGTGAGCGCGCCGAAGGGGCGCATGGGGGCTAGTCAGGCGGCGTCAGGCGGTGTGCCGCGACGCCGGGACCGGGCCTTCATGCGCCGCGCGCTGACGCTCGCCCGGCGCGGGTGGGGCCAGACCGCGCCGAATCCGATGGTCGGCGCCGTGGTCGTGCAGGGCGATGCCATCGTCGGGGAGGGGTGGCATGCGCGCTTCGGCGAGGCCCACGCCGAGGTGGCGGCCCTTCAGGCAGCGAGATCGCGCGCCGCCGGCGCTACTATCTACGTGTCACTCGAGCCCTGCGCCCACCACGGCAAGACCCCGCCTTGCGCCGAGGCGTTGATCGCCGCCGGCGTCACCCGTGTGGTGATCGCGATTCGCGATCCGAACCCGGCGGCGACAGGTGGTATCGAGCGCCTCGAGGCCGCCGGGATTCCGGTGACGGTCGGCGTGGAGGAGAGCGCGGCGCGTGAGCTGAACGCCGCCTTCTTCCACTCCTTCTCCTCGCCGCTCCCCTGGGTGACGCTCAAGCTGGCCATGTCCCTGGACGGCGCCGTCGCTGATGCGGCGGCGCGTTCGCAGTGGATCACCGGGCCGCGCGCGAGGCGCGAGACGCATCGCTTGAGAGCCGCGAGCGACGCCGTGGCCGTCGGGATCGGCACGGTGCTGGCCGACGATCCCGAGCTCACGGTCCGACACGCCGACGCGCCGCGCGTTCCGCCGGTTCGGGTGGTCTTCGATCGCCAGGCACGGCTGCCGCTCGAGTCCCGCCTGGCGCGATCGGCCCGCGACCTTCGCACGATCGTCGTGGCCCACGACCCCGACCCGGAGCGCGCCCGCCGGCTGCACGACCTGGGGGTCACCATCGTGAACGCTCCCTCCCTGCACGCCGCCCTGGGGAAGCTGCGCGCAGCCCATCTGCGGTCCCTCTTCGTGGAGGGGGGCGCGCGCCTCGCCGGGGCGCTGCTCGCCGAATCCCTGGTCAATCGCTTGATTATCTTTCAAGCACCCGTGGTCCTCGGTGCGGGTGCCCTCGGCGCATTCGCCTTCGCGCCAGGCGTCTCCGCGGAAGAGGCGCCGCGCCTGCCGGTCATTCAGCGGCGCACACTGGGCCACGACACCATGACCACCTACGCGATCAGCGAGTCTTAATGTTCACCGGCCTCGTCGACGACGTCGGCACAGTCGAGCGCGTGGCGAACAGCGCCGCCGGGCGTGAGCTGCGCGTGCGCTGCCGCTACCTGGATCTCGTCCCGGGTGAGAGCGTGGCGCTCGATGGCGCCTGCCTCACGGTGCGGGAGTGCGGACCCGGATGGTTCGTGGTCGCGGCGGTGGAGACGACCCTCGAGCGCACGACGATCGGCGAGTGGCGGGTCGGGCGTCGGGTCAACCTGGAGCGCGCGCTCCGATTCGGCGATCGCCTGGGCGGGCACCTCGTTCTCGGGCACGTCGACGGCGTCGCTCTCGTGAGGCAGATCGCCGCCGATTCGACAGCGACGGTGGCCGAGCTACAGCTCCCGGCGGGCCTCGCCGAGCTGATGGTGCCGCACGGCTCGCTCACCGTGGATGGGGTGAGCCTCACCGTGAACAGCCTTCCCGCGCCCGACACGGTGGAGATTTCCCTGATCGACTTCACCCGCGTGCACACGACGCTCGGCGAGCTGGTGCCGGGTCGCCGGGTGCATGTCGAGGCGGATGTGATCGGGAAGTATGTGCAGAGGCTGGCCGCGCCCTACGTCACGTCCGGGAGGGTGTCGTGAGCTTCGGCGCGGTCGAGCAGGCCCTCTCCGACATCGCGGCCGGACGCATGATCATCGTCGCCGATGACGAGGATCGGGAGAACGAAGGGGATCTCATCTGCGCCGCGCAGCTGGTGACGCCCGAGATCATCACCTTCATGACGAAGCGGGCCAGCGGCTTGCTCTGTCTGGCGCTCACTCCGGAGCGGTGCGAGCAACTGGGGCTCACCTCGATCGGCGAGCCGAACGTGGATGCGTATCGGACCGCCTACACGCAGAGCATCGACGCCGCCCCTCGCTTCGGCGTGACGACCGGGATCAGCGCTCAGGACCGCGCTCGCACGATTCAGGTGGCTGTCGATCCGGCCACCGTCCCGACCGATCTGCGCTTCGGCGGTCACGTGCAGCCACTCCGGGCCCGCGGGGGCGGCGTGCTCGAGCGCGTCGGCCACACCGAGGCGGCGATCGATCTCGCGAGGCTCGCCGGTCTCTACCCGGCCGGCGTCATCTGCGAGATCCTCCGCGATGAGGACGGGCAGCCGGCGCGCCGGCGCGAGCTCGAGGTGTTCGCCGAGAAGCATTCGCTCACCTTCATCACCGTCGCCCAGCTCGTCGCTCACCGGCTCCGCACCGAGCGCCTCGTGCATCGGGTCGCGGACGCGCGCCTGCCGACCGAAATGGGGAGCTGGCGCATCATCGGCTACCGGAGCGACGTCGACACCCACGAGCACGTCGCGCTGATCTTCGGCGATGTCCAGGGCGGGGAGGGCGTTCTCGTCCGCGTCCACTCCCGCTGCCTGACGGGGGACGTCTTCCACTCGATGAGATGCGACTGCGGGTGGCAGCTGCACAGCGCGATGCAGATGATCGCCGAGGAGGGGCGTGGCGTCATCGTCTACCTGGATCAGGAAGGACGCGGCATCGGCTTGCTCAACAAGCTCAAGGCGTACGAGCTGCAGGACGCGGGCGCCGACACCGTCGAGGCGAACGAGCAACTGGGCTTCAAGCCCGATCTTCGCAACTATGGCATCGGCGCCCAGATCCTCCTCGACCTGGGGATTCGATCCATCCGGCCGATCACCAACAACCCGCGCAAGATCGTCGGGCTCGAGGGATACGGCTTGCGGGTGGACGATCGCGTTCCGATCCGCGCCCCCGCCAACTCGGAGAATCGCGAGTACCTCGAGGCGAAGCAGAACAAGCTGGGACATCTTCTGGCGCACTGATGCCGGAATTCTCGGGGCGGGCGAGGGGTGAGGGACGGCGGATCGCGGTGGTGGCCAGCCGATTCAACGAGACGATCACGACACGTTTGGCCGAGGGCGCGATGGATGCCCTCACCCGCCACGGTGTTGCCTTCGAATCCATCGACCTCGTCTGGGTGCCGGGAGCCTGGGAGCTCCCCATGGCCGTCCGCAGGCTCCTGGACAGCGAGCGCTACGATGCGCTGGTGGCCGTTGGCGCGGTGATCCGTGGCGAGACGCCTCACTTCGACGTCGTCGCCGGCGAGGCATCGCGTGGCCTGGCCGCCGCGGCCGCCGAGTTCGATGTCCCGGTGAGTCTGGGGCTCCTGACCTGCGACACGATGGCCCAGGCGGAGGAGCGCGCCGGCGGCGCGCACGGCAACAAGGGCTGGGACGCTGCCTTGGCGGCGCTCGAGTTGGCGGACCTGTTCGACCAGCTGGATGGCGCGGACACGGACTGAGACACGGGCGCGTGCGCGCGCGCTACAGGCGCTGTATGCCTGGGACGTGCGAGGAGACCAGCGGCTCGACGTGCTGGCGGAGCAACTCTGGGATGAACTGAACATGTCCCCCGAGGAGCGCCGACGCGCCGACGTGCTTCTCGCCCGCGTGATTCACCAGCGCGAGGAGATCGATGGAGCGCTGCGCGACGTGACCACCAACTGGCGTCTGGATCGTCTCGGCGCCATCGAACGATCGGTGCTCAGACTCGGTGCAGCCGAGCTGGCTCTCGGCGACACGCCGGCCAAGGTCGTCATCCAGGAAGCGGTGAATCTTGCCGAGCGCTACGGCAGCGCTCAGAGCGCGCGCTTCGTGAACGGCGTGCTCGATGCGCTCGCCCGGCGGCAGGGACGGCTCTAGTGCGGATCCTTCTGGTGAACTGGTTGGATCGCGAGAATCCGCAGGCCGGTGGGGCGGAGGTGCATCTGCACGAGATCTTCGGACGAATCGCCGGGCGCGGGCACCGCGTGACCCTGCTCGCGAGTGGCTGGAGTGGGTGTGCGCCGCGGGCCTGCGTCGGCGCGATCGACGTCCACCGGGTCGGCCGGCGCTACACCTTCGGTCTCCACGCGCATCGCTACTATCGGCGGCACTTGGCGGCCGAGCCCTTCGATATTCTGGTCGAAGACATCAACAAGGTGCCGCTCTTCACTCCTCGATGGGGTGCCGGCCGCACGATGGCGCTGGTGCCCCACCTCTTCGGCTCCACGGTTTTTCAGGAGGTTGCCCTTCCCATCGCCAGTGTCGTCTGGACGCTCGAGAGACCGATCGGACGCCTCTATCACGGCATCCCTTTCGAGGCGATCAGCGAGAGTACGGCGTCCGATCTCGTCACTCGCGGCATTCCACGACGCGACATCAAGGTGATCTTCCCGGGTATCGACACCTCGCACTACACGCCCGATCCCGACGGCCGGTCGCAGGAGCCGGTGTTTGGCTACGTGGGACGCCTCAAGCGGTACAAGAGAGTCGATCTCGTCTTGCGCGCGTTTGCCGCGCTGGCCCACCCCACGGCCACGCTGGAGATCGCCGGAACGGGCGATCACGCTGCGGCACTGCAGCGGCTCGCGAAGTCGCTTGACCTCGGCGCGCGGGTGCGATTTCTTGGGTTCATCTCCGAGTCCGAAAAGCTCTCGCTGCTGCGTCGAGCCTGGGCGGTAGCGCTCACGTCTCCCAAGGAAGGGTGGGGAATCACGAACCTCGAAGCCGCCGCATGCGGGACGCCCGTGGTGGCATCGAGCTCGCCGGGGCTGCGTGAGTCCGTGCGCGATGGGGAGACCGGATTCCTCGTCCCACACGGCGATGTGCCAGCGCTCGCGGCGGCGCTCCGTCGTCTGGCGGCGGACAGGTCGCTCGTGGCTCGGATGGGACTCGCCGGACGCCGGTTCGCTCAGGAGTTTACCTGGGAGCGCGCAGCGACCGAAACCGAGGCCCACCTGAGCGAGATCGTGGCCGGAGCGGAGTTCTGATCGTGGACATCATCTTCCACGCCCATCACGCAGTGATCTCCGACGGCATGCAGCGTCGAGCCGAGCGCGTCCTGCGGCGTCTCGCGGAACGGTTGCGGAAGCCGGTCGATGCGGTGGTCCGGTTCGAGCAGGATGGATCGATGCGGCGCCTCGAGATCGTTCTCCGCGCCCCTCGTCGGCGACCGCTGGTGGCCGAGGGGTTCTCGCGATCTTTCGGGCCCGCGCTGGCCGAGGCGGCCGCCCGCATGGAGTCGCAGATTCGACGGAGAAAGCGCACGATCGGTCGTGCACGGCGGAGGGTGAGGTCATGACTCGCACGAGAGGATTCAAGGTCGGGCGTGTGCTCGAGCTCATGCGCGATGCGCTGCAGCTCGAGCTGGT
>DASPTK010000081.1:0-35588 GCA_035623475.1 Gemmatimonadaceae bacterium | reverse complement strand
CTCCTTGCCGACCAGTGGTCCTTCCTCTTCTGGCAGCTTGGACAACCGGAATTCCAGCCGGGAAGGCCGACCGCCAGCCCGTAGGCGCAAAGGTCGTCTCGAGGCGCCGGCGCCACCGTCGCGGCCAAGCGGCGCATCCGCGATATTCATGCGGCGGCACGACCACGGCGGCGTCGGCAGTGATCCACCCTCCACCGGTCCTCCTTGCCCACCGACCTTCGCGACCAGCTTCAACAATCACTCGGCGCTGCCTACACGCTCGAGCGTGAGCTCGGCGGCGGTGGAATGTCGCGCGTCTTCGCCGCCGAGGAGACCTCACTCAAGAGAAAGGTCGTCGTGAAGGTCTTGGCGCCCGAGCTGGCCGTGGACGTCAACACCGAGCGCTTCCGCCGCGAGATCCAGCTCGCCGCGCAGCTCCAGCAAGCGAACATCGTCCCCGTTCTGTCGACGGGCGAGACGGGCGGCCTTCCGTACTACACGATGCCGCTGGTCGACGGCCACTCGCTCCGGGCGCGCCTCTCGAATGGTGGACCACTCTCGGTCACGGAGGCGGTAGGCATTCTGCGCGACGTGGCGAAGGCGCTCGCCTACGCTCACGAGCACGGAGTCGTTCACCGAGACATCAAGCCGGAGAACGTGCTTCTCTCGGGCGGGACGGCGGTGGTGACGGACTTCGGGATCGCCAAAGCGCTATCGGCGTCACGCACCGGGACGCACGGCGAGACCCTCACCCAGGTGGGCGTCTCACTCGGCACCCCCGCCTACATGGCGCCGGAGCAGGCGGCGGCGGATCCAGAGACGGATCATCGCGCGGATCTCTACGCCTTCGGGATCATGGGCTACGAGCTTCTCTCCGGGCACCCGCCCTTCCACGGGCGCACTCCGCAGAAGCTGCTGGCGGCGCAGATGGGGGAGACGCCGGAGCCGATCGGCGAGATCCGTCCGGATACGCCGCCGCTCCTGGCCGAGCTGGTCATGAAGTGCCTGGCGAAAGATGCCGACTCGCGACCGCAGTCCGCGGGCGATCTGGTACGAGTGCTAGAGACGGTCACCAGTGGCGGCGGCCATCCCGCAATGCCGGCGATCCTGCTCGGCGGCCGGCGTCGCCTGACGCGCGCTCTCCTGCTCTACGCCGGCTCGTTCGTCGCCGTGGCGATTCTCGCGCGAGCGGCGATCGTGGGCATCGGCCTTCCCGATTGGGTCTTCCCGGGCGCGCTGGTCGTCATGGCGCTCGGGCTTCCCGTGATCCTCTTCACCGCCTTCGTGCACCATGGCGCGCACCAGGCGATGACGGCCGCTGCTCTAACGCCGGGCGGCTCGCGCATCGAGCACTCGACCTTCACGCGGTTGGCGGTGAAGGCGAGCCCGTGGGTCAGCTGGCGCCGGACGGCGCTCGGTGGTGCTATCGCGCTCGGCGTCTTCGGCGTTCTGGTGGCCGGCTACATGACCCTGCGCGCGTTCGGCATCGGCCCCGCCGGCTCGCTGCTCGGCGCCGGTGTGCTCAAGAGCCAATCGCTGGTTTTGCTCGATGACTTTCGCGGCCCGCCGAGCGATTCGACGTTAGGCGCGGTGGTGACCGAGGCCTTCCGCACCGACTTCGCGCAGTCGGATGCGGTCAAGCTCGTCGACCCGGAGCGAGTCGCCCGCGTCCTCAAGCGGATGGAGCACTCGGAGGGGAAGCGGCTCGACCTCCCGCTGGCCCGCGAGGTGGCGGTGAGGGTTGGGATACCGGCGGTGATCGATGGTGACGTGAGCGCCATCGGCCAGTCGTACGTTCTCTCCGTGCGGCTTGTGACAGCCGATTCGGGGCGGGAGCTGGCCGCGTTTCGGGAGAGCGCCGAAGGAACGCAAGGCGTCATCCCGGCGATCGACCGCCTGTCCAAGCGCCTGCGCGCAAAGATCGGCGAGTCGTTGCGCACGGTCAGAGCGTCGCCGCCCATCGAGGAGGTCACGACCGGATCGCTCGAGGCGCTGCGGAAGTATGTGCAGGCGGTGCGGGCGAGAGAGGAGGAGGGTGATCCTCTCAAGGCTCAAGCGCTGCTCAAGCAGGCGATCTTGCTGGACACCGGATTCGCGATGGCCTATCGCAAGCTGGGAGTGGTTTACGAAGCCGACCTGGGGCTGCAGGACGAGGCGACCGTGGTCCTGAAGAAGGCAATGGACAATTCGGGCCGCTTGAGCGACGTCGAGCGAAACCTGACGATTGCCGCGTACTATGGTATGAGCGCAGAGCGCGACGTGCAGCGTTCGCTCGCCGGCAACGAGGCGGTGCTCGAGCTTCAGCCGGACAATGAAACCGCCTTGATCAACGGCGCGCTCGATTACGAGGAAATCGGCAACTACCCGAAGGCGATCGACTACTTGCGTCGTTCTTACGCTATTGACTCGGGATACATCGCAGCCTCGAATCTCTCGTATGCGCTGGGCGAGACGGGTCAGGTGGCGGAGCGATCGCGGCAGCTGGAAGAGACGGAGCGGCGGTTTCCCGGAAATCCCCAGGCCGCATTCGATCGTGGCTCCTACCTCGCTCTCGATGGGAAGTTGGATTCCGGCGCAACGCTGGCGCGCCGCCTCATCGACCAGAATCCGGCTAACACGTTCGTCCAGTCGAACAATACGTGGCTGCTATCCAATATCGCTGGCATGGAGGGCCGCTACGCAGAGTCCGAACGGTTGGCGATCGATGCGGCGGCCATCGACCAACGTCGCGGCCTGGTGGCGGCACCGCTCGTGGGGGCCTCTTACGTCTCGTTCGACGACATCTGGTTTCGGGAGAACAAGCAGCGCGGGCTCGAGCGGCTGGACGAGGCGCTTCGCCAACATCCCCTCGACTCGGTGCCGCCGCTCCAGCGCCCCTACTGGCGGATCGCAGCGCTGAACGCACTAGGCGGCCGGCCTGCCCAAGCGCGCGCGGTGCTCAGCGCGATGGACCGCGCGATTCCAGCGCCGCAGCAACAATCTCAGCGCTACCAGATCCACGGAGCGCGAGGCGAGATCGCGCTCGCCGAGCACCGGCCTGACGAGGCGATCGCCGAGTTTCGCCAGAGCGCGCCCGCAGGCTGCCCGACCTGCCCGCTCCCAGCCATCGGTCGCGCATACGACCTGGCGGGGAACGCGGACTCCACGATCGCGGTGTTCGAGCGATATCTCGCTGGGCATTCGAACTTCCGCATCTGGTACGACCTCGACCGGAACTACCGTGCCGGCATCTACAAGCGGCTGGGCGAGCTGTACGACGCGAAAGGCGATCGCGAGAGCGCGATCAAGAACTACGCCGCCTTCGTGGAGTACTGGAAGAAGGCCGACCCCGAGTTCCAGCCCAAGGTTGCCGCGGCTCGGCAGCGGATGGCCCACCTCCAGTCACTCGGCAAGCAGTGAGCGTCGAGTAGTTAGATTGCATCAGCGCGTCGCCGCTCGTCCGACACATTGGGGGCGACCACGCCCCAGTGGCGGAATCCAGCCGCAGTTCGATGGACCATCAGAGGGATCAACCTGATGCGACAGCTTGTCGCCTCCGCTCTCTGCGCGACCGTCTTCGCTCTCGCCGGCTGCTATCCGGAGAGCGGCGTGTCGAGCACCGCTCAGCTCTCGACGGCCACCACCTTCTACGACAAGAAGTACGACTTCGGCTCCGCCCGCACGTACGCGATGCCTGACTCGGTGGTCCACATCACCGAGGGGGCTCCCGATACAGTCTCGCACCAGTATGACCAGGTCATCCTCAACACGATCGCGTCGGAGATGAACGCCGCAGGATATTCGCGGGTGGACAACACCGACGCGGACGATCCGGATCTCGTCGTGCTGCCGGCGGCGATGGGGACGACGAACATCGTCTGGTGGAACTATCCCTGGTGCGACTACTGGGGGTGGTACTGGCCCGGCTACTGCCCGGGGTGGACACCGGGCTATCCCGGGTGGACGACCGGCTACACCTACCAGACCGGCACCGTCCTCATCCTGATGGTGAATCGCAAGGGGAAGGACGACATATCTCAGACGCTGCCAGCGGTGTGGCTGGGGGCGATCAACGGGGTGATCGAGAACCCGACGAACACGTCGCAAGGCATCGTCGCGGGCATTCAGCAACTCTTCACGCAGTCGCCCTATCTGAAAGCGAAGTAGCAGGTCTCGTGGCCTGCAACTTGCCCTTCTCCCAGGGCGACGGTGCGTCCATCGCTCAGCTCAACGGGAGAAGGCAGATGCCCACCACCAGACGGAAGGGCGCGCGCAGGTCAGCGCGGAAGTACGGCAAGGCGGCCGGCAAGAGCGTCGAGGCTGCCGTGCGGCGCATGGAGGAGGGGAAGCTCCTGAGCGGGAAGGCGGGGCACGGCGGCCGAGTGACGAGCCGCAAGCAGGCGATCGCCATCGGCCTCTCCGAGGCGAGGAAGCGGGGCGCCAAGGTTCCGCCGCCACCGCGTTAGGCCCGCAGCGTTAGGCCCGCAGTGTTAGGCCCGCAGCGTTAGGCAGCTTGCCCAGGGCGGCGTCAGGCGCCTGAGGCCGCCTTGGTGACCACCGCCTTGCGCTCTGTCGCTGTAGGTCTGCCCAGGATGTCGCCGACGGTCGCCAGGCTGTCGACGTGGTCGCAGACGATCTTGAATGTCGCCATGAGCGGGACGGCGACGAAGGCGCCGGCGACACCCCAGAGCCAGAACCAGAAGGCGACGCCGATGAGAACGGCGAGTGGATTCAGGGCGAGCCGGTGACCGAGGAGGAGGGGACTCACCACGTTCGCCTGAACGATGTTGATCGCCAGGAACGACGCCGGGACGAGCAGCGCGTGCCCGACGGTGTCGAAGGTGGTCAGCGCGGCCACCGCCAGGATTCCCACCATCGCCAGCGCGCCGACGTAGGGGATGAACTCGAAGACGAAGACGAGCGCCCCCCAGAGCTCGGGGTTCGGCATCCCGAGCGCAGACATCGCCGCCGCGACGGCAAGACCCTCGAGCGCATTCACCCCGGCCGTCGTCAGCAGATAAGTGGAGATCGATGACTCGGTCTTGAGGGCGATCTCCCGGGCCGCACGCTTGTCTCGGAGCTGCGGGAGCAGGTTGATCAGTTTCTGGAGGAAGGCATCCCCGGCGGCGAGGAGGAAGTAGAGCAGAATCAGCACCTCGACCGCGGCGGCGAGGAAGATCTGTGTCGTTCCGAAGACGCGCGCGAGGAGGCTCGGCCCTTGGACGACGACCTCCGCCGGCTTCTGGGCGCCGGAGGCGTCCCCCGTCTGGCCCACCTCCTCGGCGGTCTTTGTGACGCGCTCGATCGGGCGCACGAGGCGTCGTGTGCGGCGACCCGCCGTCGCCAGCATCTCGGGGACGCTCGCCGTCAGGCTCTTCACGGGGCCGGAGAGCTCGTAGAGACCGGCGCCGATCCCTGCCAGGAGGACTCCCATCACGAGCGCCGCCCCCAGGGGCGCAGGGATCCGAGCGCGTCCCAGCGTACGCACCACTGGCCGCAGCAGAAAGCTGAAGAGCAGGGCGAAGGCGATCGGGAGGAAGAAGGCGCGGGCGACGTACAGCGTGTACATCACCGCGAGCACGACGAGAACGGGCATGGAAGGGGAGTGGATACGCCTGAGGACGAATGCCTGACACCGAGTGTGACGTGCCGCACTGCGCGGCTGACGCTCTCCGGGTTGTGCCTAGCTGGAAAGGTGCGTTTGCACGTTCCAGGCCGCTTCCTGCGGCGCATCGGTTTCCGGCACTCGAGAGGTTACCTCGGTGTACCAAGGATTGTCTTTCGTTCGGGACCCTATTTGTTTTCGGAGGCGCTCCGACGCCCTGATCGCTGCCCGGCGCGCGGCCAACCCCTTCACAACCCCCGCCGCCGCGGCTTCACCCGCGGTCTGACCCGTCGGCTGGTCCCTGACGCATCGCAGCCGGCGTCGTCGGAGCGAGTCAGACTTCATTAGAGGAGCAACAACATGCGTCGCGTTATGAGCCTGATCCTCCTGGCCTCACTCATTGCCTGCGAGAAGATCGGGTCTGGCGGTAAGACCAACACCGCCGCCACCACCACTCCGACCGGCACCGACTCGATCACGGCCCTCAACGCGAAGCTCTCGCAGGCCCAGAGCGTTTCGGCGCAGCAGGATTCGCTGCTGCAATCCTTCAACCAGACCACCCAGCTCCTCGCCGACATCGACAAGGAGCTCTCGAAGGTCAAAGGCCTCCAGTCGCACGTTCCACTCGACGTCAAGAACGGCGACAAGTCCGTTGACCAGCAGGCCGCGTATCGGGCCAGCATCCTGGGCAAGGTACAGGAAGTGACGGCCCTCCTGGCGAAGAGCCGCTCCCGCGTGGCTTCGGCCAACTCGAAGAACGAGGAGCTCAATTCGCAGATCGAGCAGTACAAGCAGACGATCGCGAACTTCGAGACGATGGTCGAGCAGGACAAGCAGCAGATCGCCATGCTCGCGAGCAAGGTCGACAGCCTGAACGCCGAGAACGCACAAGTGACGGCCGCGAAGAACGCCGTGACCGACACCATGCTGACTCTCCGCAAGGAGAACAACACGGTCTACTACGTGGTCGGCACCAAGGATGAGCTGATCAAGAAGGGAATCGTGGTGGAGGAGGGAACCAAGTTCCTCTTCTTCGGCCACAAGGAGCTCGTCCCGGCGCACCGGCTCGACCCGTCGAGCTTCACCGCGATCAACAAGTGGGACGATTCGCCGATCACTCTGCACATCACGGACAAGCCGTACAAGGTGATCTCGCGTCAGGATCCGGGGCTGATCGAGGCCGGCAAGACGACCGATGGCAAGATGTCAGGCGAGCTGCACATCACGCAGCCGGCCGACTTCTGGGGCGCGACGAGGTACCTGATCATCGTCGAAGGCGCCTGACGACACCACCGCGGCCCGGCGCCAATGCGCCGAGCTGATTCGGATGCGTACGGTTTTTGGATGGGAGAGGCGGGTGTGATGATCGATCGTCACACCCGCTTCGTCATTCTCTGGCCGCGACGCCGAGCGGCGGAGAGAGGCGCTTGTTCCGCTTCTGCTCGTACATCGTCTTGTCGGCGCGGTCGAGCAGATCCTCGAGGTTGATCGGGAAGTCGGGATCATAGTACGCGATCCCCATGCTCACCGAGAGCGGAAAGCGTCGGTCCATACGGGCGTTGCGGAGGAGCAGGTTCTCCTGCAGCCGGGTCGTCCACACCTCGGCGCCACCATTCGGACCCACATTCTCCATCGCGAGCACGACGAACTCGTCGCCGCCGATGCGCGCGATGATGTCCGACTCGCGGAACGTCTCCTTGAGCAGGTCGGCGGTCTCGATCAGGGCGAGGTCGCCTTCGCGGTGGCCGAAGCTGTCGTTGATCGCCTTGAGGCCATCGAGGTCGACGAAGATGTGGGAGACGCGCTTGCGCATCCGGTCGGCGATCTTGAGCTGCTGCCGCGCCAGCGTGAGGAACCCGCGGCGGTTGTAGAGACCGGTGAGGTCGTCCACCAGCGACATCGCCCGGAGCGCCATCTGCAGCTGGTGGCGCTCGATCGCGTAGCGAATCGCGCGGAAGAGCAGATGGCCGTCGAGCATCCCCTTGACGAGCGAATCCTGCGCCCCCGCCTTGAGCGCACGGACGCCGATCGTCTCGTCGTCGACGCCGGTGAGGACGATGATCGGTACATCGGGCGCGCCCTCGCGAAGCTTGACGAGCGGCTCGAGCGCGTCGACGCGGGCGACCGGGTCGGAGCGCTCGGCCAGGTCGAGGAGGACCGCATCGAACCGGTCCCCGGCCAGCTCGCGCATCGCGTCGGCGAGGGAGCGGACGTGGGTGAGCTCGAAGTGTCCGCCCCCGCGCGCGGCCGAGACACTCTGGAGGCGGCGCACATCGCGCTCGCTCTCGGCGACCAAGAGTACCTTCATCCGCCCGGCGCTCATACAGCCACCGCCCGGCGTGGTGTGACCGCGCGCTGGAAGGGGAGAACGCCTGACGAGGCGGCGTCGCCCGACGGCTCGGTTTCGACCGTCGGCAGGAAGAGCTCGAGGAGCTCGGGGTCGAATGTCCGTCCCTCGAGCCCGCGCATGATCGCCAGCGCATCGCCGCGCGCGAAGGCGGCGCGATACGGCCGGTCGGTCGTCAGTGCATCCCAGACATCGGCGACGCAGAGGATTCGCGCCTCGAGCGGGATCCGGTCGCCGGAGAGGCCGTCGGGATAGCCGGTGCCGTCCCACCGCTCGTGGTGGTGGCGGATCATCGGCCGCACATCCCACGGGAAGTCGATCTCGTCGAGCAGATCGACCCCGGCCGCCGGGTGCGTCTCCATGATCGCGCGCTCCGCGGCATCGAGGGGCCCCGGCTTGTTCAGGATCGCCGAGGGAACCACCAGCTTCCCGACATCGTGCAGCATGGCGCCGGTGCGATACCAGAAGAGCGAGTCCGCATCGACACCGGCGAGCTGTGCGAGCGTCAGGACGTGGCCGGCCACGCGATCGCAATGGCCGCGCGTATAGAGGTCCTTCGACTCGATCGTCTCCCCCCAGCGCCGCACGACGTCGAGGAACATCGCCTCCAAGTCGCTGAGGCGTTTGCGCGTCGAGCGGAGGTCGCGGCGCGAACGCAGGGCGGTGAAGACGCGATTCGCCTCGGTGAGGGCACGGAGCGTTTCGCGGTTGCGGTCCTGCCGCCAGAAGAGCTCCGCCTGCTCTCGCGCCGTGAGGGCGACCGCGCGCAAATCGCTCCGCTCCCTCGCCAGCGCGAGGGCGCGGTCGAAGTGGCGCTCCGCGGCGGCGTAGTCGCCCAGCTCGCGGGCGATCATTCCGTAGTGGCGGTATGTCTCACCCATGCTTCGCCGATCTCCCGACCGCTCCGCGCGCATCATCGCCAGGTCGCAGGCGAGGCGGGCCTCGCTGTAGCGCCGGCGGGAGATCCACATCTCGGCCCTGCTCACGGCCAACGCGATCTGGAGCCCGACGTCGCCCTGCTCGTGCGCCAGAAGCGCTGCATCATCAAAGCAACGCTCGGCGGAGCTCCACCGCTGTAAACGGACGTAGATGGAGCCCAAGTGATTGAGCGCACACCCCGATGCTCCGCTCAAACCGTGCCGGCGCATTCCCGCGAGCGCAGCCCGCAAGTGCCGCTGCGCGCCCTCGAGGTCTCCACGCAGCGCCGAGAGGACGCCGAATTCCTCCTCGATCGTCGCCGCGAGCTCGTTCTCTCGGGCGACCTCCGCGTACTTGAGCGCACGCCGCAACAACTGATCGGCCTCCTCGAGGGCTCCCGAGCGCCGGTGAGCCGACGCCATCAGGGCCACCACATGTGCTACCCCCGAGCGGTCCGAATGCGCGAGTGCCGTTGCCAGCGCGGCCGCATAGCAATCGGCTGCCGCGACAACATCGCCTTCGTCGGCGTATGTTCGCCCGACCCAACAGAGAAGGGCGATCGCCCCGGGCGGCGGATCGGCGCGCCGCATGCGTCTGAGCGCGAGCTCGTAGTGAGCGCGTGCTGCGGAGAGAGACCCCGCTCGTTCCTGACGCATCCCTTCGCTGACCTCTTGTCCCACCACCGGCGACCAGATCTCACCGGGCCAGCGCTGCGTCACGCCGTGTGCCCCCGGCCGCTCGAGTAGAGGCCGTACTCACGCATCTTCCTCGCGAGCGTCGGCCGCGAGATACCGAGAATACGAGCGGCAGCACTTCGGTTCCCCTTGGTGATCTCGAGCGTCGCCATCACCGCCTCACGCTCGATCGCGTCGAGCGACTTCCCTTCCGGCGGGATGTGAATGTCGCGCACCGCGCCCGTGCCCTGGGTGGCCGGGATCGTCTTGCGGTGCTGGATCATCAGGTGCTCGGCCGAGATCGTCTGCCCCTCGCTCAGAATGGCCGCGTGCTCGATCACGTTCTTGAGCTCGCGGACATTGCCAGGCCACGTGTGCGCTCGGAGCGCGGCGATGGCATTCGGCTCGAGTGTCTTGGGCTCCAGCCCCTGCTGCCTCGCCAGCTCACCGAGGAAGTGGACGGCCAAGAGCTCGACATCGCCGTCGCGTTCACGCAGCGGCGGAATCGCCACCCGGAAGACGTTGAGGCGGTAGTAGAGGTCCTCACGGAACTCGAGCCGCGCCACCGCGTCGTGGAGCCCATTGTTCGCCGCGGCGATGATGCGGCAGTTGATCTCGATCTCGTGCAGCCCGCCGAGCCGGCGGACGCGCCGCTCCTCGAGCGCGCGGAGGAGCTTCGGCTGAAGCCGCGGCGGAAGCTCACCGATTTCGTCGAGGAAGAGCGACCCCGAACCCGCGAGCTCCATGAGCCCGCGTTTCTGCGACCGGGCATCGGTGAACGCTCCGCGCTCGTGGCCGAAGAGCTCCGACTCCAGAAGCGGCTCGGGGATGGCGGCGCAATTGACGGCGACGAACGGCTCGCCGCGTGTGGGGCCGGCGTAGTGAATCCCGCGAGCGAAGAGCTCCTTCCCCGTGCCCGTCTCGCCGACGATCAGCACCGTCGTCATTCGGCTCGCTGCAACCTTGCGCGCGCGGTCGAACGCGTCTCTCAACGACGCGCTGTCACCGACAATGCTCTCCAGCCCAAACTCGGTGTTTCCGCCTCGTCGTCCCTCCGGGTCGCCTGGCGAGGCCGGGCCGTTGGGGCTCCCTGCCCGGAGCGTCGGTGAAGGGGTGGCTGGCGGAACGGACCGGTTGCCTGGCCCTTGGTTGTTCGGGACGGTCATGGCGGCTCCTCGTGCGTGAACCGTGGGCGCGCCTGACACCGCCGGCATGAAACGGGGCAAACTAGGGTTCGCGAATCCACGTTTCGCCAAGCGGTGACAACCGAGCCCAACATTATGTTCAGCCGAGTTTTAGCAACCCCCGTGCCGGTAGTAACTTGTTGTTGCTACTGTGGTTACAAAAATGACTGTTTCGAAGGATGCCTTTCGACTAGAAAAAAGGTTTCCGATCAGAAAGAAATGTCATAGCTGTCCAGGAACGCGTTCCGGCGTGGCGACTCGGGGGGAGACCAGCGCGTGGACGGTGGCGCTCGGATGGGTGGGCGCAGACCGGGACGGCCCGGGAGCGCAGGCAGGGGCCGTTCACACGTCTCGAGAAGCCGGCACTGACGACCTAGGCCGGCGCCGCGCACGCCCCGGCCCAGTGCCCGGCTCGGATCAACTCAGGGGGCGGGAAACGCTTCTACGGCGTCAGGAAGCTCTTCCCGCGAGGGAGGCGCTCAGGACGTGCCCGTAGACGAGTCGCGAGATATCCGCGATCAGCGCGGAGTTCGCCTTGAGATCAGCCACGCCGCTCGTGAGCACCGTGAGGACGTACACCGGCCCGCCCGCCGGGTAGATGATCGCGGCGTCGTGCAGAACGCGCCCGTCGATCCACCCCGTCTTGTGCGCAACGCGCGTGTTAGGCGGAAGTCCGGCGGGAATCTCGTCCTTGAATTCCTGCCGGAAGAGGATCTCCCGCATGGCGGCGCAGCTCGCCGGAGAGGCCGCGCGGTTCTCGGCGATGGCGGACATGATGATCGTCAGGTCACGCGCTGTCGTCGTGTTGTTCATGCCCAGCTTGTACGCCTTGCCATCTTCTACGCCGCGGAGAACACGAATGCGCGAGGCCCCGAGCGCGCGCATCGCCTGCTGGGCGCGCGGCGCGCCGGCGACATCGATGAGCACGTTGGTGGCGAGGTTGCTCGATCGCGTGATCATGAGATCCATCAGCTCGCGGATCGGCACCTGTGTGCCGACACGCGCGTACAGCGAGCTGTCGGAGTCGTCCGCCATGTCCAGCGAGTACGGTGAACCATCCGCGATCGACGTGAACTGATTGACGAGCGTCAGCTTCCTGTCGAGTGAGAGTCGCCCACTGTCCACCTGCTGAAAGAGCTCGATCATCACCGGCACCTTCATCGTGCTCGCCGCGTGAAAGTCCGAGTCGGCGGCGATCATGAGCGTGTCGGTGGTGCCGAGGCGTCGGAAGGCCACAGCCACTGTGGCACCCTTCGTCTGGGCGACCCGCGCGGTGATGGCGGCCCTGAGGGAATCCGTGCTTCGTTGCGCCGGTGGGCTGGAGAGGGTACCGACGCCGGTGAGAATCGCGAGGAAAACGAGATCGATCATGGCGCGAGAATTTAATCGGCGCGTCCGTCTGCTGTCAGTCAGGGTTGCCTTCCCCTGGCTCGCTCGTTGTTCTCATGCTTCCGCACCCGTGCCACGACCTTCGACATGACGCAGAGCCCGTCCGAATCCGCTCCTCTCACGCTGCCGAGCACCTCGCGGCGCGAACGACTTCGATTCACCGACTTCCGCTTTCAGCGCTCGGCCGACGGCCGTTGTTCAGCCGAGGTGGAGCTGGAGTGGGTCGAGGGGATCAAGGTGCGTGGCTCGGCGTCGGGTCAGTCGAGCCCCACGGTCGATCTTCGGGTGGCCGCCGAAGCTGCTCTGCGCGCGATCGAGCGCTTCTCCGATAACACCCTCGCATTCGAGCTGGTCGGGGTGAAGTCGATCCGGGTGTTCGATGCCAACGTGATCATCGTCAGCATCTCGAACCGCGGCGCAGGGCCGGTAAAGCTCCTCGGCTCGTGCCTGGTGGAGAACGATCCGGTTCGTGGCGCTGTGGTGGCGGTGTTGGGCGCGACGAACCGGGTGCTCGGCAACTTCATCGCGATGCGGTGACGTCGGCTGCGCCGACCCGCCGCCTCAAACGTCGTAGGGCTGCCGTGATCCGGTCGAGCTTGCCGAGTGGGCCGGTACGGGTGAACTTGGTTCGACCTCTAAGGGTATTCGCCCAGAGCAGGCGAGCGAACCCCTCGCTCGGTAGCACCGTCCCGAGGCAAGCAGCGTTCTCCCGGCCACTCGGGTCGTCCCTCTTGTCTCCCCAATCTGCCTGATGCCGATTCGCACCCGAACGCCGTCGACAGCGGAAGGAGCCGAGCGCATCGGAAGATCGCTGGCTCTCGGCGCCTTGGTGGCGATCGCGTCACTCGGGTGTCATAGCGGGTCGAGCAAGAGCGAGCCGGCGCCGGTGTCGGCCGCCATCGCCTACGCCGACAGCGCGCCGCAAGCCGGGATCGATAGCACCAAGCCCGACTCGGTCGACGTCGCTCCGAAGGAAGTGGCGGGGGAGGCGATGAAGATCTTCGGCGACACGATCGGCGTCCCCGGGCCGGAGGTCACGCCGCAGCCGGCGGTCCCGGTATGGGACATCGACGTTCGCTCGTACGAGACGCATCAGCGAGTGGAGTTCTTCATCGGCCGCTTCCAGAACGAGGCGCGTGATCGTTTCACCACATGGCTCGAGAGAAGCGGCCGCTACGAGCCGATGATCCGCGCCAAGCTTCGCGCGGCATCGCTCCCCGAGGACATGACGTACCTGGCGCTGATCGAGAGCGGATACGACCCCAACGCCTACTCGAGCGCTGCTGCCGTCGGCATCTGGCAGCTGATGACGAGCACCGCGCGGGGTACGGGGCTGCGCGTCGACTGGTGGGTGGACGAGCGCCGCGACCCGGTCCGATCGACCGACGCGGCGATCAGGTTCCTCGGCTGGCTGCACGAACAGTTCGGCTCACTCTATCTCGCGGCGGCCGCGTACAACGGAGGGCCCGGTCGCGTCGCCCGGGGCCTGACGAGATACGCGGACGAGATCGAGAATCAAACGGGGGACGACGCCTTCTTCGCGCTCGCCGAGAAGGACTACCTGCGCGCGGAGACGCGCGACTACGTACCCAAGCTCATCGCCGCGGCACTGGTGGCCAAGGATCCGACGCGCTACGGCTTCACCATCAAGTACGAGCCGCCATTCGAGTACGACTCGGTGCGCGTCGGTCCAAACACGCCGCTTCGCGCCATCGCCAAGGCGTCCGGTTCCACGCTGCCCGAGATCATCGAGCTGAACTACCAGATCCTTCGCGGCGTTACGCCGCCCAAAGACTCGCTTCGCGTGCGCATCCCGGTTGCGCGTGCGATGAGCTTCGACTCCGCGTACCGCGCGCTCCCCGAGTCGGAGAGACGCGCCTACACGCGGGTGACGGTGAAGAAGGGGGAGACTATCGGCATGATCGCGGAGCGGGGCGGCGTTTCGGTGAAGCAGCTCAAGTGGTACAACCGCTCGCTCTATCCGACGAAGTCCGGTAAGCTGCCCGTCGGTGACCTCGTTCTGCTTCCATCGGTCGCGGTCGTGTCGGCGGCTCACGACGTCCCCGATCCCAAGATCGAGCGCTACGGCACGCGGAACCGCGGCCGCACGCACGTGGTGAGAAACGGCGAGTCGCTCAGCGCCGTCGCCACCAAATACCATACGTCGGTCTCGAGCCTGAAGCGCTGGAACGGTCTCAAGAAGGACGTGATCTACCCGGGTCAGGTGCTCATCGTACGAGGCGGCACCGGCACGTCGAAGAAGCGTCAGACGTAGCGGTGCCGCCCTGGAGACTAGTCGGCCGTCGCTCTTCGCCGACTAGTCGATCGAGAACTCTCCCGGCTAGTCGATCGCCGAACTCTCCCGGCTAGTCGATCGCCCGACTCTCGTGGTTAGTCGATCTTTCCCTTCCCGTGATAGCCACGGGCGACGGCCTGCTCGTAGCCGTTGCGCGGGTCCTGCCCCAGCAGTCGCATGCTCTCGACCGTCACCGGCCCGCGATTGTAGACGAGGAGCGCGAGAGTCACGTCGCCGTGATACTCCTCGAGCAGCGAGTGCAGGTGGCGGAAGCCGTAGTGGAGGTTCGTACGGCGATCGTAGAGCTGCTCGCGGGTGATTTCCTTGTCGAAGTAGCGCGCGGTGCCGGGCTCGATCTGGGTGAGACCGATGGCGCCCGCGGAACTGGTGGCTCGGGGGTGGAATTGGCTCTCCACGTCGACCAGCCGGAATCCGAGCTCCGGTTCGATCCCCTCGGCGAGCGCGACGTCATAGACGTCGGAGGCGATGTCGGCGCCGATGTGGTAGCGGCCGGAGAAGCCGATGATGGCGTTGGCGCGGTCGAGCTGCGATTGCGCGAGCTGCAGCTCCCCCTCGAGCGCATCGACCCGTTGGTTCAGGTGTCGCGCGACGGTCACCAAGCCGAACGAGAATCCGCCTGACGGCAGGGCGGAAGCGTTCGCCTCCTCCGGTTGCTGCCGAGCGATCAATGCCAGAGCACCAACGACTGCGACGACGAGAGCTGCTTTCCCGACCTTATCGAAGCGGCGCTTCCGATCGCCTCGGCGCGCGTAGCGTTCAGTTCGATTCGTCATAACCCCCCATACGGCGTGGGTCCCAGACGCACGAACGGGGCTGCGTAGGCCCCGAAAACGGGGCAAAGTCAGCCCCGGTACGGCGTAGAGAAGCAACGGCTATGCCGTTCAGCCTCTAACGTTTCTTTCCCAGTGTCCCGATCTCCCTCCGGCCTTCTCCAACAAACAGATGTCGGTGATGCACATGTCCCTATCTACTGCCTTGGCCATGTCGTAGACGGTGACCAGGGTCACAGCCACGGCCACCATCGCCTCCATCTCGACGCCTGTGGGCCCCGTGGCCCTCGTAACTGCCTCGCACCGGACTCCGGGAAGCTCGCGGTCGGGCGTCAGCTCGATCTGGACGTCGTCGAGCGCCAGCGGGTGGCAGAGCGGAATCAGCTCCGGCGTGCGCTTGGCTGCGAGAATTCCTGCCACCCGTGCTACTGAAAGTACCTCTCCTTTTGCGAGGGAGTTCCGCAGAATCGCGTCCAAGGTTTCGGCTTTCATACGGATGAAGCCGGAGGCCCGTGCGTAGCGCTTGGTGCTCTCCTTGTCGGAGACGTCCACCATGCGCGCTTCGCCGCTGGCGTGGACGTGGCTCAACTCACTCATGGCGTGCCCTGACCGGAGAGCGTGTGAAGGAGAGAGGCTCCCAGGAGCTGCGGGCTCACATTCCCCGCCGCACGCTGCTTCGCCTCCTCCACGGCGAATATCGCGCGGGTCGCGACGGCAGCGGTGGCCGAGTCGTTCCCGGCGACGGCCTCTCGGGTGCGCTCGCCGAGCAGTACCGTGAGCGCATCGAGAACGTCCGAGAAGTACCCTCGGGCGCCTGCGGCTCCCAGGGCGAGGATGGCGCGCATCTGCTCCGCTCGATCGGCGCGGGCGGCGGCGAGGAGCGCGCGGGCGTGAGTGAGAGCTTCGCCGCGCGAGCCGGCGCCGATGAGTGTTCCGGGAGCGCCGGCGGCGAGGCGGACTCGCTCTGCCTCACGACGCGGCAGCTCGCTCGATGAGAGCGAATCGGCCACGAGCGGGTCGGCGAGGAATTTCCGGACGTCGGCCTCAGAGAGAGGAGCCACTCGGAGAGCCACCAGACGCGAGCGAATCGTCGCCAGGAGAGCGCCCGGTTCGCTCGATGTGAGGATGATCGTCGTGTCGGAGGGCGGCTCCTCGAGCAGCTTGAGGAAGGCGTTGGCCGCCTGATCGGCGCCCTCCTGCGACACCATCCGCTCGGCGTCGCCGATCACGATCACCTTGCGGCGAGAGATGGTCGGCGTGAAGGCGGCCAGCCTGACGATTGCGCGGACGGTCGCGACGAAGATCCCGTCGGATCCCGGGGGGGCCGCGTACAGCCCGTGTGCGCTCGCCCGCTCGGCCACCGCCTCCGCATAGTCGTCGAGCACCTCCTGAGCGTTGCCGTCGGACTCGGCGGCCCGGGGGCGAGGGAAGAACCAGCGCAGGTCGGGATGCACGAGCTCCGCCGCGTAGTGGCAGCTCTGGCACTTTCCGCACGGACGATTGTCGTCGGCGGTGCAGAGGAGGAGCTGGCCGAGCCAGAGGGCGAGGCGCTGCTTCCCGATGCCGCGCGGGCCGTGGAGGAGCAGGCTCGAAGGGAGAGCTCGGTGCGACACTGCCTGGCGCAGTCGACGGCGGATGGCCTCGTGCCCGCAGAGCGGAACGATCGGCATGCTTCAAATGTACACCTAGCGGCGCAGGGCCAGCGAGCAATTCACTTCCTCCGCCAGCCTTCCTGGAGCCTTAGATTCCCCGCATGCCGATCGCGCGACTCCGCCGTGCCCTCACGCTGGCTGCGCTGGTGGTGTCCCCTGCGGCGGCGCAGGGCGCCGGCGCCGGCACGCTCGTGGTGGTCAACAAGGCGGACGCTACCGCCTCGCTGATCGACCTCGCCAGCGGCGACCCGTACGCCACGATCCCCACCGGCGATGCGCCGCACGAAGTTGCCGTCTCGCCCGACGGCCGATGGGCGGTCATCAGCAACTACGGCTCGAATGAAGCTCCCGGGAGCACCCTCTCCGTCATCGACCTCAAGGCGGCGAAGGCACAGGAGACGATCCATCTCCTTCCGCACCGACACCCACACGGTCTCGCCTGGCTCCCCGATGGGCAACACCTGGTGGTCACCACCGAGCAGGACAGCGCTGTGCTCATCGTGAGCGTCTTCACCGGCGCAGTCGATGCGGTGATCCACACCAGCCAGAACACATCGCACATGGTCGTGCTCTCTCCCGATGCGAAGCGGGCATACGTGGCCAACATCGGATCGTCGAGCGTGACGATGATCGACCTCACGTCCGATCGCGCGGTGTGGACGACCCCGTTGCCGGATGGACCGGAAGGGATGGATGTGAGCCCGGACGGGGGCGAGTTGTGGATCGCGAGTCGGAAGGCGAATCGGATCACGGTCGTCGGAGCTCAGAAGCTCGACACCCTGGCGACCGTGAAGGCGAGCGAGTTCCCGATACGGGTGAAGTTCACTCCCGACGGGTCGCGCGTTCTGGTGACCCTGGCGCGCTCGAGCGAGCTCAAGATCTTCGACGCCAAGTCACGGAAGGAGATCAAGACGATCAAGCTCAAAGTGGAGCGGTCGATCAAGACCGGCTCGCGCCAGGCGGAGGGCTACGAGTCGTCCACTGTCCCGATCGGGCTCGTGATCTCCCCCGATGGGAAGACGGCATTCGTGGCGAACACCGGGTATGACGTCGTCACGATGATCGACATCGACAAGGGCGACGTCACCGGCTACCTCCCGTCGGGGCGGGAGCCCGATGGCCTGGCGATTTCTTCACTGAAGAAGTGATGGCGGCGGTCCAGTCGGTGGGCGCAGCGGCTGCCTAACGACCGACGCATCGGCGGCTGGCAGAGGGGGTTCGCGGGATGAAGCGGCATCATTGGGTCGTGCGAGTCACGCACTGGGTGAACGTGGTGGCGTTCACCCTGATGGTGGGGAGTGGCCTGCAGATCTTCAACGCGTACCCCGCGTTTGCTCGACGCGGCGAGACCTTCTGCTGCTATCCCTTCGCCCACAAGGCAATTCCATCGGCGTTGACTTTCGGTGGCTGGCTCGCCGGAGCGCGAAACTGGCACTTCGCGATGATGTGGGTACTCGTCCTCAATGGCCTGATCTACATCGCGTTCATCTATCTCCACGGTGAGTGGCGCGATCTCGTGCCGCGACGCGGCGACCCGCGCGATGCCTGGCAGATGATCCGGTTCTACCTCTTTCTCCGCCGAGACCATCCGCGCCAGGGGAAGCACAACGCGCTGCAGAAGGCCGCCTACTTCGCCTTCCCTGTCCTCGCCGCACTGCAGGTTGCCACCGGACTCGCGATATGGAAACCCGTGCAGCTCTCGTGGCTCACCGCGCTCTTCGGCGGATACGTCTGGGCGCGCTACTGGCACTTTCTGTCGATGGTGGGGCTGGTGGGGCTGATCATCGGGCACGTCTTCATGGTGTTCGCGGTGGATCCGTACTCCTTGGTGTCGATGGTCACCGGCGGCTACGACGCGCGCTTCTCACCCGAGGCGAGGAACGCGCGCCCCTTCTACCATCTTCTTCCGCAGCAGTCCGACGCGGGCGCGTCCGAGGGAGACTGATGGATAGGCGGCACTTTCTCGCCCTCGGCGGCGCAACGCTGGGCGCCGCATTCCTGGACGGGTGCGGGCTCGACCGCGCCCCGCAGGCGGAGCCGGTACTGCGATCGGCGGAGCGCCGAAACGAGGCGATCGAGCGCTCGCTCTTCCGGCACCGCTCGGTCGACCGTCCACCGGCCGGGGCACGAGCCGCCGGTGCGGCGTTCCCGATGTACTTCATCTCGAAGCACCCGCCGGTGTGGGATGAGAGCGTGCGCGGGGCGTGGACGCTCGAGGTTACCGGTGCGGTCAAGCGACCGATCAAGCTGACGCTCCCCGAGCTGGTGAAGCTCCGCTCGGTCACGCAGCGGGTGGACCACTTCTGCGTCGAGGGGTGGACGGCGGTCGCCGAGTGGACGGGAGTGCGGATGCGCGAGCTGGCGCGCATCGTCGAGCCGACGCCCGACGCGGGGTACGTCGATTTCCAGTCTTTCGATGACGACTACCACGAGAGCTGGGACATCGAGAGCGCGATGCACCCGCAAACGATCGTCGCCTACGGGATGGACGGGAGATATCTCGGCGTCCCCCATGGCGCTCCCGCGCGCGTTCACTCGCCGGTCAAGCTCGGCTACAAGAATACGAAGTACCTGACGCGCATCGTCTTCCTCCCCGGCCGCAACGGGGGCTACTGGAGCGATCAGGGCTACGAATGGTACGGCGGCGTCTGACGAGCCGCCGTCGGGGTGTCGCGGCCTGCGACGCCCGCGCTCTCCGCTAACACCTCCGCACACAGGCATTCGAGCGACTAAACCCTCGGTTCCCGACCGGTATCAGAGCTGACGAAGGCGAGCGGCTCGACGCCCCGACCGGATGCGGAGGAGGACTCCGATTGGAAGAGCTGGTGCACCGCGCCCAACAGGGGGACGACGGTGCGTTCGAACGGCTCTACCGAGAGCACGTCGGCCGCGTCTACGCCCTTTGCTTGCGGCTCACGACCGACGCGCGCGCTGCCGAGGAGCTCACCCAGGATGTGTTCATCCGAGTCTGGACGCGCTTGGGCTCATTCCGTGGTGACGCCGCGTTCACGACGTGGCTTCACCGCCTGACGGTGAACGTCGTGCTACACCAGAAGCGCTCGGCGCTCCGACGCGAGCTCCGAGTGGTGACGGAGGATCCAGAGGTGCTCGAAGAGATGTCCCCGGCAGCGCCAGCGGAGAGGGCGATGGATATCGACGACGCGATCGCCGGCCTTCCGCCGGGCGCGCGGACGGTATTCGTGCTTCATGACATCGAAGGGTATCGGCACGAGGAAATCGCCGAGCTGCTGGGAATCGCGGCCGGAACGTCGAAGGCCCATCTCTTCCGAGCGCGGCGCCAGTTGCGGAGGGTCCTCGAGCCGTGACTGACCATCTGCACGAAACCGAGATGGCCGCGTACATCGACGAGTCGGCGAGCGACGCCGTGCGGTCGACCGTCGCGGCGCACCTCGCGGCGTGCCCGATGTGCGCCGCGGAGGTAAGGCGCGCGGTCTCGCTGGCGGCGCGCCTTTCATCGGTGCCGCGTTCGATCGACCCGCCCCGCGACCCCTGGCCGGAGATCAGGGGGGAGATTCAGCGCGAGCGTCGCCGGCGCGCCGCGCGCTGGACGATGGGGAGCGCTCTGCTCGCCGCGGCAGCGGTTCTGCTCGTGATGTCAGTCGGTCGTCAGGCTCGCAATCCCGCTCCGATCGCTGCGCAAGGGAGCGGCGCGCTCGCCGAGTGGCGGCGCGTCGAGCCGGCGTACGAGCGGTCGGAGAGCGAGATGGCCGGAACGATCGCGCAGGGGAAGACCGAGCTCACTCCGACCACGGTGGCTGCTGTGCAGAAGAGCCTGGCGACGATCGATTCGGCGATCGCCGAAGCGCGCGCCGCTCTCGACCGCGACCCCTCGAACGAGGCGCTCGCTCGCCTTCTCGTCAGCGCGCACGAGCGGAAGGTGGACCTTCTGGCACGCGCGACGCGCGCGATGAGCGGCACATGACGAGTCGATCTTCGCTTCGGCGTGCTTCTCACGGGCTCGGGTGCGCGGTGACGCTCACGCTGCTGTGGTCCGCCGGAGCTGCGGCGCAGCAGCGCGTGGAGCTACGGCGCGCTCTGGTCACCGGAGGGACGGTGCGAGTCTTTCTGCCGCTGGGAAGCGTTCGCGTCCTCGTCGGCGAGGATACGGTCGTCTCGGTGAGCGCGCCGCAAGCAGCGGCGGGGAAGTTGGTGATGGCCGGCGATGCCCGAGTGCTCAAGGTGGGCATCAACAGAGAGCCGGGAGGATCCACGCCGACGGTCGATCTCGAAGTGCGGGTACCTCGCAGCGCGCACCTCGGGGTACGGACGGACAGCGCGGACATCGACATCGCCAACGTCGAGGGTGGGGTCGAAGTCTTCACCGCCGGGGGCAGGGTCCGGGTCGCGGCATCGCCTCGCGAGCTCCGGGTAGAATCGCTCGACGGCAACATCGAGATCGAGAGCGCGGCGTCTGTCACCGCCAAGTCGGCGAGCGGGTGGATCGTGGTGCGGGGGACGTCGCCCGATGTGGAGCTCTCGAGCGTCAGCGGTCGCGTCGCCCTTGGCGGCGATGCGTTCGCTCGCGGCCGTGTGGAGACGATCAGTGGCGAGGTGAGATTCGTCGGCTCCTTCGCCACCGGCGGGTCGCTGGACATTGCCACTCAGAGCGGCGCGGTCACCCTGCGACTGCCGGCCAACGTGTCGGCGGATTTCGATATCACGAGCGCCCATGGCGCGATCCAGAACGGCCTCTCTAACACCCGGGCCACGCCCCAGGCGTCCGGCACCGGCAGCGTTTTGCGCTTCACCCAAGGTGACGGCGGCGCCGCTGTCACCATTCACACGTTCAAGGGCCCTGTCACACTCATCAGGCAATGACGCCAGGCGACGCCTGGCAGGAGGCATCTATGCAACGCAGATCATTCCCCGGTCGCGCGGCAATTCTCGCGGCGACGGTCCTGGCCCTCACGGCCGCTCGTGCCGGCGCCTGGCCGCCGTGGCTCTCGATCGAGGCTCCGCCCAATCCCTACGATCGGATGGCGAGTGGCGCCGTTCTACTGGTGCACACGTATTTTCACGACCCGAGCCCGACTGACAGCGTGCTCGGAACCGCCGAAGGTCTCGTCGGCGGGAAGCGGCAGTCCATTCCCCTCGCCTTCCGGCGAACGGATCGACCCGGCGTCTTTGCGCTCGGCAGGCAGTGGCCATCCGACGGCATCTGGCTGCTGGTGATCGAGACTTCGCGCAAGGGAGATTCCCCGGCCGCCGCCCTCGTCCAGCTCGGAAGCGGTGGTGAGGTCGAGTGGGTGCGGGGAACGGTGGGGAAGAGCGATCTGTCGCGCGCGGCGATCGATTCGCTTCTGGCGACGCGCGCCACTCGGCTCGCGGCGAAGTAGCAAGAGTTGGTTGGGCGCCGCCTGGGGGGCGTCCCTACGCTCCCTAGGCGCGCGCCGCGCCGGCGTCCACGAGCGCGCCGGCGATCGCGAGCACCTCCTGCTCGGAGATGCCAGCGGCGCGCGCCGCATCGCTCAATGGGGATGATCCGTCGAGGATCTTGGCGAAGGCCTCGAGCGCGTCCGACCAACGCAGCACGGTCACCCGTCCGCGGGGCGATCGCGCGATGAGGAGGGCGATGTCGCGCCGGGGCGCGCGCGGCGCACCCGTGGCCCCGGCGTCGAGCGCCCGCAACGCGGGGAGCACGGCGGGGAGATCCCACTCGAAGCGCTCGACCGTCGCGTCGTCGGTCATCGTGAGTCGTGATGCGAGGGTCACCGCCGGCAGCAGGTCATTGGTGCTCCACACGCGGGGGCCCGCTTCGATGATCATCTGGGCGTTCGAATAGCGAACGAGGTCGCCGAAGTAGCCGGGCGCGTTAGGCGAATCTCCGAGCTCATCGGCGACGAGGTGCGCCACGGCGCGGGCTGTCTGGCGACTCCCCAGCACGACTTTCGGAAGGAGGGCAGTGAACCGTTCGCCGCCGAGTGCGTGTTCCGGCGTTCGCCCGGTCCAGCGCGCCAATGCCCGTGCGTACCGATGAAAATGGGCAATGCGCTCGTGGTAGAACTGGCGGGCAAGAAATCGCGCGAAGCGCCGGACGCGCTCCGCGTCGGCCGATCTGAGAACGGCGAGGTGCTCAACGGGCACCCCGGCATAGGCAACAGGCGAGTCGAGCGATGCGAGCGCCTCGCGGAACGGAGCATCCGCGAGAAGGCGAATGAGCGCGTCCTGCAGCGCGCGGTCGCCCGCGCCGGTCACTACGCGAGCAGCCGCTCGCGCAGCTGCGTGACGGCGTCGAGCATCACGTCGGCGGTGAGTCCGGGGCTGAACGCGTCGAATGTCACGGCGCGGAGTTTCGGGCAGCGCTCCGCCGCGTACTTGGTGAAGTCGAGCATCTCCCTCGAGGGTCGCACAGGGGCGATCCATGGACCCTTGAGATCTTCATCGTCCTCGACGCCACCGCTGTGGATCTCCACAACACGATCGAGAGGGAATGTCTCGAGGAACCCGTAAGGGTCGGCGCGTTGGATTCCGGCCTCGATCCAGATGTGCGGGAGGTCGAGAAGGAAGCCGCACCCCGTGGCATCGAAGAATCGGGTGAGAAACTCCGGTTCCGGAATCGTGCTCGCCGGCACATCGAAGAAGCCGGGAATGTTCTCCATCACCAGAGGGCGCTCGAGGCGCTCTCTGAGCATGGCGGCGTTGGCGATGAATCGGGTGAGAAACTCCTCGGTGTAGAGGGGCGGGAAGACGTAGTTGAGATTGAAGGCGCCGTCGACGGTGTGGAGGCACTGGAAGTGCTCGGCCACCCACGGCGAGTCGTAGAGCTCTGCCAGGTAGCGAGAACGACGTATGGCGTGCTCGTCGTACGGCTCCGAGAGCTGGCCGAGGTAGTCGTGCAGCAGGAGAACGAAGCGCTCTCGCACGCGCTCGAAGTACGGGTCGTCGCCGGAGGGCGGGTCAGCCATCGCCAGGTGGTCGAAGAGCTCTCCCGCCTCGAGCGTCTCGCGGGCGAGGTGCGGGTTGTAGAAACCGCCGACCCAGAGGCGATTCGCTCCTGGAATCCGGGCGCCGTCCTCCGCGACTCGCGTCACCGTCTCAGTCATCGGCTGAGGAGATCAGTCCGAGGTCACTGAGTTGGTCGACTAGAAGGACCACCTGGGCGGTGAGGAGCGGCTTCCGGCCTTTCTCCCCGCTCCATGATTCGGCGATCGCCGAATAGGGCATCCGCCCATCGAGGGCCCGCATGACATGAGCCTCGCGCGCTCCGACGGACATCGCGCGCTCGCCGCTCACTTGACCGACGGTCACATCGAACTCCCCGTTTGCATTCGGCTCCCGGCTCACGCGCACGTCCCGCTTCAGGGCGCGTGGAGCATAGGCGGTGGCCACGATGGCGTCCACCGTGGAGACCTCGGCGAGCGAGAGGGGGCGCGCTGCGGCGCCGGCATTCTCCTCCACTTGGGCAATCGAGCGCGCGCCGGCGAGCACCGCGGTCACGCCGGGGCGCGCGAGCACCCAGCCGAGAGCGAGCTGGGCGACGGTGAGTCCGCGTTCCTCGGCCACCGCTTTCAGCTGATCGACCACTCCCTTCCGTCGCTCGAACTCGCGTCCCGAGAACCAGTAAATGCGGCGGCGGTGATCGGTGCCCTCGAATTGCGGCGCGGCGTCGATCTTCCCGGTGAACAGCCCGCTCGCGAGCGGCCGATAGGCGAGAAAGGCGACACCGCGCGAGCGTGCAATGGCGAGCACATCGTGCTCCGCATCGCGGTCGATAAGATTGTATTGCAATTGCGCCGATACTATGGGCGCGCTGGCGATCGCCTGTGACAGCTCGGCGTGGGTGACGTTGCAGACGCCGATCGCGCGAACGAGCCCGCGGTCGACCAGCTGACGCATGGTGTCCAGCCGACGTTCGAGGGCTCCGGGCTCAGACGGAACTTCGTGTAACTGAAGCAGGTCGATGCGATCCGTGCGCAGGCGGCGCAGCGATGCGTCGAGCGATGCGCGCGGGTCGTCATTCGGGCCGCACTTGGTCGCCAGGACGACGTCGTCGCGGCGCCCGCGAATCGCCTCCCCGACGATCTCCTCTGAGAGGCCATCGCCGTACGTGGGAGCGGTATCGACGAAGGTCATCCCCAGCTCGATTGCACGTTCCACGACGCGTACGGCGTGGCCGCGATCGACAGGAGGACCCCATCCGCCACCGATCCCCCACGCACCGAACGCCAGAGGCGCAACCGCGCGCCCCCCCGCCCCGAGAGGGCGGAGTGGCAGTTGTGCCGATGTCGCTCGCTCAGGGGGCGAAAAACCGGAGAGCCCGCGTGTGGCGGGCTCTCCGGAGTCTGCCGCCGCGTGGGCGGCCATTCTGTCGATCAGAGGTGACAGGTGGGGGCGAGCTCGTTCGTCTCGACCACCTGCACGTGGCAGCTCGGCGCGAGCTCCCCTGCCTCTACGATCAATGGCCGATGGCAGGTGGGCGCCAGCTCGCTCTCCTCGACCACCGAGGGACGATGGCACGTCGGAGCGAGATGCGACCTCTCGATCATCTGGATGGTTGTGTTCGCCATGTCGGTCCTCCGCAGGGGAATAAGGAAAGTGCAGTGTGAAGCGGAAGTACTCTACGGCAAAATTGGTTCCCACCGCAACCGCTTTCGCAGGTAACGAATTGCCGGGGTTGCGCTCGCTTGGTCCGTGGCTACCGTAAGCGGGATGTATCTGCCGATCGATGTCGCGCTGACCGAGGACGAGCTGGCGCGCGATTTTGTCGCGGCGGTGTCCGCCCGCCAGATTCCCGAGAAGTTCTTCTACTGGTTCCCGCTCTCCGTGCGGGCCTGGTTGGCGCTGTGCGGTGAAGGCGCCTATCGGAACTTCAGCCGCTCGCACCAGGTCATCACGGAGCACGCATCGGATGTGGCCTCGCTGGTCTCGCCGGGCGAGGTCGAGGTCGTGAGCCTCGGCGCCGGCCAGGGAGACAAGGACAGAGTCATCGTGCGCGCGCTCATCGCTCGCGGCGCGGCGGCACGTTATCGGCCGGTCGACGCGAGCTTGGGCCTCCTGGAGATCGCCGTCGGCGACGCGCGGCGCGAGGGGATCGACGCTCGCGGGCTGAAGGCCGACTTCACCGAACGGTCGCAGCTCCGCGAGTTGCTGAGCGACGGCGCCGGGCAGTGGCGGGGGTTGGGGGGGTCGCGGGGCTCGGGGGGGTCGCGGCTCATCCTCCTTCTCGGCAACACCCTCGGAGGCTTCGATCCCGCCCGGATGGCGCGCGACCTCGCCGCGCTGATGCGCGAGGGCGACCTGGCGGTCGTCGACGGCGAGCTCTTCGCCGGCGCGTCGACGCTCGCCGGGTACGACAATCCGATCAACCGGCAGTTCGCCTTCTCCCCCCTCGCCGGTGCGGGGCTCGTGCCTGACGACGGACAGCTCGAATTCCGTATCGGTCAAGATCGCTCACGCTCCGGGCTGCACCGGGTCGACAAGTCGTTCACCGCGTCGCGACCGGCGGTCCTCCACGTGGCCGGGGAGACGGTCGCGCTCTCGCCGGGAGAGCGCATCGAGATGAGCTCGTCGCACAAGTACGACGAGCCGACCTTCCTCGCGCTCCTCGCCGAGGCAGGTCTCACGCCCCGCGCCTCCTATCGGTCGGCGGATGGACGACTGCTGATGGCGGTCGTCGAACGGGAGACGACGAGCGCGGGACGAAAATCGTGACGCGACGGATCGCGCGCGCTGCGGCCATCCTTCTGTCGCTCTCGGGTCCCGCCATGGCGCAATCGACCACCCCAGGCTCGCCTCCTCTGCCGCTCACCCTCGTGAAGGCCCGCGGGCCGGCGTCGGATCTCACCGCCGTGATGCTGAGTGGGGACGGGGGGTGGGCGTCATTGGACAAAGAGATCGCGGATTCGCTCAGCGCGCACGGCATTCCCGTCGCGGGCGTGGACTCGCGCGCGTACCTGACGAGCGCGAAGCGCGATCCGGAGACCGCCTCGGGCGACCTCGCCGCGCTCCTGCGCGACCGTCTAGCGGTCGATCACCGAGAGCGCGTCCTCTTCGTCGGCTACTCGCGGGGCGCGGACATCGGCCCCTTCATGCTCAGCCGCCTGCCGGGCGATCTTCTCGATCGGGTCGTGGTGGTGGCGCTCCTCGGCGCGGCACCGAATGCCAACTTCACCTTCCACTTGATCGACCTCGTCGAGAACAAGATACGCAAGGATGACCTGCCGGCGGTCCCCGAGATCGAGAAGCTTGCCGGCCGCAAGATCCTCTGCTTCTACGGCGCCGACGAGAAGAGCTCCGCCTGCCCGAGCCTGGCGCCGACGGTGGCGACGGTGGTGCGCATGCCGGGGGGCCACCACTTCGACGACAAGTACGGCGAGATCGCGTCGCACATTCTCTCCGCCGTCTCGGCACCGTAGGCGCGTATCCGCTCCGACAGAGAGGCGCGGCGGGCTCCCGAGTGGGCGAGGCGATCGGACGCGGGGGGCTCAGCTCACGGCCGCTCCACCGCCCTCCGCTCCCACGCTCCTGGCGCGCTTCTCGACCTGGCCGAGCCCGATGTCGACCAGCAGCGCCAGGAGGGCCGCCGGGATCGCTCCGGAGAGGATCATCTGCGTGTCGGAGAGCGCCAATCCCGAAACGATCGGGTCGCCGAGCCCTCCCGCGCCGATGAAGGCCGCGAGGGTGGCCGTGCCCACGAGAATCACCGCCGCCGTCCGGATTCCCGCCATGATGACCCCGGCCGCCAAGGGGAGCCTCACGTAGCGCAGCACCTGGGACTCCGTCATGCCTAACGCGCGCGCGGCCCGCACGGCGCCCGGGTCGGCATCGCGGACACCGGTGTACGTGTTCCGGAGGATGGGAAAGATCGAGTAGAGAAGGAGCGCGACCAGCGCCGGCTTGATGCCGATACCGAAGAGCGGGATCATGAAAGCGAGGAGCGCGATCCCCGGAATCGTCTGAATCACTCCCACGGCGCGGATGACCGGCTCGGCGCCGGAGCGGGCGCGCTCGAGCAGGAGTCCGAGCGGCACGGCGATGAGCACCGCCGCGAGGAGGGAGAATCCGACCAGGAGTGCGTGGCGAGCGGTCAGGCGGGCGATCAGCGCGCGGCGATCCCAGAGATACGCGCCGAGTGAATGACGCATCCGGAGATCGCCGATGCCGGTCGGGGCCGAACTAGGCTGGCCGCCGTGAGTGGAGGCGGCGGCATCCGACGGAACGAGGCCCATCGCGCGCAAGGCGTCGGCAGCGACCCGCTCCACTGGCTCCCCTTCGACCTCGACCCGCTCGTTGAGCCGCCGCATCTCCGACTCGTCGAGCCGCCCGCTGAGAGCTGTGAGCGCGGCGATCGCTCGAGGCATCGTCGATGCGAGTCGCGCGCCCACCAGCGCCGCCGCCTCGTATGGAGGGAAGAAGCGCTTGTCGTCCTCGAGCACGACGAGATCGTATCGGGCGATGAGCCCGTCGGTCGAGTAGCCGTCGATGACATCGACGCTCCCCGAGGCGAGCGCCTTGTACTTGACCGCGGGGAGCAGGGCGTGCACCTCGCGAAGACGGAGGCCGTAGACACGTTGGAGCCCGGGTAATCCGTCGGCTCGGCCGATGAAATCGGGAGTGAAGCCGGCGCGCAGCTGCGCGGCCGCTCGCGCGAGATCGGTGAGCGTCTTGAGACCGAGCTTCTTCGCCGTCTCCCTTCGCACGGCGATCGCGTAGGTGTTCTGAAAGCCGAGTGGCGGGAGCCATCGAACCCCGAACTGTCGCGCGAACTCTCGTGACACGACGCCGTACACGTCGCTCCGCGTGCCGAAGGCGGAGTCGTGGAGGATCACCAGCAATCCGGTGCCGGTGTACTCCGGGTAGACATCGATCTGCCCCGCGCGCAGCGCCCCGAAGGCGATCTCGGTGGCGCCGAGCCCAGGCCGCCGGTCGACCGCCAACCCATTGGCGGCGAGGAGCTGCGCGAACATCTCGGCAAGGAGGTACGACTCCCCGAAGGGCTTCGAGGCGACCACTAGCGCTCGGGAGCTGTCGCGCGGTAGCGGCTCTTGCGCCCACGTGCGGGCGCTGGCGGCCGCGGTCAGGGCCACGGCGGCGGCGGAGATCCCGAGCGCGCGCCCCGCGCGCGCACCGCGGAGACTCGCCAGGCGCATCACGAGGGTCCCATCCGGGCTCGGCGAAAGAGCTCCTGCACGTACGTCGTGGACGAGGCACCCAGGAGGTCGGCCATCGGGGCGATCGCCTCGATCCGGCCATGCCGAAGCACGGCGATCCGATCCGCCAGAAGCTCGGCCTCATGGAGATCGTGCGTGACGAGAAGGGTCGTGAGGCCGAGTCGGGCGCGCAGATCCCGAAAGGCGGATTGCATGTCTGCGCGCGTGATGGCATCGAGAGCGCCGAACGGTTCGTCGAGAAGGATGACTACCGGATCGCCGGCGAGCGCTCGCGCGATCGCCACGCGCTGCCGCTGCCCTCCGGAGAGCTCGTGCGGCCAGCGCTCGGCGAACGTCGACGGGTCGAGGCCGACGAGCGACAGGGCGTCCATTCCGCGTGAGGCGGCATCGGCCAGCCCTTTGAGCCAGGGAACCAGCTCGACGTTGCGGCGCACGCGCCAGTGGGGAAGGAGTCCCCCGTCTTGCGGCACGTACCCGGTCCGTCGACGGAGCGCGATCGGGTCGAGCGTCGCGGCCGGGGAGTCGCCGATCAGGATCGTTCCGGCGTCCGGCTCGACCATCCGGTTGAAACAGCGGAGCAGGGTGCTCTTTCCGCTTCCGCTCTCTCCGACGAGGGCGACGCACTCGCCGGCGGCGACCATCAGGCTGACGTCATCGAGCGCTGCGAGCGAGCCGTAGCGCTTGACGATGCCGCGAGCGGAGAGTGCGACTGTTCGTTCGGTCACCGCCTCAAGGTAGCCGGATCGGTGGGGACGGAGGAGGGAACGCGTACGAGTTGGCGCATGCCCTTGTCCCTCCCAAATTCCGCTTCTACGTTCGACTTGTGAGCGCGAACAAGTCTCCCGCGGCTCGCCTGCGTCGGGCCTGGGATCGTTGCCAGACACTGCCCTTCGGATCGGCGATCTTCAGCCGCCTGCTCGGCGCGATGGTGCCGTACACCGGCACGATTCGCCCGCGTGTCCTGGAGTTGCGCCCGGGCTACGCCCGCGTCGAGCTGCGCGACCGGCGGGGGGTGCGCAATCACCTGGGATCGATCCATGCGATCGCGATCGCGAATCTCGCCGAGGTGACGAGCGGGCTCGCGATGACTCTCGCTCTTCCGGCGGAGGCGCGAGGGATCGTCACGAGCTTCTCGATCGACTACGTGAAGAAGGCGCGCGGAACGCTGACCGCCGAATGCGCCACCGGCCCCGTCGACGCCTCGGTACAGCAGGCCCACCATTTCGTCGCGGTCGTGCGCGATGACGTGGGAGACGAGGTGGCGCGCGGCACTGCCGCCTGGCTCATCGGGCCGACACCGCGGCCGGAGACCCCGCGCGAGGCGACCGCCGCGGCCACGACGGCCGCTCGCTGATCGCGTGACGTCGATCGACACTCCGTTTACACGCCAGGTCGGGATCGAGGTTCCGCTCATCGGCGGCGCCATGTACCCGTGCAGCAATCCGGAGCTCGTCGCCGCCGTGTCGGAAGCGGGCGGCATCGGCGTGGTTCAGCCGATCTCCCTCACCTATGTCCACGGCCACGACTTTCGCGAAGGCCTCCAGTTCATTCGCGCCCGCACGCGCAAGCCGATCGGGATGAACGCGCTCATCGAGGCCTCCTCGCGGCTCTATCACGAGCGCATGGTGCGGTGGGTGGACATGGCGCTCGAGGAGGGGATCCGCTTCTTCGTCACATCGCTCGGCAACCCACGCTGGGTCGTCGACAAGGCCGCAGAGGTAGGTGCGATCGTCTATCACGATGTGACGGTTCGGAAGTGGGCCCAGAAGGGCGTGGATGGCGGCGTCCACGGCCTCATCGCGGTGAACAATCGCGCCGGCGGCCACGCCGGACCGAAGAGTGCCGAGGAGTTGCTGGAAGAGCTCTCCGACTTCGGACTTCCCCTCATCTGCGCCGGCGGAATCGGGGACGCCGCCGAATTCGTTCGCGCTATCCAGATGGGCTACGCCGGAGTGCAGCTGGGCACGCGACTGATCGCCACCCCGGAGTGCCACGCGTCCGCGGCCTACAAGCAGGCGATCGTCGACTCGGAGGAGAAGGACATCGTGCTCACCGAGCGGGTGACCGGCGTCCCCGTGTCCGTCATCCGGACGCCATTCATCGAAAAGCTCGGCACTAAGGTCGGTCCGGTGACGCGATGGATGTTCCAGCATCGCCGCACGAAGCGCTGGATGCGTACCTACTACGCCTTGCGGTCGGTGCGCGCCCTCAAGCGCTCGTCGTTCGACGAGAACGCGGATTACTGGCAGGCGGGGAAGAGCGTCGCGACCATCCACGACATCGCGAGCGCCGGCGACATCGTGCGCGAATTCGCCGCCGCTTTGCGAGCGGCGTCCCCCCGCCCAGCACCTCTCGCGAGCGACTCCTCTAGCCGCTGACGGCGGGCGGTTGCGCCGTCGGCGTGCGGCTGCGCTCGAGCCGCGACCGCGCTTCCTTCACGCGGGCGACGGCCTCGTCGGTCGTCAGACCGACGGCGCCGATGTGCCCCACCTTGCGGCCGGGGCGCGGCGCCTTCCCGTAGAGGTGAATCCGCACTCCCGGAATCGAGAGCGCCTCCTCCCACGCCGGCGGCGTGTCGCCGAGCCAGAGGTCACCGAAGAGGTTCGCGATCGCCGCCGGACGGACGACGTCGGTCGCCCCGAGCGGAAGATCGCAGACGGCGCGCACTAGCTGCTCGAACTGGCTTGTGAGCACCGTGAGCTCGGTGTGGTGAAAGGTGTTGTGGGGCCGTGGCGCCAGCTCGTTCACGGTCAGCGAGCCGTCGCGCAGCAGGAAGAGCTCCACCACCAGAAGCCCCACCACATTGAGCCGCTCGGCGATGCGCAAGCCGACCTCGCTGGCACGCTGGGCGACGATCGGAGAAATCGGCGCCGGAATCACCGACCAATCCAGCACGCCGCGCACGTGGTGGTTGAGCGCCGGGGGGTAGACGATCATCGTCCCATTCGGGCGGCGAGCGACCAGGACGGAGATCTCCGCCTCGAGGTCGAGCGCCTGCTCGATGACGCAGGGCCCGCTCCCCAAAGCGACCCAGGCCGCGTCGGCATCGGCGGCGCGCTCGAGCCGCACCTGACCGCGGCCGTCGTATCCTCCAGTGCATGACTTCGCGTAAGCAGACGTCGGACGCCCCGCGGCATCGGCCATCACCCTCCGGGCGGCGTCGGCGAAGACCTCGCGCGTCGCCGCGGTGCGGAAGGGGCCCACAGGAAACCCGTTCGCCACCAGCCACTCCTTCTGGCGAGCGCGGTCCTGCACCGTGTGAAGCACGTGGGCCCCAGGGCGGAGCGGAGCCTGACGAGCGGCCGCCTCCAACGCCGGCACCGCAATGCGCTCGATCTCGATCGTGACCACGTCGCACTCGGCGGCCAGCCGCGCCGTCGCTTCGGCGTCGTCGAACTTGGCGGTGACCACCTTGTCGGCCACCGGTCCCGCTGCGCAGTGGGGATCGGGATCGAGCACGTGTACGTGGTAGCCCAGCGTCCGCGCTGCGAGAGTGACCATCCGGCCCAGCTGCCCGCCGCCCAGGATCCCGACCGTCGCGCCGGGAAAAATGCTGCTCACCCTGGTGGCGCCTCCTCGAGCACCTCGCGCGTGCGCGCCTCGCGCCATTCGCGCACGCGGTCGCGGACCTCCGGGTGCTTGAGCGAGACGATCGATGCCGCGAGGATCGCGGCGTTCGCCGCACCCGGCTTGCCGATCGCCAGCGTGCCCACCGGCACGCCCTTCGGCATTTGCACGATGGAGAGTAGGGAGTCGAGGCCGTTCAGCACCGTCGCCGGCACGGGGACCCCGAGTACCGGGAGGATCGTGTTGGCTGCGACCATCCCCGGAAGGTGAGCCGCTCCTCCTGCGCCGGCGATGATCACTTCGAGCCCTCGTCCTTCTGCGGCCTTGGCATACTCCGCCATCCAGTCCGGCGTGCGGTGTGCAGAGACGATGCGCACCTCATGGGGCACGCCCAGCGTCTGAAGGAGATCCACCGCTGGAGCGAGATACTCCATGTCGCTCCGGCTGCCCATGATCACCCCCACCCAGGGGGCCGGCTTACCCGCAGACGGCGCGCGCCCCGCGCTCACTCGTCGGCCTTTCCCCAGAAGTACACCCGTCCCGCCAGGGTGATGTCGTCGTTGGGGAAGATGCGCCAACCGTCGGGGCCACGCCGCGTCTTGATCATCAGCACCTTCGGCTCGGCGTTGGCATCGGCCGAATAGGCGAGACGGTAGAGCACGTAGCTCACCGTGTCCCCCTCGGGCACTTCGCCGAGCAACGTCCGCGTCGTCTGCACCTTCTTCTTGTCGTCCTGGTCCTTCGAGACCTGTGCACTGCCGGCGAGCCAGCTTGCGTACAGCTCCTGTGGGGTCAGCGCCGAGAGCTGATCGACGGAATTCACGCCGGCGAACCCCTTGAGGAAGGACTCGGTGAAGTGCGACTCCTGCGATTCGAAGTACTTCTGGACGCACTTCGGGAGCCCGTACTGATGCTCGTTCTTCTTCTGGTTCTCCTTGCTGATCTTCTCGGCCTGTGCGTACACGAGCTGCTGATCACGGAAGTGAGTGAGAAAGTCCGGGTCGGCCAGCTGCGCCACGCGTTTCCATTGCTTGGCCGAGACGGCGTCGAACGCCATCTGCACTGCGTCCTTGGGGCTCTTCGGCGCGGGCGGTGTCGTGCTGTCAGCCTGCGCGCGGGCGCTCGCTGCGGTCGCGACGAGAAAGGACGCCGTCACGCCAGCGAGTGTCTGCCACGTCTTACGTGACCGCATTGCCGAGGAGTGAGGGGTGATCATCGACCCGAAGCCGGACAGAACTATACAATACTGTCCCATCAGGGGACGGCGGAATGCCTCCCCTGGCACCCCTTACCCAGGGCGCTGAACCGGCGCCTCCATGGCCTCGTCCCATCGCCAGAGGAATGGCCGGCCGGTGAGGTGTAGGCCGCCGATCCAGCGATCGATGCCGTTGAGGGCCACGGCGTCGGCTTTTCCCTCGAGGACGTCGCGCCCGGCATCGGTCAGCCTCACACGTTGCGACCAGAACTCTCGTGCCGAGTCATCCGGCGGAACCCGGATAGGAGCATTGCTCTCCGCGGCGACGAGAGGGTGCGGGCCACCGGCGAGACGCTCGAGCTGCCAGGCGAAGATGGTGTCGCCGAGGAAGATGAACTGCTCGCGGTCGTGATGTGCGGCGCGAAAGGCGTCGCCCATTCTAATCGGACGATTCTTCAAGGCCTCCACCGCTTGCTGCTCGCAGCGCGAGAGCCCGTTTCGCACCGAGGGTAGCTCCTCGAGCAGCCGGTGGAGCGCCGCAGGCAGGTAGGGAAGGGAGGTCTGCGGGGAGCGGGAGAGGATGAGCAAAGCCTGCGGATCCCCAGCACGGAAGAGCTGCCACCCCCACGCGCCCAGCTCGAGTTGGGAGGCGGTCACCGGCGCTCTCTGGTCGAAACGGTCTAGGAGCTCTGCGCTCGAGCTTGGGCCGAGGTAGCAGTCCTGCGGAACTATCTGAAGTGAGCGCCACCCGCCACGGGGGGAGCGACGCTGGTGTGCCGATAGGCGATCGAGCACCTCGAGGAGCTGAAGCTGGTCGTAGAGGTCGGGCTCGAACCAGAGCACGACGTCCTCGCTCGGGCCGATGGCGTCGAGAGCGCGATCGCGCTCGGCGAATTCGCGCTCGATCGCGGCCGGGTCGCCGCGCGTGCGGCCCGCGATGAAACTCGCGCGAATGGCGCGGAGCTCCGCCGGACCGGCGTCCGCCGGCACCGGCCCCTCGTGGAGCACATCCCGCCATGCGATGACATCGCCGGCTATTCCCGCGGAGCGGATCCCGTGAGCGGCGGCATCTCCGTTCGTCACGTGCAGCGTGACGTCACCCCTCCGCGCCCCGCGTGTGCGAGACGCGGTTGGCGCTATCGACGCGAGACCCTAAGCGACCCCTCGGGAGGCGTGCCCCGCCCGAGGTTACTGGTTCACGATCTTGAAGACCTGCCCGTTGTCACTCACCAAGTACAGCTCCCCTTGGCTGTCCTCGCCGAACGAGGTCGGACTGGCGATGGCAACGCCATCCCAGGTCTTCTTGTTCGTCACGCCCCCAGCGGTCGTGTACTCGAAGCTCCGCAACCAGCCCGCACAGAGATCGGAGTAGAAGTAGGTGCCCACGATCGCCGGAATCGCGCTTCCCCGGTAGACGTAACCACCGATAATGGCGCAGGGAGAGGTCGGATCGGAGTGCGGATACTCGAGCTGCGGGAGCGTGAGACCGGTCTCGTTGCAGCCGCTGCTCGGATCATAACAGTGAAGCCCTTCCATTATGTGCCAGCCGTAGTTGAGACCCGCGGCTGTCGCCGGCTCGATGTCCACCTCTTCGTAGAGGTTCTGTCCGACGTCGCCGATGTAGAGCAACCCCGACGGTGGGTCGAACGACCAGCGCCACGGATTGCGGAGGCCGTACGCCCAGACCTCGTTGCCGAAGGGATTGCCGGATGGAATGCTGTACAGCGTCGCCCCGTTGGGGTGGTCGACATCGATGCGAAGCAGCTTCCCGAGAAGCACGGTCTTGGTCTGCGCGTTGTTCGGCGGGTCGCCGCCGCCGCCGCCGTCGCCCGTCCCCGCGTAGAGGAAGCCGTCGAGGCCGAACTTGAGGAGCCCGCCGTT
>DASPTK010000080.1:0-16789 GCA_035623475.1 Gemmatimonadaceae bacterium | reverse complement strand
GAGGTCCTGAAAGGCCGCATCGGGGGGGAGCGGGAAATAGTAGTCCGCCTCCCCGAGGCCGCCGCCCTGATTGACGAACGTCTCGTCAACCTCGTAGCGCAGCACGCGGTCGGCGAGATCGACGTGGACATCGCTCGACGTGCGGACGATCGCCGTCCCACCGACGGGGCACGAGACGATGATGTCGGTGGGCAGAGCGCACTCGCGCCCCGCGGGGCACCGGCAGTTGCGAGGGCTTACCCAGCCTTGCGCCGCCAACGGCGCGGGCGCGAGTGCGAGAAGAACCACTGTGAGGTAGCGCATCGGAAACTCGGGTGAGGTCTCCGATGGGACGTCCGCTTCCGGGCGACTTGCACATGGCGACGGCTGCGGTACTCCTTCGAGGTGCCAGGCGCGCCGACCGCCGCCTAACCCTTGATCGCCGCCACGGCTCCAGGCGTCACCAGGCGGTCGTCCCTAGTGATGTGCGTGATGTGCGGCTCGAGACGCCGCATCATTGTCGCGAAGGATGAGGCCAATTGCGGGTCGAACTCGCGGCCGGCGCGCTCCTCGATGAACTGGAGCGCGCGTTCCGGCGGATACGGCGCGCGGTGGGCGCGCTCGATGCGGAGCGCGTTGTATACGCTGCAGACGCGGACGAGCTGGCTCGCGTAGTGAGGCGTGCGCTTGAAGAGTCGCTGCGGATAGCCGCTCCCGTCGGGGCGCAGGTGGTGCTCGTAGGCGACGACGGCGGCCAGCTCCATGCGATTGTCGCTCGCCAGCACGATGCGCGCGCCGTCAGCCGGGTGGCGCTCAACGATCCCGCGCTCGATGTCGGTGAGCTCGAAGGGCTTGAGGAGCAGCTCTCGTGGCACACGCGCCATCCCAAGATCGTGCAGCAGGGCCGCCATCCCGAACTCGTGGACGTCCTTGTTCCCCATGCCCAGGAATTCGGCGAGCGTCATGACGAGGACGGCGACGTTGATGGAGTGGATGGCGTTGTAGGGGTCCGAGGCCTTGAGGCGGAGGAGCGGAATGATCATCGAGCTCGATCCGCTCATGGCGACGCTCAGCGAGCGTACCACCGCATCCGCCTCCACCAGCGGCACCACATCCTTGGTTTGCACCGCCTCGTACATGTAGGAGACGGCCGCTGCCTCTTCGCCAAGGGCGAACGGGAGTGCCGGCCCCGTAGGGGTGGCCGAGCCCGGCTCGCCCTCCTCATCGCCGAAGCCGTACCCGCCCCCCTCGAGCACCGTCACGGCGCCGAATCGAATGCTCCCGGCCGTGCCGGCATCCGCTGCCGCATGGGTCGTGGAGCCGCTCGACGATGTCACGATGCGCTTCAACACTTCCGCCACGAACTCCTCGTACTCGCTCCGCGTCACCTCGGCGCCGAACTCCAGTCGTTGCACGCCGACGTCGGCGAGCTTCTCCGCCCAAGGCCAATCCTTGAGCTCGTGCAGCGGCTGCTGCCCGTAGATCACATCGCTGCCGATGAACGAAAAGGACGGTGTCTTGTTCTCCCGCTGCAATTCGGCCAGCTGCGCGAACGACGCATCGACGGCGCGCCCCCAAGTCGGGTGCTCGCGCGGGTAGAGCATCATCGTCGAGAGGCTCTGGGCGAGGGAGGTGAGATACTTGGCCGGAGTGTTCATTCGCCCGTTACCCTCTCACCAGTGCTGCCGCCGACGATCTTCCCGCGGAGCGCGGCCTGCACCTCGTAATCGGATTCTTTTCCCGCGATCGCGAGCACCTTGGCCGCGGCCGCATCCCCCTTCCAGTACTGCGCCAGACCGGCGAGGGCGGCGAGCATCCCCGGACTCTTGGTGGCGAGCTTTCGCCGGAAGAAGAGGCGCTTCCGCTTGGAGAGCGACGCCGTGATGAGGCTTTGCACAACCTCGGGACGCGGGAGTGGCGCGACGACGCGCACCGCGAGCGCCGCCAGCATCCCCTGTAACGTCCCTTCGGCGATCCGTCGCGTGATGATCGGGAGCGCTTCCTTCGGACACCCATTCTCCATGGCGCCACTCAGCCCTGCGCGGATGATGCGCTCGTCGGTGTCGCGCACGGCGCCGGCGATCGCCGATTCGCGCATCTTCGGATCGCGCAAGAGCAGGGCGTAGGCCTCGCGCCTCACGCGGGCGTCCGGGTGTCGCGCATACGGCTGCGGCGTGAAGCCCTCCGGCCACCGCTGCAGCCGCCCGAGGAGGAGGAGGAGGTTGCGCTGCATGAACCACTCCGCCTTGGGCAGCCGGGCCACGACTGCGTCCCCCACCTCCGGGCCGAGTGTCGCGAGCATCTCGAAGAGCTTCCAGCGCGCGTTCCGGTCGTCCTCGATGCCGAGCGCGTCGAGTAGAGCGCCGGCAGAGGGATGGCCGACGCGCGTCACCAGGCGATGCAGCACCTCGAAGTCGATCGGCCGGTCGCGCAGCAGGCGCTTGATCGTGCCCGTATTGTCGAGATGCCGGCGAAGTGTCCAGACGACTTTGTTGTCGCCCGGTGTCCCGTCCGCCATGGAGAGGAGTGGCGCGATCTTCCCCTGTCGGATCATCTCCGCGACCGCGTACTTGGCGGTCGCGCCGAAGGTCTCCGTCTCGAGCGCCACCTGCACGATGTGATCGGGCGCGACGCCGTGAACCGTCTGCGCCACGCCTTCTTTCGGCGCCTCGGCGATCAGCTTCTCGAGCGTCTTCCAGTAGCCGTCCTCAGGGAGCGCCGCCGCGCCATCCCAATCGCTGATCAGCTGGCGCACATTCGCCCGGAGCGCCGCATCCGCTTTGAGCCGGCGCGGCCCCGTCCCCTCCTCGGCGTGCTTGGCGAGCTTGGAGAGCAGGAGCAGAAGCGCTTCGGACATCGTGTGGCCGGAGCTCGCCGCCGCCGCCTGCGCGAGGTCGATCACGGTGTCGGCGGCCAGGGCGTGTGACGCGTTGAGCATGAGCTGGCGCCGCTGCTCGGACGACGGCGCGATCTTGAGCACGCGCTGCAGCGCGCCCGGCGTGAGGCCACGGATGAGCGAGGCGAAGCGCTGGCGCACCTCCTTCGCCGCGCTGCCGCTCTTGTTGCGCGCGGCCTCGAGGAACTGGGCGAAGAAGGAGTAGATCCCCTTGTCGAAATCCGGGTCGAGAGCGCGCTTCTCGATGAGCGCGGCCAAGGCCAGCGGATCCTCGGGGATGGCGGGGAGGTCGAGCGTGTCTCCGCGCTGCATGCCGAGCGCCGACTTCGCGAGCTTCGACCAGAGCTGAGACGCCCAGCTTCCCTGCTCTTCACCTCCTTCGCCGTCGCCGTGGGAGAGCGCGAGCTGGTCGTACGTCAGCGGGAGGAGCCTCGCGTGCTCCCACTCTCGCTCCGCCTGAGTGCCGTCCTTGTTGTCGCGGGCGATGAGCTTGAGTGCGGCGGTGAGCTCGGCCTCCGTTAGGCCAGGGGAGAACCGGATCGTCCCGATCTCCCGCCGGTAGAGTCGGGCCGCGAGGTCGCGCATCGGCCCATTCGCGGGATCGGTAGCCGCGCCCTCCACCAGCAGCTGATTGCGGGCGACGGCAATCGCCAGCTCCGGCTTGTCGACCATGAGCGCGGTCACTCGGCGCGCGACGACCGTGACCGCGTTCTCGAGCAGCGGGTGACCGTCGGGATACATCCCGTACTTGTGCAAGGCGACCGAAAGCTCCACCAGGAAGTCGGCAATTTCCCGGGGCAAGGAGACGGCGTTTTCGGTCGATTGCGGGACGGGCATGCGGCGCGGTTGGAGGCTGTCCTCGGAGGGCGATAGGCTCGCCAGAGCCCTCTACTTACGACACCCCGCGTCCCCTAACGTCACAGGCGCGCCTGACGCGAAAAAAGCGTGATGCAGAGCGACACACGACGTGATGCACGACGCGTCGCTCGAGGCGCCTGATTAGCACATTCTCATGCAGCGGCTGGCGAGGCGTTTCGCGCGCCGCGATTCGGCGCGGCTCTCCCGTTGCGACTCGACAGCCTCGGATGCGACGGCCTCTGACGCGTCTCAGGACGGCTTGCGCGCAGGAGGCGGAGGAGGAGGCGGCGGCGGGGGTGGCGGGTGCACCGGCAGGCTCGCCGGCGGAGCGGGCGGCTCGGTGGGGGCCGCAGATGGCGCAGGCTGCGCCGGAGGCGGAGTGGCCGCCGCTGGCGGTGGCGCCGACGGCGTAGCGGGATGGGCCACCGGAGGGGTCGGTCGCACGAATGGAGCGGGAGCTGCCGGCGCCGGACGCGAGGCCGGCTGACCCCCGACCGGTGCCGCCGGTCCAGGCGGCGGAGTCCCAGCGGGTGGCGTCGGACGCGTTCCCGGAATGCCGGCAGGCGGCGTCGGACGCGGCCCCTGTGTCCCCGCGGGCGGGGTCGGACGCGGTGCCTGAGTTCCGGCCGGCGGGGTCGGGCGCGCACCAGGGACTCCTGTCGGCGGGGTCGGCCTCGGCGCCGGCGTTCCGGTCGGCGGCGTCGGACGCGTTCCCGGAACGCCCATCGGCGGGGTCGCGCGCACTGCCTGTCCGCCGACGGGGGTGCGCCGCATCGTCGGGACTCCGAGGCTCGGAGTGATGCGAGCGACTCCGGCCGGCGGAGTCGTCCCCGTGCTCTCCCCCTCCGTCCGCGGCGGCGGCTTCACCACCGCTCCTTCCTCGAACGGGACGAGGCGCCGCTCCCAGCGGCGCATCATCGTGACGAACGAGCGCGCGATGTCCTTGTCGAAGGCGACGCCCGCCTGCTCCTCGACGTGTCGCAGCGCCGCCTCTGGCGTCCACGCTCCGCGATGGAAGCGCCGGGTGCGCAACGCGTCGTAGCAGTCGCACACCTGCACCAATTTGCTCGCGAAGTGGCACTCTCGCTCGAAGATCACCGTCGGATAGCCGCCGCCCCCGGGCACCATGTGGTGCTCGTAGGCGACAACCGCCGCCAGGTCGAGCTGCGGCTCGCTCTTCAGGACGATCTTCGCGCCCTCGATCGGATGGCGCCGGATGAGCGCCCACTCCTCTTCCGTCGGCGGACCGGGCTTGGAGACGATCTCCTTCGGAATCTTTGTCATGCCGACGTCGCGGAGGAGCCCGGCCACACCGATCGCTCGCGTGTCGCGTCCGCCGAGGCCGAGAAATTCCGCCAACCCCATCACCAGCACCGACACGTTGAGCGCGTGCGCAGTCGTGTACTGATCGAACTCCTTGAGCTGCAGCAGCGGCATCATGATCTCGCTGTCGCCGTGCATGGCCACCGAGAGCGATGAGACGACGCCCTCGACTTCGGCCGCCGGAAGCGGGCGACCGGCCGCGACCTCGTCGTAGATCATCTGGATGGTTTCCGTCTCCTCGTCGAGCGGAAAATCCATTCCGATGAGCGGCAGCGGATCGGTAAGGAACTGTTCGCCATCGCCGCGAATGCCGACGGCGCCGAAGCGGATCGACTGGTACTGCCGATCCTCGGCGTGCTGCGTGTGGCGGGGATCGTGCCACCCCGGCGTGACCTGCTCCATGACGTCGTACAGGAAGGCGTCGAACTCCTCCTTGATCACCTCCTGCACGAACTCGAGGCGCTGAATGCCCGCCTTGGTGAAGCGCTGCGACCATTCCCAGTCCTTCAGCTCGCGCAGTTGGCGGTCCTGATAGACCACCTCGTCGCCGAGGAAGGAGAAGCGCACATCGCCCTCCTGCTTCTGCAGCTGGGCGACGAGGTCGAACGCCAGCTGCGACGCCTTGGCGCGCGCCGGGTGCGACGGCGCGTAGAGCGCCATCGCCGAGAGGGCCTTTCCGAAGGCGCTAAGGAAGCGAGCCGGTTCGATCACTCGGCCTCCGGCGCGGCGTCGCGGCCGCCTTCACATCGTTGTCCTTCGACTTCCCCGCCCGTTCGAGCACCGACCTCACGCGCGAGTCCTCCGCCCACCCGTTCGCCAGGCCGCCTAACGCGGCCAGCAGCTCGGCGGATTTCGGGAGCAGCTTCTCGCGTCGCAGGATCCTCGTCTTCGTCACGACGAAGCCGAGCAGCCACGGCAAGGCTGTCTCGTCGCGCGCCGCCCCGACGACCTTGATGCCCAGTGCGCGCATCTCGGGCTTGATCGACTTGCGCTCGACGTTGCGCATGATGAGCGGCACCGCCGCCTTCGGACAGCTGTCGAGGGCCGCTTGCATGGCGGTCTTCACGATGCCGTCGTCACGATCGCTGAGCGCGGCGACGATCGTCGCCTCGCGCTGCTCGGGCATGCGCAGCAGCAGCTTCAGCGCCTCGCGCCGCACGCGCTCGTCGCTGTGCGCCATGAACTTCTGCGGCGAGATGTTGTCCGGAATGCGGGGGAGCGCCGCGAGCAGCGTGAGGAGGTTCCGCTGCACGTACCAGGGAATGTCCTCCTGCTCGAGCCGCTTGACGATCATCGGGCCCGCGTCGGCCCCGTAGCGCGCGAGAAGCTCGAGAAGCTTGCGTCGGAAATTGCGTGTCTCACTCGTCTCGAGCGCGTCGAGGAGGAGCTCGACCACGTCGAGTCCCATGCGCGAGGTAATGCGCCCGAGGAGCTGCGGCTCGATCTGCTCCTCCTTGAGCAAATGGCGCAGGTTGTCGGGCGTGGCGACAAGCGGCCAGAGCGCTTCGGCGACGGTGCTCCCCTGCGGCGCGCGATCGAGAAGGTCGAGCAGCATCGCGATGCCGCCGTGGGCGATCAGCTGATTCACGGCGATCCAGACGGGGCCGCCGAGAGTGTCAGTCTCGAGTGACGTCGCGACCAGACGCTTCGGCTCGCAGGGGTGCTGCCGCTGGAGCATGAGCGTGAAGACTCGCCGCTGCGCCATTCGGTCGAGCGCCGTTTGGTAGCTGTCCGGGTTCAGCCGCCGCGTATCCCAGCTGTCCACGAGCTGCTCGACCTGATCGCGCAACGCGCTACTCGCGCCCGCGCGCATCACTGCCCCACCCTTCTCCGCCTGAAGCGCCAGCTTGCCGAGCAGGCGCAGCATGGTGTGCGAGATCGCCTGATTTCCGGCACTCGACGCTGCCTTGACCAGGGCGATCACCGCCTCGGCGGCGACGTGCTGCGACGCGTCGATCACGAAGCGCTTGCGACGGTCATCGTCGCCGCCCATCGCCATGAGACGCTCGAGCGACTCGGGTTGAAGCGCGCGAATCAGGTCGGATAGGCGCCCGCCCATCTGCGCCCCTTCCTCGGTCGCCGGCCCCTTGAGTGCCTCGGTCAGCTGCATCAGGAATCCGATCACCGACTGATCGTACGCCGGATCGTTTTTCCGATCGTTCAACGCGTTGGCGAGGATGCGCGGATCGAGGAGCTTCTCCGTCGTCGGGTCGTCGCCCGTCATCAGCGTCGCGCGCGCCAGCGCGGTCCAAATCAGCTGCGCGCCCGCCCGGCGATTCTCATCGTCGGTGAGACCGCTCTCGTCCCCCATCAACTCGAGCTTCTCGTACGTCAGCGAGGCGATCGAGATGTGCGGCCAGCGCTGCGTCTGGGCGACGAGCGCGATCCCCGGCTTCTCGGAATCGTCGACGGAGGACGCGGCGAGAAAGTCCGCCAGCTCGTCGCGCAGCGTCCCGGGGTGGAAGGTGATCGTCCCGATGCGCTGCTTGTGCAGCCGCTGAGCGAGCTCCTTCATGAGCGAGTTGCCGGGATCGGTCGCGGCCGTCTCGACGACGATCTGGGTGCGCGCCACGGCGAAGGAGACGGCTTCCGAACCCTGCAGCACGACGTCGAGTCGGCGGATGGCTTTATCAACGGCACCCGCCAACTGCGGGTGCCCCGCCGGATAGATCGCGTGTTTTTGCACTGCCACCGCGAACTCGAGCAGGAACTCCGCTACTCGTCTGGGGATGACGGACGATTCGGTGGCGGGAGGCGAGGCGTGGGTCACGTTGTGCGGGAGTAGGAGCCAGGGACCACCTAGTGAAGATGAATTGCGCCCTAGAAAGGCAACTCCGCTATGGGCCGGGACATGGACACGTTCGGCGAGGGAGAACCAACCTATCAGTCCCTCGCCTCGGCGCGAGGGGCGACCGCGACGCGCGTCGGCCCCGTTACTCAGTCCGGATTGAGGCCGCCGTGATCAAGGATCCAAGCGGTGTGAGGCGTCTGGGCTTGCGTTCGGCGAGTGTTGTATGTCACCGATCAGTGACACAATATTCAGACGTCACCGATTAGTGACTTACCGCATGCCGCCACCAATGGCGCCTACTCGCAACCGAGCAACAACCCGGGCTCGAATTCTGGCAGCGGCCGAGGCAATCGCCGTGCGCGAGGGCCTCGCAGCGGTGGGGATCAATGCCATCGCCGCCGAGTCCGGAGCCGACAAGGTCCTCATCTACCGGTACTTCGGCGGGCTCGATGGGGTGCTCGCCGCGATCGCGAGCGAGCGCCGGCTCTGGCCAGAGCTCGAGGAGCAGGTGCGGGGCGCTTCCTCGCTCGCAGCGGCGGCCCGCGCCTACGCCTCCACGTTAGGCAGCGAGCTGCGGCAGGACGGGGCCGCGCTCACGCGGGAGGTGCTGCGCGCGAGCCTGGGACGAGCGCGGGCCACAATCGTTGAGCTCACCGCCCCGAGAGAGGCCGAGCACGGGCGCGTGACAGCAGCCGTGAGGGAAGGGCGCACGCCGCCGCCATTCATCGACGTCGAAGCGTTACTCGCCCTGCTTCTCTCCGGAGTGACGCTCCTCGCGCTGGCGCGCGACGGGGGCGAGCGCGTCTTCGGCCTCGATCCGGCAAGTAATACGGACTGGAAGCGAGTCGACCGAGTTCTGGGCACGATCACGCGCGCACTACTCGAGCCCAGCGACGTCTAGATCGCCGGGCTCGGGTAGTCAACACCTGCCAGCCAGGGGCTTATGTCACCCCTCGGTGACTAATGCCCGGCGCTGCTACTTCGGTCCCACCACGAACTTGTAGCTCCCCTTTGACGGGTGGCCGTCCCGCGCGACTGTGTGCCAGTTGACGGTATAAACGCCCGCTGGGAGGGCGCCGCTGGTCGGGAAGACGACCGGCGCGTCTTCCGCACTGGCCTGGGTTGGATCGCCGACCGCGGCGGGGCCCGACGGCCCTGTCACCTGGACCCCGGTGAGCGCGACCTCCACCGGCTCGGAGAACCAGAGGCGGATCGCCTTGGGCGCGACCGGCACCGTGTCATTCACCCCCGGATCGGCCTTCTTTAGATGCGCGTGTAGACGCTCCGCCGCCATCGGTGCCGCAGCGGCGAGCGACCCGACGACGAAGAGAAGTGCCAACAGAGTTGGCGACATTGGTCGCATCCCGCGTGGAGCCTTCACGGGTCGCTGAGCCTCTTCATGTAATTCAAAAGACATACTTCACGTCTCCATAAATCGTTCGCGGTTGGCCGGGCGACACCGAGTTGCTCGCCTGAAGCTCGACGTACGGCTTGTCGAGCAGATTCCGGATTCCGAGCTCGAGCTGGGCGCGCTTGATGCGCCAGATGCCGCTCAGGTGGAGCAGGGCATAGGACGGCACTTCCATGCCGACGACATCGAACGGTGTGTACGGCCCCACCGCGTTCGTGCTGATGCGAGCCGTCCATGAGCCGCCCTGGGGGCCCACGTCGACCGCCGCGATCCCAACCCATCGGGCAGTGTTGGCCACCCGCGTCCCCGACAGCGTGTCTCCATCGTCGCTGATGAGGTTCAAGTATTTCGCGTCCACATACGTCCAATTCGTCGAGAAGGTCACCATGCTGCCAATTGGGGTGTGGACCTCGAAGTCGATCCCTTGTCGTCGGCTCGCGCCCCCACTCGTCGTCTCCTGCGTGATCGGGTCAAAGCTCTCCTCGTTGCTCACGTCCATGCGGAAGTACGCGATCGACGCCGAGAGCTTGCCAACATCGAACTTGAGTCCCGTCTCATATTGCCACTCCGTGATCAGCGCGATGTTGGCGTCGTTCACCAGGCCATCGGGGGATCGGAATCCACGTGACACGTTCGCGTAAACGCCGAGTGCATCGGTCAGCTTGAAGAGTGCACCGAGCTTCGGCGAGAAGATCCCCTCCGACCCCGTGGTCGCCTCTCCGGTGTCGGGCGTGGAATTCGTCGACACGTGATCGAGCCGCGCCCCCAGCGACAGCGTGAGTCGCGAGCCAAGCTGCTCGGTCGACTGAACAAAGAGCCCGCCCGAAAGCTGGTGGGCCGTCACCAAGCTCTGATATGTCTCCCGTACCCGGTCCTGGGTCAGCCAATTCTCGTAGTGCGCGTGGTCGAAGCGCCCCTCCACACCGACGGTCAGCTCCGTGTGGGGGAGTGACCAGGTCGCCGCACTCGTCAGGCCGAAGCCAAACCGCGAATCCTCTTCCTCGGTCTGCTGCCCCGTTCCTTCCCCCTCTCCAGGCTCAGGCGGAATCGTCAGATAGAGCTGCCAGCGACCTTGTGTCGCATAGAGCGTGGTTCGCCAGAGCATCGACTTCGTCAGGACCTTCAGGCTCACCCGCTCCTGAGCACGCCGCTTGAATCCTCCATCGGTCATGTTGGCGACCGTGTCGTAATCCTGCCGGGCGAATTGATCGGTGGTGATGAAGCCCGGCGAGTCCCAATTCGACGCGTAGAGCTCCACGCCTCCATCGATGGTTGTCGTGCTGTCGAATGCGTGCACATACCTCGCATGCCCCTGGCCAAGGTAGTAGCTCGCGTGCGGCCGCCAACCGCCGTCGTACATCCCTCGCACTCCGAAAACGCCGCTGTTCTCATCGCGATCGAAGCCAGTGAGGACCGTCCCCTCGAACCGATCGTAGCTCCCGGCGGTGAACCACCCTTCCGTGCCTTGCATCCGATCGAGGGTGCGGAGGTTCATCACGCCCGAAAAGGCGAAGTTGCCGAAGAGCGCGCTGGTGGGGCCTTTGATGACGTCGGCGTCCTGCACGGCGGGGATCATGATGACGCTGAAATCGTTGTACCCCTCGGCATGCCCGTTCACCGGCTCGTTGATCGGCACGCCGTCGACCCAGAGCGCCATGTCCGTGGAGTGGTCGGAGCTGAAGCCACGCACGGAAGCGTCGGAGGCGAATCCAGGCCCCTGGCCTTGTTCATGGACCTCGACCCCTCCGGCCTGACGCACGAGATCCCACGGATCCGCAGCCGGCGTTAGCTGAACGACCTGTGGGGTGATGGTCACGGCGCTACTCGGCTCCTCACGGCGAGCCGGGCTTGCCGTAATCGTCACGGGCGCCAAGCGCTGTGCGCGCCGCGCCAGACTGTCGCTGCGAAGGCTATCCTGCCGCCGCTGCGACGTATCCGTGATGGCAGGCTGTTGTGCCGAAAGAAGATGGGGCGCCGCCACGATGGCGAGCGCCAAAATGTGCGAACGCATTGATCTCTCCGCTGCGCTGTGGGCGCGTGCCGCGAGGGCACGCCACCGCCGGGTGTTTGGCGCGCGTCGAAGGGACGCGGCCGGGCGTCAGCTGCGGAGCGCGGGAGGGCCGAGCGGGAAGGGGAGGCGGAGTTCGGGAGCGCGCTGGACGCCAGCGGCTGCGTTGACGGGAAGAGGCCGATCGGGGACGGAGACCTCGGCCCACGCTGGAGCCGACCACTCGGGGGCCTTCACCAGCGCGCCACAGCAGGGGCACTGGTCGCAGCACTGCGTCTGACACGGGATCTGTTGCTGACCATGCGTCGGCGACCGTTCCATGCCGTCCGACGGCATATGGTCGCTCCCCGACGCCATGGCGTGCGCCGGCAGGGAGTGAGCCCCCGGTGAAGCCTGCGGCATGGCCGGCGGCATGATCGCCATGCCGACGACGAGCTGCAGCGCCGAAAGGACTCCGATCAACCGGCTCGGCCGATTACGCATCAGGCTCCATGCATACGGGAGGCGCCCGGCTGGGTCAAGCGGGTAACCCGCGCCGGCCATCACACGGCTGATCGAAGGCAAGACGAGGGCGGCCGAGGGCGGGTTCCATCCCAACCCCCTGGCCCGCCCGGTTCGGTTCCGGTCAGAGTCCCGTGCTCACCTTGAGGATGAAGTTCACCCCCGGCTCGTAGGCGAAGATCTTGTACCGGCTCATGAAGTCCGAGTACGCCTTATTGGTGGCGTTGAGCACGCGGAGGTCGAAGAAGAAGGGGTGCCGGCCGAAGTCGTGCTCGATGCCGCCGCTCAGATTGAGCAGCGCGTACGAGCTGGTCGGCGTGTCGAAGGGACCGAGCCGCGTCTGATTCGCCACGATGTGGGTGCCGACGGTGAAGTACGCCCGATCGCCGCGCACGGTATGCACCTCGACCTCGAAATCGCCGCGCGGCGGCGGCATCTGCGGGAGCGGCTGGTTGGTGGCGTCGTTGTCGCCGTTCACGAAGTCGAACCGCGCGCGCACGGTGAGCATCCGCGTCACGTCCCCCTCGGCCGCGAGGTCGAGACCGGTGAGCACGGCGCGTGCCGTCTGTTGATACTTGTACACCGGCAGTGTGTCGACTCCCCCTTCATCGTTAGGCGTCTCGGCGTTCTGGCCGGTCGGGACGATATAGAGGTAGTTGTTGATCTGATTCCGGTAGAAGTCGATCTCGGCCCGGAACCGCTTTCCTTCCCAGCGTGCCCCGGCATCGACGTTCAGGCTCACCTCCGGCACGGCGCTCGGGAGCCCGATCTCATAGCGATCCTCGCCGAGGTGCGGACCGTTGGTGAAGAGCTCGTAGAGCGTCGGGACGCGGAAGGCCCGCCCGACATTCGCCGTGAGCGCCAGCTGCGGCAGCGCCCGGAACGCGACACCTACATCACCGGTGAACGCCGAGGCGCTGCGGCTTTGCGCGCCAAGCTGGAGCGACGCGTTCGAGTCCGCGTTCACGTGACTCCAGTCGCCGCGCACTCCACCTTGGAAGGTGAACCTACCGGCGGTCGCCTGCTCCCAAGCGAAGACCGCGCCCCCGTAGGTCTGCGCATCGGGAATGAGCGGGAAGGTGCCACTCGTCGTGTTCCCCTGGTACAACCCCGACACACCCACTGTGCCGACGAGCCAGTTTCCGCTCGCGTGGTGCAGGAAGACGTCGGTGGTGAACGTGTTGTTGAGCAGCTCGAAGGACGGCTCCTCGTCGCCGACGCGGCTGTCGCCGACGACCTCCTCGAGCCAGTGGCGCTGATACTGGCTGCGCGTCTCGAGGCGGGTGTTCCCGCCGAGGAGGAAGTTGGTGGTGAGCTGCACGCGATCGTCAGCCAGTCTCCGCAACGGTCCGCTCGTGTTGTCATCGGGAACCGGAGGCCCATCGAGGAGGCCGAAATCCCCGCCGTACCGCTCGTAGCGCAGCAATCCGCTCGCCTTCTCACCATGCAGCCCTACCGCGGCGGCGCCATTCACAGCGTAGTAGCCGGTGTCGTAGATGTCGCCCGACGGCGTCGAGTCATTCCCCGTGGGGGTGTGGAAGTTTCCCGAGGTCCGACCGATCAGGGTCCCCATCCAACCGAAGGCGCCGCTCGCGCCCTCCGCGTGCAGGAGCCCGCCGAACTCGCCGTTGTTGGTTGCGCCATAAAGCTCCGCCGAGCCCCGGGTGAATGACGGCTTCCCGATGGCGTCGGGGACGTCCTCCGGAACGACGTTGATCACGCCACCGATCGCATCGGAGCCGTACAACACGCTCGACGGGCCGCGTACCACCTCGATCCGCTGTGCCAGTCGCGAGTCCACCGAGGGGCCGTCCTCGTCACTCCACGAGTAGTCCTCCAGCCTCATCCCGTCATCCGTCACGAGAACGCGAGGGCCATAGAGACCATGGATGACGGGTTTTCCCACCTGCTGCCCCGTACTGAGGTTCCTCAACCCCGGAAGCCCGTCGAGGGTTTGCGCCAGCGAGACTTCCCCTTCCCGGCGCAGACGCTCCCCGCTCATCTCCGACACGGGGAGCGCGGAGTTCAGGGGGTCGCTAGGCTGGCGAGCGGCAGTCACCGTCACCGGAGCGAGCCGCACCGTCGCCCGAGCGAGGACGATGGCGAAGGGCGCCTGACGCGGAAGCGTCACCTTGTCGGCGACCGGCGTGAACCCCACACGCCTCGCGACGATCGTATACTCGCCGGCCGGAACGTCGGCGAAGGTGAATCCGCCATCATCGCCCGCGACCGCTACCCGATCGAGCTCCTGAAGAGTGACCTCAGCGCCGGAGAGCGGTGCGCCGGCGCTGTCGCGCACCGAGCCGCTCAATGTGTCACCCGCGGCCCGCGGCTCAGCGGCGGCGCTCGAGGCGAGCGCGAAGGCCAGCGCGGCGGTCGCGAGCGACACCATCGCGTGAAAGCGTAGACGAGTGAGAATCGACAGCGCGCGGATCATGGGGAAAGGTGGGAGAGAGTGAGTCAAGGTTGCCATGCCCTTGGGCTGGAGGCGGTGCGCCACACGGCACCGCTGGTGCGCGGGACGATACTGCGGCGACACGCGGTCGCGCTAGATTCTCGATGTAAGAGCGCGCCCGCCCTCTCGAATCCAGCCTGGCGTCTCACTCCTTCACTTGTAGGCAGGCAGCCACCACGGCTACGGCGCCCGACACGCGCCCGCGTGAGGCAGATGGCATGATCGACGTTCAGCGGCTGACGAAACACTACGACAGCGTCGTCGCCGTCTCCGACCTGTCCTTCCGGGTCGCCCCCGGCGAGGTGCTCGGTCTGGTGGGGCCCAACGGCGCCGGAAAGACCACCACGCTCCGCTGCCTCGCGGGAATCATCGTCCCCACGTCCGGCGCCGTGAGCATCTGTGGCGTGGACCTGGCGCGCGACCCGGTGCGGGCCAAGTCGCAGCTGGCCTTCATCCCCGACGAGCCCCAGCTCTTCGACAACCTGACGGTGGAGGAGCATCTCCAGTTCATCGGTCGCCTCTACGGGGTGGCCGACGCCGCACGGCGCGCGTCGCCGTTGCTCGAGGAGCTCGAGCTCGGCGACAAGCGGCGCACGCTCCCCGGCGAGCTCTCTCGCGGAATGAAACAGAAGTTGGCGATCGCCTGCGGTCTGCTTCACGACCCTCGCGTCCTTCTGCTCGACGAGCCCCTCACCGGCCTCGATCCAGGCGGAATTCGGAAGATGAAGCGCACGATCGCCGCGCGGGCCCAGGGCGGCGCGGCGGTGCTCCTGAGCTCCCACCTTCTCCACCTGGTGGAGGAGCTCTGCACCCGCCTCCTCGTGGTACGTGCAGGACGATGCGTCGCCTTCGGGACGATCGCCGAAATCGTCGCCGAGCGACCGCAGCTGGCAGGGCAGGGCCTCGAGGACATCTTCCTCGCGCTGACCGCCGACCGGGCATGATCGACGCGCTGAGCTACCTCGTGGCTCGGACGATGCGCAACCGGATCGCGCGCGCGATCGGGCGCCTGCGCTCGCCGCGTTATGCAATCGCCATGGTCGCGGGAGTCTTCTACTTCTGGGCGCTCTTCCTCCGCCCCGGTCATCAGCTCACCTACGGCACCGCCAGCTCCACCGTCGCCCGGCTCGTCTACGAGCTCCTCCTCGGCGCGCTGATCGCCAGCTGGTGGATCTTCGGCAGCGACAAGCCTCCGCTCCACTTCTCCCCGGCGGAGGTGCAGTTCCTCTTCCCGGCACCGCTGACACGGCGCCAGCTCATCATCTACAAGCTGCTGCGCATTCAGCTCGTGATCCTGCTCAGCTCCCTGATCTGGACGGTCATCCTCCGGCGCGGCCCGGCCGGCGACTGGTGGATGCGCGGGCTGGCGCTCTTCGTCCTCTTCTCGACACTGCAGCTTCACCGGATCGGCGCGCTCCTCCTCCACTCGAGCGCCGCGCGCCACGGAAGATCGGGGCTTCGCCACGCGCTCTTCCCTCTGCTCGTCGCCGCCGTCGCCATCGTGGTCGTGGCGATGGCCGTCGCGCGCGCGATTCCGACGCTCGGTGGCGTGGCGCCTGACGCGATCGCCGGAGATGTCGCGACCCGCGTGGCCGATGCCCCCGCCGTGCAATGGGTTCTCTGGCCGGTGCGCGCGCTCGTAGAGCCGGTCTTCACCACCAGCCCCCTCGCATGGGCACGGGCGATGCTTCCCGCCTTCGCGCTCCTTCTCATCCACATCCCGTGGGTGCTCCGCACCGATGCCGCGTTCGAGGAAGCTGCCGCGGAGGCGGCGGCGAAGCGCGCGGCGCGCTCGGACCAGCGGCGGAGCTGGCGGTGGGGACCCTCTTCCGGCGACGCGGCGCGCCCCTGGTTTCCCCTCGCCGCCACGGGCGCCCCGGCTATCGCGCTCGTCTGGAAGAACGTGCTCGCCTTCACCCGCCCCATTCGCCCGAGCACCGTCGTGCTCATCGGCGGCGCCGCGCTGGTGGTCTACGCCAGCGTCTCGGCGGCAGCGCATAGCGCGACGGACGCGCTTCAGGTCCTGGGGACGATCACGCTCGTCGCCGGCGCCGTGCTCGTCATGATCGGCCCCAGCCTCGTGCGCATCGACCTCCGCGTCGACATGCTACGCCTCGAACTCATCCGCACCTTCCCTCTCACCGGGGCCGACATCGTCTCGGCCGAGGTGGCGTCGAGCACTCTCGTGCTCACCGCGCTCCAGCTCACCGCGCTCTCCGCCGCGGGCCTCATCTTCAGCTTCGGCGGAAACCTCGGCGAGCTTCTCTCCGTGGGCTGGCCGGCCGTCGTGGCGGGGATCGTCTCACTACCGGCACTCAACGCCCTGCGCTTGTGGATTTCGAATGCCACCGCCGTCCTCTATCCGGCGTGGGCGCAACTCGGCGAGCGGAGAGCAACCGGGATCGAGGCAACGGGTCAGGGGATCGTCACCTTCCTCGGCGCCACCTTGGTCCTTCTGGCTCTACTCTTCGTACCCGCGGTCGTGACCAGCCTCCTCGCCGGGGTTCTCGATGCCTCGCGAGAGCGCTGGTCACTCCTCGTCGCGGTGGTCGGCGGCCTCACGGTCG
>DASPTK010000079.1:0-3576 GCA_035623475.1 Gemmatimonadaceae bacterium | reverse complement strand
CTCGAGCACCGCCTGGTCGACATCTACAAGCGCGGTCCGCTCTATTCGTACGAAGTGCTGCTCTCGGCACACTCCTTCGGCGACTTGATCGCGCGCTACAAGTACCTGTATCTGGTGGCGCTTCGCGATCGCAATCTGGTGAAGCGCGTGGAGGACTTGCGAGCGCAGGTCGACAAGCAGCGCAGCAATCTCGTTCGATTTCAGGAGAGCATCGAGGAGAACAGGGTCGAAAAGGCCGACGAGGAGCGCCGACTCCGCGGACTCCAGTCGGAGCAGTCGCGCAGCCTCGCCGATGCCAAGCGTCAGGCAAAGCTCACCGAGCAGCGCCTGGAAGACATTTCGCGCGACGAGAAGAAGCTTGCCGATGTGATCACGGCACTCGAGAACGCGCGCATCAGGGCCGACCCCGCCGCCCGGTCGGCGCGCGGCGCCCTCCGGAGCAGCCTCGGAACCCTCGACTGGCCGGTGTCGGGTGACCTGCTCTACAACTACGGCCGCGTGGTGAGCCCGAACAACACCACCATCCGATGGAATGGAATCGGCATCAAGGCGTCCGCGGGCACGGAGGTGCGGGCGGTAGCGGCGGGGCATGTCCTCGTCGCCGACCTCTTCGGGACCTACGGCCTCACGGTCATCATCCAGCACCCTGGCGGCGACTATTCGGTGTACGGATCGCTGAGCCGCCTCAACACGCAGAAGGGCGCGACGGTGAGTAAGGGTCAGGTGATCGGGTACGTGGGGAGCGCCGATCCGGACCTTCCTCCGCACCTGCACTTCGAGCTGAGGCCGCAGGGTCACGCCGTGGACCCGCTCGACTACCTCAGATCGGCCCCGTGAGCGAGCTCCTCGGCGCTCACTGCTCGACTGCCGGCGGCTTGATCTCCGCCCTGCCGCGAGCGAAGGCGATCGGCGCGACCGCGATGCAGCTCTTCACGAAGCAGGCGACCCGGTGGGCGGAGCGAACCTGCTCGGACGAGGACGGGCGCGCGTTCCGCGGCGCGCTCGAGGAGACGGAAGTGCGCGTCACCATGGCCCACGACTCGTATCTGATCAATCTGGCGAGCCCCGACGAGGCTCTGCGCCGCAAGTCGATCGAGTCGTTCGTAGCCGAGCTGCAGCGGTGCGAGGTTCTCGGCCTCGACTATCTCGTGTCGCATCCCGGCAACTACATGGACGATCGCGCCAGCGGACTGGCGCGAAATGCCGACGGCATTACCGAGGCCCTCACACGCGTGCCGGGTCGGACGGTGCTCTGCCTCGAGACGACGGCGGGAGCGGGGACGGCGCTCGGGTCGACGTTCGAGGAGATGGCAGAGCTCCTCGCACGGATCGGCGAGCCGGCGCGAGCTCGGGTCGGCGTCTGCGTCGACACCTGTCACGTTTTCAGTGCCGGCTACGACCTCGCCCGCGACTACGATGCCGTGTGGGATCGTTTCGACGATGTCCTCGGACGGGAGAAGCTCCGCGTCATGCACCTCAACGACTCGAAGTCTCCGCTCGGATCGCGGCGCGACCGGCACGAGCTGATCGGCGAAGGGGCGATTGGGGCCCGCGCTTTCCGGCGCATCATGACCGACCGGCGCCTCACGACCGTCCCCAAGGTGATCGAGACGCCCAAGGGCGACGATCACGCCGCGATGGACTCGAAGATGCTTCGCCGGCTACGGGGCTACGGACGGGCGACGGCGTCGCGGCGGACGTCCGGTTCGCGCGGAACGAAGGCCGCGCCCCGCGGTAGGAAGAGGACGGAGCGGAGAACGGGACGGTGAGACGGATGATCGGATCGGCAGGGTCGGTGGCGGCCCTGAGCGCCGCGATGGTGATGGCCGCGTCGTGCAAGGGACCGCCGCCCAAGGAGAACTCGACGCGCCAGGACAGCGTTCGCCCGACGGATGCCCCAGCCCGCGATTCCAGTCAGGGCGACTCCTCGCGAGCCGAGCGCGATCGGGCACGCATCCGCCACGAGCCGCGGCAGCCCCCTCCTCCCGACACGACTCCCCCGCCGCCGGATCGACCCTGACGCCCAGAACGCGCTATCTTCCGCTGTGAGTCGTTAGATCGCGGCGGATCCGCAGCACGGCCATGCAGTTTCTCAAACCCGTCGAAGTCTGGGGGCGCAATCTCGGCGCGCAGGGAATGGTTTCGCTCCTGCGGCGCGCCGGCCGCCGCGCCGGCCCGCGGCCCGCGTGGTCCGCCCGTCCGCATCGAATTCTCTTCCTCCGCTACGAGGAGATCGGCGACATGATCCTCTCGTCAGGGATCATTCGCGCGATCTCCGAGGCCCAGCCCGGACTGCGCATCGATGTTCTCGCCTCTCCCGCAAATGCGCCGGTCCTCCGCGGCAACCCGTACGTCTCATCGATCATCGCGCTCGACCGGTGGAAGCCGTGGACGTACCCGGCTGTACTGCGCCGGCTTCGCGCGGCGCGCTACGACGCCGTCGTCGACGGCATGCCGGACTCGGTCTCCTTCACCACCCTGATCGTTATGGCCGCGTGTGGGGCGAGACACCGCGTCGGCGTCCTGGGACGCGGGATGATGGGACACGGCATCGACGAGGCGCTCACCATTCCCGCCATACCGCGCACCGATAGCCCGCACATCGTCGACCGTCTCTCGGCGCTCATCGCCGCCTTCGGCGCCGATCCAGTCGCGACCGACGTGCGGCCGCGGATCTACCTCGGCCATGATGAAGCCGGTGCCGCCGAGCGAACGTGGGAAGGGCACGCGTCCGGCGGCGCTGCTCACCGGCTTCTCGTGAACGTGTCGGTCGGCCGGCATCATCGACCCTGGCCGGACGAGAAGTTCGTGGACGTCATTCGCCAGGCGCGCGAGCGGCTGCATGTCGGGCCGGTTCTCGTGATTGGATCGCCGGCCGAGCGCGAGCGCGTGGAGCGGATCGCCCGATCGCCGGGCGGCGTGGCCGTCTACACGCCGGGCGTTCGGGACGCCTTCGCACTCGTCTCTCGTGCCGACGCCGTCCTCACCGCCGACACGAGCATCGCTCATGCCGCAGCGGCCTTCCAAATACCGGCCGTCGTTCTCTATAAGAAGGACTTCATGGACCGTTGGGCCCTCTACCGGAGCCCGGGGCGGCTGCTCGAGAGCCCGCAGCCCGAGATTGCGGCGATCTCCGCGGCCGACGTCCTCGGCGCCCTCGACGATCTCCTCGCGCGCGTGCCGGCGGTTCATGCTTGAGCGAGCGGTGTCCATCACCCAAGTTAGAAGCCTCCCCGGTGTGGCGGCCGCCAGCCCGCCGAATCGACTCGACGATCGAAGAGGACCCTAACGTCTATGGCCACCCGAACGAAGCCGCGTGCCGAGGCAGATGAGCGCCGCGGCCAGACAGGCCTCGAGCAGCAGGGCCTTGCGCCCTCGGGAACGATCCACTGGAATCTCGTCGCCCCCGAGCTGGTGCAAGCGGCAATGCGTCAGGGAAATGCCGACCTGGCCGACATGGGTCCGCTGGTGGCGATCACGACGCCGCACACGGGGAGGTCGCCGAACGACAAGTTCATCGTGAAGGAAGCCGAGAGCGAAGGAGATGTCTGGTGGGGGAAGGTGAACCGCCCCTTC
>DASPTK010000078.1:0-5673 GCA_035623475.1 Gemmatimonadaceae bacterium | reverse complement strand
GCTGACGCCTGCCGTGCTGGCCGCGCCGGAGTCGCTCAAGCGCACTCTCCGCACGAGGGTAGGGACCTCGGCTCATCGACGCCCCGTCGCGACGTTGGAGACCATCTGCGAGGGGACCTCGCCGTCGACTGTGATCGGCTCGGCGTGCCGTGCGCTCGCCGCCTCGAGCCGCCGCCGTTGTTCGGCGCCGAGCGCGATGACCTCGTGTGCGAGCGCGCCGCCGAGGAGCGTCGCGATCAGCTGTACTGGACCGTCATCGAGCACGACCGGGAGCGTCTGCGGCCGTACGTCAACGTCCGCGAAGCCAGCCCGCTGCATCAGGTCTCGTAGCTCGTCCCACGCGGGCATTCCCCACGGCCCACCGCGGTATCGCGCGCCGAGCTCCTCGCTCAGCACCTCAGTGACACCGGCTGCGATCGCGGCGAACGGTGGGCACTGTTCAATGCGCGTCCAGACGGCGACCCTAATCCGTCCGCCGGGCCGCAGCGCGCGGTGCATCTCCGCGAGCGCGGCTGGCTTGTCCGGAAAGAATTGGAGCCCCTGCTGGCAGATGACGACGTCGAAGCACTCGTGATCGATCGGCGAGCGGTCGGCGGGCGCCTCGGCGTGCTCGATCGCCGCGCCATCCGGCACCAGGCCCTTGTCGCGAGCGATCGCAAGCATACCCGGGCTGAGGTCACAGCCGACGACCCTGCCCGAGGTACCGACACGCGCCGCGGCACGCCTGGTCACGGTGCCGGGGCCGCACGCGACGTCGAGAACTGATTCCCCAGGCCGCGGTGCGACCGCGTCGAGCAACAGTCCGCCCCACGGCTCGAACATCGGCCGGACCATCGCTTCCTCGTACCCGCTCAGCAGCAACTCGCGGGCCCCGGTCGCAAACCTCTGGCCCCTACTCACGGCACAAGGATGACGTATCGTCGCAGCCACTCGCCTCCGCGCCGCGTGCTGGTGTGGGGTAGTCGTACGTGATATTCGCCGCGACTGTCGGCGGCGCGTGCCTTCGTTCTCGCCCCGGACGCCGACGGAGACCCCTCGGATTGCGCAGGCTGCACGCAAGCCATCAGACCTCGTTCTGGCTGTCCGCGTCCGTTGCGGTCGTCCCTGGCGCCCTCCCTATTTGGCGAGCGGTGGGGATAGAGTCAGCGTGGGCCGATGGGGACCAGCGAAACGAGCGCATCTGGGCGGTATCTGCTAGGTGACAGTCCGGCGGAGATCCGTCACCTCGTCGAGCAGGCCGAAGTGTATGCGCGCGAAGCGAATGAGCTCTTCGACCTGATCGGGGTTACCGCCAACACCACGGCGATCGACATCGGCTGCGGCGTGATGGGCGTCCTGCATCTGATCGCCGAACGCGTCGGTGAGGAAGGGCGGGTGGTTGGTCTGGACCGAGAAGCGCGGATGGTGGAGTTCGGCCGACAGCTCGCCGAGCAGCGCGGCCTGGCGGTCGAGTTCATCGAAGCGGACGCCACCGCGACCGGCCTACCCGATCGCGCATTTGACCTGGTGCACGCACGCACGCTGCTGCTGAACGTGCAGAACCCTGAGCAGGTCCTTACTGAAATGGTGCGGATCGCGAGGCCCGGCGGCGCTGTTGCGGTGCAAGAGCCCGACGCGAGCGCGTGGAACTGCGATCCACCCCATCCGGCATTCGACATCCTCCGCGGCGCGATCCTGAGCGCTTACCGCCGCACTGGCAAGGACTTCAGCATCGGCAGGCGGATCGCGCGCATGCTACGAGACGCAGGGCTGCACGACGTGCAGGTCCGCCCGACCGCGCGCGCAACCGAGGTGGGCGAGTACTACCAGACGTTCCTGCTGACGATCGCCGGCCTGGTCCGCGACGTCATCGTCCACGCCGGTGAGCTAACCGCCGACGAGTTCGAGTCCTACACGGCGGCGCTCCGCGCGCACCTCGATGCACCCGGCACGATCACCTGTCAACCGGTCATGTGGCAGGCGTGGGGCCGAGCCACTCCGGCGACCGGCACCGACTAGCGAAGCGACGCCCCCCGCGGCGGCCGCTTGGGTGCGTTCGCGTGGGGGACCCGCTTCCCCGCGGCTCGCGCACGCTGAAGGCGCCGACGGCTTACCCGCAACGCGCAGATAGGGCGGCTCAGCGATCGATGTCAGCACGTCGGCGAGCGTGTCAGCCACGACGATCTTGAAATCCGCGCCAAACGGGCCTGAGTGGGGTCGCCGAAAGGTGCTCTTCGGTCGAGCAAAAGCAGAACTCTCACGGCGCCGAGCCGCTGGCCCAGGCTATCCCACCCCGTAGGCCTTGATCTGCTTCGCGGTGTCGACGTAATGGCGCATACGGCTGATCTTGCCGTCCTCGTTTAGCGAGTACAGGTGCAGCTCTTCGTCGGTAACGTCGCCGTCGGTCAAGGCGATCGAGATCTGTACCTCAACGACTACCTGGCGGTCGCTGGCGAGCATGTCGAGCACCTGGAAGTCCTGGATCTGCATCGTCGCCACGTACGCGAAGAACTCGGCGACGCCGGCGCGGCCGTGCCGGGGCTGCATCGGCGGAATTCCCGCCTTCTGCCCATGGTTGTCGAGCCACGACTCCCACGCGCAGTCGTCGGCTACCTGCTCGAGGATGAAGTCGATATCTCCGCGACCGAACGCCTCATAGATGCCGCCGACGACGGCTAGGTTGGCGGCGGCTCGGCTCTCGATGGCACTCATGGCAGTCCCCTCTCGACGCGATCTCAGAGACGAACCCTAGATCGCCCCATGCGGCCCGAGCAAGCCACCAGACCTTTCCGCCGAGCATGCGTCAACAGCCGCATCCAGGCGCCGTGCCCGTCCAGCACGAAGCAGGTCACGACCGGCACCGAGCGAGATCCGCTAGGCCCGGGCGGCCCGGCAGCCGTTCCCAGCCGGCTCGGAGTTCCGCTTTGGCATGAACTCGGGTGCGGCGGCGGGCGCCGACGGTGTAGGCCGAAGGCGCTTGCCGATCGCCTCGCTCGTGCCGGCGAGCAAGCGCCCGGCGCTGTCGCTCCCGTGACCGAGCGGGCACCCGCGCCACCGCCGAACTCACTGCTCAGATGGACGAAAACGAGGCGCGCCGCGGCGGCCGCCGCGGGCCCCCGCCGACATTGCCCCCATTCGTCCGCAGCAGGGGCCGGCTCCACGGTCATTGGCAGTGGTGCTCCCCGATTGGGACGCGGAAGCGCCCTCATCGCTGCCAACGGGTACCGCAACCGCTGCCGCATTCTGGCGGACCGGCGCTCCGGGCAGGAGCCCGACGTGCTGAATGGCGAGCCTGCCTCAGCAGCGGCAGTCGATAACGGCGGGCACGGTTGGTATTGATTCCTAGCGCCCGGAAGCCTTAAGCTCGCGCCGACCAGGGCGACGTGGGTAGGCGCCAGCACGCAACAAGCAAGGGGGGGCCCAAATGACCGATGTGGCAAGTCCGAGCGCGGACATCGAGTCGCTGCGCTCGGTCTTGGAAGGACAACTGGTAGGGCCGCAGGATGTCGACTACGACGAGGCCCGGAAGATCTGGAACGGCATGCTCGACCGCCATCCCGCCGCGGTCGCGCGCTGCGCGTCGGTGTCGGACGTGGTCGCCGCGGTGAACTTCGCCCGCCGGCACGGCCTGCCCCTGGCGATTCGGTGTGGCGGGCACTCCACCCCCGGATACAGCACGTGCGATGCCGGGCTGGTGATCGACCTGCGACCGATGAACCGGGTCACCGTCGATCCGCAAGCCCGGACCGCGACGGCGCAGGGCGGCACGCTGTGGGGCGAGTTCGACGCGGCCACTCAGGAGCATGGCCTGGCCGTCACCGGCGGGCGCGTGTCGACCACCGGCGTAGGGGGTCTTGCCTTGGGTAGCGGCAGCGGCTGGCTCGAGCGCGTCTACGGCGTCACCTGCGACAGCCTGATCTCTGCCGAGGTGGTGACTGCGGCCGGACAGGTCGTGACCGCGAGCGCAGACGAGAACCCCGACCTGCTGTGGGGCTTGAGAGGAGGCGGCGGCAACTTCGGCGTCGTTACCGAATTCGAGTTCCGCCTCCATCCCGTTGGGCCGATCGTGGCCGGCGGTCTGCTCGCGTACCCGCGCGCCCAGGCGACGGAGGTGATCCGCGCCTACCGCGACTACATGACCGACGCCCCCGACGAGCTCGGAGGCGGCGTGGCGCTGCTGACCGCACCGCCCGAGCCGTTCGTCCCCACCGACGCACAGGGTCAGCCCGCCGTGGCCATCGTGTACTGCTACGCGGGGGACGTCGAGCGCGGCATGGAGCTGGCCGCGCCGCTGCGGGCGATCGGAACGCCGACGGTCGACATGATCCAGCCGATGCCCTACGTGGCGGTCCAGAGCATGCTCGACGGCGGCATGCCCCGCGGCATCCGGGAGTACTTCAAGGTCGACTACCTAACCGAGCTGAGCGACCAAGCCATCGACGTGATCGTCCAACAGGGCGACGGACTGCCTGCGCCGTTCGGTCAGCTGATTCTCGGACCCATGGGAGGCGTGCTCGATCGCCGCGACTCAAGCTCGATGGCGCTCGAGCTCCCGCGGCAGCCTTGGTTGTTCTTCTGCCTCTCGCTGTGGATGGATCCGGCCGAGGACGAGCAGAACACCGCGTGGGCGCGAGGCTACGCGCAGGCGATGCGGCCCTTCGGTGTCGACCAGGCGCCGCCGAACTTTATCGCCCTCGACGAGCCCTCCTCACGGTTGCGCTCCTCCTTTGGGGAGGAGAAGTACGCCACGCTCGTCGAGCTCAAGCGCCGCTGGGATCCCGACAACCTGTTCCGCCTGAACCAGAACATCGTGGTCTGAGTCGTGTGGGCGGCGTGGCGGGCGCCGCGCCGCCCACGCTAAGGCTCGCTCGGGTCCTAGACCCGCGCCAGCGGCAGCTTTGACTCCAGCGCGTGTTTGCGGTTCGCGGTCTCCGTACCGCCAGCTGGTACTCGCCGCTGAAGCTGGCGTCGCGCTGCGTCTCGCGCGAGACGCCCACGGCCTTATACACGCCCTCCAGCGATCGATAGTGCAGCGAGTCGACCCTGAGTTCGTCGGCCACGTCGTTCACCGACCGGCCCGTGCGCGATCATCCTCTCGCGCGTGCACGGGTCGATTCCGTAGTGGCACGGTTGCTTGATCGGCGGCGCCGAAATCCGCAGGTGGATATCGGCCGCTCCGGCGTCGCCCAGCATCTCCACGATCAAGCGGTCGGGTTGCTGCAGACGGACGAACCGCGATAGCCCCGACGCTCGGCGTTGGTCGTGCTGTCGCTCGGCCAGCAGATTGCGAGAGCAGCAGTCGACCTAGTCAACACGAAGAACGCCGCTTCCGCATCCCAATCGGGGAGCCACACTGCCAATGACCGTGAGGCGGGCTGCTGCTGCGGACGAATGGGAGCACTGAGCTGGGCTTCGCCCGCGAGACTTGCGCTCGGCGAGGCGAAGGAGCAGTCTGATGATCCGGGCCGTGACTGTCGCGCTGTTGGCGTTGCAGGTGCCTCGCCGGGCGCGGTCAACGCTGCTCGTTTGGACGAATCTCGATAGCCGTGGGAGTCGCGCGGACGAGATGACCGCTTCCTCACGAGACCGACAGTCTGGATGACGGTTGTGCTAGCGATGTCGCGGCTAGCACAGAGGCCGAAGCACAAGCGAGCTCGGAGCTCGAGCTGGCGGCCGGCGGGACGGGGACCAGCG
>DASPTK010000077.1:0-12789 GCA_035623475.1 Gemmatimonadaceae bacterium | reverse complement strand
AAGCGACGAGCCCGAGGCGACGCCGGCGCCGCTCCGAGCCACGCTGCCGAACATCGGCCCCTGGTCGGACGCCGAGCGCCTGGCGAAGGAGAAGGAGATTCTCGGCTTCTACATCTCCGGCCACCCGCTCGAGCCCTTCCGCACCGAGGTCGAGCTCTTCGCAAGCCACTCGGTGTCGAAGATGGGCGCCTGGACCGACCAGCCGATGACGCTTGGCGTGGTCGTGACGGCCATCCGCCGCCAGATCAGCAAACGGTCGGGCGCCGAGTTCGCGCGGTTGACAGTGGAGGATTTTTCCGGATCTTCCGAGGTGGTGGTCTTCCCGGAAGCCTGGACCCTCCTGAGCGACCGGATCAAGCCCGACGTGCCCGTCCTGCTCAAAGGCGGCTATGCCCGGCGCGACCAGCACGCCGACAACCCCTCCTTCGTTGTCGAAAGCATGACGCCGTTCGCCGAGCTTCGGGCGACGGGCAATGTGGCTGTCTCCATCGACCTCGCCCTCGGCGCATCGCTCGCCCCCGACGTCCTCCGAGAGATGCGCGACATGGTCGAGGTGCACGCCGGCTCCGCGCCACTGGAAATCCGGTGGACCGATGGCAACGGGACCGATGCACGCCTGCGTTCACGACGCTATGGCATCGCCGTCACGAACGCCGCGCTCAACGACCTGCGCTCGCTCCTCGGACAGGAGCGCGTGCGCCTCGTCCGCCGCAGCTAGCATGGGCTCGACCAGCACGCTGGACTTCGAAAAGCCCATCGCCGAGCTCGAGAAACAGATCGACGAGCTGAAGCGAACCGCGGGGAAGCGCCAGCTGTCGATGGAGGACGAGATCGCGCCTCTCGAGCGGAAGCTCGATGAGCTGCGACGTGAAGTGTACATGAACCTGACCGCGCTCCAGCGCGTGCAGGTCGCCCGCAACAGCAAGCGTCCGTTCACCCTCGACTACCTGCAGCTCGCTTTCACCGACTTCATCGAGCTGCACGGCGATCGCGCCTACCGGGATGACGCCGCCATCGTCGGCGGCTGGGCGCGCCTCGATGGCGAGACGGTGATGGTGATCGGCCATCAGCGAGGACGGGACACGAAGGAGAATCTCAAGCGGAACTTCGGGATGCCCCACCCCGAGGGGTATCGAAAGGCCCTGCGCCTCATGAAGCTCGCCGAGAAATTCCACGTCCCGGTCATCACGCTCATCGACACGCCGGGCGCCTGGGCCGGACTCGGCGCCGAGGAGCGCGGTCAGTCGGAGGCGATCGCCCGCAACCTCCTCGAGATGAGCCAGCTCCAGGTGCCGGTGGTGGCGTCGGTCATCGGCGAGGGCGGCTCAGGGGGCGCGCTCGCCTTGGGAATCGCCGATCGTGTCCTGATGCTCGAGAACGCCGTCTACTCGGTGATCACGGTCGAGGGGTGCGCCGCCATCCTCTGGAAGGATGGGAAGAGCCAGGAGATGAAGGAGCGGGCGGCGGCGGCGCTGAGAATCACCGCCCAGGACCTCCTCGAGCTCGGCGTGATCGATGAGATCGTTCCGGAACCGTTGGGCGGCGCCCAAACGAATCACGAGGCGGCGGCCAAGGCGTTGCAGGAGTCACTCACGCGAAACATCGACGAGCTCCGCCGCCTAAAGCCGGACAAGCTCGTGCGCCGACGCCGGCGTAAGTTTCTCAACATGGGAAGCTTCGCGGAGTAGGCGTGGCCCAGGTCATCGAAGTCGCGTTCAAGGGGAATCGCAAGGAGTTCTACCGCTGGGAGGCAGAGGACTCCCTGCGGCTCCACGCGAGCGTGATCGTGGAAGCGGACCGCGGCGAGGACCTCGGGCGTGTGCATGCGACGGGCGATCTCGCCACCCTCCGCTGCTCTGGGTGCGGTCACGGCTGCGGCACGTCCGAGCCGACTCGCAAAGTCCTCCGGCAGGCAACCGCGGATGACGAGCGCCGCGCCGCCCAGCTCCGCTCCCAGGACGAGGACGCCCGCCGGCGGGCGATGGACCGCGTCAAGACGCACGGGCTGGTCATGAAGGTGTCCGACGCCGAGTGGCAATGGGACCGGCGAAAGCTGACCTTCTACTTCACCGCCGAGAAGCGCGTCGACTTTCGGGCGCTCGTCCGCGACCTCGCCTCTACCTTCCGCACCCGCATCGAGCTCAAACAGATCGGCGTGCGCGATGAAGCCAAGCGCCTGAGCGGCATCGGGCGCTGCGGACGCGAATACTGCTCGGCCTCGTGGCTACCGGAGCTTCGCCCGGTGAGCCTCCAGGTGGCGAAGGATCAGCGCCTCTCCCTCAATCCGTCGCAGATCTCGGGAGCCTGCGGCCGGCTGATGTGCTGTCTGCGCTACGAGCACGACTTCTACGTCCAGAGCCGCAAGCGCTTTCCCAAGGAGGGGAAGGTGCTCGTGACGACGCGCGGCGAGGAGAAGGTCGTGGCCACCGACATCTTCGGCGATCGTGTCACACTGCGCAGCGTCGAGGGAGAGACGCGGGTCCTTCCGTTGGCCGAGCTCAAGCTCGAGCTCGAGAGCCGGAGCAGCGGGCTTTCGTCAGGCACGACGGCGGAAGAGGAGATCCCCACGCTCGCGGCGCTCGACGTCGAGGGCCTCGACGAGGTGGCGCCCGAGCCGGACGACGTGCGCGCCCGTCTTTCCGGCGACGCATCTGCCGCGGAGCGCGGGGCGATGGTCGTGGAGGCGGGAGAGGAGGACCGCGCGCCTCGACCGCACCGGCGCCGGGGTCGCCGTGGCGGACGGCGCGGCCGGCCATCCGGAGAGACTCCGCGCGACGGCAAACGCGACGAGTAAGTGACGAGGTTCTACCTCACCACCGCCATCGACTACGCGAACGGCGATCCTCATGTCGGTCACGCCCTCGAGAAGATCGGCGCCGACGCCATCGCGCGATACCACCGCCTCCGCGGTGACGATGTCTGGTTCCTCGTCGGCATGGACGAGCACGGACAGAAGGTCGCCCAGACTGCCGCCGAGCGCGGACTCACGCCGCAGGAGTTGGTGGACGAGGTAGCGGCGTCCTTTCGCGGGATGTGGGATCGGCTGGGGATCTCCTACGATCAATTCATCCGCACCACTGATGAGCGACACAAGCGGGGGGTTCGCGCTCTCATCGAGCGGATGCTCCAGCGCCGCCCTGACGACTTCTACGAGCAGCGGTACGAAGGGTGGTACTGCGTCGGGTGCGAGCTCTTCAAGCGCGACCACGAGATCGAGAACGGGCACTGCATCCTCCACCCCACGCGCCAGCTCCAGTGGACGGAGGAGCGGAACTGGTTCTTCCGCCTGACGAAATACGAGCGCTTTCTCATCGAGCTCCACGAAAGCCGGCCGGACTTTCTGCAGCCGGAGTCGCGGCGTAACGAGGTCATGAGCCTGTTGGCGAGCGGACTCGAGGACATCTCGATCACTCGTTCACACCTCAGCTGGGCGATCCCCTTCCCCCTTCCATCGAGCACCGGAGAGGATCAGGGGACGTGGGTCTGGTTCGACGCCTTGCCGAACTACCTCACGGCCACCGGATATCCGGACCCCGGCTACGAGTCGCGCTGGCCGGCACAGCTCCACGTGATCGGGAAGGACATCACGCGCCTCCACTGCGTCGTCTGGCCGGCAATGCTCGAGTCGGCGGGGCTCCCGCTTCCGGAGCGGGTCTGGGCGCACGGCTTCGTCTCCTTCGGCGGCGAGCGGCTGAGCAAGTCGGCTGGCGTCCGGGTGGAGTTGGCAGACGCGGTGGCTCGCTTCGGCCCCGATGCGTTCCGCTACTTCCTGATGAGGGAAGTCGCCTTCGACGGCGATGGAGGCTTCAGCTGGGACCGATTCGAGGAGCGCTACGTCTCCGACCTCGCGAACGCGTTCGGAAATCTGGCGAGTCGGACGATCGCGATGATCGAACGCTATTGTGGCGGCGTAGTGCCCCCGTGGAAGCCGACCGAGATGGAGCGCGGCCTCAGCGAGAGCTACGCCGCGTGGCGCGAGGCGATGGATGGACAGCTCATCCACGAGGCGCTACGCGCCGTGTGGCGTTCAGTGGCTGAGGCCAACGAGTACGTGGACCGCCAGGCGCCGTGGAAGCTCGCGAAGGACCCCGATCAACGCGGCGAGCTGGAGGCGACCATGGCCACTCTGGCGCGCTACCTCGCCGTCCAGGCGATCCTCGTCTCACCCGTCATGCCCGTCGCCGCACAGGCCCTCTGGGCGCAGCTGGGAGGCCCCGCCAGGGTCGAAGGCACCCGCTTGGGGGATCGAGGGCCAGCTGGCGCCGATCCGAGCGGCTGGAGGGTCACCAGAGGCGATCCACTCTTCCCCAAGGATCAGAACGAGCCAGGGCCCACGCGACGGCCCGCTCCGGCGACCGACTAGATACCGTAGCCCAATTGTTGGCAATCACTTAGACAATTCGACCGGTTGCGCCTTCGTACGCTCGCCCGTCCTCCTGGCGTATCCCCTCGTACGCCCGCTCCGGAGGTTCGATGCGCGGTGAGCGCCGTTGGAGCATCCTGCTGGTCCCGCACGGCTCCGAGTCCCCACGCACTTATTCCCTCTCTCAGGGAGCCGTGCGCGCGCTCGTTGCCGGAGGGGCGCTGCTCGTGGCGCTCGCCGCCCTCGGAGCCCTCGCGACCGGGAATGAGATACTCCTTCGGTCCCGACGGCTCGATCAGGCTAGCCTGCGCCAGCGCGTCGTGACGCTCCAGAGCCGCCTCGACAGCCTCAGCGATACGCTCGAGGCGATCGGGCGTCGCGACCAGCAGATCCGCCTTCTCGCCGGCCTCCCCGACTCCGCCGCGGCGTGGGAGGCTTCCGGAGCCTCTGCGGGAAGTGCGGGAGCCACCGGGGATAGTGCCCCTCCGGCCCTCGTCGTTCCCGGCAGCGGCGCCGCTTCGACATCGCCCGCGGTCGCGGGCGGCGACGTCGCGGTCGGCTCGGCGCGCTCGTTCTTCGGACACCTCGCCGTCACTGGCCGCGCCGACGTCGGGTCGCTGATTCGTCGCGCCAATACGCTGGCCGCCAGCTTCGCCGAAGTCTCGGACACGCTCGCGCACCGGGTGGAAAAGCTCGCGCGTATTCCCTCGATCATGCCGACCGCCGGGTGGCTCTCGAGCGCCTTCAGCCGCTCTCGCTTCCATCCGATCCTTCACATCGCCCGCCCACACGAAGGGATCGACGTCAGTGCGCCGATGGGCGCGCCGATCGTCGCCCCCGCGGACGGCACCGTCATCCGAGTGACCGTGGAGACGGGGTACGGGAATATCCTCGAGATCGATCACGGCAACGGCATCGTGACCAAATACGCGCACTGCTCGAGGATCGTCGTCAGGCAGGGACAGCACGTCAAGCGCGGCCAGGTGATCGCGAATGTCGGCAACACCGGTCTCTCCACCGGCCCGCACCTACACTACGAGATTCACGTGAACGGACGGGTGGTCGATCCCCTCACGTACGTGCTCCCGGGAGGCGCGATCCCGGAGTGACCGCCGGCGCGGCCACTCTGACGCTCGCGCCAACGCCAGCCCCGAACGCAAGACAGCCCGGTCCAACATCGGACCGGGCTGTCTTCCATCAGGGACTGTTGCTAACGCGACAACAGGTGCGTGGTTCTCGATCGCTTACGGTGTCAGACGGTTCGCCTGTCCCGCACACACCGCACCCGCCGGATCCTTCGCATTGAGCGGGGTATTGGCGTTTGCGTTCGGCTCAGGCGTCGGAACGTTGGGGTTTGAGATGTCTTCCGTATAGCCATAGACGAACCGCGCCGGAACCCAATTGAAGGCGTCCGAGTGGGCCGCTGGCATCGGAATGTTCGGAACACAGGTACGCATGTAGTCGAAGAACACGTTCGGGTTGATGAAGTCGCGAGCGTACTTCTCCTCCAGAATCTGAATCAGGAGGCCGTTCGTCCCGCCCGGGGCCGGTGCAGCAATTGTCTCGCCGGCCGCCGTTCGGAAGCTCGCAAACGTCGTCGCCGCAGCACCAGCGTTACCGGTACGGTACTGCAGCTCCGCGATCATCATCTGGTTCTCGGCGAACGTGACCAGGCCGATCGGGCTGTCGATCTTTATCGCAAAGGTCGACACCGTCGTGCCAGCCGTCTGGCCGGCCGCCGATCCGACGTACGTCCCAGCGGTGCCCTTGTTGTAGGTGGCCGCGAGCAAGACGTTGTCGTTCAGCGCCTGCATGATACCGATGTGAATTGCCGACGGCTCCACGTCACCCGCACGCGGGCCGGTGAGGAATACGTAGAACAGGTTCTGTGCTCCTACGTCTCCTGTGTGCACGGACTGCATCGTGCCGGCTTCCGAGCTGATCCCCGACTGCGCCTCGGTGAGGGCAGCGGCGAACTGCGTTGACGAATCAGCTCCACGAGACTGATGCAGGAGGTAGCGGCCCTTCAGCGTGTGCGCGACCCCCGTCCACTTCGTCGCATCGTTCCCGAAGAAGAAGTCGGTCGCTGCGCCGTTTTGGTCGGCGGCCAGGTCCGCGATCGCGGAGTCCAGCACCGCGAGCACGTGGGCGTACACATCCGCCTGCTTGTCGAAGGTCGGATTCGCCACGCCCTGAGCAGCCTGGCTGTAAGGAACGTCGCCCCAAATGTCGGCGTTGGTGCCCATCACGAGCGCTTCCATCACACGCGCTTCGCCGAGGAACAAGCGCTTGTTGCCTGCGGAATTGAGCTCGTTCTCGATGCGTTTGATGTCGGCGAACCCACCACCGGTGTACGCGCCGTTCCAGGCCGGGTCTGCCGTCAAGTTGTCCGTGCCCGACCTGTACTGAGCGTAATTCTGCCATTGCCGCTGAACGCCCTGAATCTGCTGCGCCCAGAGTGGCAAGAGGTTGAAGGGATATGCCTCCCACTGCGCCATCTGTGCGGCCTGGACGCCTACCCAGAGCTGGTCGGCGGTGGCATTGGTCGGCTTGTTCGGGTTGGTCGTAATCCCGGTTCCCTCGAGAAAACTGTTGCATCCCGTTGCGACTACCGCGGGCAGTATCGCCGCCAACAGGAGCGTGCGTGAGATCTTCATTTTTTCTCGCTCCTCCGGTTAGCGGTTGAGGCCGATGGTGAACACGATCGACCGGTTCTGCGGATTGTTGAACCAATCGATGCTCTGCACGATGTTCGCTCCCTCCAGGTTCGTTTCGGGATCGAGACCGCGGTAGTTCGTCCACGTGTGCAGGTTGCGTCCGGCAATCGCCACGTCGATCGAGCTCATGCCGACCTTGCCCACCCACGGCTCGGTGAAGGTGTACTGAACCGCAATCTGGCGGAGCTTCACGAAGCTGTTGTCTTCCATGAAGTCGCCGGTGTTTCCACCGAACGCGCCGCCATCACCTTGGAACCAATCCTGGCCGATGACGACCGGCACTCCAACGCCCGGGCCAACCACGGCAGCATCACCATGGAATCCGGGGACGCCGTTGGCCGAGGGACCGAAGACGAACGTCTGCCCGCGGATCTCGGTGTCCTTGTGCGTGCCATACACGTAGAGCGCACCACGAGTGCCATCGTACGCCTGGCCGCCGTGACGCCAGTCGACCAGCGCCGAAATCTGCAGGTGCTGCCAGAGCGTGACCTGCGTCCGGAAAGATTGCGTGAAGTCCGGTTGCGAGCTGCCGAGAATCAGCAGCGTATCCGTATCGATGACCGGGAACCCGTTGGCAGCCAGGTACAAGGCTCCCTTCGGCTTACCCTGGCAAACTGTCTGATCCAGGTTCTGGCCGTTGAGCGTCTCGTTCCTTCCGCAGCGATAGAAGTCGTACCCTTCGATCGAGCCCGTCGGCGAACCGACGCGCGCAACCGTCGCTGCGATGGCTTGTGATCCTATCGGGATTTCGCTCACCCCGACGAGGCTCTCGACGTTGTTCCGGTTCCGTGCAAACTGCCAGCCGAGGTCCCACGTGACCGGCTGCTTGCGAATGAGGTGGAGGTTAAGACCAACTTCCCACCCCTTGTTCGTGACCACGCCGGCATTGGCGACGATCGAGGTGCTGCCGCTCGACGGTGAGGTGGGGAGCTGGAAGATCACGTCCGTCGACCGAGAGTCGTAGTACGTGATACCGACGTCCCCAAAGCCGTGCCAGAAGCCGAGGTCGAGTCCGCCCTCGTACTCCCTCGTCCGCTCAGGGCGCAGTGAGTCGCTGCCTACTGCCAACGGCCCGGCGAGACCGGGCTGTCCGAGGTACGTGCTCTTCAGGTACCCCACGCCGCCGTACTCGAAGTAGTTCCCTACGCCGAACACGGTGAGCGTGCTGTAGACCGACGGCTCCTTTCCTGCCTCGCCGTAGGCGAAGCGAATCTTTCCGAAGTCCAGGGCACCACCGAAATCACCCGTGGTCTTCGTAAAGGTCCAGGCCGCGCTCGCCTTCGGGAACCAGTGCCGCTTGTCGTTCTGGCCGAAGGTCGACGATCCATCGTTACGCACTGCCGCGGTCAGGAAGAGCTGATCCCACATGTCGAACGTGGCCTGGGCGAAGTAGGACTCGCGGTGAATCGTCGCCGACGAATCGTTCGGCGCCCAGCTGGTGGTGTTCAGGATGTTGAGCGGTTGCGGCGTCACGAGACCAGTACCCGTGACGTACACCTGCGAGAAGTTCTGCGAATTGATTTCCTGGCCCACCGTCAGCGTACCGGCGAAGTCGGGCGAGAAGGTGTGGCTCGCCACCGCCGTGATGAAGTTGGACAGGATGTAGTTGTTGTAGTTCGCACGAATGACCTGGCCCAGCGGCTGGGTCGAGTTCGTGAACGGCAGGGCCTCGAGGCGTTGGTCGGTGTAGTAGTCGCCGCCCGCGATGTCCTGGAACTTGAGCCAGTCTGTCGCATCCCACACCGCGGTGAAGTTTCCGAGAACGCGGCTGAGCTGCGAGGTGGACGGCTCGTCGTAAATGGTGAAGAACGGGTTGTCGTATCCGCGGCCCTCCGAGAGCGATGCAGCCGTCGGGTTCGGGAAGCGATACGACCGGTGCAGCCCCGAGACGGAATCGATGTAGTCCAGGTTGTTGAACTCAGGGGGCGTGCGCATCCCGCCGAGCATGATTCCGCTCACGTTGTCGCCACGCTGGACGTACTGCCCCTTCGTATCGACGTAGTTCAGGTTCGCCGAAATCTGCAAAGACGAACCGATCAGCTGCGATCCCTTCAGTCGAACGGTCGCGCGCCGATACGTGTCGTTCGGACCAACGACGAAGCCGTCGTTGTTCGTCCAGCCACCGGAGAGGAAGAACGTCCTCCGGTCGTCGCCGCCCGAGACCGACAGCGTGTTGTCCCACACATGCCCGGTGGTGAACATCTCGTTCATGTGGTCGTACGTCGTGGTGCCCGACGCCAGCGACGGACCCCACGTGTATTTGATCGCGTACTCGTCAGGTCCGACAGGCGCGTTGGCGCCGTTGTCGCCCTGGCCGAACTGCCTCTCAAGCGGATAGACCTGCGTCACATCGTCCCACGAGTACGAGGACCGCAGTGAATAGCGAGTGGCCCCGGACTTACCGCTCTTGGTCGTGATCATCACGACGCCCTGGGCCGCGCGCGCGCCATAAATGGCCGACGCCGCCGAACCCTTCAGGATCGTGACGGACTCGATGTCGTTCGGATTGATGTCGGCCGCCCGGTTAGGCGCAACGACACCTTCCTGCTGAGCAGCGACACCGGCGAAGCTGTTCTCCGTGCTGAGGGTTTGGTTGTCCATCGGCACGCCGTCGATCACGAAGAGCGGGTTGCCGTCGCCGGAGAAGGTCTTGAGCCCGCGGATCTGGATGTTCGTGCTCGATCCCGGGTCGCCCGATTGGGATTGGATCAGAACGTTGGGCGCCTTCGCCGCGAGAGCATTCGTGACGTTGTTCTCATTGCTCTGCACGATCTCGTCCGACTTCACGTTATTGACCGTCGCGCCGAGTTTTTCGGCGGTGGTGACGGTGCCCTCACCCGTGATCACGATCTGCTGCAGCACGACCGGGGCGCTGGCAAGCTGGAAGTCGAACGTCTGTTGACCCGGCGTCACCGTCACGAGGACGGATTTCGCCTTGAAGCCGATGATCTGGGCGATCAGCGTCGCCTGCTGCCCTGTTGCGCGGGCAGCGGGAACCACGAACCGATAGCTACCATCACTCTTCGTCGACGCTCCGATGCCCATCTTATCGAGGTAAACCTGCGCACCCTCGATCGGTGCTCCTGCCTCGCTCGTCACTTTCCCGCTGAACAGTGCCTCCTGAGCACCTGCGGCGATTGGTACCGCCGTCAGCGTGACTGCCGCGAGTGATGCGATGACACGCCACTTCATGCTTCCTCCTGGTAGTAAGCCACATGAAAGGGTGTTTCGGTCCTGCACGGCTGCCTGACTTGTGATAGTGACCTGGTCACCTCGTAGGGCGGGTTCGAGGCAAAACGCGACGCACGCTCGGTAGCGAACAACGCCGGGGATGGTCAGCCCCGGACCGCCGAGTGCGTGCGACTTCTCCGAAAACCGAATATCCGAACGTCGCGCAGGGGGTCGCGCGAAATCGGTCGCTGACCGCAGGTGGGACACGGCAGCATACCGCTGGCGGTAGAGACTGTCAAGAACTCGTCACGACCTGCAGCCCATGTCAGGGCCCTGACCGGGTTTCATGCCGGTGTCCATCAGAGAGGACGGCCCAATGACTGATGGCACGCCACGACCCCGGCCGCCGGGGCATCTCCCGCCCGGCCCCCAATCGTTGTTCGAGCGTGTCGCGCCAGCGCCGCTGCTGCTGGCGTGGCTCTACGGGACCTTGGCTGGCGCTGGCGGCGCCGCCGGCGCCGCCCCCGGCTTCGAGAAGTCAACCACCGGGGCCTCCCGGTTGGCCGGATTCGTCACTTCGAAATAGTTCTTCGGTTTCGCCCCGATCACTTTTGCAGTGATCACGACTGGAAACTGCCGGATGTACGTGTTGTACTGCTGGGCCGCCTGGTTGTAGTCCCCGCGGGCCACGGCGATCCGGTTCTCGGTTCCCGTGAGCTCATCCTGAAGTCTCAGAAAGCTCTGATCCGCCTTCAGCTGTGGATAGTTCTCGGCGACAGCCAGCAGGCGACCGAGGGCGCTCGTGGCCGCTGCGTTGGCGTCCGCCATCTGCTGCGGATCGTGCGACTGGACGGCACCAAGCAGTCCCGCGCGAGCCTGCGCCACCTCGGAGAAGACCTGCTCCTCGTGCGTCGCATAGCCCTTCACCGTGTTGACCAAGTTAGGAATCAGGTCAGCGCGGCGTTGCAGCTGCACCTCGATTTGGCTTCGCGCGGCGTTCGACTGCTCGTCGAGCGTTTGGATTGTGTTGTAGCCGCAGCCTGTGAGCGCGAGGGTGAGCGGCAACAGGCAGGAGAGCCAACGACGCATGAGGAGATCCCGGTTTGCGGACGGTGAGAGCGATCACGATTTCGCTGGACTGATGGCGAATCGTGGGCCCGTCTGCAAGGGCTCCTAGAGAGGCGACACCGTCCTCAGCAAGCGCGCGCGAGAGATGCGAGCGCGCGCCTCACGCACGGGGCGGGGTGGACTTCTCCTCAGGTCGGACGGAACGCGAGCTGGACGACGTAGCTTCCGGGTTTGACCGACCCCGCGGCTGTCTTCCAGGCGTTGGCTGCCTTCTCGTTCAGGCACTCGTTCACGTGCGTGCCGGCCGTTCTGGACGTCCAGGTGTCGGCGCGAACCTTCGCCTCGGAGACGCCGTCGTTGGTCACCTTCACTACCATGGCGACGCCGCCCGCCAGGCTCGGATCCTGCTTCTGCCCGAACTCCTGATAGCAGAACTTCGAGAACGACTGCTCGCGCTCGACCACTTGCATGAGCTCCGGCGGTGCCGGCGGAATCGGTGGCTGCTGCTTGACCGGCTTGGGCGGCGTGAACGTATCCGGGGCCGCCGGCGGAATCTCGCTCTTGAGCGAGTCGAGGTTCACCGGTGTCGTGTCCTGGGCGATCTGCGGCGGTGGAGCCTTCTTCTCCGACGAGCAGGCAGCGAGGAGCACCAGCGAGGCGGCAAGAAAGTGGTATTTCATTTCTCTCCCAATCTGTCGACGTACTCCACGAGCTGGCGCGCACCGGCGTGGTAGTCCGCGATCGCGCTCTTGGCGTCCGCCGGGGCGATCTTCTGCGCCCCCCGCACGTGGTTTATCACGCGCAGGAAGGGCTCAGGCGCCATCCCCGACCGCTGAGCCACCTGGCGCGTCAGCGCCTCATAATCGGTCGGCGGGGCCTCACCTAGGAGACGCAGCAACCCCCGGAAAATCACCATATAGGTGCTCAAACTGGCCGCCATGAGCTCTATCAGGCGGCTGCTGTCCCCACCAGCAGTCATGATGCCCGCCCGAAGGCGAAGAAGCTTGCCGAGGACCTCATGCTCGAGCTGGAGCCGCAAGTTGCGCGGATCCACGGTTATCCCCTCGGTGGAAAGGGTGCCGTAGAGCACCCGGTGGTGCTCCAGCACGTCTGCATACTCCATGGGGAAGACGTCGCTCGAAGCCCGCCACTCGGCGAGTGTCATCGTCAGGGGGGGCGGATGACCCGCTTCGGCCCACGCCCGGGCGATGGCTCCCTCCCGGCCCAATAGCTCCACGTCCAGTCGATCTGCCACTACCAGAATATTGTAGTCGGAGCGCTTCGCGATGTGTTCCCCCGCCACAGCCGATCCGAAGAGCACGACGGCGTGCAGGTCCGATCCGAAGGCTTTACGGAGCTGCTCAACGAGTTGCTCGAGGGTCATCTTCGCCATGGTTACCAGCTCCCGCCCGCGCCGCCGCCACCGAATCCGCCGCCGCCGCCAAATCCGCCGAATCCGCCCCCCCCCCC
>DASPTK010000076.1:0-9053 GCA_035623475.1 Gemmatimonadaceae bacterium | reverse complement strand
CTTAACCCCAAGCCAGCGGTCGGGATTGAACCGACGACCGCTCGATTACGAATCGAGTGCTCTACCACTGAGCTACGCTGGCGACATGCCCTGGCGCGGACTCGAACCGCGACGCCTTACGGCACCACCCCCTCAAGATGGCGTGTCTACCAATTTCACCACCAGGGCGACTTCCTCACACACCGTGCTGCCTGACGACGACCGCGCGCTGCGTGTCACGGGGCTGACGGGGCTCGAACCCGCGACCTCCGGTGTGACAGACCGGCACTCTAACCAGCTGAGCTACAGCCCCAACGTCTCTCCCCCACCACCTCACGCCCTCCCCTCCCCTCACAGCCCCAAGGGGAGTCGAACCCCTCTCTGCACCTTGAAAGAGTGCCGTCCTAACCGATAGACGATGGGGCCAAAGCACTCGGGCTTTCCAACAGCGGTAACGGGATTCGAACCCGTGTTTGAGCCTTGAGAGGGCTCCGTCCTAGTCCCCTAGACGATACCGCCAGACGACTCCCACGCTCGCCACGCGAGCTCCGTCTCCTACTCCACCAATCGGTTGTCAACGCACCGCACAGGCCCGGAGGGACTCGAACCCCCAACCGCTGGTTTTGGAGACCAGTGCTCTACCAATTGAGCTACGGACCTTCCCGCAGCGAGTGCAGCGCCAGCCCCTCCCGCCCCCTTCCTCGCCGCTCACGCTCTCCAGGGTGACCGATGGGAATTGAACCCACAACCCCCGGAGCCACAGTCCGGTGCTCTAACCAATTGAGCTACGGTCACCATAAGGCCGGCCCCGAAGAGCCGGCAAGACTCGAATGTTAAACAGCCCAGCAATCCGAATCAACGCGAGCGTGCGGGCAAGCGTTGCGGGACCGCCCGACGCGCGACGGTCTCCGCGTCAGCTCTTCGCGCGGTCCAGATAGTCGCCGGTATTCGGGTTCACGCGAACGCGCTCCCCCGTGCTGAGGAACTCGGGGACGTTCACCGTCACCCCATTCTCCAGCTTCGCCGGCTTGGTCGACGCCGTCTTCGTCGCCGACTTCATCACCGGCGCCGTGTCGACGATCGCCAGCTCGATCGCGTTCGGCAGCTCGATGCCGATCGGCCGACCATTGTAGTACTCGGCCACGATCTTCATCCCCGGCTGCATCCACTGCGCGCCATCGCCGAGCGTCTCCTCGTCGATCTCGAGCTGGTCGTAGTTCTCCGTGTTCATGAAGTGGTAAATGTCCCCACCCTGATACAGGAACTCGAGGTTGTGAGTTTCGAGCGACGCCTTCTCGATCGTGTCGGCAGCGCGGAAGCGATGCTCGAAGCTCGAGCCCGAGCGCAAGTTCCTGAGCTTGGCCTGGACCATCGCCCGCAGATTGCCGGGCGTGTGATGCCGAAATTCCGTGATGCGGCAGGGATCGCCCTCGAAGACGATGACCATGCCGCGACGGATCTGGGTTGCCGGAATCGCCATATGAAAATCAACCGCCGTAAGTTCTGGATAGTGAGTGTAAAGTGCTTCAGCCCTTCAATTTACCCGCGTCCCCTGGTTTCGGTCAAGGCGAGGCCGACGCGGCCCCCTTGGCAGGTGGGATGAGGAGCCCCGAGAGCACCTTCCACACGTTGTCGGCCACGATCTGGGCGCCACGCGGGTTCGGGTGGATCCCGTCCCGCTGGTTGAGCGTGTCCACACCAGCCACCCCCGCCAGGAGGAAGGGGACGAGCGCAACTCCTTTCGCCCGCGCGATCTCGGGATACGCGCGGTGGAAGGCCGCCGCGTACCCCGGACCCATGTTCGGCGGAGCCTCCATCCCCACCAGCAGGATGCGCGCCGCCGGATGCGTCGTCCGCACCTGGTCGATGATCTGCGCGATGTTGGCACGCATCGAGTCGACGCTGAGCCCGCGCAGCCCGTCGTTCGCCCCGGTCTCGAGCACGAACACATCCAGCGGCTGCTTGAGGAGCCACCCCAGCCGTCGCACGGCGTCGGCGGATGTCTCGCCGCTGACGCCCGCGTTCACCACCTGGTAGCTTAGTCCGAGCGAGTCGACTTTCCGCGCGATGAGTGCGGGATACGCCTCGTCGGGGTCGAGTCCCAACCCCGCGGTGAGGCTGGTTCCGACGAAGAGGATGGTGCGCTCGGAAGAATGGGCCGCCGCTCCCGTCGAGGGCCCGGCGGCTGCTGGTTGTGCCCCGTTCCCACCCGCACTCCGCCGCGCTTGGGCATCGGCGGCGCCCCGCTCGCGTCCACTGCACGCGGCGGCGCTCGCTGTCATTACCAATACCCAGATCGCGTATCGCATGCTCGTTGTCCGTCACCTGACGAAAGTCTTCCCGAGCGGCGACCGTGAGATCACCGTCCTGCGCGACGTGAGCTTCACCATCCCGGCCCGCGCCTTCGTCGCCATCGTCGGCCCCTCCGGAAGCGGGAAGACGACGCTCCTCGGGTTGCTCGCTGGGCTCGACACCCCGACCTCCGGCCAAGTGGCGCTCGACGGCGCCGACTTGGGCTCGCTCAGCGAGGACGAGCGCGCGCGCCTGCGCGGTGAGAAAGTTGGATTCGTGTTCCAGAGCTTTCAACTCATCCCCACCCTCACCGCGCTGGAGAACGTCCAGGTGCCGCTCGAGCTGCGCGGGGAGCCGGACGCTGCCGCGCGTGCTCGTGAGCTCCTCGGCCGCGTCGGCCTCGCCGACCGATCACACCACTACCCGGTGCAGCTCTCCGGCGGCGAGCAGCAGCGCGTCGCCCTCGCCAGGGCATTCGTCAATCGCCCCCTCGTCCTCTTCGCCGACGAGCCGACGGGAAATCTCGACAGCGCAACCGGTGCTCGCATCATCGATCTCCTCGAAGAGCTGAATCGCGATGCGGGCACGACGATCGTGCTCGTGACCCACGACCCCGACCTCGCGGCGCACGCGGGGCGCATTATCCGCTTGAGCGACGGTGCCGTCGTCGAAGACCGGGAGCTGGCTGCCTAATGAGCGCCCCCAACGGCTCCGCGCGGAGCGCGCTCCGCACCCTCGCCTCGCTCGCCTGGCGCGATACCCGCACGGCGCGGCGCCGGCTCCTGCTCTATATCTCCTCGATCTCCGTCGGCGTCGCGGCCCTCGTCGCCATCGACTCCTACGGCTCCAACGTCACGCGCTCGATCCGCCTCCAGTCCCGCGCTCTCCTCGGCGCTGACCTCTCCCTCTCCTCGCGCCAGCGCTTCCCGGCGGGAGCCGATTCCCTCGTCGACTCCCTCCACGCCGCGGGCATCGAGGTCTCGCACGCCGTCACGTTCGCGTCGATGACCTTCGTCCCCGGCACACAGGGGACGCGGCTCGTCCAGGTTCGCGCCCTTGGCGTCGGCGCGCCCTTCTACGGGAAGATCGAGACCGACCCGGCGGGTCGCTGGCCGTTGTTGCAGCAGGGGCGCAACGCCCTGGTCGACCCGTCGCTCCTCATCGCCCTCGATGCCCATGTCGGTGATTCCCTCGCGCTGGGCTACGCGCGATTCGCCATCATCGGCACCCTGAAGAACGTCCCCGGCGACGTGGGGGTCGCCTCCGCCCTCGGGCCGCGCGTCTACATCCCCGAGCAGCACCTCGAGGAGACGCACCTCCTCGGCTTCGGCAGCCGTGCCGAGTACGAGGTACTGCTCAAGCTTCCGCCGACTGTCGATCCGGCGAAACTCGTCTCGGCGCACAAGGACGCCTTCGAGCAGTGGCGCGTGCGGGCGCGCACGGTGCAGGACACCGAGCGCTCGCTCACCGAGGGGATGGAGCGCCTCGAGCGCTTCCTCGGCGTGGTGGGGCTGGTCGCGCTCCTGTTAGGCGGAATCGGTGTCGCCAGCGCGATCTACTCCTACATCCGGGAGCGGATCGACAGCGTGGCGGTGCTCCGGTGCATGGGAGCCACCGCCGGCCAGGTGGTGGGAGTCTACCTGATTGAGTCGATCGCACTCGGGCTCATCGGCGCCACACTCGGCGTGGCGCTCGGCCTCGGCGTCCAGCTCATCCTCCCCCTCGTGCTCGGCGACTTCATCCCGGTCGACGTGAGTGTGCGGCCGGAGCCGCTGGCGATCGTCTCCGGCCTCGCCACCGGTGTCATTGCCTCGGCGCTCTTCACGCTCATCCCGGTGCTCTCCGTCCGTCGCGTGGCGCCGCTCCAGGTGCTCCGGCGCGATGCGACCCCAGCGGCGCGGCCGAGCCTCTTTGGCGATTGGGCGCGAATCGCCGTGATTATTGCCCTCGCCGCCGGCACGGTTGCTCTCGCCATCGCCCGCACCGGCCGCGTGCGCGATGGCCTAGGGATGAGCACCGGCGTGGCGATCGCGTTGGCCGCGCTGGCACTGAGCGCCACCGGGATCACCTGGGTGGCGCGGCGGGTCACCCGACGCGGTTGGCCCTTCGTGGTGCGGCAAGGAATCGCGAATCTCTTCCGGCCGGCGAACCAGACGCGCACCGTGGTGCTGGCGCTCGGCTTCGGCGCCTTCCTCGTCAGCACCCTCTATCTCGTAGAGCACAACCTCCTGCGACAGCTCGCGCTGAGCAGCGTGGCGTCGCAGGCCAACCTGGCGCTCTTCGACATCCAGCAGGACCAGGAGGCCCGAGTCGACTCGCTGGTGCGCGACGCGAAGGTGACCCCCATGCGGGTGGAGCCGATCGTGCCGATGCGCATCGCGTCGATCAACCACACTCCGGCGTACGAGTGGGGGAAGACGCATACGCAATGGGCCGCCAGGCGCGAGTATCGGTCGAGCTTCCGCGACACGCTCGTCGCCTCGGAGAAGCTGGTGGGGGGCAAGTGGTTTCCCGGCGGCGCGGACACCACCGGCATTCCGGGGATCTCTGTCGAGAGGGATCTGGCGAACGAGCTCGGAATCATTCTCGGGGATACGGTCGTGTGGGATGTGCAGGGCGTCCTCGTCCCGACGCGCCTGACGAGTCTCCGCCAGGTCAGCTGGGCGCGGTTCGAGCCCAACTTCTTCGTCCTCTTCGAGCCGCGTGCTCTCCGGGACGCCCCGAAGACCTATGTGATGCTGGCCCGCGTCCCCGACGACGCGCTTCGCGCCAGGATCCAGCGCCGGGTGGTCGAGCAGTTCCCTAACGTGTCGAGCCTCGATCTCACCGCCATCCAGAACGCTGTCGAGCGCATCCTGTCGCGCATCTCCCTGGCCATTCGCTTCATGGCGCTCTTCAGCGTGGCCACCGGGATACTCGTGCTGGTGAGCGCGATCGCGGCGTCGCGGAGGCAGCGGCTGCGCGAGGGTGTGCTGCTCAAGACACTCGGCGCCACACGCGCCCAGGTCGGTCGCATCATGGTGGCCGAGTACGCGGTCCTCGGCACCCTCGGCGCGCTCGCTGGAATTCTGCTGTCGGTGGGAGGGGCGTGGGCGGTGATGCACTACATCTTCGAGGGGCCGTTCGTGCCGACGGTGCTTCCGCTGGCCACCCTCGCCGCCGGACTCGTCGCGATCACAGTGGCCGTCGGCCTGTCAGGCAGCCGCGATGTCTTCGCGGCGACGCCGATGGCGGCGCTCCAGGAGAGCTGACGCGGTAAGCGCCGGAGACACATGTCCCTCCTCTCCTCGCTCTCCGAGCTCTGGGCCTACGTCACCCTAGGCGCTACGAGCATCATCACCGAAGAGGCGGCACCGGTACTCTCCGGATTCGCGGCGCACCAGCGTCACCTGAGCGCCGTGACCGCCGCGGTCGCCTGCGCCCTGGGGAGTTGGGCTGGAGACATCGTCCTTTACGAGATCGGGCGACGGCGATCGAGCTTTCTCATTCGGCGGTGGCCAAAGCTCGAGCCATCGATCCAGAAGCTTCTCGCCGTCGTGCGCCGGCACCCCTGGCGCGCCTCGCTGCTCGTGCGCTACGCCTACGGCGCGCGCTTCCTTCTACCGGTGACCTGCGGCGTCGCCCACCTCCCCTTCGCCACCTACGTCATCGGAAGCGGGATCAGCGCCTGGACATGGAGCATCCTCTTTACCGCTGTCGGCTGGGGATTCGGCCAGAGCGCGGTTCTCCTGCTCGGCCACATTCGGCGCTACGAGGACATTCTGGCGCTCGTTCTGGTGCTCCTGGTGCTGGCGATCGTCTTCGTGGTGCAGGCGAGGAACCAGGCGCGGGTGGCGGACGAGATCGAGGGTACCTGACGAGAAGCGCGAGGCGCGCGAGCCGCTGTGGGCGCGCTAGGCGCTCTCTCGCATCGCCAACTCGAGCTCGACGGTCGCCTTCCGCTCGAGCTTGTTCCACCCCACGCCGCGCCCCTTGAGCGCCGCGATCACGGAGCGCAGCACCACCCAGTACATGATCTGCCGGTAGGCGAATCGCTGCAGGAGGACGAGCCAGGTGAGCGACTTGTCCTCGTCAGGCTCGAGCAGGAACGCCACCATCGTCGCTAGCCAGTCGATGAGTAGGAAGACGGCATAGTACGTCAACACCTGCTCGAGACTCGTCATCGTCCAGGTGGCGCCGTGTTGACTTCGTGCCAGCCAGACGGTGAAGAGGCTCCAGAGAAAGAGGAAGTCGGCGACCGGTGAGATGGCCGGATAGATGATCTGGAAGATCAAGTTGTTCGGCAGCGCGATCCAGCCGAGTGAGCCGTACTTCTTCCGGAAGAAGACTCGGCGGTGCTTCCAGATGCACTGGAGGGTGCCGAAGGACCAGCGGAAGCGCTGCTTCGCCAGGGCGGCCACGGTATCGGGTGCCTCGGTGTATCCGAGCGCCTCATCGGCGTAGGCGATCGAGTGGCCACGCTCGCGTATCGACAGCGTGAGGTCCTGATCCTCGGCGAGCGTCGCCTCGCTGAATCCACCGACTTCCTCCACCAGGTCCTTCCGCCATGCGCCGACTGCGCCGGGTACGACGGTGATGCAATTCAGGAGAGAAAAGGCGCGCCGGTCGAGGTTCTGGCTGGTGACGTACTCGATCGCCTGCCAGCGGGTGAGGATGTTGATCCGGTTCCCGACCTTGGCGTTCCCGGCGACCGCCCCCACCTGGGGATCGCTCAGCGGTTCGACCAGCTCGTGCACCGTGTCGGGGGCGAAGAGCGTGTCGGCATCGAGGCAGATGACGATCTCTCCCTTCGCCATCGCCAGGCCGTAGTTGAGCGCGCTCGCCTTCCCGCCGTTGGCCTTGTGGTAGACCGACACCTTGGGGTGGTCGCCGTACGCCTGACGAGCCACGTCGTAGGTCCCGTCCTGGGAGCCGTCGTCCACCACCACCACCTCGAGTGGCCCCGGATACTCCTGGGCCACGAGGCTCGCCACCGTCTTGCAGATGACCTTGGCCTCGTTGTAGGCGGGGACGATCACGCTCACCGACGGGGCGTAGGTGATCGGCGCATCCGGGTCCTGGTGGCGCTTGATCCGGTGGGCGATCCCGAGCACGGTCATGAAGACCAGTCGGGCGAACCCGAGCACGATCGCGACGAGGAAGACCCAGTAGAGGAACCACTCGCCGACTCCAAGGAGCCCGAAGCCGATAAGGTCACCATAACGCGCCACCATCGATCGCGGCGGCAGCTTCGCCATCGCGCTGTCACGCGAGATCCCGACCAGCTCCGACACGGTGACAAGGGTGTCGCCACGCGCCCGGATCGAATCGATCAGCGGGCCGAGGGCCGCCACCGTCTGGCTCCGCTCTCCTCCACCGTCGTGCAGCAGGACGATGTTGCCGCGGTCGAGCTGCTTGAGGGTCGTGTCGATGATCGTCTGCACGCCCGGCGACTGCCAATCTTCGCTGTCGATGTGGAGGCCGATCGTCAGGTAGCCGCGGTCGCTGGCGATCCCGACCGGCACCAGCTCGTCCTCGGTGGTCGGCTCGGCGTCGCCGAAGTACGGGGGCCGGAAGAAGGCCGAGCGCCGGTCGATCACCGCCTCGAGCAGCCGCTCGGTGGCATCGATCTGGAGGCGCGTCGCCCGGTCGCCGGTGAAGCCGAGGTTCGGGTGGGTGAAGGTGTGGTTGCCGATCTCGTGCCCCTCGCTGTACATCCGCCTGACGAGCGGGATGTGCGCTTCGACATTCTGCCCGATGAGGAAGAAAGTGGCGTGGGCCTGCCGCGAGCGGAGCGTGTCGAGAATGTCGCTCGTCCAGCGGCCGTCGGGCCCGTCGTCGAAGGTGAGCGCCACCTTGTTCTCGGCACGGCCGAATCGGCGCATCACGTAGGGCGTCGCCAGCTCGGTCACCCGCTCGTTCACTACCAGCCTGGTGGTCGAGTCGTAGGTGATCTCGCGACGTCCCGGCGTCGGCTTGGCGATCATCTTGAGGATCTCGCCGCCGTTCTCCCGCGGGAGGAACTCCGGGTCGTATCCGGCCGGGATGCTGTCCAGCCCGTACGGCGAGGCGTCGATCCCCGCCTTGCCGATGACATTCCAGATCGCCGGGTCCTCCGAGCCCAAGCGCCAGATCGCCTGTCCCGCCGCGCCGAGCTGACGTGTCGCCTGGAACTGGTTCCATGCGGCCACCGCGTCGAGGTACCAGGAGAGGTGGTCGGTGGAGTCGGCGTCGGTCCACCTCGCATACGGGTTGAGCGCGAGCGAGTCGAAGTAGATCCCGGCGGGGCGACCTTCCTCACGCGTGTTGCGCACCGCGGACATCATCTCCTGGAAGGTGACCGCCTGCGCGTTGGCCACGCTGTCGCCGTCGTTCCAGTCGTAGCCGTAGGCGCCGACAGTGAGGATCGCCTTGTCAGGCGGAATCGTGCGCAGCATGCGCCGCGCCGTGCGCACGAACCACTGCTGGCTCGCCACCGGTCCCGGGTCGCCACGGCCCCCGAAGTGCTCGTCGTAGAGCATCAGGAAGAGCTTGTCATTGATCGACGCGTAGCGCGCCAGCTGGTGCTCGGTGTCGTTGAAGGAGACCGCCTGCGTGACGAGTCGCCCCTTCGGCCCGATCTCCGCCTTGAGCGCCTTGGCGAACGACACGATCGACTCGGTGAGATCCGATGGAACCTCCTCGAAATCGAGCGTCACCCCTGCCAGGCCGTAGCGGTAGACCGAATCGGAAAGCTCCCGGATCGCGTTCGCTCGCGCGGTGGGATCGGTGAGCATGTGCCGCAGGGATTTCGCGTCCCACTT
>DASPTK010000075.1:0-3462 GCA_035623475.1 Gemmatimonadaceae bacterium | reverse complement strand
CCTGACGAGCGTCGGCATCCGGATGGAGGAGCCACTCCACACGGATACGTCGTGCCGTCGGGTCGATCGAGGCGTCTGTCACAACGACCTCGTCAGGCATGACTCGCACGGTGCGACTAACCCGCCCCGGCTGCTCGGCCTCGATCACTGCTTCGCGATTTCCCATCTCGGCACGGGCGATTCGCGCCGTCGGCCAGAGGACGAAGAGGAATCGCCCGCCGCGCGCAGCCGGCTCCTCGCCATCGATCACCGGACCATTGTGCAGGTGGCCCGCCGCCAGACCGTTCCGCCAAGGCGGCGGGGCGTTGTACGAGTACGTCCCGGCGTCGGCGATGACCTCGCGTCCGCCCATGCGGATGTCGATGTGCAAGGGATCCACGTGCGCCGGCCGGCTGACGTAGGAGCCGGCACGGATGAAGACGAAGCTCTCGCCGACACGCGCTGCTGCCCAACCGGAGGAGCCGGTGCGAACGCCGTCACCGGTCGGCGCACAGCGAGACGGGAGCGCGCTGCCGACCCAGGCGAGCGACTCCCGGTCGATCGCAATGTCGGATGGAAGTGCCGCGCCGAGGGTCGATGCGGCGGTGGTGAGGGTCGCCCGGTAGTCTCGATACGTCGCGAGCGTCACGGGGTGTACGAACGAGCCGTCGTTGTGCCCGTGGTTCGGGACGATCCCCGACGCGGGCTCGATCACCGCGCAGAGCAAGTCGACGGCGGCCCGCAGGCGATCGAGGGATGAGGCGGAAAGCTCGGAGCCGGAGCGCCTCAGCGCGCGGACACCAATCACGCACTGATCGAGGGCCAGACGGAGGTAGTTGAACGAGTGCTGTATGTACCAGCCGTCAGCGGCGAACTGCTCGCGTACGGTCCGGTCGAGGAGCCGGTGACCGTGGCGCAGCCATCGCGCCGCATCCGGATGCCGGTCACGAAAGCGCTCCCCGAGCACGATCAAGCCCACCGCCTCGGACACCGCGTGGTTGTTGCGCTGAGAGATGCCGTAGCCGATGGCGTCCTCGATCCGCTCCCCCGACGCGGAGAGGATGCTGGCGACACTCGCCATGCGTTCCGGCGTACTCGCCGGCGACTGCACCAGGTTGGCTTCGGCGTAGAGAAGAGCGACGGCGCGGATCGCGGTCTCTTGGCCGCACGCCCACTGCGCTCCGAGGAAGGGCGGGCTGCTCCGGCACCAGTCGGCGAATAGCCGATGAAAGGCCTCTGCGTAGCGAGTGTCACCGGAGAGGAGCCACCCCCTCACGAGGTCGTAGACCCAGGCGAAGCGCCCGGGCTCCCAGACATCCTTGATGTCACCGGCGTCGATCGCGGCGTGCGGAACGGACCACCAGGGGAGGTCACTCGGGAATGCTTGCCGTGCTCCGGGCGAGCGGTGCCAATCGTCAGGCAACGACGGGAGGGTCCGCCAGCTCCAGCGATAGGCCTCGTACTCCCCCGAAGTCACGCGATCCGCCCTGGCGAGGGCGGCAGTCCGATCGGTCGCCGCCGCCAGCGCCGCAGGGTCGACCCAGTACGGATGGGGGGCCGGCGTGGTGAGGTCGGCACCGTGGCGAGGGATGCGCCGGAAGGCACCCGCCCTCCGCCGTGATTCGTGAAGGACGCGGAGGGCGACTCCTCGCAGGCCGTAGGTGCGCGCGAAGGTCGAGGCGGCTTCCGGCCATCGGGCTGGCGGAACGCTCATCGCATCGCGCTCGTCGTGACAGGATCGCCGACGAGAGGTCTGAGCGCTTCGTCGACGCGGGCGGCCAGTGCCTCACGACTGTTGTTGGCGACGACCCAGCTCCGGCCGGCCGCGCCCAGAGCCGACCGCGCCGCGGGGTCGAGCGCCGCCACCCGACGAACGGCCGAGGCGAGGGCCTCCGGCGAGCTGTCCGTCGCCTGCACACCGCTCCCAGCCTGACGAAGGATGTCCGCGACCTCACCCGGCACGTTGCAGACGATGGGCAATCCCGCCGCCATATAGTCGAAGAGCTTGTTCGGGCTGACGCCGAACGAAAAGAGAGGGGCGTCCCTGAGTACCATCAGACCGAGGTCCGCCGCGAGGAGGAGTGCTGCCACCTGGTCCTTCGGCACAGGTTCGCGGAACTCCATGTTGGTGAGGCTGCGTGCTCGGGCGCGGGCCACCAGGTCATTCTTGCTGGGTCCGTCGCCGACCAAGAGGAAACGGATCCGGGGATCATCCCTCAACAATGCGGCGGCGTCCACGACCGTGTCGAGCCCGTTCGCTGGCCCATGCGCGCCAGCGTACACCGCCGTGAGCCGCGATCCGTCGGCCTGACGCGGTCGCGATGGCGCCGGGTCCACATCCGCCCCATTCGGGACATAGACGATTTGTGATCTCGGCACGCCACGGGTGGCGAGGTATTCTCCCACCCCCTGGGCCAGAACAATGATGCGGTCCGAGCTCCGGTAGAGACGCCGCGCAATGGCGTCGAGAGCATAGTAGAGCAGGCCCTTGCGGCCACCAGCGGCGAGCAAGCTCTCCGGCCAGAGATCGCGCACCTCGAACAGGAAAGGGACACCGAGTCGGCGAGCGAGTCGCAGACTGGCTGCGGCCGCGAGGAGGTGCGGCGAGGAGCCGATGATGACATTCGGTTGCCGGCCGCCGGGTGCGGGCCGCCACCACGTGACCGAACGCGAAAAGGTCAGCCAGTTGAGCGCGCGCCGCCAGTCGTTTCGGCTGTACGGTGCGGCCCAGAGCCAATCGATCTCCACCCCATCCACCCTTTCGCGAATGACGCTGCGGTCGCTCGGCCCTCTCCGCCTGGTGTATCCGCGCGAGTGGAGGTGAAAGTCGCTGGCGGCGATCGTCACCTGCCATCCCCGCCGCACAAGCTCGCGCGCGATCTCGACATGCCGTGTGCCACCGCCGTCCACCGGAGCGACAGCGAAGTGATTGACCCAGAGGAGCGAGCGGGTTGCCGGCACCGACCCCTGCCGGGCAGCCGCGGCCGAAGCGCTCAAGTCGTCGCGCTCGCCGGTGTCCGCGGGCCCGCCTCCCTCTCGTCAGGCATCTGGAAGTACCGTTTCAGCGAGAGAATCGGGCTCTCGAACCAGCGCCAGCTGAGCGCCGCCACGGTCACGCTGATGGCGAAGCAGACGGCGAAGTAGCCGAACTGGCTCGCCAGCCACGGCAGGTGAAGGCGGGAGGTGGCGCGGACGTAGGGCTGGACGATGGTGTCGAGAACGAACTCGTGGTAGATGTAGATGCCGTAACTGTACTTCCCCATCAGCCGCAGGAATCGGCCTGTCAGCATGCCGCCGATCAGTGCGCCGAGGCGACCCGCTTGGGCGGCAACGAGCACCGAACCGAAGAAGAGCGCGAGCAGGGTGAACCCGGCCGTCTGCATGAGCGGGTCGTAGGGATTGATGCGGCCATCGTATGCGAAGACCCCACACAATAGCACGCCGGAGACGACCGCCGCCGGCAGAGACCAGCCCACGACACGG
>DASPTK010000074.1:0-2863 GCA_035623475.1 Gemmatimonadaceae bacterium | reverse complement strand
CGCCAACGACGTGGCCAAGTACTTCGCCATCATCCCGGCGATGTTCGTGGCGACGTATCCGGCGCTCCAGGCGGTGAACGTCATGCGGCTCCACTCGCCGCAGTCGGCGATCCTGGCGAGCGTGATCTTCAACGCGCTGATTATCATCGCGCTCATCCCGCTCGCTCTGCGCGGAGTGTCGTATCGGCCGGCATCAGCGGCGGCGATTCTGCGCCGCAATCTTTGGATCTACGGCGTCGGCGGCCTGATCGTACCCTTTGTGGGCATCAAGGTCATCGATGTCGTCCTCGTCGCTCTGCGACTGGCCTGACCATGCTCCGCAATCAGCTCCGGCCGGCAATCGTTCTCACGCTCCTCCTCTGCGTGATCACGGGTTTCATCTATCCCGGCGTCGTCACCGGTCTCGCGCGGTTGCTCTTTCCTCGTCAGGCGGCAGGCTCTCTGGTGACCAAGGACGGGCGGGTTGTGGGGAGCGCCCTTATCGGACAGCAGTTCTCGGGCCCCGAGTACTTCCACCCGCGGCCGTCCGCGGCCGGGAGCGGCTACGATGACACCCTCTCGACCGGGACCAACCTCGGACCGACGAGCGCGAAGCTGGCCGACACGCTGATCGCCGGCGCGGTCGACAGCGTGGTCGCTCAGGAGGGCGGCGTGAAGGGGAAGATCCCGTCCGACATGGTCACCTCGTCGGGCTCGGGTCTCGATCCGCACATCTCGCCGGCCAACGCCGAGCTGCAGGTGGCGCGCGTCGCGCGCGCCCGTGGCGTCAACCAGGACGCGATACGGGCGCTCGTGACCCGGGCTCTCGAAGAGCGCCAGTACGGCATCTTCGGCGAGCGGCGGGTGAACGTCCTCCTGCTCAACCTCGCACTCGACTCGGCATACGCTCGGCGCGCCGCTGGCGCGACCTCATCGGCGCGTCCCGAGAACGCAGCACACGCTACCGCCGAACCGGGTTCGCGATAGCTCGGCGGTTCCCACAGAACACGAAAAGGGAGTTCCTATGAAAGTCCTCACTCGCGCCCTCACGCTGGTGGTGGCGCTGGGTGTGACGACTGGACTCGTCCACGCCCAGGCTGCCGACAGCACCGCGACCGCAGATACGACGCACAAGGAAGTCCAGGATACCGCGCACAAGAAGCCGGAGCCCTTCTCCTACGCGGATTTCAGCTGGCTCAACGGCAACGCCCGGAACAACCCGGTCTTGGACACCAAGTACTTCACCGGGGAGCTCCGCGTGGACGTGAACTACATTCGCGACTTCAACGAGCCGCAGGACCACACGCTCGATGGGGCGGCGGAGAGCGGACGGACGAACGAGTTCCAGGTGCAGCAGTTCGGCATCGGCGGCGACTTCCACTACGACAACATTCGCGCGCGGCTGATGACCCAATTCGGGGCGTACTCCACTCTCACACCCCGCAATGATGCGAGTCCGTCGCGCGGTCAGTGGGACCTGACGACGGCGTATCGCTACCTCTCGGAGATCTATGGCGGCTACCACTGGAACGCCTGGTATGGAATCAACCTCGACGCCGGCATCTTCATGTCGTACGTCGGCCTTTTCAGCTACTACAACTTCGACAACTGGGCCTATCAGCCTTCGTACGTCTCGGCGAACACGCCCTGGTTCTTCAACGGCCTGCGCATCCAGACCTTCCCCACCGAGCGTCTCAAGGTGGAGCTCTGGTTGATCAACGGCTGGCAGTCTTACGGAATGTTCAACGAATCCCCGGGATTCGGCTTCCAGGTGCTCTGGCGCCCGGAGGGGGCTGTGTCGGTCCTGTCGAACGGGTATTACGGATACGACACCTTCGGTCATCCCTCGCGCACCCGGATCCACAGCGACAACAGCGTTGAGGTGAAATACTACGACGATCCGTCGGCCCTCTTCGACAAGGGGGCATTCTCGTTTACGTTCGACCTCGGGTGTGAGGCCGGCGGGGGTGTGACGTGCCATGGCGGCACGGTGGAGACGCCCTCGCAATACTTCCTCGGGTACATGATCTACAATCGATCGTGGTTCGGTCATGACCACTTCGCGGTGACGCTTGGCACCGGGGCGATCACGAACCCGGGGCGCTATCTTGTCCTCCTGCCGCCGATCAACGGCGCGACGGCGGCCTCGGGGACGCCGTACTTCACGCTCAACCCGGGCGATCAGTTTAAGGCCTGGGATGCGTCGGTCACATTCGATTACATGCCCAGCGCCTACATCACGTTCCGAGGAGAGTACATCCATCGCGCGGCCAACGTCCCCTACTTCGTCGGCCCAGGGGGAATCACCCCGACCGGGGGCAACCAGGGAGCGCCCGGATCGATGGTCGACGGGTTCACGCCCGATCTTCGGAAGACGGAGAACCGGCTCAATTTCGCACTGCTCGTGAAGCTCTGACCAACGCTCGGCTGGTGGCGATGACGCGACCCGAGGAGAAAATCGGACCGGTTACGGCGGAGAATAGTGCGAGCGAGTTTCTCAGCCTCGTCAGGCAGCGGGCACGAGGAAAGCTCAAGGTGTACATCGGGTCGGCGGCCGGCGTGGGAAAGACGTACCGCATGCTGTCCGAGGCCCACGCGATGAAGGAGCGCGGCATCGACGTCGTGGTCGGCTTCATCGAGGCGCACGGTCGCGCCGAGACCGAGGCCCTGATGCGGGGACTGGAGGTGGTGCCCCGGCGAAGAGTCGAGTACCGCGGCGTGGGGCTCGAGGACATGGATGTGGCCGGGATCATCGCCCGCCGGCCGGAGGTGGTGCTGGTCGATGAGCTGGCGCACACGAACGTTCCGGGGTCCCCCCACCGGAAGCGCTGGGAGGACGTCTTCGAGCTGCTCGATGCCGGCATCAACGTCATCACCGCGGTCA
>DASPTK010000073.1:0-56769 GCA_035623475.1 Gemmatimonadaceae bacterium | reverse complement strand
ATCAAGTTCGCGCAGGTCTCCGGCGGAGGCGACTTCTCCTGCGGTGTGGACACCGGTAACAACCCCTATTGCTGGGGTGACAACTTCTCCGGACAGCTCGGCGGATCGGTCGGAACAGATCGGCTGATTCCGGGCCTCGTCACCGGAGGTCAGCATTTTAGTTCCGTCGGAGCGGGTGCCGACTACGCCTGTGGCCTCGATGCCACGGGGAAGGCCTGGTGCTGGGGATCGAATTTCCTCGGGCAGCTCGGCGATGGCACGAATACTGACCACACAGGACCCGCCCTGGTGTCAGGCGGCCAGGCCTTCGCATCCTTGAGTGTCGGCGCATACCATGCCTGCGGACTCACCGCAAGTGGTGCCGCCTATTGCTGGGGTGCCAACACGGACGGTGAGATCGGCGACGGAACCACGATCGCGCGAACAACCGAGACTGCTGTAGCTGGCACCTTCGTTAGCTTGGCCGCTGGGACGAACTTCACGTGCGCCGTGAACTCCAGTGGCACGATGATGTGCTGGGGAAGCAACCAGTCAGGCCAGCTCGGGAACAGCTCCACCACCAACCACCCGTCGCCGGCGGCGGTGTCCGGCAGCGTGGTGTTCTCGAAGGCCGCAGCCGGAGAGTCTCACGCCTGCGGCGTCTCTACCGTCGGCGCAGCGTACTGCTGGGGCGCGAACGCGAATGGTCAGATTGGTGATGGCACTACTGCGCAGAAGCTCGTGCCGACTGCCGTGACCCCAGGCACGCTCGTCTTCAGTCAGATCGAGGCCGGCTTCAGCCACACTTGCGCCGCGACGTCCGGTGGGTCGGCGTACTGCTGGGGCTCCAACGAGGCCGGGCAGCTGGGTGACGGAACCACGACGCAACGCCCGTCGGCGGTAGCCGTCGCTCTCCCATGAACCGCTCGAGCCGCTGCGCGCCGCCGGCCAGCGCGCAGCTCATCGGCGGTGCCGAAGTTCCTCAGACCAGACGGTTGTCACACATGTCTCTCAAGCTTTCGTCGACGCCGCTCGTCGTTACCGGCGCCTTCTTCTTGTCGCTTCTTGCGTCCCCGGTGGCGAGCCAGGCCCAAGACCTCTCGAAGGTCAAGGTCCAGTATCGCTGCGGGAACTACTTCCGCATCACCAACGCCAACACCGTTCCGGTGACGGTCAATTGGAACGTCTACCAGACGGGCGACCACGGCTCGGTGACCCTCCCCGCCAAGTGGGGGAGCTACAACAACAGCGAGACGTATCTCAATACGCCCAACCGTGGGAGCCTCCAACTCTCCGTCGGCACAGCGGTCATCGCCACCAAGGGGAATGGAGGGAACCCCTGCAATCCGGCGGGGACCGTGGGCCAGTGGGGGTCGGTCTTCACCTGGTGGCCACACACCTGCACCGACCCGCTCGCCGTCGATGCCTGCAACGACAGCAGCATCACCATCCACACCATGCTCCTGCCTAACGGCAAGGTTCTGACGTTCGGGCGTCGCCGCCAGGGCGAGGAGCCAGTAGTCTGGGATCCGGTCGCTGGGACATTCACCGCTGCCCAGGTGGACATCACCGATGAATTCTGCAGCGGTTACACGATGCTCGCGGACGGGCGATACATGGTCGTCGGTGGGCACCCGAACCCGCCCGGCACCGATGGGCAGGGCACCCGCGCCGTCAACATCTTCGACTGGCGGACGAATACCTGGACGAACGTCGACTCGATGGTCCGTGGTCGCTGGTACCCGACGGCGGTAACCCTGAACAACGGCAACGTGTTGATCGTCTCGGGCTCGGATGCCTCCGACTTCATCTCGATTCCGGAGACCTACACGCCGGCGGGCCACGGGCAACTGGACTCGGCCGCCTTCCGCTATCTCCAGCTGTACCCGCGACTCTTCGTCGCGCCGACGAACTCCGGCAACTACGTCTTCTTTGCCGGAGAGGAAGTGCAGTCGGCGTGGCTCAACATGGCGAACTACACGTGGACGAACGGCGGCGTCTCCACGATGGGCGCGGACCGCGACTATGGCTCCGCCGTACTCTATGACCAGAGGGTGCTCTGGGTCGGCGGGGGCTCGCCCCCGTTCGCCTCGGCGGAAGTGATGGACCTGAGCGGTGGACCCCCAGGGGTCTGGCGCGCTGTCGCTCCGATGACGTACAGCCGGCGGCAGATGAACGCCACCATCCTGGCCAACGGCAAGATCCTGGCGACTGGCGGATCGGGGAATTCGGCTTTTGCCGGCGGTGATCCGGCGCGGACGATCCCCGAGCTCTTCGACACGGTGAATGAGACGTGGACGCCAATGCCGGCCGAGGTCCACGGACGCTTCTACCACACCACCGCGCTCCTCCTGCCGGATGGGCGCCTCCTGGAGAGCGGAAGCGGCGAGCCGTCGCCGACCGGCTACAACGACAACCAGACGCGCAATGCCCAGATCTATTCGCCGTCATACCTCTTCAATCCGGACGGCACGCTCGCGCAGAGGCCGATCATCACCAGCGCACCGAGTACCTCGACCTATGGAGCGGCAGTGACTCTCAACACGCCGAATGCCGCGAGCATAACGAGCGCCCTTCTCCTCCATTTCGGCGCCGTCACCCACGCCTTCAACCACGGTCAGCGTCTCAGCACGCTCACTCCCAGCATGGTCATTGGAGCATCGTCGGTCACCGTGACGATGCCGCCCAACGCGAATTTCGCACCGCCCGGATTCTACCTGCTCTTCCTGCTCGACAATCGCGGAGTGCCGACGACCGGGCAGACCATACAGATCCAGTAGTGAGTACAGCTCGCGCGCCCGAGGCGGGGCGCGCGCCAATGTAGAAAAGTCGGCCGCTCGTTTGGGGGCGACGCAGGTTCGCGCACGGGAGGCGGGCCATGGCCGTCAGCTCAGCCAACGCGTTTCGGAAGACCGCCCCGCGACTGTTGCGAGTCGCGGCTCTGGCGGTCGTCTCGCTCGCCGCCGCCTCCCTTTCCGCATCTCAGGACCTGACGCAGATCAAGGTCCAATACCGCTGCGGGAACTACTTCCGCGTCACCAACGGAAACTCGGTGGCGGTGCAGGCCACCTGGGATGTCTACCAGACCGGTGAGAATGGCAGCGTGAGCCTTCCCGCCAAGTGGGGGACATACTCGAACAGCGAGACATACCTCCAGACGACGACTCGAGGGAGCCTCCGGCTCTCGATCGGCGGGAAGCAGGTCGCGAGCAAGGGGAATGGCGGCCAGCCATGCCCGGTGACGCCGACCGTAGGGAGTTGGGGTTCGCTCTTTACCTGGTGGCCGCACACCTGCTCGGATCCCCTTGCCGTGGACGCTTGTGAGGACAGCAGCATCGCGATTCACGCGCTGCTTCTCCCTACCGGCAAGGTGATGACATGGGGGCGGCGTCGGATGGGCGAGCAGCCCGTATTCTGGGACCCGACCGCCGGCACCGGAGCAGGCTCTTTCACCGCCGGCCCCGTCGAGATCAGCGACGAGTTCTGCAGCGGATACGACTGGTTCCCCGACGGTCGTCTTCTCGTCGTCGGAGGCCATCCGCTGCCGCAAAACGGCGGGGACTTCGACGGGACGACCAACGCCAACGTCTACAATTGGCAAACGAACACCTGGACGGCCATCACGAGCATGCAGTATGGCCGCTGGTACCCCACGGCGATCACGCTCCCCAACGGCAACATTCTCGTGGTGTCGGGTGATGCGCCGGTGATCGATGAGGTGCCTATTCCCGAAGAATACGCCCCAGATGGGACGAGGCAGACCCTGACGAGCGCGAATCTCCTCCTCTACATCTACCCGCGGATCTTCGTCGCGCCCACCAGCACGCCGTATGTCTTCTACGCGGGCGAGATGCCGCAGTCGCAGTGGCTCAACCTGAACACAAACACCTGGTCCGCCGGGGGGATGTCCACCAGCGGGGTGAATCGCGACTACGGATCGGCGGCCATCTACGACGGGAAGGTGCTCTTCGCCGGCGGTGGCGGCACGGACACGAGTCCGCCGCTCGCCGTGGCCGAGGTGATGGACCTCAACAACGGCCCCCCCGGAACCTGGAAAGCGGTCGGGTCGCTGAACTACGCGCGGCGCCAGACGAACCTGACGATTCTCGCCAACGGCAAGATGCTGATGACCGGCGGGTCGGGCGGCGTGGGGAATGATGGCAACCCCGGTGACCCCGTGCGCCTCATCGCCGAGCAGTTCGACCCGGTGACGCAGATCTGGACGTCGATGGCCGCGCAGAGCCGGGCGCGCTTCTATCACACGACCGCGCTGCTCCTTCTCGACGGGCGCCTCCTCCAGATGGGGAGCGGCGAGCCGTCTCCCGGCGGACAGTACACGGACGACCTCACGCGGAACGCCGAGATCTACACGCCGACATATCTGTACAACCCCGATGGCACGCTGACGCAGCGCCCGGCCATCACCGCGATCGGCGGAGCATCGGGAACACCGCCCAGCACGACGTGGGGCTCGGTCATCACGGTCAGCACGCCTAACGCCGCAGGGATCCAGCGGGTTCTCCTCATCCGGTTGGGCGCCGTGACCCACGCCTTCAACCATGGCCAGCGCCTCAACACCCTCACCTTCTCGCAATCCGCCGGGACGCTGAGCGTCACCATGCCGCCGGACAACCACCACGCGCCGCCGGGGTACTACATGCTGGTCATTATCGACACCCGCGGCGTTCCGTCCACGGGGCAGGTCATCCAGCTGCACTGACAGCGAGCAGCCACTCCCCCCGGCCGGGCCGCGAACTCGGTGGAACGCGGCTTGCCCTCCTCTCCTCGGAGGGCACACTCTTTACCTGGCAGTGAAGCGTCCGCGACGAGGCACGAGCCTCGAGCGGGCTCCGCTGCGGACTGCGCGTTACCCACAGAGAGGCGGGATCCATGGCAGCGAAGCTCGACAAGACGATCAAACGCGAGCTGAAGCTTGGCGGCGAGACGTATATGGTGAGCATGTCTCCCGACGGGGTGAAGATCGTGCTCAAGGGACGGCGGAAAGGGCACGAGATCTCCTGGGAGACCATCTTGAGCGGCGACGCCGAGCTCACCACTCAGCTCAAGGTTTCGCTCGACGCCTATCGGCAGTAGCCGGGGCCTCACCAGGCGATGAGCAACGACAGGGCGCTCGATGCGATGCGCCGCGCCGCCGTCCGCTGGGAGCCGCTCGGCGCCCCGCCACCAACGGCCCTCGCCGAGGCGCGCGGCCAGCTCCACCACGCGCTGCAGATCACAACCGCCGTCGCCATCTCTCTTCTCGCACCGGCGCCTGACGACAGCCACACCAACCACGAGTGGGTCGCCGAGTCGCGTCTCTACGCGACCAGGGTCATCGCCGCACCTCGGCCCTTTCGCGCCGCGCTGCGCCCAGCCGACCTCTCGCTCCTCATCGTCGACGGTGCGGGGCATGGAGAAAACGCCTTCGCGCTCCACGGCCGGACGGTCGACGACGCCTACGGATGGCTGACCCGGCAGCTCAAAGCCTCGGGGGCCGACCCCGGCCGCCTGACGCGGCGCAAGCACTACGAGATCCCCCCGCATGCCGTGGCATCGGGCGCCGCCTTCGACCTCGGCGATGGGGCCGCCTTCGCCGAGCTCGCACGCTGGTGGCGGAACGCCAACGCCATCCTCCGCGCCCTCTCCGGCGCCATCGTCGGCTCCGACCCGGTGCGCTGCTGGCCCCATCACTTCGACCTCGCCACCATCCTCCCCGTCGACGGCCAGCGCACCAGGTCGATTGGCGTCGGCTTATCCCCCGGGGATGAGTGGTATGCGGAGCCGTATTTCTACGTGAGTCCGCACCCGCCGCCCGAGGGCGTCGGGCTCCCTGCCCTCCCGTCAGGGCGCTGGCACACGCGCGGCTGGACGGGAGCCGTGCTCACCGGCTCAGCGATCACGGCGTCGGGCGAGGAGGCGGGCGACGTCACGACACGCTTTCTCGACAGCGCCACAGCGGCGAGCCGGGCCGCGCTCGCGCGATCTGGCGCCTCGTGAGCGCGGAGTCGTGGCGCGACCTCCTCCTCGACACTCCGGCCGAAATCGGCGCGCTCCTCCAGCAGACGCACCGCGTCGCAGTGCTCGGTATCAAGACCGAGCACACGAATCCGCCAGCGTATTTCGTTCCGCGATATGCCCAGCGCGCCGGCCTCGAGATCATTCCGGTGCCCGTCTACTTCCCCGACGTCATCGAGATCCTCGGTCGGCCGGTCTACCGGCGTCTGGCGGACATTCCAGGGCCGATCGATATGGTGAACGTCTTTCGGCGCCCGAAGGACATCCCGATGCACGTCGAGGACATTCTCGCGACCCGGCCGCGATCGGTCTGGTTTCAGTCAGGCATCCGGCACGACGCCGTGGCCGCGTCCCTCGCCAAGGCGGGCATCCAGGTCGTGCAGGACAGATGCCTCCTGGTGGAGCTCCAACTGCGAGGCCGCTAGTGCTCGCCGCCGGCCGCCGGCCGGCCGACCGGCCGCGTTCTCGCGGACGTCGTCCTCGGCCTACTGTGCCCCGAGCGATTGAGACGCATCCACGGAGTCCACGACGATCTCTCCGCGGCGCGGATTGAACGTCCAGCGCACATTGCGCAGATACTGCTGGACGTCCGGATGGCCGAGGGGGAAGACCGTCTCCCCCTTCACGACGTACACGCCGGCACCGGTGGTCAGCGTCGCGATACTCCAGCCGGGGAGCGGATCCGTCACCTTACCGGTCCGTCTCAGCAGAATGCGGCCCGCGCGCGGGTCGAAGCTCGGAGCGAGCTTCCCGAGCACGTCCAGCCCGATCGCGGCATTGAGCGGGCCGTGCAGAGTCGCGAAACGGGTCGGGACGTTGTCGAGGGTCATCGCGCCGATGCGAACGGTTGGGACGACCGCGGCCGACAGCAGCACATCGCGCTCCCCGTGCCCCGCGAAGATGCGCACCGTCTTCCGCTTCGCCCAGCTGGTGTCGAGCTGGAGTCCTTGGACTCGCGCATCGATCGTCGCCAGCACACTGTCCGTCCCGATCTTGAGCGGCACACGACCGAGCAGTTTGCTGTCCGTCACACGATAGGCGACCCACGCCGAGTCGGGGCCGTCGATGTTGGGTGGATTGTCGCGCAACCACTCGGCACGGAGTCGCTCACCCACCGGAAGAGGCGACCCAGGAAGGGCCGCCAGTGCGGCGTAGTCGTCCAACCGCTGGTAGACGGGGGCGAGCTCCACGGCCACGATGCTCGCGTCGCCGCCGAAGTAGCGTGCCTCCTCCATCAGCACCGCTCCGACCCGGAGCGCGCCCCTCTGGGCCAGGTAGCGCCCCAGGGCGAGGCGCGCCGTCGGATTGCGCGGCTCGAGGGCCGCCGCCCGGTAATACAGCGACTCGGCGGCAAAGACGCGTCCGGCCAGCATCAAGGTGTCGGCGCGCGCGACGAGGCCCCGCCCCTGCGCCGAAAGCACGGAGGGCGAGACGATGGATGCGGCGACGATCGCCGCGGCGCCGAGCACGCCGATGGCGCGCCTACGACGCGTGGAAGGAAGCAAGGAGCTCGACATCGGGGTCTGGGTCCAGTGAGCGTGGGGATTCGCTGAGAGCCATCGGGAGGACAAACGACTGCGTCGGTACCGCTGCGACCTGCACCGTCACTTTATGGGCGCGACCATCGCCGTCTCGCAAGGCCACCGTCAGCGGGAACCGGTAGGGGGCAAACCGCCGGCTCTGCTCCACGCTGAGGGTGACGCGACGGCTCGCGCCGTCGTAACGCCACTTGAGGCTCACCTCGGGCCAGCCGGGGCGGCGAAGCCATTGATCGAAGAACCAGCGCAGAGAATCTCCCGCCGCGCCTTCCAGGGCGTGCTCGAGATCGTCGGTGCGCGCCGTGCCGTGACGGTGCGCGGCGTAGTACGCCCGCACACCGCGCACGAACACCGAGTCGCCGAGCTGCACACGCAGCATGTGAAGGGCCCAGGCGCCCTTCTGATAGCTGTTGGTGTTGAGCAGTCGCAGAAAGTCGGTCTCGGTCGTGTCGATCACCGGGCGCGCGGCGCTGGTGGTCGAGCCGAGGATCTCGCGCCGCTGCTGATCCATCGCGTCGCGGAACGCGCTGTCGCCAGACGCGTGGCGCACCCAGAGATCCGCCCAATACGTGGCGAAGCCCTCGGAGAGCCAGACGTCGGCGAACCTCTGGGGCGTGACAGCGTCGCCGAACCACTGGTGCGCCGTCTCGTGCGCCACCGTCTCCTCGCGAAGCGTGCGAGAGCGCACGGCCTCGTCGCTGTAGAAGATGGCGGTGGCGTTCTCCATCCCGCCGAATCGCGTGCTCGACTGCACATGCACGAGGCGCTCGTACGGGAAGGGCGCGATCAGTCTGCCGAAAAACGACACCATCTCGCCCGCCCGTGCGAATGGGCCGGGAGCCCAGTCCATCGCCTCCGGTGCTAGGTAGACGGTCTGCTGCACGCAACCCGCTCGCTCCCCCAAACCACACGCCGTTCGGCCGAGATCGACCGAGTCGAGCTTGGCCACGGCGATCACCATCACATAGGTCGGAACCGGATTGTGCTCGCGCCACACCCATCGAGCGCGCGCGCCCGGCCCGTTCACCACCGAGCGCTCCAGCAGCTGGCCGTTGGCCACGACCGTCCGGTCAACCGGTGCCGTGACCGTCCAGCTCACCGTGGCCTTGTCTGCCGGCGTGTCGATCGAGGGAATCCAGTACCGGGCCCGCGTCGGCCAATTGTCGCCGAACGCCGTCCAGCGTCTCCCCTCACCGGCAGTGTGGATGATGAGACCATCGGTCGGGCTCCCGCCGTAGGTCACCGAGACATGGAGGGTGTCCTGGGAGCCGCCGGGGAGCGCAACGAAGAGATGGGAGCTGTCACGACGAAATCGCGCCTGACGATCGTTCACCAGGACGCTGTCCACGCGCAATCCGACAAAATCGAGACGCAGGGTATCCGCCGGCGCCTGACGCACGACCGTCAGCTCGGCCCGGGCTCCGATCGTCGTGCCACTGTCCGGGACGTCGATCGAGATGTCGTAGTTCGCCACCTGCAGCGGCTCGGCAGGGGCCGCCGGCAGACGGGAGGATTGGCTCGGGATAGGGGACACGCCGATCACGGCGAGAGCGACCAGCACGCTCGTCAGACCTTTACCCCCCATCCTCACCTCGCGCGATAGGTGACGCGCCAGATGGCGTCGCCCCGATCGTCGGCAATCAGCACGGATCCGTCGCCCGCAACGACGATATCCGATGGCCTCCCCCAGCGGCTGCCGTCCGGCCGCTGCCACCCCGTCACGAAGTCTTCCACCCCAAGGGGGTGTCCATTCTTTACCAGGATCCGTACCACTTTGTCCCCTGTCGGAATGTCGCGGTTCCACGAGCCGTGGTAGGCCACCAGAAGATCAGTCCGGTACTCCTGGGGGAGCATCACGGCCCGGTCCAAAAATGTCATCCCGAGGGGCGCGGAGTGCGCCTGAATTTCGAAGGCGGCAGGTATTTTGTCGGCGCATCGATCGGGGTCGTGGAACTCCGGGTTGGGTACCCGTTTGCCGTGCAGGGCGTAACAATATGGCCACCCATAGTCTCCGCCCTCCTGCAAAATGTTGATCTCATCGGGTGGCAAGTTCTGGTGGTCAGGCTCGATGTTGTCACGTTCGTTCAGTGATACCCAGATCGCCCCCGTATGAGGCTCCAAGGCCATTCCGACGGCGTTGCGCAGACCTCTGGAGAACACGCGTCCGTTCTTGCCATCGGCGTCGAAGCGCATGACCGCGGCCCGCTGCGGGTTGGTTTCCACGCACACGTTGCACGTCGAGCCCATGGAGAGGTACAAGGCACCGTCGCGACCGAAGAGAATCGACCGGGTCCAGTGCTCACCGCCCCCCTCGATCTTGGCGACGGTATCGAGGGTGCCGATGGCGAGGCCGTCCGGGCCGAGTCGCGTGCGAACGATGGAATTCGTGTTCGCGATGTAGAGCCAACCACCGTGAAAGGCGATCCCGGTGGGCTGCGAGAGCCCCTTGACCGCGATCTGCGAGCTATCCGCCGTCGCGCCGTCGCTGGCGGTCCACAGGCGCACGACTTGGCCCAAGCGTGGGATGCTGACGTAGACCGAGCCGTCGGGGGCAACGGCCAGAGAGCGCGCGCCGCCGACGCGTCGGGCGTAGGGAGCGATCGCGAAGCCGGGGGGAACAGCGAGCGAGTCGGCAGCTCCGCCGCCGCGAGGGTAGCCCTCCTGCACCCGACACCCTTGCTCTGCGACGACGAGGACGAAGGCCAGTACCGACGACGCACGCAGCGTCGTTAGGTTCACCGCGATCCGCTCTCCGCGTAGATGTCTTTCGTGGCACTGGCCGGCGCCGGCATGTGGTGGGCGCGGCTCTCCAGCGCCTCGTGCTCGGCTCGTTCCACTTCGGCCAGGACCTCGTCCTCCACGCCCGAGAGGGCCTCGCGCGAAATCCCGCGGTCGACGAGATACTCCTCGTACAGCCCGATCGGGTCACGCCGCCCCCAGGCGGCGAACAGCTCGGCATCGAAGGTGCGTCGGGCCTCGGCTTCGTCGTGGGTGGCGTGACCGCCCATGCGGAATGTCTCGGCCACCAGGAGCGCTGGCCCGTCCCCTGCTCGGCACCGTTCGGCGGCCAGCGCGGTGAGAGCGTAGGCGTCGAGAACGTTGTTGCCGTCGAAGACGCCCCCCCAGATCCCGTATGCCCGTGGCCAGCGGGAGAAGTTCTCGCGACCGGCGGCGAGGTGGTGCTGGGCCAGCGTCGTCCCGAGTGCTACCTGATTGTTCTGGATGATGAAGATCACCGGCGCCCGCCGCACGGCGGCGAAGTTGAGTCCCTCGTGCGCCACCCCCGCTTTCGTGCTCCCATCGCCGATCCAGGTGAGCGCCACGGCGTCGGTCCCTCGCGCCTGAAAGGCGAGAGCGATGCCGGTCGCCACCGGGACGATGTCACCGACGTGACTGATCGGGGCGAGTACACCCCGAGCCATGTCCCCGTAGTGGCCGTCCCGGCCGTGTGACGGCCCGTCCTCCGTCCCCATGTAGGCGCGGAGGACGTCGGCCACCGGCATCCCCATCTCGGTGCAGGCACCGGCATTCCGGATCATCGGTGCTACCACGTCGCGCGCGGCGTCGACGCGCGGTGTCGGTGCGGCAGGCCGCCGAAGAGCGTGGACGGGGCCTACGGTCGTCGCCTCCTCGCCCGTGCCCAGCCAGGCCTTGGAGATGACCCCCTGCCTCACGAAGCGCTTCAGCGCGATGTCGGTGAGCCGCGTTCGGAGAAGACCCCGGTACATGTCGAGCAGCTGCTCGGTCGTCAGGCGCGCCACCACCGCTGCGCGCTCCCGGTCGCGCTCGATGGTCGCGCGAAATTCACGCACCAGCGCCTCGTCACGCATCCACGCCACGTATTCGGGCGGATCGAAGGCCACGTAGCGTTTCATGACGTCAATCTGGGTAGTGGCTGAATCAGCGGCAACGCGCCGTCGCGCGAAGAACTCTCAGCGGCGACCGAGCAACCGGTCGATGAAGCTGCCCCCCGACCCCCTCGTGAGGCGCCCGCCATCGCTCGCCGGGGCGTCCCCGTCGCGCGCCGCGCGCGCCAGCTCGGTGGCGTAGTCCACGGCGCTGGGAAACCGCCCACCGGGGTCGCGCGCGAGGGCGCGCAGGAGGACTTTCTCCACGGCCGCCGAGAGAGAGAGTTCCGGGCGGATGGCCCGGAGGGGCATCGGCTCACTCTTCAGGCGGGCGATCATGATTTCTTGCTGCGTCCGACCGCTGAAGGGGAGCTTGCCCGTGAGCATCTCGTAGGTCATGAGCGCGAGCGCATACAGGTCGCTTCGCGCGTCGAGCGGCTTGCCGCGCAGCTGTTCGGGGCTCATGAACTCTGGCGTTCCGAGAACGACACCGGTGGCTGTCAACTTTTGAACCTCCGGATCGACCCGCCGCTCCTTGGCGAGCCCGAAGTCCATCACGACCGCCCGCTCCCCGCCGTCGGGGCGCCGGCAAATCATGATGTTCTCCGGCTTGAGATCGCGGTGAATGATCCCCAGCCGATGCGCCACCTCAAGTCCGGCCGCGATGTCGTGCACGAAGGACACGGTCAGATCGAGCGAGAGATGATCGTCGCGCAGCGTCCGATCGCAGAGCAGCTCTCCCTCCACGAACGGCATGACGACGTACACCAGGCCGCCGTCCGTCTCGCCGAGGCGAATGATGTGGCAGACGTTAGGGTGGGCGAGCTTCCCGGCCAGCTCTGCCTCGCGCCGAAGCCTGGCCATCGCGTTCTGCTCCCTGAGGAGGCTGGGAGAGAGAATTTTTATCGCCACTCTCTCGCCCCCCGCCGTGTCGTGCGCGAGGTAGACGAACGACATCCCCCCCTCCCCGATCTTCTTCGCCACCCGATACCGCCCGTCGAGCAGCTCGCCCGTCAGGTCACCGAGGCCGGGAGGAGCGGGGGGAAGCCCACTGCCACCCCGCCCCTTGGTGGAGATCGCCTCCATGACGCGCGCGTGGGTGCGCGACGCATCGACTCCGCCGGTCGGAGCCTTCGGCCTCGGATCGGTCGCTACGGTGAGGAGCTTCCATCCATCCTTCGGGCAGTAGCGGGCCTGATCGCCGAAGGTGCTCCCGCATTTTGGGCAGCGCGTACTCATGAGCAGACTCTGTTCCGACCCTCGGCCTTGGCGCGATAGAGCGCCTCGTCGGCCAGGGCGATCAATTCCTCGGGCGTCGACGCTCGAGGAGAGGGGAGGATCGCCACCCCGATGCTGACAGTGACACGAAGCCATTCGTACGCCGGTCCCGAGATCGGCGCGTGCTCCGCGATCCGCGCCCGAATGCGTTCGGCGACGGCGATCGCTCCCTCGGTGCCGGTCTCTGGTAGAACGACCACGAACTCCTCCCCCCCGTAACGGGCGACGACGTCGACGGCGCGCGCCTCCCGTTGCAGCACGTGGGCGACCCCGCGAAGCACCTCGTCTCCGACCAGGTGTCCGTAGCTGTCGTTCACCGCCTTGAAGTGGTCGAGGTCGACCATCAGGACCGAGAGAGAGAGGCTGTAGCGTTTCACGCGCTCCACCTCGGAGGCGAGTCGCTCCATGAGCGCCCGACGGTTGTGGGCCTGGGTGAGCGGATCAGTGAGGGCCAACACCTCCAGTCTCGCCTTGTCGGCGCGCGTGCTCTCGATCGTCCGCGCCCGGCGAATGGCGCCGACGGCGGCACTGACCACCGTGTCGGCGAACTCCACGTCCCCGCGCCCCAGAGGCGCCTCGCCCTCGATCGTCCGCAGGAAAACCACGCCGGCCGTCTCGCCATCCAGGCGGAAGGGGAGCGTGATCACCGATCGGAAGGGGATCGCTGTCCCGGCCGCGGCCCACTCGCGCCGCACGTCGGAGTAGAGCGGGCTCGTCGAGACGTCCTCGATGAGCACCGGTTGCGCGCTCTCGAGCGCCGCCTTGATCTCGGGGTACCGAGAGATCTGGATCTCGAGGTGCCGGAGCCCCGGGGTCTCGTACGCCGCGATCACCACTCCCGTGGCATCACCCGGGCGAGCGAGTATCAGGGAGCAGTGGGTGATCGAGACTGCACGGGCGACGCGCCTGACGAGGATGTGATACAACTCTTCCGGTGAGAAATCGCCCGTCACCTCGTGGAGGATGTCGACCAGCTGCCGCCCGCTCTCCACCTCGTGCCTGACACGACGAAGCTCGTCTTCGGTGGTCCGGAGCGCGGTGCGCGCGTCGGCGAGCTCCTGCCGCACGCGGAGCTGGACACGAATACGCGTCAACAGCTCGCGGGCCTCGAACGGCTTGCGGATCACATCGCTCGCGCCCATTCCGATGAGCTGCGTGGTGGAGTCCTCGACCGACAGGGCAGAGACGACCAGGACGGGCATGTCGCGCCAGCGCTCATCGCCGTTGATCCGCTCGAGCAAGGGATAGCCACCGCCCGCTCGCATCGCCACATCGAGCAGCAAGAGATCCGGCGGCGTGCGGATCATCTGCTCGAGCAGATGGGCGCCGCCCGGGGAGACCGCCACGTCGTATCCCTGTTCCTTGAGTAGCCACGACACGACGCCCGTGTACGCGTCGTCGTCGTCGGCAATCAGGATCCGCGCCTTAGCCATCCTCCAGCAGCTCCCGAAGCCCATCCCATTCGATGTTCCCGCCGCTCAGCACGGCCACCGTGGGCCCGGTAACGCGCACCAATCTCTCCCGGAGCGCGGCGACGGTGATCGCGCCGCTCGGCTCGGCCACGATCTTCATCCGGTCGAGCAGCCAGCGCACCGCTCCGCGGAGCGCTCGGTCCTCCACCAGCACCACCTCGTCGATGTAGGCCTGGTGATGCGCGAAGGGGAGGGCGCCGATCCGGACGGCGAGAAGTCCGTCGGCGAGTCCGCCGGTATGCTCGAGGGTCACCGGCTCGCCGGCGGCCCGCGCGCGCGAGAGCTTGGGAGCGCTCGCCGGCTCCACACCGACCACGCGCGCCATCGGAGCAGCGAGCTTGATCGCCGTCGCCACCCCGGCGCTCAGCCCTCCACCCCCCACCGGGACGAGTACCGTCTCGACATCGGGCATGTCTTCGGCGATTTCGAGCCCCACGGTCCCCTGCCCCGCAATGATCGTCGGATCGTCGTACGGCGGGACCAGGACCAGCCCCTCCTCGCGCACCATCTCGAGCGCCCGGTCCATCCGGTGCGCGGTGGTCGTACCCGCCAGCTCCACCCGCGCGCCCAGTCGCTCCGCGCCCGAGCGCTTGGCGGCCGTGACCGTCGTCGGCATGACCACGACCGCAGGGACGCCGAACATCTGGGCCGCCAGCGCCACCGCCTGCGCGTGATTCCCTGACGACGGGGCCACGACGCCGCGCGCGCGGGCCGCAGGCTCGATGCGGGAGAGGAATGTGTAGGCGCCCCGGAACTTGAAGGCCCCGCCACGCTGCAGCATCTCGGGCTTGAGGAAGAGCCTCTCGATGCCCGCCTCCCTCGCCACGTCGGGAGCGGGGAGGAGGGGCGTGCGAACGGCGGCCCCGCGCAGGATCCCGGCCGCGGCCCGGATGTCGGCGAGCGAGACGAGGGCGGAGGCTCGTGGCGATGGGGCGGCGGTCGTCATGCTGAAAGGTGCGCCGCCGTGCCGCCCCCTCGCCAGAGACGGAAAGGCGAAAGGGCGGTGAATGCTAGCCGATGCTCACTCGGCCTCTTCGGGCGCGATGCCGGCCGGCTCGTCGGCTCCTTCCTCTCCGCCGTGCTCGTCGTCCTCCACCACCACCCGGGCGACGTCGCACACCAGATCACCCTCGTCGAGGTTCACCAGCTTCACGCCCTGAGTGTTCCGGCCGCTCACTCGGATCCCCTTCACCGGCATCCGGATGACGATGCCATGCTTGGTGATCAGCATCAGCTCGTCGTCAGGCAGGACCTCCTTCAGGGCCACCACGTCGCCGGTCTTGTCGGTCCGGTTCAGGGTGATGATCCCCTTCCCACCGCGCTTCTGGACCCGGTATTCCTCGATCGGCGAGCACTTGCCCATCCCTCGCTCGGTGACGACGAGCAGCGTGGCGTCGCGCTTGATCACCACCATTCCCTTCACCAGGTCGCCCTCTCGGAGCTCGACCCCCTTCACGCCGGTCGTGTCCCGCCCCATTTCGCGGACGTCCTGCTCGTGGAACCGGATCGACAGGCCGTGCTTGGTGGCGAGCACGACGTCGTTCGACCCGGTGGTGATCTGCACGTCGATCAGGGCATCGGTGTCCTCGATCTTGATCGCCTTGATCCCGGTCGACCGCGGATTGGCGTATTGGCTCAGGGCGGTCTTCTTCACCGTGCCGAGCTTGGTGGCGAAGAGCAGAAACTCGTTCTCGCTGAACTCGCGCACCGGCACCATCGCCGAGATGGTGGTGTCGGCGCTCACGTTGATCAGGTTGACCACCGGCTTCCCCTTGGCGGCGCGTCCCGCCTGGGGGATCTCGTGTACCTTGAGCCAGTAGCAGCGGCCGTCGTGGGTGAAGAAGAGGATGTAGTCGTGCGTCGAGGCGATGAAGAGGTGCTCGACGAAGTCCTCATCCTTGAGCCCCGTGCCGTTGAGCCCGCGCCCGCCGCGGCGCTGCTTCTTGTACGTCGACACCGAGGTCCGCTTGATGTAGCCCGAGTGTGACACGGTGACGACCATGTCCTCCTCGGCGATCAGGTCCTCGATGGTGAAGTCGCCCTCGTCGCTCGTGATCTCGGTCCGCCGCTCGTCGCCGAACTTGGTGGCGACCTGCTGCAGCTCCTGGGTGAGGATCTTCATCCGGCGATCGCGCGAGCCGAGGATCGCCTTCAGCTCCTTGATCTGGCCCCTCACTTCCTTCAGCTCCTCGTCCAGCTTCTCGATCTCGAGGCCGGTGAGCTTGGCCAGGCGCATGTTGAGGATCGCTTCGGCCTGGCGCTCGGTGAGCTTGAAGCGCTTCTGCAGCCGCTCGCTCGCCTGGGGAGTGTCCTCGGCCTTGCGAATGAGCTTGATCACCTCGTCGATGTTGTCGACGGCGATCTTGAGTCCCTCGAGGATGTGCTCGCGGTCGAGCGCCTTGTCGAGGTCGAACTGCGTCCGCCTGACGATGACGGCGTGGCGGTGCGTGATGTAGTGCTCCAGCAGCTCCTTCACCGGCATGATCTTCGGCACCAGCTGACCGGTGCCCGGGTCGGGCACCAGCGCCAGGTTGATCACGCCGAAGGTGCTCTGCATCGCCGTGTGCTTGTACAGCTGGTTGAGCACCACGCGCGGAATGGCGTCCCGCTTGAGCTCGATGACGATGCGGATGCCGTCGCGATCGGACTCGTTCCGGAGATCGCTGATCCCGTCGATCTTCTTGTCGGTGACCAACTGCACGATCGAATCGATGAGCGGCTTGATGCTCACCTGATAGGGGATCTCGGTCACCACGATTTGCGCCCGGCCCGACGATTCCTTCTCCTCGATCACGGCCCGGGCGCGCATGATGATCCGTCCGCGGCCCGTCTCGAAGTAGTCCTTGATCCCCTGGCGACCGTAGATGTATCCGCCCGTCGGAAAGTCGGGGCCCTTGATCAGCTTCCGCAGGTCGGCCGCGCTCGCGTCGGGCTCCTCCACGAGGTGCACGATGGCATTGATCACTTCGCGCAGGTTGTGCGGCGGCATGTTGGTGGCCATGCCCACGGCGATCCCTGACGAGCCGTTGACCAGGAGGTTCGGAATGCCCGACGGGAGCACCTTCGGCTCGAGCAGGCGGTCATCGAAGTTCGGCGCGAAGTCGACGGTGTTCTTGTCGATGTCGGCGAGAAGCTCCATGGCGATCGCCGCCAGGCGCGCCTCGGTATATCGGTACGCGGCGGCCGGATCAGGATCGCTCGACCCGAAGTTCCCCTGCCCATCCACCAGCGGATAGCGCAGCGAGAAGTCCTGCACCATGCGCACGAGGGCGTCGTAGACGCTCGAATCGCCGTGCGGGTGGTACTTGCCGAGGACATCTCCTACGACCGTCGCCGACTTCTTGTACGGCCGCCCGGGAACCAACCCGAGCTCGTTCATCGCGTAGAGCACTCGACGGTGCACCGGCTTGAGCCCGTCGCGCACATCCGGCAGCGCGCGCGACACGATGACGCTCATCGAGTAGTTGATGAACGACTCTTTGATCTCCTCGTCGATCAAGCGCGAGACGATCCGTTCCCGATTGTTTGGAGCGGTCATGGCTACAAGGTTGAGTTGTGGAGGCCTGGGGAGAGACAACGAAAAGTAAGCGACCCCGAGGTGGAATTCAAGGGCGCAAGTAGTTGGGAATCAATGCGTTAGGACCCCAACCTCCCCGTTCTCCGCGCGGGCGCGCCTAGAGATCCTTACAGAGTCGCAGCGCATCGTACATCGCGGCGTGCACGTTGCGGCTCGCCACCGCGTCCCCGATGCGAAAGAGCTGATAACGGCCGTCGCCGCCGCCCCGATCTCCCTGCGGCCGACCGGAGATGAGGGCATCGAGGTCGACTTCGCCGCCGTTCGACGAGCGCTCCTGCAGAGCGAAGTACACATCGGCCGTCGGCAGCGTGCCGTTCTCGAACACCACCTGATCGACGGTGCGTTCGGTGAGCGACTTGGTGTACTCGTTGTACAATGACGCCACCAGGCCCGCCTCCGTGCGCCGCACCGCCGTCAGACGGTGATTGAGCGTGATGGTGACCCCGCGCTCGTAGAAGGTCTTGAAGTAGGCCGGGTAGTTCGTGCCGCCGATCTCTTGCGCTACCGCGCGGTCCGGCGACACGAGCTCCACCGTCGACCCGCCCATCGCCAGCAGCTCGACGCACGAGTAGCTCTCGTGGTTCCCCCGGTCGTCGAAGAAGAGAATCCTCTTCGCCGGCGCGACGCCGCCGCGGAGGATGTCCCACGAGCTCACCACCAGCTCGGCTCCGTCGGACAGGAAATGCGGGCTGGGAACGCCGCCGGTGGCGATGATGACCACGTCGGGCCTCTCCGCCAGAACGTCGGCCCCCTCGGCGAGGCGATGGAGCCGGAGGTCGACGCCGAGCCTCGAGATCTCGGCGGAGAGCCAATCGGCCACGCCGAGGATCTCTCGCCGGCGCGGAGCCCGAGCCGCCAACCGGAGCTGGCCGCCGACCTTCGCCGCCGCCTCGAAGAGCACGACCTCGTGCCCCCGCTCCGCCGACACCCGCGCCGCCTCCAGCCCGGCCGGCCCGGCGCCGACAATCACCACGCGCCGGCGACGCCCGGTTGCTCGCGGCACGATGTGCGGCATCGTCCCCTCGCGCCCCGTGGCCGCGTTGTGGATGCAGAGGGAGTCGCGGCCGGTGTAGATGCGATCGATGCAGTAGCCCATCCCGATGCACGGGCGGATCCGATCCTCCTCTCCGCGCTCGATCTTCGCCGGGAGATACGGATCGGCCATCTGGGCGCGTGTCATCCCGACCATGTCGACCAGCCCCGAGCTCACCGCGTGGCGTGCCGTCGCCACGTCGACGATCCGGGCGGCGTGAAAGATCGGGATGCTCACCGCCCGACGGATCGACGCCAGCGCCGACAGGTGGGGCGCGGTCGGTGTCCCCATGTTCGGGATCATGTGCGACAGCGCTTCGTCGGTGGCCACGTTCCCCTTCACCAAGCTGAGAAAGTCGAGCGTCCCCGTGGCCACGAGCCGGCGCGCGATCTCCGTACATTCGTCGGCGGTGAGCCCACCCTCGGTGCTCTCATCGACCGACATGCGAAGCCCGACGATGAAGTCGTCTCCCACCGCTTTGCGGACCGCGCCTAACGCGTCGAGGCTGAAGCGCATCCGATTGTCGAGGCTTCCGCCGTAACAGTCGGCGCGACGATTGACCAACGGCGTCCAGAAGCTGTCGAAGAGATGCCCGTAGGCCTCGACCTCCACGCCGTCCAAGCCCCCGTCTCGGCAGCGGCGCGCCGCGGCAGCGTACGCCCGGATCACGCGGCGGATGTCCGACGGCTCCATCTCCTTCGGGATCGATCGGTGGGCCGGCTCGCGCACCGGCGACGGCGCGATCGTCGGGAGCCAGTGGTCCGTGTCCCAGTACGTGCGCCGCCCCATGTGGGTGATCTGGCACATCAGGGCCGCGCCATGCCGGTGCACTCGCTCCGCCAGCTCCCGAAAGTACGGGATGATCGAGTCGTCGCCGGCGTAGATCTGCCCGAACGCCGACGGCGAGTCGACAGCGACGTTCGAGGAGCCGCCGAACATCGTCAGCGCGATGCCCCCCTTCGCCTTCTCCTCATGGTAGAGCTGATAGCGCAGCTTCGGCTTCGCGTTCTCGGCGTACGACGGCTCGTGGCTCGTGCTGAGAATACGATTCCGGAGCCGGAGGTGCTTGAGCTGGAAAGGCTGGAAGAGGGGGTCGCTCATGCCGTCGCCGCTCGGAGGTCGCTGCTCTCCCGCAGCGTGAGGCCCTTCGTCTCCGGCGCCCAGAGCAGACAGACGATGAAGCCGAGCAACGTGATCCCCGTGCTCGCCAGCATCGTCGGCCCGGCACCAAAGGCCTTGAGCGCCATCGGGAGGAAGAACGTGCCGATCGCCGCGCCGATCCGGCTCACGCCGGTGGCGAAGCCGACCGCCGTCGCGCGCACGTCCGTCGGAAAGAGCTCGTTAGGGTAGATCCAATCGAGAATGCTCGGCCCACCGGAGAAGAAGGCGTAGACGAGGAACCCTGCGATCACGACCCCCGCCGGCGCGTTCGGGTAGAGGCCGATGACCCCCAGCCCGAGTGCCATGAAGAAGAAGCTCCAAATGATGAGCGGGCGCCGTCCAATCGCGTTCACCAGGTAGAGCGCCGGTATGCAGCCGATGAGGAAGAAGGCGTTGATGAGGCCATAGCCGACGACCGAGAGATTTCCCCGGCCCAGATGGAACGCGTCGAGGATGAGCGGTCCGAAGGTGTAGATGGCGAAGACGGGCACGATCTGGAAGGTCCAGAAGAGGCAGACGAAGGCGGTTCGGCCGAGATAGCCCGGACGAAAAATCTTGAGAAACTCGGTTCTCGCACCGCCCGCGACCTCGAGGTCGCCCAACTCCGCGCTCGGCCCCCAGACCGTCCTCACGACTGCCAGGGCCTCCTCTGCGCGCCCCTTGCTCAGCAGCCAGCGCGGCGACTCCGGCGTGGCCCATCGGCCGATCACGAGGAGGAGCGCCGGCAGCGCCGCGCTTCCCAGCATCCACCGCCACCCCGTCGGCCCCGTCGCCAGCAACGCGTAGCCGACGATCGCCGCCGTCATCGCCCCGAGATACCACATGCAGATGAGCAAACCAAGGAGCAGTCCGCGTTGCCTGCGCGGCGCGAACTCGGTCAGCAGCGACGTGGCGATCGGGTAATCGGCGCCGACGGCGATCCCGATGAGGAATCGCAGCAGCGCGAGCTGCCAGGCGGCGGTCACGAAGACCTGCGCAATGGAGAGCACCACGATCGCGATCAGGTCGATCTGATACATCAGCTGGCGGCCCATCAGATCGGTGACGTAGCCGAAGACAATGCCGCCGAGGAGAAGGCCGACCAACGCCGCCGCGCCGATCAGCCCCGTCCAGACATCGCCGAGCGAGAGCTGCGGGCCTAGCTGGATGAGGGCGATGCCGATGATGACGAGGATGTAGCCGTCGAGAAAGGGTCCACCGCTGGAATAGAGGGTGAGCCGCTTCAGAAATGGCGTGAGCGCCGCCTCCTCGACCACCGAGGCACGGCCACCCACCTGGTCGCGCTCACCCGCCGGCGCGCCCGCCGCCGATCCGCTCAATAGCCGTGGGCCCGCAGCCGCTCGACGTACCAGCTGGTGAAGTTCTCGACGTACGACTCGACACGCGTCGAGTAGGGCCCCGGCTGGTACGCGGGGCTCTCGATCCCGAGCTGCGTGCGCTTCACCAACACCGCGTCCTCCGCGTTCGTCGACGTCCAGACTCGCGTGAGATTCTCGACATCGTAGTCGATTCCCTCCACCGCATCCTTGGCGACCATCCAGAAGGACCGGAGGAGCGTGCGGTCGGGAGAAAGGGGGACGACGTAGAGCGACACGGCGTGGTCGCTCATGAAGTGATGCCAGGAGCTGTGCGTCCAGAGGTGCAGGTCGCCGAGCACCCGATCGGTGATGCCACCGAGAAGCTTGGTGCTGGCGACCTTCGTGTCCATCGTCTGCGATTCGCCGGCGCCCGCGATCCGAAGGCGTTGCGTACGAAAGGGAGTCGCGCACGCGCGCTGGCGCTCGGCGAGACGCGAGACGAAGCCCATCGACTCCCAGGCGTGCGTTTGCGCCTCGAATCCCTTCTCCGCTTCGGCCGCACGCACCGCTTCGCGCGGGGTGAGTCCCCTCGTGTCGTAGCCGACGAAGTCCTCGATGGCGAAGGAACGGTTGAGCTCCGGATGCGACACCGCGCAGTGGTAGCACTCGCGATTGTTCTCGATGACCAACTTCCAGTTCCCCTCCTCGATGATCTCGCTCTGGTGCGCGATCTTCGTGTCGCCGAGGTGGAACGGCTCGAGTCGCGGCACCATGGCAGCGGCGAAGTCGCCGAGGTCCGCGGGCGCGTCGTCGTCGAGGCAGATGAAGAGGAGGCCGCCGACATCGCGCAGCTGCACCGGCGTCAGGGTGATCCCCGCCTTCTCGAAACCGTCACCCATGTAGTTGGCAACCGCGAGCTCGCCCGTGAGCTCGTACGACCACTGGTGGTACGGACAGACGAGGCGACGAACCCGTGCCTTGTCGCAGTCCTGGATGTGCGAGCCTCGATGCCGGCAGACGTTGTGAAAGGCGCGGAGCACACCATCCTGACCACGCGCGATGAGAATGGAGGCGCGGCCCAGATCCACCTTCACGACGTCGCCGGGCTCCGCCGCCTGTGCCGTGGGCCCGACGCATACCCAGTGGCGATGGAAGAAGACCTCGACATCCACGTCGAAGGCGTCCGGGTCGCGATAGAGCAACGCCGGCAGCGAGAAGCCGGGCTGTCGGGTGTCGAGCGCCTGTCGAAGGCTGCGATTGTCCGTTCGGGCAGTGCGCCGATCGCTCATCTCGTCTCCGGGCAGGGCTCGTGCCTGGCAGAAGGTGGAGACACGTTGGGAATATCCCCACCGGGGCGCCAGTGCCACAACCATTGTATCGGAATTCTCGGGGTGCGGCGCCGCCGGCCGACAGCCGCTACCCCATCAATCGGACGGCGACGTTCTCGTAGTACCGACCCGCAGCTCCCAGCACCTCGAAACGGCGACCGAAGGCGCGCGTGTAGTCATCCCACGCCCGAAAGTCATGGAGCATCGCCGTGAAGTCGTCGAACATCACGACGGTGCCCGGCCTCATCACCGAATCGAGTGTGACCAGGACGAATAGCGTCGAGGTGTAGATGTCGGCGTCGCAGTGCACGACCAGTGGGTTGCGCGGCGAGAACTGACGAAGGAAGAGCGGGAGCGTCTCTCGAAACCAACCCTTGACCAGACGCACACGCCGGTCGCCGAAGGCCGGGAGTTCCCCACCGGTGGTGAAGCTGCCAGCCGGGACGGTCTTGCGGATGTTGAGCCAGGCCTCCGGTAACCCCTCGAACGAGTCGAACCCGACGAACTCGCTCTCGGCCGAACTGTTGAGTCGAGTCCAGGCATCCAACGACGCACCCTTGTAAACCCCGAACTCGAAGAAGGAGATCGGAACATCGCCCACCGCGGTCTCCGCCACATGCGCAAATAGGCCGTCGCGCGCGGCGAAGTGCGGATGGGGCGAATAGCGCCCGATCCATGACTTCAACAGCGTCAGGCGCAGCAACCCGTCCATCCGCTCGGAGTACCTGAGCGGAGAATGAACCAGCACCTTCTTCACGATTCGTCGGATTCCCATCACGCTCTCGCGTTGCACGCCGCCTCGCCTGGATTCGGCCACACACTTCGGCGAGCGCGCGTCGACCACTCGGCAGCCTTCGTGACTGCAGGCTGATCATGCGGGCGCAGTGTGGCAGCGCGCAAGCGGTTTCGTCCATGCCCGGAGCGGGACACAGGCGTTGCGACGGTCCGCTCTGCGATTGCCCGAGGCCGGGTCGGCGGTTGGACGCGTAAGCGCCCGTTTCGCCATAGACTCGACGTGCAGAGAAGACCTATTGCGTAATGCGCATTGCGACGTGCTCATAGTACATGTGTCCGGCTGCACCGAGCACCTCATACTCCCGGCCGAATGCACGCGTGTAGTCCTCCCAAGCCCTAAAGTCATGCAACATCGATGTGAAGTCATCGAACATCACCACGGTGCCCGGCTTCATGACCGCATCAAGCTTGCATAAGACGAACAAAGTCGAGCTGTACAAGTCTGCATCGCAGTGCACCACCAGCGGTTTCTCGGTCGAGAAGTGACTGAGAAACGGCGGGAGGGTTTGGCGAAACCAGCCTTTCACAAAGCGCACGCGCTGGTCGCCGAGAACCGGAGATGACCCTCTCGTCGAGAACGCACCCGGCGGAAACGTCTTGCCGACATTGACCCAGGCTTCCGGCAATCCTTCAAAGGAGTCGAAGCCGATGAACTCGCTCTCGTTCGCGGTATTGAGAGTCGTCCACGCGTGTATGGAAGCACCCTTGAAGACCCCGAATTCCAGAAACGTAATGGGGACAGTGGCCAAGCCCGTCCCTGCCACGAAGCTGAAGAGGCCTGCACGGGATCCAAAATATGGATGCGGCTTGTAACGGGCGATCCAGGACTTCAACAAGCTCAGCCGAACCAAGGCGTCCGTTCGCTCGGAGTACGGGATCGGTGAATGAACCAGCATTCTCTTCACGAGCGCCCGCAATCGCATCCGATTCTTCTCCCGGTCCGATAGCCATCGCAGGGGAAGTTGGCAGCAACGATACCCTGCGGCCTCGTCAGGCTCTCATGTTCTTATGGGCGCACTGCCACCAACGCAAGACCCTTCTCCCACACCCCTCCTTCGGCCTCGGCGAACCCGATCCGCCTTTTTTGCCGAGGAAGGCCGCGCGCCCATGCCGCCTTCGCGATAAAGGCGGTCGTTGGTGTAAACGAGCGGTGCCGGTGAGGCTTGCCCAAGGTCGTGGTCACTTCGCGAACAGGACGGCCGCCGGAGTAAAGGTGCGCCGCTTGCTGCCCGACCCGAGCTGCCCGCTCGCGTTCGAGCCCCAGCACATGGCGCGATGGTCGGTGGTGAGTCCACACACATAGGCGTCGCCGGCGGACAGCATCGAGAGGTGGAGACCGGATGCTGCCGGCGTCGGGCTGGTGGCGTCGGTGCCCCCACCCGTGGCGAGCTGCCCCTCGGCGTTGCTCCCCCAACACTGCGCGACGCCATCGGCGGCCAGCGCGCAACTAAAATCGGCACCGGTGATGATGTGTGTGTAGCGCTCTCCGCCGGCCACCGGCGTCGGTCCGACCGGTCCGGTGTCGTCTCGCGGGCCGATGCCGACGCGGCCATCGCTAGCGAGCCCCCAACAGAGCGTGGTACCCTGCTGCGTGATCGCACAGCTGTGACGCTCGCCGGGAGCGATAGCGGTGAAGCGAAGCGAGTCGAGGAGCCGCGCGGGGCGAAGGGAGCAGCGCGCATCGGCATCCCCGGGGTCGGAGCACGGCGTCTCCGCACCCGCATGCACCCCCGGATCCTCCTGGCCCCAGCAGAAGAGCTCCCCGTCGACGGTGATGGCGCAGGTGCGATGGTAGCGGGCAACGACGGAGCGGAAGAGAAGCGCGGTCGGAACGGGGTCCGGTCTGCCGGTGGCCGAATCGGTGCCGCGTCCCAGCTCACCGTGTCGATTCGCCCCCCAGCAGAAGAGCGCCCCATCGGGGGCGAGGCCGCACGTGTGCGCGTCTCCCGCCGTCAAGGTGCTCAGAGGAGGGAGCTTGCCGACCCGAGCAGGCTCGGCGCGGCTTCCGACGGTATCGTTCCCGAGCTGCCCCGCCCCGCTCGATCCCCAGCAGTAGGTCTCTCCATCGATCGTCACCGCGCACGTGTGCCCGGCCCCCGCCGCCACGCTCTGCCAGGTTCGCCCACCGGCGACGGCAACCGGGAGATCGCTCGACGTCGTCGTGCCATCGCCCAGCTGGCCGAGATCGTTCTGCCCCCAACAGTAGAGAGTGCCCGACTGAGTGATCCCGCAGGCGTGATCCCGACCGGTCGTGATGGCGGCGAAGGGCGGCGCGTCCACCGTCGCCTGCGGAGGAGCGGGCGGCTCATCGAGGCCGGAGTTGACCGCCGCCGGCGGCGCTGGCGCCTGACGAACCTTCTTCTCGCACGCGCCGAGGATGACGGAGATGACGGCAGTGGCGGCGGCGCTGAGCGCGCGCAAGCGGCGCAGGCTCCCCACCGGCCGCCGGCGCCTGTCAGGTTCGCGTGCCGCGCTGCACATCGAAGATCGCGCTCCGCCGGCAACGTGGGCAGATGAGCCACTCGCGCCGACGCGCGTACCCGAGGCCGAAAGACCCACCCCCGAGCGGGCGCGCGGTCATCGGCACCGAGCAGCGGGGGCACTCGGCCGGGCCCCCGGCGGCCCACGCCTCTTGGAGCCGGCGCTCCTCGGCCGCATCGTAGTGCGCCTCGTCAGGCATCGTCCACCGGAAAGGGCATCGTGCCGGAAGCCTCCGCCAGTCGCTCGGGAGGCTGCGGCCCCTCGATTGCGCCGCGCGGGCCCGGATCGCGCTGGAGCGCGCTGCGAAAGCGCGCCAGCTCGAGCTTGTAGTGGGCGGTGACCACCGCGCGGCCGCCTGTCCGCCAGGCGAGCATCGCGAGAGGCGTTCCGGCGTGCACCTCGTAGCGCCGGCGGACGATGGTGTCGGCGCCGTCCGGTACGAAGCTCCATCGCTCTCGGCCGCTCCATGGGCCCTCGAACGCGAAGACGACCTCCCGCGCACTCACCGCTTCGACGAGGTAGTCGAAGCCAACGCCACCCACCGACTCCAGCCTGAAGCGATTCCCCGGCTCCAGCACCGATCCGGCAAAGCGGCGATCGAGCCGCACGTGCGGCGCCATCCACTCACTCAAGCGCGACGAGTTGGTGAGCATCCGAATGGCGTGCACGACCCCCGCCGGTACGACGACAAGCTCCTCGACGCTCGGCGCCTCGGCGCTCGATTGGGGTTCGCCCATTGGTGAAAGCTAGTCGCGCCCCCGATCCCTTAAGAAGGAGGGGCGATGAGGATTCCTACACTGTCGCAAGGGCGGCACGAACGGCATCGGGGATCGGCACCGATTGCCGGGCTTCGTAGTCGTACATCACCTGGGCTGTGCGCCCCTCGGCCACCACCCGGCCGGTCACCGCGTGGCGTACCGTGTAGGTCCACACCCACGCCTTCGTGCGGACCTCGGCGGTGGAGATCTCGATCTCGAGCGGATCGCCAATGCGGGCCTGGGTCACGTACTTCACGGTGGCTTCGGCGACGATGAACGGGAGATCGGGGGCATCCGGCATCGCTGTCGTCCAGGCGGCCTGTCGTGCCATCTCGAAGTATGTCAGGTAGACCGCGTTGTTGACGTGGCCCTTGGTGTCGTAGTCGGGATACCGCGTCGCCAGGGGGATGCGCATGCCTACTCCGCAAGTCGGATGACGATCTTGCCGAACTGCTCCTTCGAGGCGAGTCGCTCGAGCGCCGCCCGGCCCTCTTCGAGCGGGAAGGACGCGTCGATCACCGGCGAGATGACTCCTTGGGTGAAGGCGTCGAGCATCGCATCGAGCTCGGAGTCGTTCCCCATCGTCGAGCCCATGATCGTCCACTGGTTCCAGAAGAGGCGGCGCAGGTCGGTCTCGACGATCGGGCCGGACGTCGCCCCACAGGTGACCAGACGGCCGCGCTTCCCGAGCGCGACCAAGGACTGGCTCCAGGTGGCGGCGCCGACGTTGTCGATGACGACATCGACCCCGCGCTTCTCCGTCAGCGCCCGCACCTCGCGCCCTACGTCCTGCGTGCGGTGGTTGAATGTCCGCGCGGCGCCCAGGGCCCTGGCACGTGCCAACTTCGCGTCGCTCCCCGACGTCGCCCAGACCTGGGCACCGAGCATCACGGCGATCTGGAGGGCGGCCGTCGAGACGCCACCACCGATCCCCCAGATGAGCACCGTCTCCCCCGCGCGGACAGCGGCGCGAGTCACGAGCATGCGCCACGCCGTGAGCGACGTGAGCGGCAAGGCGGCCGCCCGGTCCCAAGAGACCCCCTCCGCCACCTTGCGGACATTTGCCGCCGGCACGACGACGAAGTCGGCGATCGTTCCTGGAAGATGCTCGCCGAGGAGGCGATAGCGTACGCAAAGCGACTGCTCTCCCTGGCGGCAGTATTCGCAGGTGCGGTCGCTGATCCCCGGGTTGATCAGCACGCGGTCGCCGGGCCGGACGGACGACACCGCGGGACCCACGGCGTCCACGGTACCCGCGCCGTCGGCCCCCATGATCCACGGCGGAACGATCGTCACACCCGGGAGCCCGGCCAGCACGAAGAGGTCGAGGTGATTGAGCGCGGCCGCGTGGATGCGAACGCGGACATCGGTCGGGGCGCCGAGTGTTGGCACGGGCAAGTCGTCGCGCACCGTGACTTGATCGAAGCCCCCGTGGGCGGAGATAGTGAGTCCTCGCACGCCGTCGGCGGGTTATATTGAACCGTCAATCCTACAGGGCGCGCGCGCGTCGAGCAAACGCGCGGCCGGCACGCGCCGAAGCCCGCGCCACACACCCGCTGCCTCTGCATGATCGCGATCAAGGTTCCCCCGCTCGGAGAGTCGATCGTCGAAGCGACGGTCGCGCGCTGGGTCAAGCGCGAAGGGGACGTGGTCGCCCAAGGCGACACACTCGTCGAGCTCGAGACCGACAAGATCACGGTCGAGGTGCCGGCCTTCAAAGCCGGCAAACTCGTCAGGCAGACGCGGCGCGAAGGCGACGTTGTGCACCTCGATGACGAGCTCGGGGAGCTCGACGAGACCGCGAGTGTCGCATCGGCAGCCACGCCGAAGCCGGCGCCTTCGGCGGCCCACGCCGCGCCGGCGGCGGCGAGCGTCAAGGCCAGCGCGCCCGCTCCGAGCGCGCCGCCGCCGGTCAAGTCCTCGCCAAGCGCGCGACGGGTGGCCGCCGAGGCGGGGTTCGATCCACAGAGTGTGACCGGCACCGGCCCCGGCGGCCGCGTCACCAAGGCCGATGCGATCGCCGCGGCCGCGGCGCCAGCCCCGCCCACCGCTACCCAGGCGCCTCCTCGCCCGGCAGCGCCTGCGCCCCGCGCCGCCACCATCTCTCCGAGCGCCGCCGCCAATGGCCGTGAGACGCGGGAGAAGATGTCGACCCGCCGCCGTCGCATTGCCGAGCACCTCGTCGAATCGCAGCATGCCACCGCCCACCTCACGACGTTCAACGAGGTGGACATGTCGGCGGTGATGGCCCTGCGCGACCGGATTAGGGAGCGCGTCGAGCGCGAGAACGGCATCAAGCTCACCTTCATGCCTTTCTTCGCCCGAGCCACCGTTCTCGCGCTCCAGGCCTTCCCGATGGTGAACGCCCAGGTGGATGGCGACGCGATCATCTACAAGCACTACGTCAACCTCGGCATCGCCGTCGCCTCCGACCAGGGGCTCGTCGTCCCGGTCATCAAGGACGCCGACCGCTTGAGCATGGTCGAGTTCAGCCGGCATCTGGCGGCTGTCGCCACCCGCGCGCGCGAGGGGAAGCTCACGATGGATGACCTCACGGGCGGCACTTTCACGATCACCAACGGCGGTGTCTTCGGATCGCTCGTCTCCACTCCGATTCTCAACTATCCGCAGGTCGGGATCCTCGGACTGCACAAGATCCAGGAGCGACCGGTGGCGGTGAACGGCCAGGTGCTCATCCGGCCGATGATGTATCTGGCCCTCTCCTACGATCACCGCATCGTCGATGGGCAGCAGGCGGTGCTCTTCCTTATACGGGTGAAGGAGCTGATCGAGGACCCCGCCGCCATGCTCGTCGTGTGACGAGCCGCTCCGCGAAAGACGACACGACGCACGACGGACGATGGCCGACGCACTCGCGCCCGACGTCCTGATCATCGGCGGCGGACCCGGCGGCTACACCGCCGCGATTCGCGCCGCACAGCTCGGACTCGCCACCGCGTGCGTCGAGAAGGAGCCTACGCTCGGCGGAGTCTGCGTGAACGTCGGGTGCATCCCGTCGAAGGCACTCCTCGAATCCTCTCACCACTTCGAGTTCGCCCGTCTTCAGGCGGCCGAGCACGGCGTGCGCATCGGCGCGGTGGAGTTGGATCTCGACACGATGCTTCGGCGGAAGGACAGCGTCGTGGCGGCAAACACCAGGGGTGTCGAGTACCTCTTTCGGAAGCACGGCATCGCGTGGGTGAAGGGGACGGCGTCGCTTCTCCCCGGCAATAAGGTCGCCGTGCGCAGCGCCGAGGAGAGCACGACGACGTTCACGCCGCGGAACGTGATCATCGCCACCGGTTCGGAGCCGATCACCCTCCCGTTCCTGCCGTTCGACGAAGCGCGCGTGCTTTCGAACATCGGCGTGCTGCGCCTCAACCAGGTGCCGCCGCGCCTGCTGGTGATCGGCGGCGGAGTGATCGGGCTCGAGCTCGGCTCCGTCTGGCGACGCTTAGGATCGGCGGTGACGGTCGTCGAGCTCCTCCCGGCGATTCTCCCCGGCACCGACGCCGAGATAGTGCGCGAGGCGGAGAAGGCCTTCCGCAAGCAAGGGATGACCATCCTTACCGGTACGCGGGTGACCGGCGCACGCGTGTTGGCTGATCGGGTGCGGGTGGATGTCGTGGCGGGGGGAGAGCAGAAGGAGCTGGAGGCGGAGGTTGTGCTCGTGGCGGTCGGCCGCCGTGCGTCGCTCGGCGGCCTCGACGCCGAGGGCCTGGGGCTGGGGCTAGGTAGCCGTGGTGAGATCGTGGTCGATGGGCAGATGCGCACGAACCTGCCCAATGTCTTCGCGATCGGCGACGTGGTGGGTGGCGCGCTCCTGGCGCACAAGGCGGAGGAGGAAGGCATCGTGGCGGTCGAGGTCATCGCCGGGCAGCCGGCGCGGATGCACTACCGCTCCATTCCGTCGGTGGTCTACACCTGGCCGGAGATCGCCACCGTGGGGGCCACTGAGGACCAGCTGCGCGAAGAGGGGCGCCAGTTCCGCGTGGGACGTTTCCCCTTCTCGGCCAACGGGCGAGCGCGAACAGCGGGGGAGGCAACGGGCTTCATCAAGATTCTTGCCGACGCCGCCACCGACGAGCTCCTCGGGGCGCACCTCATCGGACCGACCGTCTCCGAGCTGGTGAGCGAGATCGTCCTCGCCTTCGAGTTCGGTGGATCGAGCGAGGACATCGGCATCACGGTGCACGCGCACCCCACTCTCAGCGAGGCGACGAAAGAGGCGGCCCTCGGCGTCCTCGGTCGCTCACTCAACATTTAGCTCGCATCGCGGCGTACGGCAGCGCGCTTCGTCACCGTCGCCCTCGGCGAGCACGATCTGGCCGCCGTGCGGGCCCTCGTGGCCGACTCGCTCGAGCGACCCGCCGAGCGCGTCGCGGTGATGGAAGCCGCGGAGTCGGCCCTGCGGCGGCCGAGCGCCGATGGCTGGGCGCTCGGCGCGGTCGAGAGCGGGCAGCTGGTGGGTTGCGTGGTACACGGCTTCTTCGCCGGAGCCGATCGCGTCGGGCGAATCCTCGCGATGGCCGTTGCGCCGGCCGTTCGCCGGCAGGGCATCGGCCGGGCGCTCCTCGATGCCGCTATGACTCAGCTCGCCTCGGAGGGGGCTCGCTTCATTCTCGCCGAGATCCCCACAGGCGCGGCCGAGCATGTGCCCTATACCCGCTTCCTCGCAAATGCCGGCTTCACCCAGGAGGGGCGTATCGACGGATATTTCCGCGCCGAAGCGGCCCTCGCGATCATGCGGCGTGACCTCTAGCCTAGTCCGGTCTCCCGATCCCCCGGATGACAAATGGCCGGCCTCGAAGGAGGCCGGCCATTGCCGTATCGGTCACCCCACAGCGCGCTCTAGCGCCCGTGCAGGAAGATCAGGCTGATCAACACGCCGACGGCCATCGCGAACGCCGTAAAGGCGAGCGCGGCGATCGGCGACACCGTGATCTCGCGGCGGTGCCAGGGGAGCGAAGCGCTCGGGACGGCGGAGGGGATCGCTTCCATCACGCGCTCCAGCACTCCCACCGGAGTGGTCATGCGCCGACGCATCGCCATCTCCCGGTCGACGCGAAGCCAGAAGTCGACATCGCGTGCTCCGTCAGCGTGACGCACGGCGCTCTCCGGCAGCTCGCCATCGAGCCACGCATGGATCATCGCCGGCATGTCGCGGCCGCCGAGCGGCACTTCGCGGTCGGCGAGTGGGCGGTCGGCAGGCACGTCACGCTGTGCCGGCGACTCCCAATCTCTCGGATCAAGGTTCTCGCGCATTAGGCGTATTTTTCCTCGAGTAAGGCCTGGAGCGCTTCACGAGCACGGTGTACGCGCATCTTGAGCGCCCCTACGGTCGTTCCTAGCAAATCGGCCATCTCCTCGTAGGAGCGGCCTTCCACGTGTTTCATCACGAACGCTTCGCGCAGCGATGGTGCCAGCGCCGCCAGCGCCCGATCGAGATCCGTCCGCAACTCGGTCCGGTCCAACTCCTCATCCGGCGTCGCGAATGCCGACGGCTGGTCATCTTCCTCGTAGCTGAGGTGCGTGCGGCGTATGTTCTTCAGCCAGTCTTTACAGCCATTCGCCACGATCCGGAAGATCCAGGCATCGAATCGTCCGTGCACCTCGGCCAGATGCTGATAGGCCTTGATGAAGGAGGCCTGAAGAATGTCCTCCGCCACATCAGGGCTACCGGTCATCCCCAGCGCGTGTCGATACAGCGGATCGCTATAGCGCCCGATCAGGAAACCGAACGCGTTGCGGTCACCGCGCAGGACCCTGGCGATCACGTCGTGATCCGCCTCCAACGAGTCCACTTCGCGCGGCGTGGAAGCCGTTGTCTTCACGGCGCTAGTGTAACGCTTTGTGCGCCCTCTGGACAACCCTGACGGGCTCGAGAGCGGTCGTGCGAGGGTGGCCATGCCCCGAGGACGATGCATCGCAACGGAGGTAACACAGGCGGTTCCAAGGGGCGTAACATCCTGGGCCTTCAACGCAGCCGAGTGTAATACAACAACTCACTTACGTGGTCTCCACGGTACCGCCTTCCGACCCGGTCTCGGTCGGCCCGATACCGCCGATAGCGCCGGCGGAAACGCCGCACCACACCGTCGGCGGAGGCCTCGCGGAGGACACTGCTGAGGGTCCGCGCGCTCAGAAGCCCCTCGGTATTGTAGCTCACCAGCAGGTGGCGGGCCCTCGTGCTCTCCAGCAATTCCACGAGTGCGTCTCGCACGCGCAGCGGTGAACACCACGCGCTCCGCACCGCTCGATCGCTGAGCATTCCGGTCCTGCCCGAGAGGTGCGGCCGTTCGTGCATCCACCCGCGAGCAATGATCTCCGGGACGTGATAGTAGCCGGCGTACTGTCGCGAGTTGTACGGCGGATCGACATAGAGCAGGTCGATGGCGCCGATCTCCCGCGCCACCACGGACGCGTCGGCCCGGTGCGCGGTACATCCCCGCGCGCCACGGAGGGGCGGCATCGGAGCGAGCTGCAATGGGCGCCGCGCGTTGGGCTGCCAGCGCTTCATGTACGCCGCGTACACGCCAGCCGTGTTGGCGATTCTGTCCGCGCCCTCGATGAGCGCCGCCAACAGGATGTAGAAGCCGTCATCGCTCACCAGCCCTTCGGCACGCCAGTGGTGGAGCCGCTCGCGGATCGCATCGATGCGCTCCGCGTTCTGGTCGGTGAAGTACATCCGACCGCCGCGGGGAGCAAAGTGCTCGGCGATGAATCCACGACTTGGGGGGAGTGCGAGCGTGAGGAAGCGCGCCGCTTCGCCGAGCGCCGAGGCGCTCCCGTTGTGGGAGCGCGTCGCGTGTTGGAGCGCGCCGGAGCGCAGGGCGGAGCGGAAATCGGGGTCGCCCACCCGAACGTCGGCGAAGCTCGGCACGCGTTGAGCCACGACGTAGGCCCGCTGCAGGACGTACGAGTAGTCCATCAGATCGCTCGACGCTACGCGCCACCCTGCTGTCTTGAGGGCGCGTCCCACCGATGCTGTTCCCGCGAAGGCGTCGTGCGCAACGCCGGGAGCGATCCCGAGACGGCGCACGGCGCCGAGGAGAAAGGGGAGGAGGCGGGTCTTGTTGCCGATGTAGCGCATGGATCGAGCGGGGGCCGGATGTGCACTCGGTGGAGGAAGGTGGCGAGGGCGTTGCGCAGAGAGAGGGGTCTGCCCCGCGAGGGGGAGATGCTCGTTAGGCGTTCGCTGCTCCAGGTCCTCCGGGCTCGAGGTGAGCGAAGACCTTCCAGCCATGCTCCCGAATCATCGCGCCGTTCTCGTCGAGCCGCGGAGGGGGGAGGCGCACCTGGCCCGGGATGCTCGGCGCCACCCCGGTGAGGGCGGACGCCCTGGTGCCCTGGAGCGCCTCGAGGACTCCCTTGACGACACCGGCGGGCACGCCGGCGCGCTCGAGCGCGCCGAGCCAGTGAGCAGCGGGCTGGGTACGAAGGGTCTGAGCAATCGCACCAACGACCCGTTCGCGGTGGGCGAGGCGGCCCGTGTTGGTCGCCAGTTCCGGATCACCGGCCAACGCGTTCAAGCCGAGAACCCGCGTGCACGCCACCCACTGCGCATCGCTCCCCACGGCGACGACGATCGGGCGATCGCTCGCGTCGAAGAGTTGATAGGGGACGAGGTTGGGGTGGGCATTCCCCCACCGCGCGGGCTCTGCCCCCGTGACCAGGGCGTTCTGCGCGACGTTTACGAGCGCGGCGACCGTGCTGTCGGCGAGCGAGATGGCGATGCGGCGGCCGATCCCAGTGCGTGAGCGGGAGACGAGGGCAGCGAGAGTCGCGATCGCGGCATCCTTCCCCGCAAGCACGTCGGCCAGAGCCACACCGACCTTCATCGGCCGTCCCTCAGGCTCACCGGTGATCGCCATCCACCCCCCTTCGGCCTGCACGACAAAATCGTAGCCCGGACGCTCGCTCTTGGAACCGAATCCGGTGATCGTGCACCAGATGAGGGAGGGCCGGGTCGCCATCAAGCGGGCCGGGTCGAGCCCGAGTCGGGCCAGAGCGCCCGGTCGGAAGTTGTCGACGACGACGTCGGCCTCCAGGGCCAATGACTCGACGAGGGCGCGATCCTGCTCGAGGGAGAGCTCCGCGGCGAGGCTCACCTTGTTGCGATTCACACTGAGGTAGTACGCGCTCTCGCCTCTGGAGTCGAAGGGGGGACCCCACCCTCGCGTCTCGTCACCTGTGCCAGGCCGCTCGACCTTTATGACGTCGGCGCCAAGGTCTCCGAGGAGCATCGTGGTGAGGGGACCGGCGAGCACACGGGAGAGGTCAAGAACTCTGACGCCGCTCAGCATAAATATGGCTATACTGTCGCTATAATAGCGGTATATTGGCGCCAATATTGGACATCATGTTGGATGTTGTGCACTGGATAGCATGTACAGGCTGACAATTGTCTCACTTGCATAGCTACCGCAAAATCATATACTTACACCGTAGCGGTCGGGCCGCGGACGGTGCGCGCCACTGCTGCCCCCATTCCTTTATCAGAAGCCATCGCCTTGACCTTGCCAGCCGCGCAAACGGAGCGCGTCCCGCCCATGGTGGACAAGCCTCAGGCTGCAGATACAAAGCCGGGCTCCGACGCTGCAAACACTGCGAGTCCCGCGACTCCCAACGCTCCTACTCCCGGCACGCCTCCGCGCCGGCCCCCCGGTCATCGCACGACCGACGTCCGCGATACTGTCGCCGAAATGGCGGCCCGCGCGCAGGAGATCAGTCAGGAGGCTGGTAGCAAAGTCGCGCAGGCCATGAAGGATGTCATCGGAGCTGCAGCCGGTCTCGCCGGCTTCGCCATCGAGAGCGCACGGGATCTTGTCCAGTACATGGTTCGCCGCGGCCAGATGACTCAGGAAGAGGCCGACAAACTGATTCGCGAAGTCGAGGAGGCATTCAACCGCCGGAAGTCTTCTCCAGGGGCGCCTCGCCTCGCCAGCCCGACCGACGGAGTCAAGGCTGCCGCGACCCCCAAGGCTGCCGCGACCCCCAAGGCCGCCGCGGCCCACGTCGCTCCGTCGGCGCGAGCGGCGAAGCCGGCACGCGCACCCGCGGCAAAGAAGGCGAAGAAGCCGAGCGCCGCACGGGCGAAAGCACCTCCCAAAGCCGCGGCGAAGAAGCGGAAGTAGGCCCGCGCCTCTCCGCGCCCGCTAGAGCGGGTGTACAGCTAGCCACTCGAGAAAAGTCCGCACCTCGGCCGGGTCGCGCAACGCGTACTCGGCGGCCGTCTCCGTGCGCTCGTCGTGCAGAACGCGAATGGTCACCGCTCGCGGCGAGCGAGCGCGGAGGGCTCGAAAGGCATCCTCGTCGGTGCGATCATCGCCGACATACGCCACCGCTCCACCGGGATCGAATCCGTGGAGAAGCTCCGCCAGCGCGAGCACCGCGGTGCCCTTGTCGATCGGAAGCGACGGTCGGATCTCCAGCACCTTCTTCCCTTCGGTAACCTGAAGTCCGAGGTCCCTCGCCACCCGATCCACGACCTCCCGAGCACGGCGCTCTCCCTCCGGCGAGGCAAGGCGATGATGCACGCTGGCCGTCCATCGCTTGTCCTCCACCAAGACTCCGGTGACACCGGTCAGCTCTGCGTCCAGCCGTCGTACGGCGTCCGCAACCACCGGGCTCGGCGCTCCATCCCCCGACGGATTGAAGGGCTCGTTGTCCGGCGAGACGATCTCGAATCCGTGATTGCCGATCACCCACGCGCGAACGGGAACCATCCGTCGCGCGTCGGCCGCCGACCGGCCCGACACCAGAGCGAGCTCCACCTCCTCACGCGCCGCCAACGCGGCCACCGCTCGTTGCGTCTCCGGGGGCACGACCGCCAGCTCCGGCCGGGCGGCGATGGGCGCCAGCGTCCCATCGACGTCGAGCATGACCACGAGCGGCTTCCCGGAGAGCCGGGCTGCCACCTCGTCGGCAAAGGGCCGGAGGGCGTGAATCACGCCGCCCCCGCTGCGCCCGATGTGCGCGCGTGCTCTATCACGACCTCCTCCGTGCGCGACAAGATGGCCGCCAACCAGTCGAAGATCGTGCGACCGCGGAGCTGCGTGCGCATCCGATGCATTCGAACGCGCCGCTCTCCTTCGCTCATGTCCAGCGCTCGGCGGAGACCATCCACGAAGTCCTCCACGCTGAACGGATTGATCAGCACGGCCCCATCGATCTCCTCCGCCGCGCCAGTGAATCGACTCAACACCAGTACACCGCGCTCCTCCACCTGGCAGGCCACGAACTCTTTCGCCACGAGATTCATCCCGTCCTGCAGCGACGAGACGAGACAGATGTCGGCCGCACGGAAAACGCCGGCGAGCATCTCCGCGTTCACATTTTGATGAACGAGGACGATGGGCGTCCAATCGTCGGTGCGGTAGTGCTCGTTGATCTCGGCCACCCGAATCACCATCTCCTCCTCGAGCGCCCGGTAGGCCGGCAACTCGGAGCGCGACGGAGTGGCGACCAGCAGCAGGGTGAACTTCCCGCGCATCTCGGGGTGCTGCTCCCACAGCTCTCGCACCGCCCGCAGGCGCTCGGGGATCCCCTTCGTGTAGTCCACGCGATCCACGCTCAGCCCGAGTCGTCGGCCGTCGGTGGCATAACGCCCCCGCAGGCGCTCGACAAGCACGGCGTTCTCGCGTGAGCGCGCCATGTTCTCGTAGCGCTCGACATCCACGCTGATCGGGAAGACACCTACTTCCACTCGACGATCCTCGAACCGGACCCCGAGCGTGTCGGCGTCGATCGCCGCCTCGGGGATGAACTCGGCCACACAGCCGAGAAAGTTCAGCGCGTAGCGCTCCGTCTGAAACTCGATGAGATCGTTACCGAGCATGCCGCGCAAGAGCGCCTGATGGACGCCGACGGGAAGGAGGCGCAGGATGTCGGTTGGTGGGAACGGAATGTGCCAGAATTGGTGGATCAGGAGCGGGTTCGACAGCTCGCGCACCCGCGCCGGCGCCACGCCCATGTGATAGTCCTGGATCCAGACAACCGGCTTCCGCGGCGCTCGACGCACCTCGTCCGCCACCGCTCTCGCAAATTTGTCGTTCACCGCGCAGTACCGCTCCCAGTGCTCTCCGCGATACTCGAAGTGCTGCACGAGCATGTGGCAGAGCGGCCAGAGCGTGCGATTGGCGAAGCCGAGGTAATATCCCTCGACCTCGGCATCGGTGAGGAAGACGCGCCGCAGAGTGTACGAGGGATCACTGGGCGGAACGCGCACCCTGTCCGTCGAATCGACGGTGTCCCGATCCGCCGCACCGGAGCCCCAGGCGACCCAGACCCCGTCCGTGTGCTGCATCGTCGGGTCGAGTGCCGAGACGAGGCCACCCGCTGGAACGTGCACCGATAGTCCGCGCTCGGTCCGCCGGTGCTCGTAGGGCTCGCGGTTCGAGAGCATGATGAGCGTTCGATCGCGCAGAAACCGCGTCAGATCTGGCATCGATCGGGCTCCGCAGTGCACGCACCCACAACGGGCCGACCATCAGCGCTCGCCTGCTGGCGGCCAGTGCGGGGGAAGCTAGCTTTGGGCACCTTCTCCGACCATCCGCATTCGCGTCTCTAATATGCATCACCTCGGCGTTGCGTGCTCGCCTGCGCCGGCGCGCCTACCGCGACGATGGACGTCGGTCGTCACGCCGAGCGGCGTTCATCGCGTGATGGTCGCCCACGCTCGCCCGAGCTGATGCGCGAGGTGGTCGCACGAGCGCCGGCGCGGATCGACTTCGGCGGCGGCTGGACCGATGTGCCTCCCTATCCCGAAGAACGTGGAGGCTGTGTCTGTAACGTCGCGGTCACACGGCGAGCCTCGGTGCGCCTGGTGCCACTTTCTGGCGCTCTTCAGGTGTCCGATGGAGTCGACACTCTGCGCGCCGCGCGCGTCGAGGATGTCGTGCCCACCCAGGGAACGGCTCTCGCGGTGGGTGCGCTGAGACGATTCGGCGTGACCGACGTGTCGGTCGAGCTCCAGAGCGATTTTCCTAGAGGCGCCGGACTCGGCGGCTCATCTGCGGTCGGAGTCGCGCTGGCGGCGGCCCTCGCGACATGGCGCAAAGAAGCTCCGTTTCCCGGACCGACGGAGCTCGCCGAGCGGAGCCATGCAGTGGAGACGATGGACCTCCGCGTGCCCGGAGGCAGCCAGGACCATTACGCGGCCGCACTCGGCGGCGCCCTCGAAATACAGTTCGGCCGCTCCGTCTGCGCGAGTCGGATTAAGCTCTCCCCGAGTGTCGTGAGCGAGCTCGAGTCGCGCTGCATCGTCGTCTACACGGGAGAGTCGCGCATTTCGGGTGAGACGATCACCGCCGTCCTTGATGCCTACCGGTCGCGCGACCGCGGCGTGATCGAGGCCCTCGCTCGCATGGCGGCGCTGGCCGCCGAAATGGCGCGGGCGCTCCGCCAAGGCTCGCTCGACGATCTCGGACACCTCGTGGGTGAGCACTGGTCGCACCAGCGGCAGCTCCACCAGCGCATCTCCACTCCGGCAATCGAGCGCGTGCTGAGGGTGGCTCACGACGCCGGCGCTCTCGGCGGCAAGGCGCTCGGCGCGTCCGGCGGAGGGTGTGTGCTCGTCATCGCGCGACGCGATCGAGTCGACGAGGTTCGTCAGGCGGTGGAGCGCGAGGCCGCGCCCCTCCCGTTCGCGCTGGACCTCGAGGGCGTGCGGGTGACGGGCAGCTGACGCGATGAACGTCACTCCCGGCAACGCGGTCGAGCTCACGCGGCTCCTGGTCGGGCAGGACTCGCGAAACCCATCGATCGACCCGGAGGGACCGGGCGAGGGCGCGGTCGCGCGCGCCCTCGCCGGCGTGCTGCGAGAGTGGGGTCTGCCGGTGACGCTCGAGGAGGCCGCGCCGGGGCGCCCCAATGTCATCGCACGCGTCGGTCGTCAGCGCTCCGGCGCCCCGACGCTTCTTTTCACCGGTCACCTCGACGTCGTCGGCATCGCCGGGATGAAACACGCACCTTTCGCGGCGACGGAGAACGGCGGCCGGCTGTTCGGGCGCGGCGCCAGCGACATGAAAGGCGGTGTGGCGGCGATGTGCGCGGCCGCGGCCCGCGCGGCCGCGGGCCTGGATGGCACGCTCATCGTCGCCGCCGTGGTCGACGAAGAGTTCGAGAGCATCGGTACGCGGGCGCTCTTGGCGAGCGGTCTGCGTGCCGATGCGGCGGTCATTACCGAGCCGACACGGCTGGCCATCATGCCGGCGCACCGCGGTTTCGCCTGGATCACCGTGGTCGTGCACGGTCGCGCCGCGCACGGCAGCCGATACGACCTCGGCGTCGATGCCATCCGTCATGCCGGGCTTCTCCTCTCCGAGCTCGATTTGTACGAGGAGCGCGAGCTGGTGCGGCGCACGCACCCTCTCCTGGGACGAGCGTCATGGCATGCATCACTCATCGAGGGAGGGATCGGCCTCTCGACGTATCCCGATCGCTGTGTCCTGCGCCTGGAGCGCCGCACGCTGCCGGGCGAGAACGCGGCTGGCGCCGTCTCCGAGGTGCGCGACGCCTGCGAGCGCGTGCGATCGCGGCGGCCGGACTTCGTCGCCGATGTCTCCCTCGCATTCGCGCAGGGCCCGAGCGATGTCGCACCCGAGGCTCCGATCGTCCGGGCCCTGGGCACCGCCATCGCCGAGCAGGGCGGAACGCCCCGAATCGAGGGGATGAGCGCCTGGACGGACGCCGCCCTGCTCAACGATGGCGGCATTCCGGCGATCTGCTTCGGACCGGGAGACATTTCCCTCGCCCACGCGAGCGAGGAGTGGATCGAGGTGGCGGAGATCGAGCGCGCGACGATGATCCTGACGACGCTCGCCAAGCGCTGGCTGAACGCCGAGGGGGCGGCGTGGCGCGCCTGAGTCCCTCCGAGTACGACGCGCTGGAGCGCGCCCTGACCGACGGCTCGCGCGTCGTCATCACTCGCCGCGGATCGGAGTTCGTCGTCGCCCTTGTGCGCTTGGAGCTGAGCGCGGGGCGGGAACGCCTCGATGCGCTCCATCCGACTACCGGCGAGCCGATCGCGTTCTACATTGACGACGTGGATTCGATCGAAGTGATCCGGTGACGGCGCGGACAAGCGCGCGATTGGTGGCCGTCTACGCGGATGAATCGTGCTTGGGCAACGGCCGCGACGGTGACAACCCTGGGGGCGCAGGCGGCGTGATCGAGGTGCGACGGCAGCCAGGCGGAGAGCTGACACGGCGCGACTATTGGGTGTCCGAGCCCTCGACGACGAACAACCGCATGGCGCTTCGATCGGCGATCCATGCGTTCGAGATTCTCTCGCGCTTCAAGGAGCCGCCGGATGTCGTCTTCACCAGCGACTCACGCTACCTCGTGGACGGGATGAGCGCCTGGGTCCGCGACTGGATTCGCCGTGGCTGGCGTCGCAAGAGCGGCTCGATCGAGAACCTCGCGCTCTGGCAGCAGCTGGTGGCGGCGGCGCGGGGGTACAGGACCGAATGGCGGTGGGTGCGCGGTCACGTCGGTCACGCCCAGAACGAGTACGCGAACCACCTGGCGATGCGGGCCGCCCGCGAGCAGACCCAGGCCCTCGACCCGGTTCCATCGGCGTTCGAGGCCTGGCTCTCCGCACTCGAGGCGCGGGCGGGGCGAGGGGGAGTGATCACGCCGGCACCCTTCCCGGACCGGCGCGGATTCCGGCCGGCGCCCCCGTTACCGCCGGAGGTGGCGACCAGTCTTTTCTAAACACTGCCCTCAGACGGGTTTACGCAATGTTCCGGACCGCCATACTCATCATCGTCGGCGTCACGATCGGCTACTTTTACGGCTTCAGCGACGCTCAGAGCCACACCGACAACCTGGCTGTTCGCGTGGTCAACGACATCGGTGGAAAGAACCGCGCGAGCGTCAGGACGGATGTCGACACCAAGATGGACAGCGTGGAGCGACACTAGCCCGACCCGTGCCCACGGCGCGCACGCTCAGCGTCCTCATTCCGTGCTACAACGAAGCGGCGACCATCGATCGCACCTTGGACGCCGTGTGGGCGATCCGCGATCGGATGGCCCTGGAAGGGCTGAGCCTGCAGATCGTCGCCGTCGATGATGCCTCGCGCGATGGGACGTTCGAGCGGCTGACCGCTCGCGCTGGTACGATGCCCGGCGGCACGATGACCGTGATCCGCCACGAGAAGAACCGCGGCAAGGGCGCCGCCATCCGCAGCGCCCGCGACAAGGCAACCGGTGACATCGCCATCATCCAGGACGCCGACCTGGAGTACGATCCGAAGGACATTGCGGCGGTGATCGCCCCCATCCGCGATGGCCACGCCGATGCCGTGGTCGGTACGCGATTCGCGTCAGGCACTCACCGGGTGCTCTACTTCTGGCACCGCCTGGGCAATGGCGGCCTGACCTTCTTGTCGAACATGTTCACGAACCTCAACCTCACCGACATGGAGGTGGGGTACAAGGCGTTCAACATGGCGGCCTTCCGGCTGATGCATCTGACGAACGACCGGTTCGGCATCGAGCCGGAGATCGTCGCCCGCCTATCGCAGATGAGAGCCCGCGTGTACGAGGTGCCGATTTCCTATCACGGGCGCACCTACGACGAGGGGAAGAAGATCACGTGGCGGGATGGAGTCGCCGCGCTCTTCCACATCCTGCGCGCGCACTTCTCGGCGGCGGCGCAGCCGCGGCTCCTCGCCGCACCCTCCCCTCCGCCGGCCCTTCCCTCCGCGCGCGACTCGGGCTAGCGCCCGTGGGCGAGGGAGTCTTCTCGCCGGCGCCCGACGAAGAAGAGCTTCCCCCACCCCACCCGCCACATCTCGGGCTCGAAGCGCTGCTCGAGGACGCGGCGAATGACGCCCGGAGCGCCGAGCCACTGCTCGTACGTCCGCCGCTCGTGGACGATCATCGTCGCCAGCGCATCGACCTTGCCGGAGAGGCGGCGGATGATCCGGCTCTCGCAGGCGGTGTGCACGAGCGAGAGGAAGGGAGTGAGCCAGGGCTCCACCACGACCAGCCGTCCACCGGGGCGAAGCACTCGCCACGCCTCCTCCACCGTGCGCTCCAGGTCCTCAGGCAGTGCCGGGAGGTGATGTAGCCCACCCTGCACGATGGCCACGTCCACCGAACCCGTCCCGAGCGGCAGGGCGCGTCCATCCCCGACCACCATCGGGGACCCGCCGGAGTACTGCGCGGCGAGCGTCGGCGACAGATCGACGCCGATCGTTCCGGTGAACCCGAGCTGCCGGAGCACGTGGAGGCCCGTGCCACGCCCGCAGAAGAGCTCTACCACCCGCGCATCGCGCGGCCAGTCGGCCGCGCCTAACGACTCGAGCCGCTCGCTGAACTTGCGCGACTCCTGGGCCGGGGTCTCGAAACGGAGGTAAGCCGCCTCCCAGGGATCGGGCGCGGGAGGCGTCGAAGGGCGAGTCGTCATTCGCTCAGTAGGGAGCGATCAAAGGCGACGAGTCCGTCGGTGAGCGACGCGGGACCCACCGCAGCCATCGCCGCGATCCGTACTCGGCGCGCAGCACCTCGTTGCGCTCGCCCAAATCACGGACGAAGATCGCGGCGCCGCCGAGGGTGCCGTCGCGCTGGGGTTCGTCGAGGAGGAGAAAGGGCGCGTAGAGGCTCACGCCGGCGCTGTCCATCGCCAGCTCGCGGCGGCACTCCGGCGCGAGCGGCGCGCCGTGGGCGAAGCGGAGCATCTGGTCGGCGGTGAGGTCGGGACGCCGTTCGAGACCGCCGGCGCCGGGAGTCGCTGCGGCGACGACCGCCGCGCGCCGTTCGGACTCCGACTGAACTCCCGCGCTATCCATTCGATCGAGTACCCCTTCGAGCCGGCAAGCATCGATGAGGGGAAGGAGGCGCTCCGTCTCGGGCCGCGAGAGCCCGCTCGCCCACATTCGCGCGGCGAGGCGGGACTCCCACGCTTCGCGCACGAAGACCAGGGCGTTCGTCAGGCGAAGACTGTCCACCTGGCGGGGTAGGTCCGCTTTGAGCCTCCAGATGCCATCGCGATATTGTTCGGCCCGCACGCCGAACCCCGTCACGTCGCCCGCCCCAAGAGCGCCGGCGACGACGAGCGCCGGGACCGCGAGGCGAGCGGCGCGGGCGACGCTGTCGGGGGAGCGCGCGGCAATCAGCCCCGCCGCGCGCGAGGCGAAGATCAGGAACGCCGGCACGGCGGCGAAGAGGTAGCGCGGTCCCAGGTAGAACCCCTCGTGCCAGTAGAGGCCGTATCCCACGACGAAAGCGACGATCACTCCTCCCAGGACCGCATCCCACGTCGTCGGCCGCCGCACGAGAAGCAGTGTCGCCACCACCGGAAGGAGCGAAGGGAGGGGCCACTCGAAGAGGTACATGTCGAGCCGCATGAGGCTCGCCGATGTGATCCCGATCGCGCGGAGCGGCGTATGGGGCGGTCCGACCGGAGACGGTCCGAAGCCCAGCCGCTGCGGACCCCACAGGAGATCGTACGCCATCGTCAGCGGATGGCCCGTGCTGTGCGCGTTGGCCAGCAGAAGCAGCGAGACGGGGACCGCTCCGGCGACGACTTGAAGGGCCAGCTCCGGCGCACGCCCTGGCAATCGCCAGACGGTGGCGAGCTGGCAGGCGCCGACGACGAGCGCCGCCAGCATCGCGTCGAGCGGCCGGATGGTCGCCAGCGCTCCGAGAGACAGGCCGATCGCACACGCGCATCCCGCGCGGACGCGCGGGAGTGCGGCCGCTCGCCAGTTCGCCAGCGCCGCCAACGCGATCCACGTCAAGGCGAGCGCCGGCACGTGATTCTGAAAGCTCGCCCCCATGAAGAGGAAGAACGGCGTCACGAGGAGGAGGATCGTCGCGTAGCGCGCCGCCACCTCGCCGTCGGTCGCGCGTACGAACCGATAGACGCTCCACGCAGCGACGCCGGAGAGCGCCGGGTTGACGAGCCACGTCGCGCCCAGGGCCATCCCCAGCGCGAGAATCGCCGGCCCTCCGACGGGGAACTGCGAATACCACCCTCCGCGATCGACGACGTTCAGCGTCGAAAAGAACTCGGGGTGGGCAGGCGCGGGGAGGGAGAAGTGCCCCGCGAGCAGAATCCGCGCGTGCCAGAGCGTCGCCATCTCGTCGACGGAATGCGGCTGGCGATTGAAGCAGTAGAGCCCCAGCCCTGCCGTGATGGCGACTGCGGCGGCAACGCTGAGGGCGACGAAGAGACGATGGTTCAGGCCCAAGACGATCGCCGACGCGCGGTCGACCGCCATGTCCACGCGCGCTCCACCGGCTCGCGCAAGCAGCCAGCAGAGCAGGAGTGTCGCCCCGCCGACGAGCAGCCACTCGCGAACCGCTGCTCCCCACCACGGCACTGCTCGTCCTCCGGAGAGCATGTTCGCCAGCGGCACGAGGCCGAGCGCGCACAGACCGAGGGCGAGCGACCGGAGTCCGATTGCCGCGCGCGTGGGTTGGCCGTTGTCGTCCAGTGGGATCTCCTTCGAGTCGGCGGCGCAGGGCTTGCGTCAGCGCCGCCGCTGAGGCACCGTGAGCATTCGCGAGCCGCGCAACCCGACTCGCATCACCTCACGCCGGCGCAGTCTCAATGAGCGATCTCGATCGGTTATTTCGACGTCTCGTCTTCAACATACGTCACGGCGCGCCGCAGTATCTCGGACAGCCCTTCGAGGTCGCCGAGCTCTATCAGCGGCTCGTTCCCTACCGGCACAATCGGCGCGAGTTGGAGATCGACACGAACGACGACTACGAGCAGGCTCTCTGCCAGCTGCTGGCGGGCGAAGGAGGCTACCTGCTCACCGAAGAGGTGATGCGGGAGACCCTGCGGCAGGAGCTCTCCTCGCCCAACCCCCACACAGGGATCTTCCGGGAGTTCGCGGCGACTCGTGTGCAGCTGGCGCCGGAAGCGCTCGCCCGATTGGAGGGCGCGGGCGCCGGCGGATCCAGCGCCGCGGCGGCCGCGTCGAGCGTGTCGGCGGTCTTCGCGCCGGCGAGACCGGCTCCGGCCGGGGCGGGGGCCAGCGCGCCCACCGCCGCGGCGCCGGCGGCGAGCGCCGGCTGGGCGACCCGGAGTGTGAGCGCCGCTCGTCAGGCAGATCCCCCACCACGGTCGGCGACCGCGCCTTCCGCCAGCCACAATGCCACCGCCGGCAGTCCGGGAGGCGGAACGCAGGCGAGCGGCGCTGGCGCGGGAGCACCGCACGCGAGTGGCGGCTCCACCTGTCGCTACTGCGGGGGAGCCCTGCCGGCCGGGCGCCGGGCGCTCTTCTGTCCGAACTGCGGCCAGAATCTGATGGTGCAGCGCTGCCCGGCGTGCGGCACCGAGCTCGAGATCAACTGGAAGTTCTGCATCACCTGCGGCCGCGGCATCGCGTCGACCTGAGCGCCGCACCCGACCCGAGCCGCATCCGCGCGCCATCCCCGACCGGTACGCCCCCTCTCCAGACCACATGCCCCATAGACTCGCCGTCATTGCCGGCGACGGGATAGGGCCGGAGGTCGTTCGCGAAGCGCTGGCCGTCCTTTCCGCCGTCCAGTCCGCGTGCGGCCTCGCCATCGACGTCGAGTCGCTCCCGTACGGCGCCGATCACTACCTCAAGACCGGCGTGACGATCCCGAGCGAGGAGATGCAGCGACTCGGCCGCGAGGTCGATGCGATTCTCGTCGGCGCCCTCGGCGACCCGCGCGTCCCGGGGAACGAGCATGCGCGCGACATCCTCCTCGGCATGCGCTTTCAGCTCGACCTCTTCGTCAACGAGCGACCGGCGCGCCTCTTCGACGCCAGACTCACGCCGCTCAAGGGGAAGTCGCCGAGCGACATCGACCTGGTGATCTTCCGCGAGAACACGGAAGGCCTGTACGTGTCGGTAGGAGGGAGCTTCAAGTCGGGCACCGCCGACGAGATCGCGATCGCCGAGGAGCTCAACACCAGAAAGGGAGTCGAGAGGATCATTCGTCATGCGTTCGCCTGGGCGCGCACGCACGGTCGCCGGCGGGTGACGATGGCCGACAAGGCGAATGCCATTCCCGCCCATCACCTCTGGCGTCGCGTCTTCGACCTCGTCGGCAACGAATACCCCGAGATCGATCGCGACACACGCTACATCGACGCGATGGCGATGGATCTCGTGAGAACCCCCGAGGCTTTTCAGGTGATCGTCACCGGCAATCTGTTCGGCGACATCCTGTCCGATCTCGCGTCCGTTCTCGTCGGCGGGCTTGGCCTGGCCCCGAGCGCGAACCGAAACCCGGGCGGCGTGACGATGTTCGAGCCGGTGCACGGAAGCGCGCCGTCGCTCGCCGGGAAGGATCTCGCCAATCCGATGGCGGCCATCCTGACCGTGGCGATGATGCTCGACACGCTCGGTCACCCGGACGCGGCGGCCCGCGTCGAGCGGGGCGTGCGCGCGGCGCTCGCCGCCGGCGTCAGCACCCCTGACCTCGGGGGCTCGATGGGGACCCACGCGGTGGGCGCCTGGATCGCGCGCGAGGTCGCTCGCGGGGGCTGAGGGCCGCAGGCGCCTGGTACCATCGCCGGGCGCCCCGGAGCATCTTTAAGGGTCCTAGTCGCGCCGCCGTTTCCCCAGAGAATCGACCGTGAAAACCCAAGGCTCTCAACGCAACGTCGTCTTCCTGTCCGGCGTTCGCACGCCCTTCGGAACGTTCGGCGGCACGCTCAAGGACTTCAGTGCCATCGACCTCACCGTTTTCGCCGCCAAGTGCGCGATGGAGCGCGCCGGCGTCGCACCGGAACAGGTTCAACAGGCAATCTTCGGCAACGTGATGCAGACCACGTCCGATACCATCTATTTCGCGAGGCACGTGGCCCTGAAAGCCGGCTGCCCGCAGGAAGTACCCGCGCTCACCGTCAACCGTCTCTGCGGCTCGGGCTTTCAAGCGGTGGTGAGCGGCGCCGAAGAGATCATCCTCGGCGAGGCCGATGTCTGTTTGGTCGGCGGGGGTGAGTCGATGTCCCAGGCGCCCCACATCGCCCGCGGTCTCCGCTGGGGAACGCAGCTCGGGAAGAGCCCCGTGCTGGAGGACTCTCTCTGGGAAGGACTGAAGGACCCCGTTGCCGGCCTGGCGATGGCCGAGACGGCAGAAAAGCTCGCGAAGCAGTATCGCATCGGCCGCGAGGCAGTGGATGACTACGCGCTACGCTCTCAGGTGAAAGCGCGCGATGCCTGGGCCGCCGGTGTCTACGAGGATGAAGTGATCGGTGTGCCGGTGAAGAATCCGAAGACGAAGCAGACGGAGGTCTTCAAGCGCGACGAGCACATGCGCCCGGACACGACGGCGGAAGGGTTGGCGAAGCTGAAGCCGGTCTTCCAGGCCGACGGGGTCGTGACCGCCGGTAACGCCTCCGGCATCGGCGACGGGGCAGGCGCTCTCGTGATGACGAGTGAGGAGTGGGCGAAGGACAACCGGCGCACGCCGCTCGCCCGCCTCGTCTCGTGGGGGATCGCCGGCGTCGACCCGACAATCATGGGAATTGGCCCGGTCCCCGCATCGCGCATCGCCCTCAAGCGCGCCGGGATGACTCTCGACCAGATGGACCTGATCGAGGTCAACGAGGCCTTCGCCCCCCAAGTGTGTGCCGTGGAGCGCGAGCTCAAGATCGATCGCGACAAGTTCAACATCCACGGCGGTGCCATCGCCCTGAGCCACCCGCTCGCCGCCTCCGGCGCTCGCATCACGAGCCACCTGATCCACGCGCTCCGAAGCAGCGGGAAGCGCTACGGACTCGGCTCCGCGTGTATCGGTGGGGGGCAAGGGATCGCTGTCATCGTGGACGCCCAGGTGTGAGTGCCGTCAGGCATCACCCCACGCGGAATCCATAGCCGTGGCTGCAGATACTCCCGAGGGCGGCAACGCGGTCGTCCCCTCGTCGTCGACTCCGCCCGCCCTCGATCGGGGCGCTCTCGAACGGGTGCTCGCGCGGGCCGCGGCGCTTCAGGGCGCGAACGCCGCCGGGGAAGAGCCGATGCTCACCGAGAGCCAGCTCCTCGACGTTGGGCGCGAGGTAGGACTCGCCCCCGAGTTTCTCCGTCAGGCGCTCGCCGAGGAGCGCACGCGCATCGCGCTCCCCGAAGACAGCGGCCTCTTCTCGCTCCTCGTCGGGCCGGGAATCGTGGCGGCGAGTCGCGTCGTCCAGGGGAGGCCGGAGCGCCTGCTCGCCGATCTGGACGCGCTGATGCAGGTCGAGGAGGTGCTGCGCGTGAAGCGGCGCTTCACTGACCGCGTGCTATGGGAGCCGCGCACCGGTTTCGCGGCCAATCTGAAGCGCGGCCTCAATGTGGGCGGCTACGGGTATCATCTCTCACGCGCCGCCGAGGTGGCGGCGACCGTGGTGCCGGTCGACGACGCGCGCTCTCTCGTGCACCTCTCGGCCGACATCGGCAACCTCCGATCGCAGCGCCTCGCCGGCGGCGGTGCCGTCGTCGCCCTGGGCGTGGCCACGACGGGAACTCTCCTCCTTCTCGGATTCGCCAGCATCGCCGCGATCGTTCCCGTGGTCGGTCTGGGCGGCGTTGCGCTGCTGGCGATGCGCGGACACCGGGCGATCGCCACGCGCGCCCAGCTGACGCTCGAGCAGGCGCTCGACCGACTCGAGCGAGGCGAAGCTCCCCGCAGCTCACTCCTCTCCGCCCTCTCTGCCGCGCGAGAGATCACTTCCGGCTCACCCCGTGGCACGAAGAACCCAGCTCGGTGAGCCGCCTCGACCTTCACCAGGATCCATGACTGATATCAAGACTGTTGGCGTTCTCGGCGGCGGGCTGATGGGCGCGGGCATCGCCCAGGTTGCCGCGCAGCAGGGATTCGCGACACGTGTGCGCGAGGTGAGCGACGCGCTCTGTCAGCGAGCGCGCTCCTCGATCGACAAGCAGCTTGCGAAGGCGGTCGAGAAGGGGAAGTCGACTCAGCAGCTGCGCGAGCAGACGCTCTCACATCTCGCTTTCACCAGCGCCGTGTCCGACCTCAAGGACTGCGACATCGTGATCGAGGCCGTGGTCGAGGACCTCGAGGTCAAGAACGCGATGTGGAAGGAGCTCGACCTTCTCTGCCCGCCGCACACGATCTTCGCATCGAACACGTCGAGTCTCACTATCGCCGCCATGGCCGCGGCGACATCGCGCAGCGACCGGATGGTCGGATTGCACTTCTTCAATCCGGTGCCGGTGATGAAACTCGTGGAGGTCGTGAAGACCGTCACGACCAGCCAGGAGACGTTCGACCGCGCCTTCACTTTCGCCAAGAAGCTCGGCAAGGAGCCGATCGCGGCGAAGGACAACTCCGGGTTCGTGGTGAATCTGCTGCTTGTGCCCTACCTGATCGATGCGATCACGGCCCTCGAGCACGGAGTGGCGAGCGTCGAGGACATCGACAAGGGGATGGTGCTCGGCACCGGCTATCCGATGGGGCCGTTCACCCTCCTCGACTTCGTCGGACTCGACACCACGTACAAGATCGCCGAGATCATGTTCGACGAGTATCGCGAGAAGCGATACGCCCCACCGCCGTTGCTCAAGCGGATGGTGATGGCGGGGATGTATGGAAGGAAGTCGGGGAAGGGCTTCTACGACTACTCGGTCGATCCGCCGCGGGTAAGCGACCTGGGTCTGTGACGCGGCGATGCGCGCAGACGACGTGAGCGATGGACCGGCGTCCATTCCTCACACGCGCCCCACTGGCTTCCACGGTCTCTTCCGCACCGACTTCCTCGCCCGCTCGGTGTACTCCGAGGGCGCGGGAATCGGGCGCGTGGTCCCGAGCGCCGTCGCCGTCCCTCGGGATCCGGACGACGTCGCGGAGCTGATTCGCTGGGCGCACGCGGAAGGCGTGGCGGTCGTGCCACGCGGTTCCGGGAGCGGCATGGCCGGCGGCGCCGTCGGATCGGGGTTGATGGTCGACCTCAGCCGACTCGATCAATTGCAGGCGGTCGATCCCGTGCGACGCCGCGTGTGGGCCGGACCTGGCGTCACCCGCGCCAGGGTGCAGTCGGCAGCACGCGAGCATGGCCTGCGCTTCCCGGTCGACCCGTCGAGCGGCGCCTTCTGTACGGTAGGGGGAATGGCGGCCACCAATGCCGCCGGCGCCCACACGCTGCGACTAGGCGCGACACGGTCCTGGGTGACCGCGCTCGACTGCGTCTTCGATGACGGGAGTCGTGCGACGGTGCGGCGGGGCTCGCCTCTGCCGGTCGATGTCCCGGCCATCCGCCGATTCCTCGAGAACGTTCACGACCGAGTCCTCACCGCCCCGTCGCGCGAGCGCTCTCACATCGGCGTGCGCAAGGACTCATCGGGCTTCGCGCTCTCCGACTACGCGCGGAGTGGCGAGCTCGTGGACCTCCTCATCGGCAGTGAGGGATCCCTGGCGATATTCGTCGGGCTCGAGCTCGCGCTCGCCCCGCTTCCCGCGGCCACGAGCAGCGTGCTCGCCGAGTTCGGCTCCCTCGAGAACGCGGTCGACGCGGCCTCGCGGGCAAGACGCGCCGGCGCCAGCGCCTGCGAGCTCCTCGATCGCACCTTCCTCGACTTCGCCGCTCAAGCCGGCGGGAACATCCCGGTCGTGCATGGGGCGAGCGAGACGGTGCTGCTCGTCGAGGTAGAGGCTCCGGACCACGCGAGCGCCGTGGTCGCCGCGGCCGCACTCGAGCGGGAGTTCGATTCGAGCGGCGCGGTGCGCGTCGTGCTCGCACTCGATCCGGTGGCGGAGGCTGCGCTCTGGTCACTCCGCCACGCCGCGAGCCCGATCCTCGCCCGGCTCGACCCGGCGCTCAAGTCGATGCAGCTGATCGAAGACGGCGCCGTCCCGCCGGAGCGGCTTCCGGAGTACGTGCGAGGGACCCGCGCCGCTCTGGTGCACCGAGGCGTGCGTGGAGTGATCTTCGGGCACGCCGGAGACTCACACGTCCACGTGAACGCACTCATCGACGTCCGGCTGCCCGACTGGCGCTCGCGCGCCGCCGGACTCCTCGACGATGTGACGGGTCTGGTCTCGCGGCTGGGAGGCACGATCTCCGGCGAGCATGGCGACGGGCGCCTTCGCACTCCCCTGCTCGACCGCGTGTGGAGCCCGGAATCGATGGCCCTCTTCCGTGACGTCAAGCGTGCCTTCGACCCGCGCGGCATCCTCAACCCTGGAGTGAAGGTACCGGAGGCGGGTCAGACGTCGCTGGGAGATGTGAAGTACGATCCGGCGCTCCCTCCCCTTCCCGCATCGGCGCGAGAGGCGCTCGACTCGATCGAGCGCGAACGCGCGTGGAGCTGTTTCCGGTTGTCGCTGGTCGGCGAAGCCAGCTAGCTTACGCGACCGCCACCGCTGCACCTTCTTCTCTCTCGATCTCGCGCGCCACTCGACTGCTCGTGTACTACTACGCCCCGACGATCACCCTCCTCGCCCGACCCTGCTTCACCACGCCGCCACAGCTTCCGGTCCACTGGCATGGCGAGGGGAGCGACGGCGAGCGACTCGCCGAGTTTGCTGGACGCCTCTGTTACATGAGCCAGGCCAACCCGGCCGGCCGCTCGACGCGCGAGTATCTCGAGAACATCAAGAAGCAGGGTCATGGGAGCGTTCTCGAGCACGCGACGTACTCGGTGCTCCTCGAAGGGGTGAGTCGGTCGCTGACCCACGAGTTGGTGCGGCATCGCGCCGGGTTCGCCTACTCGCAGCTCTCCCAGCGCTACGTCGATGAGCGCGAGGCGAGCTTCGTCGTGCCCCCGGCGATCATCGGCGACGCGGCGCTCGAGGCGGCGTGGAAGACGCAGGTGGAATCGGCCCTCGCCTCCTACATCGCCCTCGTCGATCAGTTGATGGAGCGTTACTCCTGGGTGCCCGACAAAGTCCACCGCAGGAAGATGGCACGCGAGGCGGCACGCGGTGTTCTACCGAATTCCACGGAAACCAAGATCGTCGTCACGGCGAACGCGCGGGCATGGCGGACGATGCTCGAGCTGCGCGCGAGCGAGGGTGCCGAGCTCGAAATTCGCCGGACGGCGGTGGAGCTCTGCCGGCTGTTGGGCGGCGAAGCGCCGGGATTCTTCTCCGACTTCGAGATCTACACGGGCACCGATCGCCGCGAGGCAGCGCGCGTCGTTTACCACAAGGTCTGACCATCGCGTCACGATCGCGTGGTCGCGACTTTTTGTTCGTGAGTCGCGACGAGTCATTGCGTCCCGATCTAACGATTTGTATTTTGCGCCGTCGCGCGGTTTTCTGTCGCGATGTGTCGTCGCGCGAAAGCTGCCGCGAGAGATGAGTCGGCGGCAGTGAGCGGTTGAGAAACGATGCGAGGCGCGAGTCGCGCAAGGAGCGCACCGCCGCAGCAACAACAGTCGTCTATCGACGACAGGCGCGAATGACCCGTATAGGATTCGCTTTCAATCTCAAGCCCGAGACTGCCCTCCTCCGTCTCGAGGAAGACACAGACGCTCCGCGCAGCGAAGAGGAGCCTCCGAGTACGCGTGGGGGCGCACGCCCTCGGCGGTTCGCCAAGCCGGCACCGGCCGTAGCCACCGCCGAAGTCGATGATGAGTTCGCGGAGTGGGACCGTGCCGAAACCATCGCCGCAGTGGAAAACGCGCTCAGCGCCCTCGGCGACGTCGTCCGATGCGAAGCCAAGCCAGATCTGCCGGAGCGACTTCGCGCTATCCAGCCCGACATCGTGTTCAACATCGCCGAGGGCTTCGGCGGCGCCAACCGCGAAGCCCACGTCCCGGCGATTTGCGAGTTCCTGGGGATTCCGTACTCCGGATCCGACCCCTTCTCACTCTCCCTTTGCCTCGACAAGGCGAGAACGAAGGAGTTCTTGGCGTACCACCGCGTCCCCACGGCGGCCTTCGCACTCATCCGCGAGACCAGCGAGGTGCCGGCGCTCGTCGCCCGCGTCGCCAGCGGACGAGGTCGGGGTGCTCTGCGTCGCCTTCGCCTCCCCCTCTTCGTGAAACCGGTTCATGAGGGGTCGTCGAAGGGGATTACAGAGCGGAGTCTCTGCCGCACGCTCGAGGAGCTGGAAGCACAGACCACCTTCGTGATCGAGCGCTACGCGCAACCGGCTCTCGTGGAGGAGTTCCTCCCCGGAGCCGAATACACGTGCGCCGTGCTCGGGAACGGAGTGGGCGCTCGGGTTCTCCCGATCGTCGGCATGAACTTCGACGCCCTCCCCAAGGGCGCCTTGCCGGTCTATGGCTTCGAGGCGAAGTGGGTATGGGATGTGCCGACCAATCCGCTGGCGATCTTCGAATGCCCGGCTCGGATCGACCAGCTCCTGCAGAACCGGATCGAGAAGGTGGTGCTCGCCGCCTATCGGCTCCTGGGCTGCCGCGACTGGTCGCGCATCGACGTGCGCCTCGATTCGGCCGGCGTGCCCAACGTGGTCGAGGTGAATCCCCTCCCGGGAATCCTTCCGAATCCCGAGGACAACTCGTGTTTCCCCAAGGCGGCCCGAGCGGCCGGATTGAGCTACGATCAGCTCATCCAGTCCTGCTTGAAGCTCGCTGCGGAACGACAGGGCGTCTTCCTGTCGGGTAAGACCGCGCGCCGCGCCCGGCGCGCGGCGGCGTCGGGCTGACGGCGCGACTTCGCGAGCATCGAGAGGGCGGAGCACCGCCAGTCCACCTGGCGCGCTCTGCCTCGCTCGTCTCGCGGGTCGCGACGTGACCCACCACGAACGAGGTGGCGTAATGAAGATCGCTGTGCTCTTCGATGGCGCATCGGCCCTCGGCAAGAGCCCCGACCTGCTGATCCTAGCGACGGTGGAGGCCGTGGAGTCGGTTCTCGCCGCCGAGGGGAATCAGGTTGTTCGCATCCCGATCAGCCTCGACGGCCGGTGGGTCGAGCGGATTCGCCGCGGAAAGTTCGACCTCGCCTTCAACCTCTGCGAGGGGATCGATGGCGTGGCGGCCTTGGAGCCGTCGGTCATCTCGGCGCTGGAGGTACTGGGCGTCCCCTTCACCGGCGCATCGTCGTGGACGACATCGCTCTGTCTGCGCAAACACGTGGTGAACGGAGTGCTCGACCGCGCGCATCTACCGATCCCCCGCTACGGCGTTGTCCGTCGGCAGAGTCGCCTCCGTCTTCCGACCGTCGGCTTTCCGGCGATCTGCAAGCCAGCCGCGGAGGATGCGTCGATCGGTGTCGAGCAGCGATCGGTCGTGCGCACGCAGAAGGCGCTCGCCGACCGGGTGAACGCGATGCTCGAAGGGTTCCCCGAAGTGCTCGTGCAGCGTTACGTGGCGGGGCGCGAGGTGAACGTCGGCATCATCGGCGATGTCGCGCTGCCAGTGGCCGAGATCGAATTCGACGCGCTGCCCAAGGGGATGTGGCCGATCGTGTCGTACCGCTCGAAGTGGGATGCGGGGAGCGACGAGGACGAAGGGACGCGGCCGCGCTGTCCCGCCGACCTCCCTCCGAGCATCGCCCAGGAGCTGCAGCGCATCGCGCTCGCCGCCTGGCACGAGGTCGGCGGGAGTGGCTATGGGCGCGTGGACATGCGCATCGACCGCGCCGGTCGCCCGTGGATCCTCGAGGTGAATTCGAACCCGGACATCGCGCCTGACGCGGGGCTTGCTCGCATGGCACAGGCGGCGGATCTCGACTACGGCGCGCTCGTTCGCGCAGTGTGCGAGGCGGCGCTCCTTTGCCGCGCGGCTGCCGTGGATGGAGCCGAGCGATGGGCCCGCGCTCAGCGCCTCTCGGGGGTGGCCGTGGTCGGCGATCCGGCGGTGCTCGACCTGTTCGCGGCCGCACGGCGCTAGCGATGCCCGGTCGGGTGGGCGCCCTGGAGGCGCACCACCGCGTTCGTCTCGAGGAGCTGCTGCAGGCTACCGGCGTCTTTTCGGAATCGGAGCGCGCGGTCGCGCTCGAGTTGTTCGACGAGGGCGTCTCCGGCACGGTTCAAACGGGCGGCTCAGGCTCCGATACCAGCTACCACCTGATCGGCTGGTTCGAAAATGACCAAATGGTCGGCTATGCCTGCTATGGGCTTTCGCCAGCCACCGATGCGACTTACGATCTGTATTGGATTGCGGTGGATCCGGCGTTCCATGGACGTGGCGTCGGAGCATCGCTCCTCCATACCATCGAGAGCCGTCTGTCGGAGAAGGGCGACGCCTTGGTGGTGATCGAGACTTCGTCACGCAGGGAGTACGACGGGACCCGCCGTTTTTACGAGCGACGGGGCTACGAGCAGGCGGCGCGGGTCCGAGGATTCTACAGCGCCGGCGACGATCGGCTCACCTACATCAAGCGGATCCCGCAGGCGACGGGCGCGACAGGAGGATCTTCCACATGAGCGACTGGCAGAAGGTACTTCGCGAAGGGAGCGTCGATTCCCTCGAAAAGCTCGCGGCAAGGTTCGGAACCGAGGTCATCGACGCCGACGCGCTGGTCCCGGCCACCGACAACTTCCAGCTGCGCATCACGCCGGCCGCACTCGAGCAGATCCACGAGGTCGGCGACCCGATGTGGCGTCAATACGTGCCGACGATGGAGGAGCTCGAGGTGGTCGACGGGTTCGTCGACTCGCTCGAGGAAGACGCCGACTCGCCGGTGCCGAACATCACGCATCGCTATCCCGATCGCGTGCTCTTCCTGGTGAGCCCTGTCTGCGCCAGCTACTGCCGCTTCTGCACGCGCCGCCGGAAGGTGGGAGATCCAGAGAAGATCCCTCTCAACCAGTACGACTCGGCACTCGACTACATCCGGAACCATCCGGAGGTGCGGGATGTGATCATGAGTGGCGGCGACCCGATGATGCTCTCGGACCGCCGACTCGAGTACCTCTTCCAGAAGCTTCGCGAAATTCCGCACGTCGAGATCATTCGCCTCGGGAGCCGGATCACCTCACACCTCCCCGAGCGGATCACCCCGGAGTTCTGCGAGATGGTGCAGAAGTATCACCCGATCTACATGAACACGCACTTCAACCATCCGTGCGAGCTCACGCCGGCCGCCGTCGCCGCGCTCGATCGGCTCTCGAAAGCGGGAGTCGTGCTGGGCTGCCAGACGGTGTTGCTGCGCGGAGTGAACGACGACCCGAAGGTCATGATGAAGCTGATGCACGAGCTCCTGAAGGCGCGCGTGCGTCCGTACTACATCTACATGGCCGACCAGGTGGCCGGGGGCGAGCACTTCCGCACGACCGTCCAGACCGGACTCGAGATCATCAAAGCGCTGCGGGGATGGACGTCGGGGCTCGCCGTGCCGCACTTCGTCATCGACTC
>DASPTK010000072.1:0-8083 GCA_035623475.1 Gemmatimonadaceae bacterium | reverse complement strand
ACCGTGTTGACGCCCCGGAATGTGCTCGAAACCCCCACCGCCCTCTCGAAGGCATTGTTCGAGAAGCTCGAGTCGCGCTGGAAGCCACGACAGAGCCAGAAGAGCTCGCGCCCACGGACGTGGAAGTCGTCGATCTCGGATCGTAGGGCCATCACCCGCCGCTCCCCATCGCCGTCGAGAGGTCCGGCGAGGAACGCGATGTTGAGCGATCGCGCGGCCTCCACGTCGGCTGCCTGGAAGGGCTCGTGCGCGGCCACTGCTTCGAGCTCCTCCTGCGTGCGGACGAAGGTCGCCACCTCGTAGCCTAACGCTTCTCTCAGCACCTTCTCGATCGTGCGCTCGAGCGCTCGGGTGTCGCGCGCGCGGCTCTCGAAGATGACGTTGCCGCTGGCGATGAAGGTCTCCACGCCGGTGAAGCCGGCTTTCTCGAAGAGGCGGCGCAGGTGGTCCATCTTGACGACGTGGCCACCGACGTTGATCGCTCGAAGGAAGGCGAAGTGTCGGGTCATGATCGGCAGCGGGTCACCGGGAGAGCATGCCGCGCGGCGCAGTCGTTCGCCAGCGCTCCTCCGCGGCGCGGCGAATCGCCGGCACCAGAAGCCAGCGGATCGCGACGATCCCGATGCCGAAGATGCGCCAGTACCGCTGAAACTTCTCACGCGCAACCGCATCGGTCGCGACCGCCCGGGTTTCGGTGGCGAAGCGGCTCGTCTCGGGGCCCAATCTCTCGGCCTCGAGCGTCCAGGCGATCTTGACCCGTTCCGGCTCGGCGTAGTCCCGGAATTGATCGGCCGGGATCGGTGCAAAGGCGACGTCGGCGACCCAGGGCCGCGTGGCGGCTCCGACGACGATGTATCGCTCCTCCACCTCGGCGAGCTTTCCCCAGCCGATGGAAAGCATCTGCTCGAGGAAGGGGCGGGCATCGATCGGCTCGGCCGCGACGCGAGAGCGGAGGATCTTCGCGCGCATCCAGAAGATCGCGCGCACGAGCGGTGCGGTGCGCATGTCGAAGGTGCGGGCGGCCTCCATGACGGTGGCGGCCGGAGCCTGTACGATCGTCTCGTGTCGCTCGCGGATGTCGGGGTGCGGGATGAACTCCTCTATCGGAGGCCTCATCGCGCCTAACCGCGAGCCGCCGGCCAGGTTCGCCGACCGATCCTCGCCGCCGCCGTCATGCAGTCGTCAGGCGCTGCGCTGGTGCTTGTCGCCGTGCCCCTCCTCGTCGGCGAGGGCGTGCTCGATCCGGCTGTCGGGGACGAGCCACATCAACGCCACCGCCGCGTACAGCCCCCACGCGACCTGAGGGAGGCGGGCGACCGCCAAGAGGATCGCCGCGATGTAGGCGGCGATCGATACCTTCCCTTTGAAGTCTCTCCCGACGGCTTTGCGTAGGATGAAGTCGTGCCCATGCTGCGCGAGTATCGCGCGCTGCAGAATGGTGTAGGCGATGCCGGCCATGACCAGCACGACGCCGTAGAGTGCCGTCGGCGTCGGTGCGAAGTGGTTCTCGCCCATCCAGGCGGTGACGAAGGGGACGAGCGAGAGCCAGAAGAGGAGATGGAGGTTTGCCCAGAGGACCGCGCCCCCCACCTTCTTGGTGACGTGCAGCATGTAGTGGTGATTGTTCCAGTAGATGCCGATGAAGACGAAGCTCAGGATGTAGCTCATGAGGACGGGGACGAGCGGCGTCAGGTCGGCCAGCTCCGCGCCGTGCGGCACGCGCAGCTCGAGTACCATGATCGTGATGATGATCGCGATCACGCCATCGCTGAACGCTTCGAGCCTCCCCTTGCCCATCATCGGTCCTCTCCTCGCATCATCATCGCGTGCGCTCCGCAAGAATCGTGTCGCGATGCCGATCGCACCAGGCCGCCCAGAAGGGGAAGAGCCAGCCGGTGAGGGCGAGCCAGGCGAGCAGCCGCATGTCTCGCGGTGGCGGACCGAGGCTCGAGAGGTAGATGGCTACCAGGAGAGCGATCATCACCCAGAGCATGTAGCGGCCAACCCAGTCGCGGGCGCGCGTCGCGGTGACGTAGAGTGCGATCCCGGCCACGAACATCGCGCATTCGATCACCAGCGTCGCGCTCTCCGAGCGCCAGAGTCCGAGGCCGACCCGGGCCGATCCGCCAGGATACAGCGGGAGATCCGGAACGTGGGTGATGTAGTCGAGCACCCAGTGGCTGAAGACGAGCACGCCCACCACCACCGCCGCCTGACGATCGCCGCGCGCGGCGCGATAGGCCACCGCGAACGCCACCGCCCACACTACGGACATCAAGAGGCTGTGCGACCAGGGGTAGCTGGTGAAGGTGAGCGCGGTGAAGCCGCGGTCACCGGGAGAGACCTGCTCCCAACCCAGGAGGAGGAAGATCGGCCAGAGCAGGTCGGCAAACTGCGCGGCGGCGAAGAGCGTCCCGAGGGACGTTCGCGGCGCGAGACGCTTGGCGCCGAAGGCGAGCGCATAGTGGCCGATGAACATGGCGGTCTACCGCGTGGTCGGGGTGCGGAGGATGGTCAACGTCAACTCGCGAGGCGTGCGATCTCTTTGTCGAGGCGATGCACGTACTCATCGAACTGCACGTAAATCCTGTGCCGGGGCGAGTCCTTGTACTTGACCCCGCCCGTCATGTCGGGCGCAGGCCCGCGCACCGCAACATCGAATTTGGCGGCGGCGGCCGACCCCTTTGCCCGCCCTGCGATCAGCCGCGCGACGAGCTCCGCCTGCTTGCTCACCACGGGATAAGCAGCGCCATCGGTCTCGAAGAGGCCGACGACGTAGAGCTCCGGGAGATCGCGAGAGATGATGTTGAGGTAGAGCCCCGAGACGCCCTCGGTGAGCGGCACAGTCGCCTGGTCGAACACCGGGATCGTCGTCCGATAGCCGGTCGCATAGATGATGAGGTCGACATCCGCTTCGCTCCCATCGGCGAACACCACCGAATGCGCGCGCAGCTCCACGACGTCCGGCTTCGGCGTGATGTCGCCATGCGAGAGGTGGTGCAGGAGCTGCGTGTTCATGATCGGGTGCGTCTCGAGCACCTTGTGGTCGGGCTTGGGCAAGCCGTAGCGGCGGAGGTCCCCCACCAGAAGCCGGAGGAGCACCGTCAGCAGCGGCTGAGCGAGCCACGCCGGCAGGTGCGGGCCGCTCCGGAAGAAGGCGTCGGTCGGCTGGCCGAAGACGTGTTTCGGCAGATAGTGGTAGCCGCGCCGCATGCTCAGGTAGGTGCGCGACGCGTGCCCGACGGCGTCGCAGGCGATGTCGCACGCCGAATTCCCGCCCCCTACGATCAGCACGCGCTTGCCGTCGAACACCGACGGGGACCGGTAGCGGCTCGAATGGAAGGATTCTCCCTCGAAGCACCCCGTGTAGCACGGCACAACCGGGTCGGCGTTGTGCCCGGTAGCGATCACCACGCCTCGATACCGCCGCGTCTCCCCCCCGGCGAGCCGCACCGCCCATCCGTCATCGACGCGCGAGACTCGGTCCACCGTCGTCCCGAATTGCACGTGCCGCCTGAGGTCGAACCTGTCGGCGAAGGAACCGATGTAGTCGGCGATCTGCTGCGCCCGCGGATAGTCCGGATAGTCGTCAGGCATCGCGAAATCGTCGAAGGCCGATTGGGTTCGCGACGAGATGAAGTGGGCGCTGTCGTAGACCGGGGAGTCGGCGCGCCCGGTGCTCCAGATCCCACCGACGTCGTGGTGCCGTTCGAGTACCTGGAAGGGGATGCGATGTGCGGCGAAGGCGCGTGCTGTGGCCAGCCCGGACGGGCCCGCCCCGATCACGCAGTACGATTCGGTTGTGTTGGCCCGCGGTTGGTCGGGCGTGGGCATCGGGGTTCTACGCCTGGAGACGATAACCGGCCTTTCGGACGGTGAGAATGTAGCGCGGCGCCGCCGGTTCGGCCTCCAGCTTGCGCCGGAGCTCGGCCACATGGCTATCCACCGTGCGGCTGAAGACCTCACGTGAGTAACCCCACACCTCCTGCAGCAGCTCGTCGCGCGAGGCCACTCCACCCCGCCGCCTCACGAGCGCGATCAGGAGGTCGAACTCCTTGGGCCGGAGCGCCACCGGCGCGCCGTCGCGGAGGACGACTCGGCTCGCCGGATCGATCTCGATCTCGCCGAACCTCTGCCGCTCGGTGAGCTGTCCGGGCACGACCCTCCCCGCCGCGCGACGGAGCAGCGCGTCGACGCGCGCCAGAAGCTCGAGGAGGCTGAACGGCTTCGAGACGTAGTCGTCGGCGCCAAGCCTGAAGCCGAGCACCTTGTCGGCCTCCTCGCCGCGCGCGCTCAGGATGAGCACCGGTGTGGCGTGACCGTTCTGCCGGAGGGCACGCAGAACGCGATAGCCGTCGAGCTCGGGGAGCATGAGGTCGAGGATGATGAGATCGGGCGACTCGTCGCGCGCTATGGCGAGGCCGGCGGCGCCGTCGGTGGCGATCTGTACGCGATAGCCCTCGATCTCGAGGTTGTTGCGCAGCCCGGTCGCCAGGTTGCGATTGTCCTCGATGAGAAGAATGCGGGTCACGGCGCCGCGTCCGCGCGTTGCGCGGTCGCACTCACGCCGGATCGCTCTGGTGCGCCCGATGCAGACGCGAGCGTGAGAACGAATCGCGAGCCTCCCGAGGGCGAGCTGTCGATCTCCACCGTCGCGCCCTGGAGCTCCGCCAGCTCTCGCACGACGAAGAGTCCGATCCCGCTTCCGGCGGTCGCCGCGGCGACATCGCGCGGGAGTCTGAAGAATGGCTCGAAGATCCGCGCTCGCGCTCCGGGCGGAATACCGGGGCCTTCGTCGTCCACCCAGAGCCGGGCGCGCCCGAGTGTGGTTGCGAGGCCGACCGTGATCGTCTGCTCGCGGGGGCCGTACTTGGCGGCGTTCTCGAGGAGGTTGAAGAGCATCTGGCGGAGAGCCCCGCGATCGACGTGCGCCGTGGCGCTCTCGTCGAGCGCCAGCCTGAGTGCCGGAGCGCCGCCCATCGCCTGCCACGCCTCGGCGACCTCGCGCACCAGCGGCGCGACCGCGACGTCCTCCAGGCGCACCGTGGCGAGCCCGCGCTCGGCCCGCGAGACGTGGAGCACGTTGTCCACCAGCTGGCCGAGCCGCCGGGCCTCCTGCACGATCACGTCCGCTGCCTCACGACGCTCGGCTTCGCTGCGCACTCGTCCGAGCCGGAGCGTCTCGGCGAAGAGGAGGATTTGCGAGAGCGGCGTGCGCAGCTCGTGCGATACGCTCGAGACGAAGTCGGTGCGGAGGCGCGACAGCTCCTGCTCTCGCCGGATCTGGAGGATGGCCACTGCGATGAGTCCCGCCGTGAGCGCGAGGAGACCGACGAGCATCGGAAGGCGCGAGCGCGGCGGCGCGCCGAGAGCCAGGTGAGTCATCGCGCCGGGAAGGAGCGCGACTCGCGCGGTAAGCCCCGACAGGGCGGGAAGCGTCGCTTCCGCGGTAGCGATCACCGTCGGCGTAGCAGCTGACCGATAGAGCGTCTCGCCACCGGGCGCGACCACCACCACCGAAAAGAGCGAGTCGCTCCGCGTGCCGCCGGTGACCGACGCGGGAAGGAGCGGACGCCGCTCCATCACCGAGCTCACGATCGGGCGGAAGGCGTCGCTGCAGCTGCTGAACCCGAAGGCAGCGATCGGCGCCTGGTGCTCGGCGTACTTGACCGCGTACACGATCGCGCGATCGGTGAAGGGGGGTGGCCCGAAGACAGCCGCGAATCGCCACTCGGGGCGATAGAGCGCCTCGACGTCGTTCGCGACGGTGGTGCGCACCCACTGCACGAAGCGCGGATCGGGCGAGGGGGCGCCGAGCGCGCCGCCTGACGACGCGAGTGGGCTCGAGGTGAAGGCGCCATCGCGGAGGTCGAGACGGAAGAGCAACCGGGCCGCGTTCGCCGCGGAGTCGGGGCAGGGGAGGGCCCTCGCTGCCGCCGGGGCGAGCGAGGCCGCCGGGGGGAGCGCCTCGTACGGCGATGCGGCGCGGACGCCGGTGACGGGGGAGAGCACTGCCGTCGCCGGTCCGTCGACCTGCGAATGCACGAGCGCGAGCAGCTCCCACGCCGCGACCGCCGCCTCGTCGTGCAGCGCGCGCTCGGCGGTCGCCCGGTGCGAGCGCCCAGCGTCGTGGGCCTCGTACGCCAACACCCCAGCAAGGCCCAGGGTCAGGGTGAGAAGGACGACGAGCGATGTCGCCCGGACCGGTGGCGGGGATCCAGTCCGCGCCCGAATGGAGGCCGGAATTCGTGTGGCGAGAAGCCTTAGTGGGCTCACTCCACCACCGTACCGCTCGCTCCGGGCCGCGGCAAGCGGGTCAACTCCTCCGTCCCACAAGACTCTGACGTCCCGACCAACGAACGCCAACGTGGCGCGTGATCGCGCCGCGAATGATGGCTGGGACGGTGGCCTCCTGGCTTGCTGTGGTCTCCTGCCCTTGCTGTCCTCACCCCAACTCGGCCTCTCGTGTCCCTCTTCACTCGCAAGAGCATTCGCGCGTTGCGCGACCAGGCGGAGGCCGGAGAGCTCCGTCGCACCCTGGGGCCCTTCAGCCTCACGATGCTCGGCATCGGCGCGGTGATCGGCGCCGGCATCTTCGTGATCAGTGGAACAGCCGCGGCGCAGTTCGCCGGGCCGGCGATCGTGATCTCGATGCTTATCGCCGCCACGGGGTGCGCCTTCGCGGGCCTCTGTTACGCCGAGTTCGCGAGCATGATCCCGGTGGCCGGGAGCGCGTACACTTACGCCTACGCCACGCTCGGGGAGCTCTTCGCCTGGATCATCGGGTGGGACCTCATTCTCGAGTACGCGCTCGGCGCGTCGACGATCGCGGTCGGGTGGTCGGGGAACGTGGTGAGCTTCCTCGGCGACATCGGGATCGTGATCCCTCCGGAGTTCACCGGGCCGACGGGTGCGCTCGTCTGCGTCCCCGGCGGGACAATGACGCACGCGATCTTCAATGTGCCGGCGGCAGCGATCGTGCTTCTCATCTCGGCGCTCTTGGTCGTGGGAATCAAAGAGTCGGCGGGGTTCAATTCGGGAATTGTCGTGGTAAAGGTGCTCGTTCTGCTTCTCTTCATTTCGTTCGGCGTTTGGTACATCTCGCCAGCCAACTGGCACCCCTTCCTACCGCCTAACGGCGGGCAGTTCGGGCAGTTCGGGTGGAGCGGTGTGGCGCGCGGGGCGGGGGTGATCTTCTTCGCCTTCATCGGATTCGACGCCGTCTCGACCGCGGCTCAGGAGACGCGCAATCCGCAGAAGGACATGCCGATCGGGATCATGGCGTCGCTCGCCATCTGCACGCTGCTCTACATCGCTACGGCGCTCGTGCTCACGGGGCTCGTCCACTACACGAAGCTCAACGTCCCGGCGCCAATCGCGGTGGGGATCGACGTCACCGGCTTCAACTGGCTCAAGCCCCTAGTCAAGCTCGGCGCGATCGCCGGCCTCTCGAGCACGATGCTCGTCATGCTGCTCGGCCAGCCGCGCGTCTTCTACTCGATGAGCCGTGACGGGCTGCTTCCGCCGATCTTGGGGAGAATCCATCCGCGCTTTCGCACGCCGTACATCACGACGGCGATCACCGGCGTGGTGGTGGCGCTGGTGGCCGGCTTCTTTCCGATCGGCGTCCTGACGCAGCTCACGGCGATGGGGACGCTCCTGGCGTTCGTGATCGTGTGCGTCGGTGTGCTGGTGCTCCGTCGCCGGTCACCGGAGCTAGAGCGCCCGTTCCGCACGCCCGGCCTCCCGTGGGTCCCGATCTTCGGCGCGCTCCTCTGCCTGGGGCAGATGGCCGCGCTGCCGCGGTCGAACTGGATCCGCCTGATCGTGTGGCTGGTGATCGGACTGGCGGTCTACTTCGGGTACGGGCGCCGGAACGCGGAGCGGGTGCGGGCCGCGGCGGGCGTCGGCGGGGAGGAGCTGCGGATGGCGCTCAAGACGGCTAGCTAGGTCGGCCTTACTCCGACCTCAACGCAATCACCGGATCCACCTTCGCCGCCCGCCGCGCCGGCAGGTAGCAGGCGAGGAGCGCGACGCCCACCAGGAGCAGCGGCACTACCACGTAGGTGACCGGGTCGGAGGC
>DASPTK010000071.1:0-5192 GCA_035623475.1 Gemmatimonadaceae bacterium | reverse complement strand
CGACTACCAGATGTGCGGCACGAGCGAGTCCGGGCGCACCATCGGATCGCCCGGTTTGCAATTGAACGCGGTGGCGAAGGCCGGGACGTCGGAAAGTGGGCCGATGACACGCCAGCGATCCGGGGAGTGCGGATCGACTCGAACGTCGGTCTTGAGTTGCTCCGGCCGCACATGCGTGCGAAAGCTCTGCGCGTAACCGAGAAAGAAGCGCTGCTCGGGCGTGTAGCCGTCGATCTTCCCCGGCCGGCCGTTGCGGCTCAAGGCTGCTTCGAGCGCATCGTACGCGGTCAGGACGCCGCCGTAGTCCGCGATGTTCTCACCGAGCGTGAGAGCGCCATTCACGTGGAAGGTGTCGACCTGGATGTAGCCGTTGTACTGGCGGACCATGACGTCGGCGCGACGCACGAACTCCGCCGAGTCGGTCGAAGTCCACCAATCGCGCAGGTTGCCGGCGGCGTCGTAGTGCCGCCCCTCGTCGTCGAAGCCGTGCGTGAGCTCGTGGCCGGCCCAGCTCGCGCCTAACGACCCGTAGTTTGCGCCATCGTCGGCCATCGGATCGAACGTCTGGGGCACCAACGCTCCGGCGGGGAAGACGATCTCGTTCTTCGACGGGTCGTAGTAGGCGTTCACCGTCGGAACGGTCATCTGCCACTCGCCGATATCGACCGGCGTGCCGGGGCGGTTGACCACCCGATGCCACTCGAACTCGTTGGCGCGCTGGACATTGAGCACGAACGGCTCGTCCACCACCGTGAGCTTGCTGTAATCCCGCCACCGATCCGGGTAGCCGATCTTCTCACGCACCGCCGCGAGTTTGACGAGCGCCTGCGTTCGCGTGGAGTCGGTCATCCATGTCAGGCGGCGAACCCGCTCGCCGAACGCCTGGCGAATCGCATCGATCAGTGCCTTCGCCTTGGCTCGTGCCTCCGGCGGGAAGGTCTGGGCCACGTACGCCTCACCCAGCGCCTCACCCATCCGGGCGTTGGTGACCCGGAGACAGCGCTTCCACCGCGGCGGGAGCATCGTGATGCCGGAGAAGCGCGAGGTGAACGCGAGATTCTCCGCAACGAAGGGAGTGCTGAGCCACGGTGATGCGGAGGCGAGGGCATGATAGCGGAGGTACGCGCGCCAATCCTCGAGCGGCAGGGTGCGAATCAGCTCGTTCACCTTCTCGAGAAATGCCGGCTCGGCGACGTTCAGCTTCCGAGGCGGCGTGGCCAGTCCGATCCGGTGGAAGTACGCCGGCCACTCGATCGCGGGCGCGAGCGAGTGGAGCTGGGCCGCGGACATGGCGTGATCGGTGGCCGATGGCTCCCGGAGCGCGACCTGCGTCAATGAGGCGGCGGCGAGCTGCGATTCCAGAGCAAGCACGCGCCCGGCATCGATGGATGCCTGAGCCGCCTCCTCGCCGGCGAGCGTGGAGAGCTTCGCGATGTGTTGGAGATATGCCTGCCGGAGCGAATCTCCCGCGGCGCTCGAGTCCGTGTAGTAGTCGCGGTCCGGAAGGCCGAGCCCGCCCTGCCCGAGCCAGACGATGTAGTGCGCCGCATCGTGCGGGTCGGCGAGCGGCGAGTACTCGAGAACGACGTTGCTCCCCTGCGTCTGCAGCTGGGTGATGGCGTCGAGAAGTTGCGATCGGGTGCGGATCGAGTCGATGCGCGCGAGCATCGGACGCACCGGCGACACGCCTTCACGCTCTGCGGCTGCCGAATCGATGCACGACGCGTAGAAGGTGCCGAGCTTGTGCTCGGTGCTGCTCGCCGGGAGCGTCGAGCGGCGCGCCATCGCGCTGTCGAGCACCGAGCGCACCACTACCTCGTTCCGCTCCCGCATGTCGCGAAACACACCGGTGGCCGAGTAATCGGCCGGGATGGTGTCTCGTTTGAACCAGAGTCCGTTCGCGTACTCGAAGAAATCGGTGCACGCGTTCGCGGCGGTGTCGATGTAGCTCGGATCGACGACCTTGAGCGGCGGGAGGCTGACCGCCGACGGGTCGCTGGTCGCGATGCGTTGCGCGTGCGATGGCTGGACCAGGAGCGCGAGGGCGACCGATGCGCCCGCCAACCGGGCCGCCATTCGCGACAGGCTCATGGACACACGACCGCTCATCTTCACCACGAAAGAGCCCACCGTCGATGCAGGCACCGATTGTACGCGCGAAGTACTGCTAGTGTTTGCGCGACGTCGGTCCTCTAGGCGTGCCGCGCCGCTCCCTCACCGGCGTGGGCGACGATCGTTCCGCTGATGATGACCGGTGCAGTCTTGATCATGGAGCCGAGGTTCTGGCGCACCCAATCGGTGGCAGCCTTTGTCGAGGCGTCGGCCTCCTCCCGGCTCTCGAAGATACTGACGCTCACCATGGTGCCATCTGCGGGGTCGATCGCATAGTATGCGCCGAAGCCGGGCATCTGGCCGAGCGAGGGGAGCAATTCCGTATTCACCTTCTGGGCGATCGAGGCAGCCGATCCGGGTGCGATATTATATCGCCTGATGACAGCGTACATACTCACCTCCGGGTGACGAGGGTACGCCTTACGTGTTCTACCGTGAACACTCACTTCTCGCAAGCAGCACATCGACCTCACCATGGATTCTGACTTTACTCTGCCATTGATCACGAAGGAGACCGAGAAGGACCTCGGGTTCGGCTCGGTTGTCGCCCGCGAAAGCCGGCGCCGGCTCCTGAATCGCGACGGCACCTTCAACGTCACGCGCGAGGGCCTCGGCCTCTTTCACGAGCTGAACGTCTATCACTGGCTTCTGACGATGCGCTGGTCGTCGTTCCTCGCCCTGCTCAGCGCCCTGTACGTCTTCGTGAACTGCATCTTTGCCGTCGCGTACCTCCTCTGCGGTCAGGGGGCGTTGCAGTCCCCGCCGACAGGTCGCCCCGAAGGGGTCTTCTTCCAGGCCTTCTTCTTCAGCGTCGAGACCTTCGCCACCATCGGATATGGCAACGTGTATCCGGTCGGCCTGGTCGCCAACAGCATCATGACCGTCGAGGCCCTGGTCGGCCTACTCGGCGTGGCGTTGGCCACAGGACTCATCTTCGCTCGCTTCTCCCGTCCGGCGGCGCGCATCCGCTATAGCGAGCGAGCAGTCGTCGCTCCGTACCGTGATGGCTTCGCCTTCGAGTTCCGAATCGCCAACGAGCGGCGCACCCAGATCGTGGAGATGAGCGCGACCGTCCTCTTCAGTCGCTTCGAGGGCGGACCGTCAGGTCGCACGCGCACCTTTGCTCCACTCACCCTCGAGCGGCAGAAAGTGGTCTTCTTTCCGTTGGCCTGGACCATCGTCCACCCGATCACCCCCGACAGTCCGTTGCATGGTCTGGCGCTCGGGGATCTCACCGCCTCGGAAGCGGAATTCCTTGTCCTCCTGACCGGATTCGACGAGACCTTCTCGCAGACCGTCCACTCGCGCACGTCCTACACCGCGCGCGAGCTGGTCTGGAATGGGAGGTTCGCAAGCGTCTTCAACCCGTCGCGCGCCGACGGCATCCTGAGCATCGACATCGGGAAGCTGGACGACATCGAGGCCGCCAGCTGAATCCACCGACCTGGCCCGGAGGCCGCCAGCCGAATTCGGCTATCTCGCCGGCCTGAGCTGCCGCCGGACGATCGGCCTGGCTTTGCTCCGGCGCGCCGCCTCGCTGAAGCCAGCGCGCAGAAAGGCCGACAGCGTCCCCGTCCAGGCGAAGACGTCGGGGAGTGCCCCGGTGCGCGGCACGACCGGATAGCCCTCGACGATCCGCGCTCCATGCCGCCCCGCGAAATCGGCCGCGGCGCGAAGGAGCTCGACGGAGATCCCCGATCGCCTGGCTGGCCGGGCCACGAAGAGGCATGAGATCGACCAGACCTTCGCGTTGTCGATAGGACTCAAGACCCGCGAGCCCTCGAGCCAGCGGAGTTCGGCGCGTGGTGCCACGGCGCACCAGCCGATCGCCTCTCCCCCTCTGTAGGCGAGAACGCCCGGCGGCGGGCCGCGCCTGACGATTCTCCGGAAGGCGGCGCGATTCTTCGCCCCTTTGCGCCGCGCGAAGTCCGCGCTCTTCAGGCGCCAGGCCATGCACCAGCAGCCGCCACAGGCGCCGCGCTCACCGAAGAGGCGGACGAGATCCGGCCATCGCGCCGGGGTGAGCGGCTCGAAGGCGAGATCGGAGACGTGTTTTGGTCGGAAGGTCGTCACGGCGCCTCGGCGTGCGGCGCCGGTGCTCAGTCGCGGCAGTTGAAGCGGTAGCCGGCCTTCCGAACGGTGAGGATGTAACGCGGCGCCGCCGGATCGTCCTCGAGCTTGCGGCGCAGCTCGGCGACGTGGGTGTCGACCGTGCGGCTCACCACCTCCGCCCGGTATCCCCACACTTCCTGCAGAAGCTCGAGTCGTGAGGCAACGCCGCCGCGCCGGCGCACGAGCGCCACGAGAAGCTCGAATTCCATTGGCGTGAGGCCGATCGGGGCGCCGCGCCGCAGCACCTCGCGGGTCCCTCGATCGACCTCCAGATCGCCGAACCGCGCCCGCTTCGGCACGGCGCCGTTGCCGGCACCGGCCCGGCGGAGGAGCGCCTCGACTCTCGCCAGCAGCTCGAGCACGCCGAAAGGCTTGGTGACGTAGTCGTCGGCGCCGAGACGGAACCCACGCACCTTGTCCGCCTCCTCGCCGCGGGCAGTGAGGATCAGCACCGGCGTCTGATCGCCGTCATCCCGAAGGGTGCGGAGCACCTTGTAACCGTCCATCTCCGGAAGCATGAGATCGAGGATGATGAGGTCGGGGCCGAGGGTACGGGCCTGATCGAGCCCCGTCCGCCCGTCGCCGGCGACTGAAACGTCGTAGCCCTCGATCTCCAGGTTGTTGCGGAGCCCGTAGGCGAGATCGGGGTTGTCCTCGACGAGCAGTATTTGTCTCACGTTGCCGCCTCCACGCCGTTCGTCGCGGCGACACGCGCTTCTCCGTTGTGTGATGCGGCCGGCACCTCGATCACGAACCGCGCGCCGCCGCCGGGTGCGTCCTCCACCCAGGCGCGGCCGCCGTGCATCGCCACGAGCTCGCACACCACCGCCAGGCCGATCCCCGAGCCGGCGATGGCGGAGTTGGCATCGCGCTGGAGCCGGTAGAATGGCTGCCAGATGCGAGCGCGCTCCTTCGGCGCCACACCAGGACCCTGGTCCTCCACCGCCAGGCGCGCCAGTCCCGTTCCA
>DASPTK010000070.1:0-80688 GCA_035623475.1 Gemmatimonadaceae bacterium | reverse complement strand
CTCCAGGCGCTCGAAATCCTCGTCGGTCTCGCCGGGGAAGCCGACGATGCATGTCGTGCGGACGGCCACGTCGGGGATGACGTCGCGCAACCGCGCCACCCGCTCGCGGATCGTGCTCGCCCGCTCGGGGCGGCGCATGCGTGCGAGCACCGCGTCCGATCCGTGCTGAATCGGCATGTCGATATACGGGACGATGCGCGACTCCCCCGCCATGAGCTCCATCAGATGGGGCGTGATTCCGGCTGAATAGAGGTACAGCAACCGCAGCCAGGGGATCGACGTCTCGGCCACCAGACGCTCGAGAAGGTCGGGGAGCGCCACGCCATCGCGGCGGTCGCGGCCGAAGAGGGCGAGGTCCTGCGCCACCAGATTCAGCTCGCGCGCCCCCTGCGACTCCAGCAATTGGGCTTCGGCAACGAGCGCCCCGACGTCGAAGGAGCGGTGGCGGCCCCGCATGAGCGGGATGGCGCAGAACGCACACCCGTGATCGCACCCTTCGCTCACCTTCAAATAGCGAATGTGCGGGGCCGTCCCCATGTAGAGGCGCACGCCGGGATGCCGTATGACGTCCGTCGACTCGAGGAGCCCACGGCTCTCGAGGGCCGGCACAAGTCCGGCGATTTCCGACGTCCCGAGGAAGAGATCCACCTCGGGGAGCTCGGCCAGGAGCTCCTCTTTGTGTCGCTCCACCATGCATCCGACAGCCACCACCGCCCGGCACGACCCCTTCGCTTTGAGCTCCGCAGCCTCCACCAGCGCGCCGATCGAATCCTGCTTCGCGGCGTCGATGAACCCGCAGGTGTTGACGACGATGACGTCTGCGTCGGCCAGGTCATCCGTGTGCTCGGCGCCGCGCCCCACGAGATCGGCGAGGTAGCGCTCCGAGTCCACGGTGTTCTTGTCGCAGCCCAGGGTGACGATTGCGAGCTTCACGCGCGAAAGCTAAGCGAGAGCGCTCCCCCTCGCGCCAGAGCGCGAGTGGACGAAATCAGGCCTGGCGCTGCAGGAAGCCCGCGTGGTGACGCGTGTGAATGGCACAGAGCCTAAGGAGTTGGCTCAGCGTCAGGGCGTCGAAGTAGGGGTGAGTGACGCAGCGGCGCGGAGAGGTCCGCTGCGTCTCGACGATAGTGGTGCGGAAGGTGGAGACGGCGCGCCGGAAGTCAGCGAGGAGCGCCTCCTTGTCTCCGGGCCGCTCGGCAGGTCGCACTTCGCGAGGCGCGGGCGCCGTGCGAACCATTTCGCCGCGCGCGAAGATTCGGGTCAGAACCACCCATCGCCAGAGGCGGCGCTGCCACCAACGCCCGCGCACCCGGAGCCGCCCCTCGCCTCGCAAGTCGCGCACGAACGCTTCGTAGCCGAGAATGAGGTGCTTGGTTTCCTGCGCAGGCGTCCATTTCCCGGGCGCGCGCGGGACGTGCCAGTCATCGGGCGACACTGACGCCGCCAACTCGAGGAACTCCGTTGCGGCGGCATCGTGATCTGCCAGCAGCCCCGCGAGCGGGCGAATAGCGCTTGTGGCGGTTATCTCGATTCCCCGAGAGACCAACGGCTCGCCCTCCGGCGAGGGAGTACGGGCGATACTCCCCTAGCGATAGTTCCCGAACTTCAGCTCCACGCCGAAATCGCCCGCCCTGAGCAGCGCGATCACGCCCTGGAGCTCATCCTTCGATGGACCGGTCACCCGGACCTGATCACCTTGGATGGCGGCCTGGATCTTCTTGAGCTTCGCGTCCTTGATCGCCGCAACCACCCTCCGCGCGGTTTCGCCGTCGAGCGACATCTTGAGCTTTATCTCGCGGCGCACTGTGTCATTCCCTGCCGGCTTCACCTCTCCCACATCCATGTTCTTCACCGAGACACCGCGCTTGATCAGCTTCCCCTGAAGGACGTCGAAGAGGGCCCGCATCTTGTAGTCGTCGTCGGCCACGAGGGCGAGCACCCCCTCGGCACGCTGGAAATCGATCGACGCCTTCGAGCCCTTGAAGTCGTATCGCTGAGAGATCTCCTTCGACGCCTGATTGACGGCGTTGTCGACTTCCTGGAGATCGACGCCGGTGGTCACGTCGAACGAGCTCGTGGCGGCCATGGGGAGCGGTGAATGGGGAGGCGGGGTGCGAGGGCCGGGATTCTGGCGACCGTGCCGGCGCCGGGCGGCGCCGCCGCCCGGCGAGCGGGCCTCAGACCAGTTCAGCCGAGGAACGACTCCAGCGCGCGGGCGCGCGAGACGTGGCGCAAGCGGGAGAGCGCCTTCTCCTTGATCTGGCGCACGCGTTCGCGCGTGATTCCGAGCAGGGAGCCGATCTGCTCGAGCGTCATCGGCTCCTCGCCGTCGAGGCCGAAGTAGAGCCGGAGGATCTTCGCCTCCCGCTCCTTCAGCGATGAGAGCGACTCTTCGATCGCCTCGGTGAGCGCCTTCTCGAAGGTCAGCTCGTCGGGCGTCGGATTGAGATTGTCCGGCAGGTAGTCGAGGAGCTTGTTGTCCTCGCCCGGCGTGAGCGGCGCATCGAGGGAGAGGTGGGTCTGCGAGATGGAGATCGTCTTGGCGACCTCCTCCTCGCTCAGATCCATCTCTTCCGCGATCTCCTCGTTGGTGGGCTCGCGGCCGAGCTCCTGAAGGAGCGCGTTCGCCCGCTTCCCGATGCGGTGCAGCGTGCCGGCGCGATTGAGCGGGACGCGGACGATGCGCGACTGCTCTGCGAGCGCCTGGAGGATCGCCTGCCGGATCCACCAGACGGCGTAGGAGATGAACTTGATCCCCTTCGTTTCGTCGAACTTGTGCGCGGCGCGGATGAGGCCGAGGTTCCCCTCGTTGATCAGATCGGCGAGCGCGACGCCCTGATTCTGGTACTTCTTGGCGACGGAGACGACGAAGCGGAGGTTCGACCGCACGAGCTTGTCGAGCGCCTCGCCGTCGTTGACCCGAATCAGCTGCGCGAGCCGGACTTCCTCGTCGCGGTCGATGAGCGGGTAGGCGCTGATGTCGCGCAGGTACTGATCGAGCGACCCGTCCTCATACGACGTCTTCTTGTGCGTGCTCACGGGCATACAGTCAACGGCTCCTGCGAGCGGGCGACGAAGCGGCCAAGAGCAGCAGGGGCGTGGTGCCCGGCACTCCTAGCATTGAGGACCCCTCACCTGGACGCGCGCCCTAGTGGACACGCGTTCCCAACCGACCCCACCTGATGTTGGTCAACCATGGGTAGCGATGCGTGGCATCACGCTCGAAGCTGTAGTAAACCACCCACGGTTTTCCCTTGATCAGCGAATCCGGCACGAAGCCCCAGTACCGGCTGTCGGACGAGTTGTCGCGATTGTCTCCCAACACGAAGTAGCTTCCTTCAGGGACGACCAGCGGACCCCAGTTGTTTCGTGATGGGTGAATGGCACTCGCCTCCGCTGTCCTCACCAAATACTTGCTCTGCCACCCGAACGGCTCCCCACCGGGATCCTCCATCGGGTCCGAATGGATGACGTACGGTTCGATGAGCTGATGGCCATTCAGCCAGACATCGCCATCGCGCATCTCCACAGTGTCGCCAGGCAGACCGATGAGCCGTTTGACGTAATTCTTCGTGCGATCTTCGGGGAACTCGAAAACAATGATGTCGCGGCGACGCGGCACTTGCATGGCCGGGAGCCGGACGTGCGTGAAGGGAATCTCGGCGCCGTAGGCGGCCTTGTTGACGAGCAGAAAATCGCCGACGAGAAGCGTGCGCTCCATGCTCCCGGTGGGGATCTTGAACGCTTCGACAGCAAACGTCTTGATCACCAGGAAGAGCGCCACGGCGAAGATGAGGATGCGGGCCCACTCGGTGAACACGTGCCAGTGCAAGCGTGGCCGATTCAGCGCGCGCAGTGCATCCGCGCGATGCGCGTCGGTCACGAGACGCTGGGGAGTGGGTATGGTGTGGGGCATGGCGCTAAGGCCTCGACTGACGACTTCCGAAGGACTGGCGCGGTCCACGTGCGAGGAGAGGCGCTGGGATCTGCTCTGCTCCGTCTGACGGACCGGCGCGGAGTTCCGCAACGCTTCCGTTGAAATAAGAGCCGCGCATTTTCAACCGCAAGGGAAGCATCGGACCCTAGCTCGCCTGGTCGGGATAGTTGTCGATCTGCGCCCTCTGCAAAGTGCCGGAGAAATCGACGTAACCCACCTTGGTCTCCGAGTAGAAGTCGTAGACTTCCCATCCACCCTCGCGGTGGCCGTTTCCCGTCTGTTTCACACCGCCGAAGGGGAGATGCGCCTCGGCTCCGATCGTCGGGGCGTTCACGTACGTGATCCCGTTGTCCAGATCCGTCAGCGCGCGGAAGGCCAGGTTCACGTCCCGCGTGTAGAGCGACGATGACAGTCCGTACTTCACGTCGTTGTTGACGGCGAAGGCCTCTTCCGGCGAGTCGACCCGGATCACCGAGAGCACCGGTCCGAAGATCTCCTCCTGCTCGAGCCGCGAGCCCGCCTTCACGTCGGCGAAGATCGTGGGCGTGAAGAAGTGCCCTCGGGCGAGCGACGGGGCGCTCGGTCGGACCCCGCCGCATACGACGGTCGCTCCCTCGGCGCAGCCGATCTTCACGTAGGACTCGACCTTCCGGAGGGCCTCGGCGTTGATCACTGGGCCGACGTCGGTGCCCTGCTGGCGCCCGTCTCCCAAAACGAGTGCCTGCGCGCGCCCTGCCAAGCGATCGACCATCTCGTCGTGGACCGCGCTCTGTAGGATGAGACGGCTCGTCGCCGTGCAGCGCTGCCCGGTGGTGCCGAACGCGCCCCAGAGAACGCCGTCCAGCGCGAGGTCGAGATCGGCGTCATTGAGCACGATCATGGCGTTCTTCCCGCCCATCTCCAGCGACAGCCGCTTGTGCATTCGCCCGCACGTCTCTCCGACGAGCCGGCCGGTTTCCGTCGAGCCGGTGAACGAGACGAGTGAAATGTCGGGGTGGGCGACGATCGCCGCTCCCACGGTTTCCCCGAAGCCGTGAACGAGCTGAATCACCTCGGGGGGAAGACCCGCCTCGAGGAGAATCTCCACGAGAGCCGTGCCCGTGTGCGGAACGTCCTCCGCCGGCTTGAAGACGACGGCATTCCCGCAGAGGAGCGCGGGGAACGACTTCCAGGTGGGAATGGCCATCGGGAAGTTGAAGGGCGTGATGATCCCGGCGACGCCAATGGGACGGCGGAAGCTCATCGCCCATTTGCTACGCAGCTCGCTCGGCACCGTATGCCCGAAGAGCCGGCGTCCCTCGCTCGCGGCGTAGTAGGCCGTGTCGATCCCTTCCTGTACATCGCCTCGCGTTTCGGCAAGCGGTTTCCCCATCTCGCGAGTCATGAGGTTGGCGATCTCCTCCTTTCGCTCGGTAAGCAGATCTCCAACCCGGCGCAGCACGTCGCCTCGTGCCGGCGCCGGAACGCGCCGCCACCTCTCGAATCCGCGACGCGCGGACGCTACCGCGCGATCGACATCCTCCGCTCCGGAGCGCGGAAAGAGGCCGATGAGGTCATCTGTATCGGCGGGATTGCGATTCTCGAAGTACTGGCCGGTGCTGGGCTCAACCCATTTTCCGGCGATGAAGTTCTTGAACTGTGTCATGGTCGCGTGACGATGGAATGGGATACTGAAACCCGCGCGCCTCGGAAGAGCAACCGCAAGGACCCGGCGCGCGCGTTAAGGACAGATCCAGGCGGAACGCGCCGAGTCCGCCCGGGCATAGTGAACCCGGGGGAGAATCTCGATCGCCGCCAGGAGCCCGCCCCAGAGCACCAGGAGCAACGAGAGCAGGTGGGCGCGCCCGGCGCGGTGCCGCCAGGTCCATACGGCGCTCCAGACACCGGCTGTCACGACCGTGCCCGTCGCAAAGAGGTAGAAAAACAGCCCGACGCCACACCGCGCCGAGTACGGCCACATGAGCATGGCGATGCCAAGCGCGATCGCGAGAAGGAGCCGCGCAAAGACCCCCGCCGTATTGGTGGTTCGTTGCACTTCCTTGACCTGCTGCTTCTCGGCCGGCGTCTTCGCCTGCGCCGACGAGAGGATCGCCTCGTCCGAGATGGACTCCAGCTGCTTGTCGATCTTGGCCAATTCCTTATCCCAATCCCGCGCCATACGACCTCCTAACCGTTCTCTCGCGACAGCGAGTAGCGCTCGATCTTCTTGTAGAGATTTGATCGCGGCATGTCGAGCAATCGCGCCGTTTCCGACACATTCCAGTCCGTTTCCCGAAGCTTCGCCAGGAGAAAGGCCCGCTCGGCGGCCTCTTTGAACTCCTCGAACGTTCGGCACGACACCAGGGAGCCGATCGCCGTTGCCTCGCTGGCGCGCGGACCGCCTCCGAGCAGCCGGTCGACATCCGCCGCCGTCACGCGCGGACCGGCAGCGAGAATGAGAATCCGCTCTACGGTGTTACGAAGCTCGCGAACGTTGCCGGGCCAGTCGAGACCCGAGAGCCGGGCCACCGCGTCCGAAGTCATCACGCGCGGCGCCATCCCCTCTTGCGCCGAGAGCACGCGGACGAAGTGCGCCACCAATAGTGGAATGTCCTCACGTCGTTGGCGCAGCGGGGGCACGGAGACGGGCACGACGTTCAGCCGATAGAAGAGATCGTCGCGGAATCGTCCCTCTCCGATCTCCTTCGAGAGCTCCTTGTTCGTCGCAGCGATGACACGCACATCCACCGCCGTCGGCTTGGCGCCGCCGATCCGCGTAACGACACCGTCCTCGAGCACACGCAGCACCTTCGCTTGCGCGGAGAGGCTCATGTCTCCGACTTCGTCGAGGAAGAGGGTGCCACCATTCGCCTGCTCGAACTTCCCCGCCCGGTCTGCGATCGCACCGGTGAACGATCCCTTGATGTGGCCGAACAGCTCGCTCTCGATCAGCTCACCGGGGATGGCGGCGCAATTCACCTCGACGAAGGGGCCGTCGCGCCGCGCCGAGAGACGGTGGGTCGCGCGCGCGACCAGCTCCTTCCCCGTTCCGTTCTCGCCGGTGATCAAGACTCGGGCCGGTGTCGGCGCCACCCGCTCGATCTGCTCGATCAGCGTGCGGATCGCCGGAGACTTGCCGACGATCTCGTACTTCGACTCCACAGTCTCGCGGAGTCGGCTGTACTCCTCCTGCAGATTGGCGTGTCGGAGCGCATTTCTTAGGGTGACGAGAACGCGATCCGTGTCGAGTGGCTTCTCGAGGAAGTCGTATGCCCCGAGCTGCGTGGCCTCCACTGCCGTTTGAATGGTGCCGTGACCGCTGATCATGACGACGATCGCCCCGGCATCGCGCTGACGGATCTGCCGGAGCGCCTCCATCCCATCGACGTCAGGCATTTTCACGTCGAGGAAGAGGAGGTCGGGATGCCAGGAGTCGAAGGCGGCCAGCGCTTCGGTGGTCGAGCTCACGGCGCGCACGTCGTACCCCTCGTACTCGAGGAGCTGGCCCAGCGCAGCCCTGATTCCTTTCTCGTCATCGGCCACCAGGATCCGCGCGCTCATGGAACGACCTTGTAGAGCGTGATCTTCCCGTTCTTGATCCGCACATCACCGATGTGCACCGGGACGACGAGGGCGAGGGCGTCATCGTCGACGCCGGGCGGACGGGGCGTCCGGTCCAGCTTTGCGAGGAGCTTGGGTATCGCCGGGTGCGGAAGCGAGAGATCGCGCACCGACAGCTGCGACACGCGATACTCGCCGATCCCCGGCGTTACCACCGCGAGCGTGCCGCCGAACTCTACCGGCTCTCGATCATTGAATACGCTGGCGAGTGGGCCGAGGAGGTCGCGCCCACCCAGGTCGTTGATGTCCATCGACGCCCGAACGAGAAGCTGATCTCCCACTACGGCCGCCGCCGTTCCCTGGGCCGAAGAGGGGATCTGCTTGGACAGCTCTTGGAAGACGTACGCCACCAAGTCTCCAGGACTCACGTTTGCGAAGACGGGGCCCGACCGCTCCGCCAGCTTCTCGATCGTCTTCTTCGCTCTGTCGGCCCCTTCGGGGGTCAAGAGCTCCCAGTCGGCGGCAGCAGACGGCGCCGGGCTCTGTGTGCCGGTCACCCCATGGACCCACGCGAGGATCCGCGCACGGTTCGACCAGGCGAGGGCAGCGAGGACGATCACGACGACCAGGCACCCGAACCGCCGCAGGCATCCCATCAGCGATCACCCCCTCCCAATGCGAGCGCCGAGACTACGGTGTACTCCGGCCCCTTGGATGTGAGATGGCTCGCCATCACATCCAGCGACCGCACCGCAGCGGCCGCGCTCAACTTCACTTCACGCGCCGCCACGGCCAAGGAGCGTGCCCCCGCCGGCGTCAGTCGCTCGCGCACTCGGGCGAGCGTGACATGCGGACGGAAGGCACGACCGTCCACTTCGTACCCCAAACGGGCGCAGGTAGACTCGAGGCCATGGTGCAGCAGCTCGAGCGGGGGCTGAGGCTCCACCCCCAACCATACGACGCGGGGCGCTCGAGAGTTTGGGAAGGCGCCCAGCCCACGGAGTCGAAGGGTGAGCCGGGGACACGCGGCGGCGACGGGCGTGAGCGCATCGCTCAGCGTGGTCGCGACATCGTCCGGCTGCTCGCCGAGGAACTTGAGGGTCAGGTGCAGGTGGTCGGGGCTGACCCAGGTCGCGTGAGGCGCCGCCTCCCGCATGCTCTGCGTCGCGCGATGAATCGACGCGCGCACTGCGGGCGGAAGGTTAATCGCGAGAAAGAGACGCACGCGACTCGTCGCTCCCCTCGAACTCGACTGCGACGTGCGTGAAGCCGTGCCCCCTGCAGATCGACACCGCGGACTCGCGCGCCGCGCCACGCGGCGCGGGCGCGCCGGGGGGAAGGCGGAGCACAACGAGACCGTCGCGCGCGTCGACGCTGACAGAGATGCCGATGGCGGCGAGCGCCAGAGCGAGCGCGTCCGTGCTCGAGCCCCGAGCCCCCTCCGCTCGATCGCTCACGCCGCGACCACACCCTCAAGAACGTTGAGCGATCCAGACCGATAGCCGCGGAGGTCGATCGCCACCCGCTCGAAGCCGGCCGACCGTACCGCGTCGACAACCGCCGGCGCGCGCGCGGGATCCAGCCACTCGTCGAGGACCGACGGTGACAGCTCAACCCGGGCGAGATCGCCGTGATGTCGAACCCGCAGTTCCCCAGTGACACCGAGCGACCGAAGGGCGCGCTCGGCGCGCTCGACCGCGGAAAGACGCTCGGGAGTCACCGTCGTGCCGTATGCGAGACGTGATGCGAGGCAGGGCGATGAGGGCGCGTCCCAGATCGGAAGTCCGCGCGCGCGCGCGAGCAGCCTAATTTCGGCCTTGCGGAGGCCGACGATCGCCAATGGAGACGTCACCGAGTGCTCGCGCGCCGCACTCGCCCCCGGCCTCCAATCGGCCGCATCGTCGGCGTTCGAGCCGTCGATGACCGCCCCGTAGCCACGCTCCAGCGCCAGGCGTCGGAGCACGCCCCAGAGCTCCGTCTTGCAGTAGTAGCATCGATTGGAGGGGTTGGCGGCGTAGCGTGGGTCCGCGAGCTCGCGGGTCTCGACCTCGACCATGGTGAGGCCGATCTGCTGCGCCACTGCACGCGCTGTCGCGTGCTGCTCCGCGGCCACTGATTCACTCAGCCCGAGCACGCCAAGAACATTGTCCGCGCCGAGTCGCTCGACTGCGACGGCAGCGAGGAAAGAGGAGTCGACCCCACCGCTGTAGCCGAGGAGCACTCTCTTGCTTTCCGCAAGCAGCGCGCCCAATTGCGCCTCTTTGGCGGTCGCGTCGTGCCACTCGGGCATCTCGATGCTCGGCGCGGGGCGGGCGGGGGAGGAAGGGAAAGCTGGGAGGGCCATCTTCTGAAACGTAGCGTGCGACTCGGCGTGCGTGGAAGAGCGCGCCTCAGCGTCGTACGATCGGCGCTGGGTGAACGATCGAGCCGTCGGCCGCGCGAATGGCGGCATCGATCGAATCGACATCCCAGACAACGATGATCACGCGGTCGCGACCGGCGGCGAACGTCTTGAGATCCTGAGCGGAAAGCCCCGGCTCCTTGAGCGCCGCCCCCGCCGAGTCGGCGCGATACGGGTGGGTGTGAAAGGTGCCGACGACATTGCGCATGTGATCGCAGCGACCGGTGACGGCGAACTGGAGCTGCTTCATCTCCCGGGCCGGAGCCCACTCTCGCACCCAGAGCGTGTCTCCGATGATCGACCCGCTCAGACACCCCATGTACTCGACTTGCGTCGGCTTCCCCGTCCCGAGCATCTGGGTGAGCGTGTTCTGGTCGCCGAGCTCGTTCCAGTGCTCGTTCGAACGCGACCACACGGCATCCATGGAGTCCCACACTGCGGAGACGACCGCGAGGACGTGCGCCGACAAGGGTGATGCGCCACGCGGTCGATGGGACGACGCGGGCGCCGCGTAGACGCCGGCGGCCACCAGCGCGGTGACCGCTACCGCTGAGGCGACACGCACGAGAGGCGTAACAAATCTTGTCGGGGCGACCACCCTTGCTCCTACCCCTCAGCGCGGTCCAGAATAGGAACCCGGCTACCGCTCCGCGTTCGCGAGCCGGACCTCTCGCTTCGACAATCGATCGACCCTACAGCAGGTGCCGTACGGAGGATGGGAAAATGGCCAAGGGTGACAAGAAGGGGAACGGCAAGCTAAGAACGAAGGAGTACGAGAAGGAGCTGGTGAAGCTTCAGGCTCGACTCTGCATCCTGCAGGACTACGTCAAGACCAAGGGACTGCGCGTCATCATCGTATTCGAAGGGCGCGATGCCGCGGGCAAGGGAGGCATCATCAGGGCGCTGACCGAGCGCGTGAGTCCGCGCGTGTTCCGGGTGGCGGCACTCCCCGCCCCATCCGACCGGGAGAAGACCCAGCTGTACGTTCAACGCTACGTCGAGCGTTTTCCCGCCGGCGGCGAGGTCGTCATCTTCGACCGCAGCTGGTATAACCGCGCTGGTGTCGAGTTGGTGATGGGCTTCACGCCGAAAAAGCAGGTCAAGCGTTTTCTCCAGCTCTGCCCCTTCATCGAGAAGACGATCGTCGACAGCGGCATCCTCTTGATCAAGATTTGGGCAGAGGTGGGAATGGAGGAACAGGAGCGCCGCTTCGCCGCCCGGATCAACGATCCGCTTCGCCAGTGGAAGCTGAGCCCGATGGACGTCGAGTCGTGGACGAAGTGGTACGACTACTCGCGCGCGCGTGACGCGATGCTCGAGGCGACCGATACGAGCTACGCGCCCTGGCACATCGTCCGCAGCGACGATAAGAAGCGCGCCCGGCTCAACGTGCTCGAGCACATCCTGCAGTCCATTCCGCACAAGAGGATCAAGCGCGACAAGGTGAAGCTCCCCAAGCGCTCGACCAAAGGACGATACGACGATCAAGCGACGATCAAAGACCGGCGCTTCATTCCCGAAGTCTATTGACAGGCATCCGCACCGGCCCGATCGGGATTCGAGGGGATCAAACGACGATGCCGCCTGAGGAGGCGCGTCGTCGTTTGCGTTGACGGCTGTGCCTACGCGGACCCGCACCGGGATCGCTCGCTTCGCGCCGGGGCTGCCCGCACTCCTTCACTACCGCCCGGAATACCTGCCTCGCGACGTCGCCGCCGGCATCTCGGTGGCCGCGGTTGCCATCCCGGTCGCTATCGCCTACGCCCAGCTCGGCGGCTTCCCGGCGGTCACGGGACTCTACGCCAGCATTCTCCCGCTCGTGGTCTACGCCATTTTCGGCACATCGCCGCAACTGATGGTGAACCCGGACGCCGCGACGTGCGCCATGGTAGCGGTGATCATCGCGCCGCTCGCCGGCAACGACCCGGAGGTCTATCTCTCGCTCTCCGTCGCGCTGGCGGTGCTCACCGGAATCGTGTCGATCGTCGCCGGCCTCTCCCGGCTGGGCTTCCTCGCCGACTTCCTCGGCACGCCCGTGCTGGTGGGCTTCTTGAACGGGATCAGCATCAGCATCTTCCTCGGCCAGATCGGGAAGGTCTTCGGCTTTGCGATGACCGGCCATGGCATCATTCCGCGGTTAGTCGAGTTCTTGTCGAAGCTCCCGCAGACACACCTTCCGACGCTCCTCGTCGGCGGCTTCGCCTTCGTGTTGATCCGACTCGTGAGGCGCTACTTCCCGAAGCTGCCGGCACCGTTCATCGCGGTGGCCGCGGCGATCGCGATCGTGAAGCTCTTCAACCTCGAGCAGTACGGCGTCGCCATCCTCGGACCGGTGCCGGCCGGACTGCCGCACCTTCGCGTGCCTCACATAGAGGGAGAGCACGTCGCCGGGCTTCTCAACGGCGCCCTGGGGCTGGGGCTGGTGACCTTCAGCAGCGGAATGGTAACCGCGCGCAGCTTCGCAGTGCGCAACCACTACGACCTCGACGTCGACCGCGAATTCATTGCGCTCGGCGCCTGCAACATCGCCGCCGGCCTCTCCCAGGGCTTTGCGGTGAGCGGCGCCGACTCGCGCACGGCGATCGCCGACAGTATGGGTGGAAAGACGCAAGTCACCGGATTGGTGGCCGCGCTGGCGATGGCGCTGGTGCTCCTCTTCTTCACCGGGCCGCTCTCCTACCTCCCCGTCGCCGCCCTCGGCGCCGTGCTGATCTCCGCCGCCGTCGGCCTCTTCGACTTCCGCTCCCTCGAGCACCTCTGGCGCGTGAGCAAGCGCGAGTTCGCCGTCTCGATCGTCGCCACGCTGGCCGTCGTTGCGTTCGGTGGCCTGGAGGGGATCCTGATTGCCGTCGCACTGGCCACGTTGTTCGTCGTCATACGCACGGCACGGCCGCACGACGCGCTTCTCGCGCGCGCTCCGGGCGAGAAGGGATTCCACGATCTCACCCACAGCGCGCACCCGACCGAGCACCCGGGGCTGGTGCTCTTCCGATTCCCTGCCGCCATTCTCTTCTTCAACGCGACGTACTTCAAATCCCGTGTCGAGGATGTGCTCGCCGAAAGGCGGGACACGAAGTGGTTCGTCGTCGATGGCAGCCCGATCAACGCGATCGATGCCACGGCCGCGGGGATGATCGAGGCGCTGGCGCAGGAGCTGTCCTCGCGCGGGATCCGCTTGGGCTTCGCCAACGTCCGGTCAGAGGTCACCTCGGTGCTGGAGAAGAGCGGTGCCGCCAAGGCTATTGGCACTGACATGATGTTCGAGACCCTCGGCGTCGCCGTCGACGAGTTTCTCGCGCGCGGCAGCGCGGCGACAAGCGGCGTCACCTAAGCCCAGCTCAGGGTTCCACGGGTCGGTAGCCGAGCGCCTCGGCGACGTGCGGGGTGCCGACGTCACGCTCCCCATCGAGGTCGGCGATCGTGCGGGCGACGCGAAGCACGCGGTGGTAGGCTCGCGCGCTGAGGCCGAGGCGCCCAGCCGCTTCGACCAGAATGGCGCGCGCCTGACGGGTCACTACGCCATGAGCTCCCCGCTCGATGCAGGACATGGGCGCATGCGCATTCGTCCGGCGGTCGCTGAGAGTGGCGTACCTCGATTCCTGCCGGGCTCGAGCCCCCTCCACGCGCTCGCGCACGGCGGACGAGCGCTCCCCGGCGTCGGCGCTCGAGAGGGCGTCGAGCGGGACGGCGCCGACCCGAACGTGCATGTCGATGCGGTCCGCCATCGGCCCGGAGAGTCTATTCCGATAGCGCGCGATCTCGCTGCTGCTGCACGCGCAGCGGCGCTCCAGCTCGCCGGCGTGTCCGCAGGGACACGGATTGGTGGCGCCGACGAGCGTAAAGCGGGCCGGAAAGGACACCGTCGCAGCGACGCGGGCGATGACGACGCGACCATCTTCGAGTGGCTGCCGAAGGGCCTCGAGGACGTGGCGACGGAACTCCAACAACTCGTCGAGAAAGAGCACGCCATGGTGAGCCAGGCTCACCTCGCCCGGTCGTGGCGGACTTCCGCCGCCGATGAGGCCCGCATCGGAAATGCTGTGATGGGGCGCGCGAAAGGGGCGGCACGATGCCAGCGGCCGGCCTGACGAGAGTGCCCCCGCGACCGAGTGGACGGCGGTCACCTCCAGCGCCTCGGCCTCTGAGAGCGCCGGCAGAATTCCCGGGAGTCGGCGAGCAAGCATCGTCTTCCCCGCCCCGGGCGGACCGACGAGCAGCACGTTGTGAGCCCCCGCGGCCGCGATCTCGAGCGCTCGCTTGGCCGCCACCTGACCCGCGACGTCGGTGAAGTCCGCCGGATCGTCGTCGCGCAGCGCGCGCGCCCGACCGCCGCTCGGCGTCGGACGCTCTCCGGCGCGAAGCCACCGAATCGAGTCGATCAGCTTCTCGGGCGCGCAGAGCCGCGCCCCGCTCACCAGCGACGCCTCGGCCACGTTCTCGAGGGGGAGGAGCAGCGTGCGGCCGGCCTCGCGGCCGACCAGGCGCGCGATCGGCAGCACGCCTCGCACGGACCTGACACACCCGTCGAGTCCGAGCTCCCCCACCGCCACCACATCGGCGACGCTCGCCCCCTCGAGCTGGCCTGTCGCAATCAGGATGCCGAGCGCGATCGGCAGGTCGAAGGCGGTTCCCTCCTTGCGAACATCGGCGGGGGCAAGATTGACGGTCACGCGCCGTGGTGGAATGGTGAATCCCGAATTCCCCAGGGCCGCGCCGACCCTCTCCCGGCTTTCCTTCACCGCGCTCGCCGGCAGTCCGACGATCGTCCACTGCGGAAGGCCGTGCGCCGCGTCCACCTCGACCGTGACCGCGTAGGCCTCGATGCCCATGACGGCGGCCGAACGCACGGCGGCGAGCATGCGACCATCGTGCACGCCCGGGTGGTTCGTGCGGCATCCCACTCTTCGCGCCGGCATCCAAAGTCCCGCCCTTCGTTGCCGCCATGACGCACATCCGATAGCATGGCGGAGCCTTGCGGTCTAACATTCAGCGTCGAAACGGCACGAGTACGGTGTGACCTCGGGCGACCTGCGCAGCCAGCTCCAATCGACCCTCGCCGGCACCTATACGCTCGAGCGCGAGCTCGGCGGTGGCGGCATGTCGCGCGTCTTCGTCGCCGAGGAGACGCGCTTCGGGCGCAAGGTCGTCATCAAGGTCCTCCCGCCCCAGCTCGCGGCGGAGGTGAGCGTCGAACGCTTCGAGCGCGAAATCGCGCTCGCGGCAAAGCTGCAGCACCCGCACATCGTCCCTGTGCTCTCGGCCGGCCAAGTCGACGGCCTGCCGTACTACACGATGCCGCTCGTCGACGGCGAGTCCCTCCGTGCTCGCATCGCGCGCTCCGGGGAGCTCGCCGTCCTGGAGGCGATGCGAATCCTGCGCGAGCTCGCCGACGCTCTCGCCTACGCGCACGAGAATGGGATCGTCCACCGCGATGTGAAGCCGGAGAACATCCTGCTCTCGCGGCAGCACGCCCTGGTCACCGACTTCGGTGTGGCCAAGGCGATCACGGCGTCGGCGACGGTCGGGGACGAAGCCGCGGGTCTCACCTCGCTCGGCCTCGCCCTCGGTACGCCGGCGTACATGTCGCCGGAACAAGCGAGCGCCGATCCGCACGTCGACCAGCGCGCCGACATCTACGCCTTCGGATGCGTGGCGTACGAGCTCCTGAGCGGCTCGCCCCCCTTCAGTCAGCGAACGCCCGCGCAACTCCTCGCCGCGCAGATGGGGGAGGCGCCGGAGCCGCTCGAGAAGCGCCGGGCGACGGTGCCACCGGCTCTGGCGACCCTCGTTATGCGCTGCCTGGAGAAGCGTCCGGCGGACCGGCCGCAATCGGCGGGCGAGGTTCTACAGACGCTCGAGGCCCTCACGACACCAGGTGAGGGGCTCGCCCCGACGAGCGCCTCACGAGCGACGCGTGGCGCCCCATCGCCCTCCGGTGCCGGGGGGTCGCTGCTGCGCTCACGCGGCGCGCTGGCGGCATTGGCGGTGATCGCCGCGCTCTCGGGCCTCGGCCTCTGGAAGCTCGCGCGACGCAGCGGCCGGGACTCGGCGGCGCCCATCGCGAACGCGCGAGGCTCCGCGCCGGGAGCCGGGCCGACGCGTCTGGCGGTTCTCCCCTTCGAGAACCTCGGCGACAGCGCCGACGCGTACTTCGCCGATGGCATGAGCGATGAGATCCGCGGCAAGCTCACGACCATTCCCGGCCTTCAGGTCATCGCGCGCGCCAGCTCGGCCCAATACCGGAACAGCACCAAGCCACCGCAGCAAATCGCTCAGGAGCTCGGCGTGCGGTATCTGCTCACCGGCACCGTGCGATCGGAAAAGCTCGAGGGCGGGCGCGGCAAACGCGTGCGGGTGAGTCCGGAGCTAGTCGAGATCACCGCCGGCTCCGCGCCGGCCAGCAGGTGGCAGCAGCCGTTCGACGCCTCTCTTACCGATGTCTTCCAGGTGCAGGCCGACATCGCCACGCAAGTCGCCAGCGCCCTCGACGTCTCCCTCGGCGGTGCGGAGCGTCAAGCACTCGCCCAGCGACCGACGCAGAATGTGGCCGCGTACGAGGCCTACCTCGAGGGGAACGCTGCGTCCAGTACGCAGGCGGGGTTCGAGCAGGCCGCAGCGGCCTACCATCGCGCGATAGGCCTCGACTCCACGTTCGCGCTCGCCTGGGCACAGCTCGCGATTGCGCGCGCGGATCAGTACGGGACCTACGCTCCACCGGGTGTGGCTGGCGAGGCTCGCGAGGCCGCGCGCCAGGCCGCGGCTCTCGCCCCGTCCCTCCCAGAGACGCACCTGGCGGTCGGCTTCGTCGCCCGCAAGGTCGACTGGGACTACGCCCGGGCGCTGAGAGAGTACGACCTCGTACTCCAGCTATCACCTCGCAACGCGGAGGCCTTGGCCTTCAAGGGCGCGCTCCTGAGATTCGTCGGCCGCTTCGACGAGTCCACTCACGCGCTGCAGCAGGCGCTGGTTCTCGATCCGCGCTCCGTTGACGCGCTGGAAGACCTTGCGCTGACACACTGGTACCAGCGGCGGCTACCCGAGGCGCTCGCCCTTCTGCGACGCGCGAGGGAGCTTGACCCGCGCGGTCCATTCAGTCTCTACTCCATTGCCGCGGTCCACGCCTCCGCGGGGCACCTCGACAGCGCCAGAGCAACGCTGCAGGGCGCTGCTGCTACCGATCTTCTGGCGGGCGTTGCCGGGAGCATGGGGGGGTTCGCCGATGAGTGGATGTTCGATGGCGCTCAGCAGCGGCGCATCCTTCAGCTGACACCGGCAGATTTCTCCGGCAATCGTATGCTCTGGGGGGTGAGCCAGGCGGAGGTCCGCTGGCTGAGAGGCGACAGCACGGGCAGCCGCGCCTTCGCCGACACAGCGCTGCGCCTCTTCGAGCACCAGATTGCGGTCGGTGAGCAGCAGGAGGACCCGACGTCTCACTACATGCTCTCCTGGTTGCGCGCTCTCGCCGGTGCGCCGGCGGTAGCGTTGCAAAAGCAAGCGGCGTGGACCACGAAGTTGGATCCCGACGACTTCGAAAATCGCCTTTACAGTCGGGAGCTTATCGCTCGCCTTGCACTCCTCGCCGGAGACAGGGATCGGGCGATCGCCACGCTGGACTCCCTGCTCCCTGGACCGGGGCCGTTCACGCGAGACTGGCTGCGCGTCGCGGGCACGTACACCGCCTTGCATGGCGATCCGCGCTTCCAGAAGCTCGTGGAACCCCGCTGACGACAGTAACCTCTTCCCCCGGCGCGCGGGCTGCCATCGATTCGCGGCGTTAGGCAAACGAAATCGGGTCGCGCCGGCGCACGACCCGATTTTCTTGCGGAGCCAACCTGGCGATCGCCTTCTCGCGCCCGCCGGCGCGACTCGGTGGCGCTGTCTACTGGACCTGAACCGAGCCGGACATCACCGCTCGGCCGTGGATCGCGCAGTAGTAGGTGTAGGTGCCCGCCGTCTGGAACGTGCGCTGGTACGAGCCGACAGATATCGGCGCCGATCCCTGGTACCCATCGTCCCAGACGATCTGGTGCGTGTTCGTTCCAGTCCACGTCCACGTGACCTGCGCTCCGTTCTGCGCCTGCGAGCCGGCAACCGTCACCGATGATGGATTGAAGAAGTTGTCGCCGACGTTGACCGACGCGGTCGTCGACGTGTCGCTGCCGCCGCCGGTCCCGCCGCCGCTCGAGATGCCCTGGCCGAAATTGTTCAGCGGGAAGTCCCCGCAGCTGGCAGCTACGGTGACACCGGCGGCCAGTGTCAGGACGAGCACGAAGAAACGCATGGAAGTCTCCCTGTGGCGACGGGCCGCCTCGTCATCGGCGGCAGCGCATTCTTGGCGGACAACGTGAAGGAGTGAGTCCCCGCCGTATCTGCGACCCGAACCACGATACGAGGTATCTCGCCCGTACAAACGACGGCAGGAGACGCCTCTAGGCAACACAACCTCGCGAACCGCTATCCCACCGTAACGCCGTGGTGTCTGGTGAACGCACGAGAGAGCGCACACGCTGCGCTGCCGCGGCCCGCTCCCCGCCCGGCCGCCCACCGGCCCGCCGGCCCACGAGGGCGGCCCGAGCCCTCCAAAGGCACCCGGCGCACCGAGGCCTACTGATACATCACAAAGAGCGGGACGGGCTCCAGCGCCATGACCTGAGTCGGCGTCAGGAGGGGTTTGTCGTTCTTGTAGAAGAGCTTGAATCCCGGGTACTGAACGGGGCGGTTCCGCACATAGGCATCGTACGAAGAATACTTGAGGTGCGGTGGCCCGAATCCGTCCATGTCCACGACAACCTGGACGCGCGGATCGAGCTCGATCTTCCCATGGTTCGTCAGCATCGGTCGCGTGAACCGGTGCACGATGAGCACCTTGGGCGGGAGCCCGAGGGAGTCGACAAGAGACGTGAGGGCATGGACCGCCACGTTGACGTCGGCGGCGTCCATCCGCCCGATCACTTCCCCCGGCACCCGCGCCTTCGAGACGCTGAACTCAGGGTCGAGCGCCAGGTGCACGTAGGGCCGCGTCAGGTAGGGGATGAGCGGCTTGAGCTCGCTCGCCACGGTGCTGCGCCCGGTTTGTATGTCGAGAATCAGGAGGAAGTGCCGCTCCTCCGCCCATCGGGCGACCTTCTCGATCAGCGTGTCGGGCATCCGAAGCCGGTACAGCTTCTCCTGGCCGGGACTCGCCTGCGCGACCGTGGCGATCAGCTCCAGCGCCCGGAGGACCGGCCGAGTCGAGTCTGCGCGTTCATACGCCGCCGCTTGGGAGTCGAGCTTCGCGATCATCTTTGCCGGGTCGATCTGCCCGAGTATCCCCATGCGCTTGGAGAGGGGATTGCCGTAGTAGGCCACGATCCGACAGCCGGGAAAGATCGAGCCGGCGCGCGCCGGCGTGTAGACGAAGGCGCGCTCCAACACGGAGTCGCTCGCCATGCCGGCGGTATCGTGCGGGGAGGTGGCGTGTTTACGCCGGTGATGGGAGCCCGCGCGAGAGACGCTGTCGCGCGGGGGCGCGCTCCCCACTGCCTGACGAGTGCTGTCCATCGCGCGGGCGACGACTGGCGGCACGGTGGCGCACCGCTCCGGAATTCGGAACCCTGTATCGACCGTGACGGTGTCGCGGGCCGAACGGTGCTTCGCCGCCACCAACACGCTCGGCGACGTCGTGCTCCGCCCCCGGCGGCCCACGGCCGCGACCGCGGCGACCAGCGCCACGGCGAAGAGCGCCAGCAGCGCCACGCGTCGTGAGGCGCTCAGCGGCTAGTGCTCCACGCTCTCGCGCATGGCATCGGGGTCGAGGCCCCGTGCCCGGCACCAGGTGACATAGGCGGACGGGAGGATCTCGGAAGGCTTGATCTCGCTCCGGCCCCCCCAGAAGACGTTCGTGTACTCGACCGGGATGCCCACCGCGGCCAGGTGACGGTCGATGGCGGCCTTGTGTGCCAGCACCATCGGCTTCTCGCCACCGTGCGCGACCGCCATCACGTTGACGTCGGCGAACTCGGGCCCGCCCTCGCGCCAGTAGGCGTGCGTCAGGATGTAGTGGCGGCCGATCTCCCGCCCCGCCTCGATCTCGCGCCCTTTCGGCACACGCCAGTGGAAGAGGGCGTTGTAGCGCGCCACCCGCGTCCCTTCCGCCGACGGCTTCACATGCTCGAGGAAGGTCGAGAAGCGGCCGATCACGCCGCGCGCGTTGAGGTCCCGCGCCACGCGCAGGAACTCGGCGAGCGAGACCCCCGCTTCGGCCGCCCGCGCGCGCCAGGGCGCGGGACGAATCTCCTCGGGCGCGAGCTCCCTCTTGAGCGGCTCGAGGACGCGCCACTCGAGATCCGAAAGGCGCACGACGGTGGTGTCCAGCACCTCTCCTGGCGCGTCGGACTTGCTGCCGGGCTCCATGCCGCGCCGGCGCACGTGCCCCACACCGAGCGCGAAAAGCGCCTTCGCCGGCATCGCTCGGAAGTCGTCGGCGCCGATCGCCGAACGGAGGGTGGCGCAGTGCTTCGTCAGGGAGTAGCCCTGCGGAACCTTGAGCGTGGTCCAGAGCCGGTAGGCCGATCCGGGCGTCTCGGCGTCGGTCGACCGTAGCACGACATGGCCCGAGAACGGGTCGTCCGCCACGAGCGCATCGAAAGCCGCGTCCAGCCGCTCGGCGCTCACTCGCCAGGCGACGAGAGCGCCGGGCGCGAGGTTCGTCGCCATCAGAGTCTGGCGGACGCGCCGAATCGTGCCGGCGATGAGCATCGCACGGACGCGCTCCAGCACGACCGCCCGCTCGACCCCCGAGCGCTGAGCGATCTCATCGAAGGGCTCCTCGATGAATCCGCGGAGCCGGTCCTCGGAGACGGCAAGAATACGCGCGTTGACCGGGTCGGTGACCTCGGTCGGAATCGTGCTGGGCGTCATCGCATCAAGATACGCCCGGCGAGCGCGGGACGCACCGAACGCTCACGATGGCTCGGCGGAGGTCAGGTCTATTGTGACGCTGGTGCCACGCCCCTCGGCGCTCTCGATCACAATCCGCCCGCCCCAGCTCTCCACGAGCTGCCGGCTGATCGCCAGTCCCAGGCCGCTCCCGCTCGTTCGCGTGGAGAAGTGCGGCTCGAAGAGTCGCGGGAGCACGTCCGGCGCGATCCCCCGCCCGTCATCCTCGACCTCGACCCGCAGCCGTCCGTCGAAGCTGGTGAGGCGGACGTCGACGCGCTTCGCGCCGGCCTGGCGCGCGTTCTCGAGGAGATTGAGGAGGACCTCGCGCAGCTCGTCGTCGCGGGCCAGCGCGCGGGTCTGGCCATTGGCGGCATGGACGTGCCACTCCACATCGTCGCGCCCCATGCGCTCGAGGTCGACCACGTCGCGCGCCACCGCCAGAACATCGATCGGGACTGCCGCCGTCTTGGAGTCCATCGGTGTGCCGTAGCGGCTGAATCCCCGCGCGATGGCGTCGAGCCGGTCGATCTCGGCGAGAATGCGCTGGGCATTCCGGTCGAGGATCTGCCCGAAGTCTCCGCGCGCGTCGCCGAATGCGCGCTTGAGGTGCTGCACGCCGAGGCGGATCGGCGTCAGGGGATTCTTGATCTCGTGCGCAACCTGGCGGGCCATTTCCCCCCACGCGAGCACGCGTTGAGCCCGCGCCAGCTCGGTGACGTCGTCGACGGTGAGCACGATGCCGCCGGCACCGAGGCGGGTGAGGCGAGCCTGCAGCTGGCGGCCGGACATCGCCAGCTCGAACTCCTCCTCATCGGCGCCCTCGGACGCGGCGAACCGTTGCGCACGGTCGGACACTTCGGCGCTCACGACGGCGATCGGGGTGCCGGGCGGGAGCGGACGCGCCAGGAGCGCCTCGGCTCGCGGATTGGCCAGCGTCACGATGCCGTTCTCGCGCAGCGCGACGACTCCGCTCGCGACGTTGCGCAGAACCGCCGCCGTCCGCTGCTGCGCCGACTCCAGCGCCTGACGACTGGCGCTGAGATCGGCCGCCATCCGCCGGAAGGCGGCGAAGACGGGGCCGAACTCGTACGGCGGCTCGGCCGCCAGGGGCGGCTCGCGCTCCCCCGCCGCGATCGCCAGGGCCGCTGTGCGCAATGTGCCGATGGGGCGGGCGAGCGAGCGCGAGGCGATACGGCTCAGGCCGAGCGCCGCCAGCGCCCCGGTGACCGTCGTGAAGAGGAGGAGGATCCCGAGGTCTTGCCGGCGTTGGTCGAGGAGGATGTCGTTGCCGCGCGCCGGGGCGCCGATCACGATCGACTCGTCCGGATCGGTAGTCGCCCGAAATCCGAAGAGGAGATTCGCGTCGCCCACCCGCTGGATCGTGCTCGCGTAGACCTCGCGCCCCTCGCCGATGGCGAGGGCACTGGCCGGCGGCAGGAGGCGGCCGATCGGAGCAATCGCCTCGTAAAGCGGATGACTCGTCAGGCCGAGCACGCCGTCGCGGTAGATGAAGAGCGGGATCTCGGACTGGGCGACGCTGGCCGCGAGCTGTGCCGCCCCCGCCGCGCCCGCGATCGGCCGCAGCGATTCGCGGAGCAGGAGGTCGCGCGACTGACGGTCCTCCACCTGCAGCCGTTCGTACCCCCACACCGCGAATGCCGCCGCCGGCATGACGAAGAAGGCGAAGAGGGCGATCGTCAGGCGCGTGCCGTAGCTCGCCGCCCACTGAGAACGGCGCACGCGCACCCACCGCCACACCACGCCCTCCGGCACCACGCTCCAGAACCAGATCACCAGGATCACGACGAGGTCGACGAACACCACCAGCACGCCCGTCGCCAGCATGATGACCGGCGACCGGAGCTCGACCTCGATGTGGGCGCGCACCGGGCCCCGCGCCGTGAGCACCAACCGGTCGCCGTGCAGCTCGCCCCCCTCGCGATGCCAGCGCGTCACGTTCGGCGAGAGGCGATCCGCCTCCGTCGCCTCGGCCAGCGCGATCGTGTACGGCGGGAGGCCCCGGGTGCGCGGACCGAGACCGAGCAGCGTCAGATAGGGGTCGTCCGGGATGAGTCGCGTGCGCGGGCCGACCACCACCGATGTCACCGTCCCCCCGAGCTGCGGCACCGCCAGAACCTGGAAGATCCCGGGTGTGCCGGGGACGATCGCCTGGGAGCGCAGCCCATTCTCTCGCGCATTCTCGACCACCGCCCGTACCGCCGTGGCGGGGATGGCGAGCGACGCCATCGATACGTCGGCGCTCATCGAGCTGCCGGTCCAAAGCGACAGCTCCACCGGATATCCCGTCTCGACCAGGTCCGACGACATGAACAACTTCATCAGGTCGGCGTCGTCGCGGGGCGGTGGGCTTGCCGCGATCGCCGCGCCGAGTCGGTCCAAGGCCCCGGTGATGGTGGAGTCGACCTCCCCCAGCCCCTGCACATCCCGTTCAGCGAGGGCCGCCCGGCCGCGGACGCCGGCGTTCCAGGTGAGCGTCACCGCGCCGAGCGCCGCCACCGTCGCCGCCGCCAGTACGAGTCGCGTGCTCCGTCGCGCGAGCGCGAACGCGCCGATCGCTCCGACCCAGAGGAGAGTGTACCACTTCGGCCAATTGCCCGGCGCCTCCAGGATCGCGGGGCCGAGCGCCGCGGCGATGGCCGCCAGCATCGGGGCCAGCCACCACGGGAGCACGCGAAGTCGCCCCAGCGCCACGTTTCCGGCAGCGGCCGCCACCAGCAGCGTCGCCGCCGCGAGGAAGAGCGCCAACTCCCAGGCCAACCAGAGAGTGACCGACACGCCGCCCGCCAGAGGCTCGACCCCCTGCGCGAGCATGCGCAGGAGCGTCGGCCCGCCGCCCATCACCGCCAGTACCACCACGAGCGAAAACCATCGTGGCGGCACTCGCACCGCCGATCGGAGCACGAGCAGCAATCCGAGCAGGACGATTCCGGCGGCCACGGCGAGTGCGCCGACCGACGCCGTGAAGGGGCCGCCGATCTCCGTGTAGTAGACGGTCGGATCGAAGAGAACCGAGGCGCTCGAGAAGGTGCTCAGCGGCGCGAGGGCGAGCACGGTGAGAGACACGCCCAGCGGGAGGAGGCGCCAGACGAGCGTGCGCTCGCACCGCCAGACGCCGATGACGTAGAGGAGGAGCCCGATGGCGAGGAGCACCGCGCCCCACGCACGCACGCGCTCGAGCGCGCGATACTCCGCCTCCTCGCGACCGGGCGGCTCGGCGCGAACCGCCAGCACCGGATCGCCGACCGGCGCACGCAGGAGATCAGACCCGAGGCGCTGGCCATCGAGAGGGAGGGCCGACAGATCGATCGCATGGAGGCCGACATCGCGAGCCACGCGGTCACCAATCGCGTCGACGATCCGGTCCGCGGGCGGTACCGCGTCGACGACGACGGTCGCGACGGCGCGATCCGAGGCGCTCGTCGCGGTCGCGTAGAGCACTACATAGAAAGGCGCGACCACCGCTCCCACCGGGCGCACCAGCGTGTCGGTCGCGACGTAGCTTCGGCCGGCCCAGGCGATCGGACGCCGGTCCCGGTAGAGCACTACTGCGTAGTCCGGCCGCCCCTCGACCATGCCGTGAAGAGCGCGGAAGGCTCCGACCTCGTCGTGAGGCGCATTGAGCGCCTGGCGAGCATCGGCCTGAAGCCGCTGCGAGGCCGCGCTCAGCTCGCGTTGGAAGGCCTTGAGACCCCGCGTCACTCCCTGGGCGCGGAAGGCCTCCCAGCGGTCATTGATCTCGCCCAGATCGTGCTGCGCCATCAGCATCAGCGCGGCGAAGAGCAGTGCGGCAACCGCCGCCCCCACCCCCCAGCGTCGCACACCAGGCGGGAGACGGACGGCGAGCGCCGCCGCGCCCACCGTGGCGGTGACTGCGACGGCGAGGTAGCGTACGTCCGGATTGCGCAGCCACCACGCCCCCGCGACGAATGCCGCACCGGTCGCTAGCGTCCACCAGTGAGATGGCGCGACGTCTCGCCCGATCAACTCCCTCTCCGCCGAAATGACCGCCCCCCTCCATTCCCCCGCGGGTCCCCCGCGGCGACTCAAGGACATGGCTCCCGGCGAGATCGCGCGGATCATGGCCGAGGATCCGCGATTGATCGTGCCCGTCGGGACATGCGAGCAGCATGGCCCCCACCTTCCCATGGGGACCGCCAGCATCATCGCCGAGGCGCTCGCCGACGACCTCTCGGCAACCTACGGCGTACTGCGCGCCCCGACTATCGAGTACGGCGTGAACGTCGCCGGCGCTGCCGACTTTCCCGGCAACGGCGCCATGCGCCGCAAGACGCTCCACCGAATGCTCAACGACCTTCTTGCGGCGTGGGAGCGCTCCGGCTTCCGAGAATTTATTCTGCTCACCGCGCAGGACCACGAGCAACAGCAAGAGGCGCTGGCGACGGTCATCACGACCGACGCCCGCGTGCGCGTCGTGGACATCCACGCCATCCCCGTTCTCGACCTGCTCGACGCCCAACAAGAGCACCTGCACGGCGGCGAGGTCGACACGAGCCTGATGCTCTATCTCGCACCCTCACTGGTACACATGGAGCTCGCCGTGGATCAGCCGGCCGATCCCAACCAGCGCCGCACGACGCTTTCGCTGGCCGAAAACCAGGTCGGCCTGGTCGGCCTGCCGACGACGGCCAGTGCTGCCAAGGGGGAGCGCCTCTACGAGCGCATGAGGCAGCGCATCTGCGACAGGATTTTCCTCGCCCCCGCCCTCGACGCCTGAAGAAGACGCGCCTCCTGGTGTATCTTTATGGGCGATGACCCTTCGGGAGCAGGCGTTCCGGACCGCGGCCCTCGGGCTGTTGGCGGCCGCGTTCCCCCAGTCGCGCAGCGACGCACAGGTATCGACGGTCGATGAGGGGAGCTTCACCATCTCCCGCGGATCGACGCGCGTCGGCCGCGAGAGCTTCCTGATCCGTCGCAACACGGGGGCGGGCGGCGAGACATACCTCTCCACCGCCACCATCGACCTCGATTCGAGGAAGCTGACTCCCGTCCTCCGAACCGATAGCGCGCTCGTTCCGTTGCTCTACCAGCTGGACATCAAGCAGGGCGACCAGACCGAGCTGTCGCTCAAGGGCGCGGTGGGGCGTGGGCGTTTCACCGCTCAGGTCCGCACGGCCAAGGGTGAGTCGTCCCGCGAATACCTGGTCTCGGACCAAGCGATGCTGCTCGACGAGGACATCTTTCACCAGTACGCCCTCCTCGCGCAGCGCCTCGGCAACTCCGGTGGCACGGTGCCGGTGGTCGTTCCGCAGAAGAACGTCCAGATCACGCTCACGGCCAAGGTCGCCGAGGGCGAGCCGCTGATGATAGCTCGTACCTCGATCCCGACACGCCATTATGTTGCAACGGCTGCGGACGGAGCGACGCGCGAGTTCTGGACCGACACGCGAGGCCGCTTGCTCAAGGTGGCGATCGAGCCCGCTGGATTGACGGCACTCCGCGACCAGCCCCCCCGCTAGCCTCCGGTTCTGACGAGTTCTTGACGTTCCGCGTACACGCGCGGACGTGCGTCGGTGTCCAACTCACCGGCAAAGTACGCACTTCCAGGCGACGCACTTGTGAAACCCGCGTTCCAGCCCTCCCGTAGGACAGCCAGACATAACCATAGGACTGCACCCATGCGAAGCTCCGTAGTCGCGGCGGCCATGCTCGGCATTGCCGCCCTTGCCCCCGTCCGTGCCGTACGTGCTCAGGTCGCTGACTCGACTCTGCACGTGCCGGTTCGGGATTCCTCTCTGGAAACGACCCCGCAGAGTGTCGGGACGGGCCCGGAGCTGACCCTGGACGAGGCCATCGCGACCGCGGTGAGGAACAACCCCGCACACCTGCAGGTGGTGGAGACGAGCCGCACGGCCAACGCCCAGAAGCGAGCGGCGTACGGGGCCCTGGTGCCGCGAATCGACGCTTCTCTCACGGCAGGCTACCTGGCGGCTGGGTCCTCGATCGTCAGCGGCGTGTCGCTAGGCGCCGGCGCCGACCTCGCCCAATCGAACTACGTCCTTGCGGCCACTTACACCCTGAACGCGCCCACGCTCATCAACCCCAAGCTCCAGAGCGCCAACGTTGAAGCCGTGGAAGCCGATATCAGCAGCTCGTCGACCTCGCTCCGCAACGTGATTGCGCAGAACTACATCACCGTCCTCGCCGACGAGGCCAAGGCCCGTCTTCAGGACACCCTGATTATCAACGCCCAGTCGCAGCTGGAGCTGGCGAAGGCTAAGCTCGCCGTCGGATCAGGCACCACCCTCGATGTGACCCGCGCCGAGGTGAATCTTGGCACCCAGCAAGTGGCGGCGATCCGCGCCCGGAACGCCGTCGACGTCGATCGCCTGATCCTCTTCGAGAATATGGGCGTCCCGGCCAAGCCCGACGTGCGCCTGACGACGCGCTTCCCGGTGGCCCAGCCGTCGTTCACGCTGGATAGCATGCTCAATCTGGCCGCCGCGGGGAACCCGGCGCTGGCTGCTCTTCGCGCGCGCGATCGGGCTGCCGACTATAGCGTGAAGTCGGCGAAGGGCCAGTTCCTTCCCACGCTCCAGGTTTCTACCGGGTGGAGTGGCTACACGAACTCGTACACGGACGTGGGCTACCCCATTGGGATCGCGCAACAGGCTGCGTCGGCGGGTCTGGCCGCTTGCCTGTCGGTGGACACCATTCGCGTCCGCACGGGGCTGCCGAGCGCCAACTGCAATAGCAACCCGGCCTTCAATGTCACGTCGCAAGACTCGGCGAACATCAGGGCGGCGAATAGCAAGTTCCCGTTCGGCTTCGCCAGTAACCCTTTCCAGATCGCGGCCACAATTTCCCTTCCGATCTTCAACAACCTCTCGCGCGAACTGCAGGTCGAGCAGGCGATCGCGACCCGGAACGACGCCGACTACGCCCTCAAGGCGCAGCAGCTCAAGACGACCGCCGACGTGACTGGTGCGTACCTCACACTCGTCGCGGCGGCACAGGCGGTCGACCTGCAGCGGAAGAATTCTGCGGCCGCGCTCCTCGCCTTGCAGCTCGCGGAAGCGCGCTACCGCGTGGGTGCGGCCACCTTCCTGGACTTGCAGGATGCGCGCACGCAGTTCGAGACAGCCGAGAACGATAGAATCAACGCGATTTTCGCTTACCATCAGGCGTTCGCCGCGCTGGAGAGCGCGGTCGGACGGCCGCTGCGTTAACCGAGGAACACATGAGCCGACGCAACAAGTGGATCGTCGCGGGCAGCCTGGTCCTCATCGTGGGGGGAGCGCTGGGGCTCGCCGCCGCCAAGCGGGGAAACAAGGCGGTGGACGTACGGCTGGATACCGTCCAGCGCCGTAACCTCGTCGCGTCCGTCACCGCCAGCGGTCAGGTGCAGCCGCGCCTGAAAGTCGATGTCGCCTCCGACGTGAGTGGCCGCATCGTCAAGCTGTCGGTCAAGGAGGGACAGATGGTGACGAAGGGGCAGTTCCTCCTTCAGATCGACCCGGCCACCTACGAAGCAGACGTCCAGCGCAATCAAGCGCTGGTGGCGGCGTCGCGCGCCGACCTGGCGCGGGCCAAGGCGAATCTCGAGCAATCGCAGAACACCTATCGCCGGTCCGCGGACATCGCCAAGTCGAACCCGCAGCTGATCTCGCCCGAGCAGCTGGAGCAGCTGCGGACGACCGTGGACGTCAACGAAGCGCTGAACGAGTCCGCCAAGCACAGTGTCGATCAGGCTGAGGCGGCGCTCAAGAACTCCCAGTCGCTTCTGGCGAAGACGACGATCATCGCTCCCATGAGCGGGCGCGTGACACGACTGGCCGTCGAGCAGGGCGAGACGGCGGTCCCCGGGACGTTCAACAAGGATGCCGCGCTCCTGCTCACGATCAGCGACATGAGCGTACTCGAGTGCAAGGTGAAGGTGGATGAGACCGATGTGGCCCGGCTCGCGCTCGGCGACTCGGCACTCGTCGACATCGACGCCTTCCCGGACACCACGTTCCGCGGCAAGGTCGTGCAGATCTCGAACAGCTCGCTGCGGAATGCCAACTCCACCGCCACCAGCGGCCAGAGTTCCGATCAGGCGGTCGACTACGAAGTGAAGATCCAGCTTCTCGACCCACCGCCCGACACGCGTCCGGACTTCTCGGCCACCGCGAAGATCGTCACCGACACGCGCCAGAACGTGCTGAGCATCCCGATCATCGCGCTCACCGTGCGGGAGCACGAGGCGAACGAGAACAAGGATTCAGCGCAGGTCGCGCTTGGCAAGAAGCCGTCGAAGGAGGTGGGGAAGAAGGACGTCGAAGGTGTCTTCCTGGTCGGCAAGGACAACCGTGTCACCTTCGCGCCGGTCAAGATCGGCATCGCGGGTGAGGAGTACTTCGAGGTGTTGAGCGGTCTGCAGGGCGGCGAGACGATCGTGGCCGGGAGCTACCAGGCAATCCGGGAGATGAAGGACAGCACCCTGGTTCGCGACATGAAGAAGGACACGAAGAAGAAGGGGGCGAAGGCGTGACCGCGGACATGCGAGAAGGCGGTCTGAGCACCACCGCTGAACGGCGGGTGGTGACGAGCGAGATCGGCGCAGCTCCCGGCTCGGAGTGGGTCATCGTCACCCGCGGCATCACCCGCGACTACGACATGGGGGGCGAGGTCGTTCATGCGCTTCGTGGCGTCGACCTCGCCGTTCGGCGGAACGAGTACCTCGCCATTATGGGTCCCTCGGGCTCGGGGAAGTCGACGCTCATGAATCTCATCGGTTGCCTCGACACTCCGTCGGCGGGCGAGTACTGGCTGAACGGTGTGCTCGTGTCCGAGATGAGGGACGATGAGCTCGCCCGCGTGCGGAACAAGGAGATCGGATTCGTCTTCCAAACCTTCAATCTTCTTCCGCGGTCGACCGCCCTCCATAACGTCGAATTGCCGCTGGTGTACGCAGGGCTCAACGCGGCTACGCGGCGGCAGCGTGCCATCGAGGCGCTCGAGTCCGTGCAGCTCGCCGATCGCATGGACCATCGGCCGAACGAGCTCTCCGGCGGTCAGCGCCAGCGCGTGGCGATCGCCCGGGCGCTGGTGAACAAGCCGGCGATCCTCCTGGCCGACGAACCCACCGGAAACCTGGACTCGACGACCTCCGAAGAGATCATGCGAGTCTTCGAGCAGCTCGCGGCCAGCGGCCAGACGGTCATCATGGTGACTCACGAGCAGGACATCGCCGCGCACGCGCGCCGGATCGTCGTGTTGCGCGACGGACGCATCAGCTCCGACGAGCGGCGAGAGGCATTCGCCGGCAAGGTCACCTGACCGTAGCAACATCCTCGTAGCCGCCGATGCCCTTCCTGGAAGCCATTCGCCTCGCCTTCACGCAACTCCGCGTGCAGAAGCTCAAGAGCTTCTTCACGCTTCTCGGCGTCACGATCGGGGTGATGTTCCTCATCGCCGTGGTATCGGTGGTGAACGGCATGTCGCGCTACGTGGAGGAGGACTTCGCCGGGAAGTTCCTCGGCGTGAATACCTTCAACGTTCGCAAATTCCCCGACATCCAAACGGGTGACGTGACCGAGGCGACCTGGCGGGAGTGGCAGCGCCGGCCCCCGGTCACCATCTCCGATGCCGAGGCGGTGCGTGAGGTACTCCCCAACGGGATTCGCTGGGCGATTCAGGATCTCCGCTGGGTCACTCCGCAATCGGCCTTCCGCAACGGTGGTCCGCAGGTGCTCGCCTCGGCGGTGACGGCCGAGTACTTCGCGATCAAGAATCTGAACGTCGACCGCGGGCGCGTCTTCACCGAGCAGGAGGATCTGCTCGGAGCGCCGGTGGTCGTGGTCGGGCAGGAGGTCGCCGACTTCTACTTCCCAGGCCTCGATCCGATCGGTCGGGAGCTCAAGCTCGAGGGCCTTCCCTTCCGCGTGATCGGCGTCCTGGAGAAGCAGGGGACCGTCTTCGGGCTGTCGCTCGATCGGCAGTTGATCGGCCCCTTCCATTCCCCCATGCAGCGGGTGACGCACGCCCGGGTCGCGCTCTACGGCGTGGTCGTCCAGGCCCCGAATCAGACCGCGCTCACCGATGCCGAGGAGCGGGTGCGGGAGGTCATGCGAAAGCGGCGCCATCTGCGCCCCGCCGAGCCCGACAATTTCACCTTCGAGACCTCCGAGTCGGCGCTCGCCGATTGGGCGAACCTCAAGAAGTTCCTGGTCATCGGCGGCCTGGTGCTGCCGGCGATCGGCCTGGTCGTCGGGGCGATCGTCATCATGAACATCATGCTGGTGGCGGTGGCGGACCGGACGCGAGAGATCGGGATCCGGAAGTCGTTAGGTGCGCGCCGCCGCGACATTCTCGCCCAATTCCTGGTCGAGGCCACGACTCTCAGCGTCATCGGCGCCATCTTCGGTATCGGCCTGGGCGTCGGCCTCTCGGCGCTGGTGGCGGCCGCGTCGCCCCTGCCGGCGAGCGTGGCGGTGTGGTCGATCGTCGTTTCGGTCGTGCTCGGCGCCGGCGTAGGGATCCTGGCCGGCATCTATCCGGCGAGCCGCGCCGCCCGCCTCGATCCAGTGATCGCGCTCCGGGCCGACTGATGTCGATCTCCTACCGATTGAACGCCCTTGTCGAAGGAGTGCTCATCGCCCTCGACGCCATCCGGTCGAACAAGGTGCGCGCAGGGCTCACGATCCTCGGTATCGCCGTGGGCGTCTTCGTGGTGACCGCCATGACCGCGGCGGTGCACGGGATCAACGCCGGCGTCGAGAAGAGCCTGGCGGCCGCCGGCCCGACCACCTTTTACGTGACGCGCTGGCCGATGGCGGTCAATTCCTGCACCGGGTCGGCCGACAGCTGCCCGTGGCGTCACAACGCGCCGCTCACGATCGACGAGGCGGCCATCCTGAGCCGGCTGCCGTCGATCCGCGGCGTCATCGCCCACATCGGGACTTCGGCGTCCTTCAAGTTTCACGATCGCGAGCTCAAGTCCTCCACGCTCGACGCCTACACCCCGGCGTGGACGGATGTCGACGGCGGTGACATCGGTCCCGGCCGCAGCTTCACCGAGGGGGAGAACGGCAATGGTGCGCAGGTCGTTCTGATCAACGATGTGATGGTGAAGAGCCTCTTTCTCGATGGCGACGCCCTCGGGAAGTCGGTGGACATCGACGGGAAGCCCTTCCTCGTCATCGGCATCTATCACCCGCTCGGCAACTTCTTCGACAACGCCAACAAGCCGAAGGCGATCGTCCCCTTCGAGACCGCGCGGCGGAAGCTGAACACCGAGGTCCGCTGGCTCGACCTGACCGTCAAGCCGAAGGAGGGCGTCAGGCAGGACGTGGCGATGGACGAGGTGACGGCGATGCTCCGGACACATCGGAGCCTCAAACCGGCCACCGAGAACACCTTCTTCATCTACGGCCAGGAGAAGGTCCTCGAGCTCTACAACAAGACGGTGCTCGTCTTCTTCCTCGTCATGATCATTCTCTCGGGGATCGGACTGATGGTGGGCGGAGTCGGTGTCGTCGCGATCATGATGATTTCGGTCACCGAGCGCACGCGCGAGATCGGCGTCCGCAAGGCGCTCGGCGCGACCCGCGGCACGATTCTCTGGCAGTTCCTCGTCGAAGCTGCAACGCTGACCTCCATCGGCGCGGTGATCGGCCTGGTCGTCGGCGGCCTCCTCACCATGCTGATTCGCAGCCATACGCCGATCGAAGCGTCGATTCCGCCGCTCGCCATCCTGGTGGCCCTCACCGCCAGTGCCCTGACCGGCATTCTCTTCGGCCTGATCCCCGCCTTTCGCGCCGCCCGCCTCGACCCCGTCGAGGCGTTGAGGTATGAGTAAGGGGTAAGAACGACCGCGGCCGCCCGGCGGTCGCGGGCCACTCGAGCCGGTTCCGCCGATGTCCTTCGCCGACGCCGTCAGGCTCGCGCTCGCCCAGGTCCGGGTGCAGAAGCTGAAGAGCTTCTTCACTCTGCTCGGCGTCATGATCGGCGTGATGTTCCTCATCGCCGTCGTGTCGATCGTGCAGGGGATGGGGCGCTACATGGAACAGGACTTCGTCGGGAAGCTCATGGGCGTGAATACTTTCGAGCTGCGCCGCTTCCCGAGCATCAACCTCGGCAACGTGACGGACGCCCAGTGGAAGGAGTGGCAGCGACGCCCCTTCGTTCGCGACGAGGACGTCCACGCGGTGGTGGACCCACTCCCCTCGGGCACCAAGTGGGCGCTGCGAAACGTCCAGTGGCAGCTCTACATCGAGAGCGCCTACGCACGGCGCAAACAGGTGCAGCTGTTCGCCGTCGACGGTGACTTTTTCGACATCCAGCAGATCAACGTCCTGCACGGCCGCGTGCTCGCGCCCTCGGAGATGGCGACGGGCACGCCGGTGGTCGTCATCGGCTCCGACGTGGCGAAGCACTTCTTCCCCAACCTCAATCCGCTCGGCCGGCCGCTCAAGATCGGCGACTTGCGCTACACGGTCGTCGGCGTCGCGGAGCCCCAAGGGAGCATCTTCGGACAATCGCTCGACAAGTTCGTCGTTGTCCCGCTCCACAGCCCGGCGCGACGCTTGACCCAGCCTCCCGGCGTCATCGCCACCATCATGGTCCACTCCCCGACCGTGCAGGCGATGCAGGAGGCGATGGACCAGGTGCGCTCGACGATGCGGGCGCGGCGGAAGCTGCACCCCTGGCAGCCTGACAACTTCGTGCTCTTCACCTCCGACGCGGCGCTCGAATTCTGGAAGAAGGTGAAGTCGATCATGACGATCGCCGGCGCGGCCCTGCCGGCGATCGGGCTGGTCGTCGGCGCGATGGTCATCATGAACATCATGCTGGTGGCGGTCGCCGAGCGGACGCGTGAGATCGGTATCAGGAAGGCGCTCGGCGCGCGGCGGCGGGATATCCTCGGACAGTTCCTGGCGGAAGCCGCCACGCTGAGCACTCTCGGTGCCGCGGCAGGTGTCGCGCTCGGCGTGGCGCTGGCGTATCTGATCGCGCTCGTAAGTCCGCTCCCGGCGGCTGTGGCCCCGTGGTCGATCGCCGTCGGCCTCCTCCTCGGGGCGACCGTGGGCATCGTCGCCGGCGTCTACCCGGCGAGCCGCGCCTCGCGGCTCGATCCGGTGCACGCCATCCGCCAGGAGTAGGCGTGCGCCTGACGAATCGGCTCTACTCGACTTTCGAGGGCGTGCTCATCGCCTTCGACAGCATAAGGTCGAACAAGGTGCGGGCCGCGCTCACCATGCTCGGCGTGGCCGTGGGAGTATTCGTCGTCGTAGCCATGTCTGCCGCCGTGCACGGGATCAGGGTCAGCATGGAGCGCGACATCGCCGCCGCCGGCCCGACGAGCTTCTTCGTCTTCCGGCGTGGCGACTTCTTCGAGAACTGCGACGGGAGCGACGATACTTGCCCGTCGCGGCACAACCCTCCGATCACGCTGCGAGAGGCTCAGGCGCTGCAGACGTTGCCGTCGCTGGCCGCCGTGACCGCTCACGTCTCCGGCTCGGCGGCGGCGAAGTTTCGCGACCGCGAGCTCGGCGGGATCACCGTCGAGGGATACACCGCCAACTGGACCGAGGTGGATGGCGGCGACATCTCCCCCGGACGCAGCTTCACCGCCGCGGAGGCATCGGCCGGAGCCCGGGTCGTCGTGATCAACGACAAGATGGCGGAGCGGCTCTTTCCCGATCTCGACCCCGTGGGCAAGGTGATGACGCTCGACCAGGTGCCCTTCGAGGTGATCGGCGTCTATCACAGCACCGTCGGCTTCATGGGAACGCCGACGCAGGAGTCGCCCGACGAAGCGTCGGCGAAGGTCCCCTTCGAGAGTGGGCGCCGGTACCTGGAGCTCTGGGTACGCGGGATGAACCTGACGGTGAAGCCACGCGATGGTGTCGACCGGGACGACGCGATGGATGAGGTGACGGCTGCGCTGCGCAGCTTGCGTGGACTGAAGCCCGGCCAGAAGGACACCTTCGCCGTGCTGGGGCAGGACAAGTTGATGCAGCAGTTCACGAACTTCACCGGAACCTTCTTCCTCATCATGATCGCGCTCGCGTCCGTCGGCCTGCTCGTCGGGGGCGTGGGAGTGATCGCGATCATGATGATCTCGGTCACCGAGCGCACGCGCGAAATCGGCATCCGCAAGGCGCTCGGGGCCACGCGGGCGACGATCCTCTGGCAGTTTCTCGTCGAGGCCGCGACCCTCACCGCCCTGGGCGCCTGTGCCGGCCTCGCGATCGGCGCCCTCATCGCCTTCGCCATCAAGGCGAAGACCCCGGTGCCGGCAGAGATCCCGCCGATGGCGATCGTCGTGGCGCTCCTCGGCAGCGCCTTCTCCGGAGTGCTCTTCGGGATGATTCCCGCTCTCCGCGCCTCACGCCTCGACCCGGTGGAAGCGCTGCGGTATGAGTAGCCGGGCGCCCGCTCGAGGGCGCTCGTGACACGCCACAGCTTCACGTTCGGGCATCGGCGGCCCATTTTTCATTCATGCTCTTCTCCGATGTTCTGGCGGTCGCCCTCGCCCAGATTCGGGCGAACAAGCTCCGCTCGTTCTTCACCCTCCTCGGGATCATCGTCTCCGTCGGCTTCCTGGTGGCGGTGATCGCGATCATCCAGGGGATGAACGCGTACGTGAAGGAGAACATCGCCGACGCGATGATCGGCATGAACGCCTTTCAGGTGCGCCGGACACCGATTCGTGTCGGACTGATCGACGACGAGCTCTGGCAGCGCTACCAGCGGCGCCCGCGCATCTCCGAGGACGACGCCGCGGCCGTGCGTGCCGCGTTGCCGGAGGCGACCGCGATCAGCATGCAATCGGGATGGCCGACCCCCCAGGCGGACATCGTCTGGCACGACCGCACGCTCGCCGACGTCCTCATGTTCGGCATCACGGCCCCCTACCAGGATGTCCAGGACTATCGCTTCTCGGCCGGCCGGCCGCTCACCGACCTCGACATCCAGCAGCGGCGCCCGGTCATCGTGATCGGCGCCGATGTGGCGGAGAAGCTCTTCGAGAACGTCGATCCAGTCGGTCAGGAGGTCCGCATCCTCGGCGCGAAGTTCACTGTGGTGGGCGTCGTCGCACGCAAGGGTCGCGTCCTCGGACAATCCTTCGACGGCTTCGCGCTGGTGCCGCTCAGCCAGTTCGAGATGCTCTTCGGGCGCCGCAAGACGAACACGATCTCCGTGAAGATGCCCGATGCGGCATCGGTCGCCTCCGGCATGTCGCGCGCCGAGGAGGCGATGCGCGTCGCGCACCGACTGCGCCCTAACGACACGAACAACTTCACCGTCGAGACGGCGGACGCCCTGGTGTCGTTCTGGAAGAACCTCACCGGCGTTCTCTTTCAGGTCATCCCCGCCGTGGTCGTGATCGGCGTGGTGGTCGGGGGCATCGTCATCATGAACATCATGCTGATGGCGGTGAACGAGCGGACGCGCGAGATCGGGATCCGGAAGGCCGTGGGCGCGACGGCGCGCGACATCCGCCGCCAGTTCCTCACCGAGGCGGTCGCGCTCTCGCTCCTCGGCGGGCTCCTGGGCGTCGGCGCGGGCGCTGCGCTCGCGGCGCTGGTGTCGCTCGTCTCTCCGCTGCCGGTTCGGATCACCCCCTGGTCGGTCGGCGTCGCTCTTCTGCTCGGCGGAACCGTCGGGATCGTCTTCGGCGTCTACCCCGCCAGCCGGGCCGCGCGCCTCGATCCCGTCTCCGCGATGCGGGCCGAATGAGGCTGCCCGACTCCGTTCGCGAGAATGTCCTTCTCGCCGCCGACACTCTGCGCGTCAACAAGCTTCGATCCGGCCTCACCGTCCTCGGAGTCGTGATCGGCGTGTCGACGGTGATGGCGATGGCGGCGATCGTGCAGGGAATTCGCGAGCAGATCGTCCACACGATCGAGGTGGCCGGGCCGACGACGTTCTACGTGATGAAGGTCTTCTCGCAAACACCGCTCAACCCGGACCGTCTCCCCAAGTGGGTGCGCATCCGGCCCGACCTTCAAGAGGCCGAGGCCGAGCGCATCCAATCGCTCCCCGAGATCAAGTACGCCGGCATCTGGGTGCAGGTCTTCGGGCGGATCGAGTACCAGGGCTCGCGGACGCAGCAGATCACCTTCTTCGGCGCCGACGATCACTTCACGGACATCCAGGGAGGCGGGCTCTCCACGGGCCGCTGGTTCACGCGCGCCGAGATGGCGAGCGGGAGCCCGGTGGTCGTCCTTGACGAGAACTTCGCGCGCAAGGTGTTCGGCCGGGAGGAGCCGCTGGGGAAGGTGGTGCGGCTCGCCGGGCGGCCGGCTATGGTGATCGGCCTCTATCAACCCCCGGACAACATCTTCGCGCCCCCGGGCCAGGAGATCGGCGCCATCGTGCCCTACCGGTGGGCCGATCACAACTTCACGATCGACAAGACGAACTTTCTCTTCATCTCCGTCAAGCCGTGGCCCGGCGTGACCGTGGCCGATGCGCAGGGCGCGGTGATGGTCGCCCTCCGCAACATGCGCCACCTCCGTCCCGAAGACCCGAACACCTTCGACTTCATCACGCAGGACCAGATCCTCCAGATCTTCAACAACCTGACGAGCGTCTTCTTCATCGTCATGGTCGCCCTCTCGAGCGTGGCGCTCCTCGTCGGAGGGATCGGGGTCATGGCCATCATGATGGTCTCGGTCACCGACCGCACGCGCGAGATCGGGGTGCGGAAAGCCCTCGGCGCGACGCGCACCGACATTCTCCTCCAGTTCCTGACCGAGGCGGCGACGCTCACCGGCATCGGCGGGCTCGTGGGGATCGTCGTCGGCCTCGGTGCAGGGCGGTTGGTGACGACCTTGATGCACATCGACGCCTCGACGCCGATCGCCCTCACGCTCGTCGCCGTCGCCTTGTCGGTGGCCATCGGGCTCGTCTTCGGGATCATTCCGGCCAATCGAGCGGCGCGATTGGATCCGGTGGAGGCACTCCGCTACGAGTAGGGCCAGGCGGCCCTCCCCGCTTCCCCACCCTATCGGCTGGGAAGCACTCCGCTCTCGACTGCCGCCTCGATCACGATGTTCTCCGCCACCGGCGCGCGCTCCTCGTGCGCGAAGTGCCCGGCCCGCGCGATCTCCACCACGCGCGAGCGGGGGATGCGTCGCGCGAGCCGTTCGGCATCGCGAGGGGGAACCCAGTTGTCGTCGAGCGCCACTCCCAACGTCACCGGGACGGTCAGACCGGGCAGATCGCGCTCGAGCGCCGCGTGGCCCCACGCGCCCAGCAGCGTCATCATCGCTCCCATGTGCCGGCGTGAACGGAGGAAGACACTGTAGAGCGCCATCTGCTCGTCGGTGATGATCGAGCCCGTCGACCGAAGAAGCGCATCCTCCATCGACCCCGACGCCAACCGCGCTCCGAGCTCCGCCACCTGCGCCGACTTCACCGCCACCTTCGCCGCCGGGGCGAAGAGGGTCCAGAGCTGGCTCCGCGGCGGATAGAGCGCGGCATTGATCCCCACGACGCTGCGCAGGGACGTGCCGGAGGTCAGCGCCATTCGCAGGAGCACCGCGGTGCCCGCAGCGTGCCCGACTCCGATGGTCGGCACCAGCTCGAGTGCGCGAAGAAGCGCGCTCAACTCCTCGGCGAACCCATCGAGCGAGAGGCGATCGGTGCGCGGCGAGATCGTGAACCCGTGTCCCGGCAGATCGGGCGCCACGACGGTGAAGCGCTTCGCCAATCGCGGTGCCAGCGTCCCCCACGTGTGCGTGGCAGCGCCGATGCCATGGACGAGCAGGAGGGGTGGCCCGCTCCCCACTACCTGCACGTGCCAGCGCTGCGCGCCGGCATCGACGAACCGGCTCGCCTCGCTGTTCGGCCACCGATCGCGCAAGTCGGGCCAGCTGGGAGTATGGCGCACCGCGCAAATCTACTTCGGTCGCTCGCGCGCCACAGCCGGTGAGATGCCCGACTCTCCCGGCGCACCCGCCGCGCGCTCCGACTCTCGACCGTGATCGCTCCGACGTATATTCCCCCGCCATGACTCGAGTGGACCTCCTCGCGATCGCGGCGCATCGCGATGATGTCGAGCTCACCTGCGGTGGCACGCTCATCTCCGCGGCCGCCCTCGGGCACCGGACGGCGGTCGTGGACCTGACCGGGGGCGAGGCGGGCACCCGCGGCACCGCGGAAGTTCGTGCGCGGGAGGCGGCGCGCGCCGCCGAGATCCTCGGGCTCGCCGCGCGCGTGAATCTCGGACTGCCCGACGCCGCCCTCGTCAACACGCCGGCCACGCGCGTCGAATTGGCCAAAGTCATCCGTTCCTTCGCCCCGCGTGTCGTCATCGCGCCGTCCGAGCGCGGCCGACACCCGGACCACCGCGTCGCCGCGGAGCTCGTGCGCGACGCCTGCTTCATCGCCGGACTCGCCAAGGTCGAGCCCTCGATTCCCAAGCACCGTCCGCACAAGGTCGTGCACAGCCTCTCCTTCCGCGAAGACTTCATCAAGCCGACCTTCGTCGTCGACATCACCGGCGCCTTCGAGCGAAAGCTCGACGCCGTGCGGGCCTACGAGTCGCAGTTCACCGGCGTGACGCAGGCGGGTGAGGTGTACCCCAACACCGAGCCCCTGGTGGAGATCGTGCGCCACCAGGCCGCGCACTACGGCTCTCTCATCCGCGTACGGTATGGTGAGCCCTTCTACACCCATGAAACGATGCGCGTCGACGACATCGTGACCCTCGAGGTATCCACCTTTTGAGCGACCAGGCGCCCGACTACGCGTCCTACCTCGCGCTCGACGAGCTGCTCTCCCTGCAGCGTCCACTCTCGCGCCCCGAGCACCCTGACGAGCTTCTCTTCATCGTCGTCCATCAGGCGAGCGAGCTCTGGTTCAAGGTCATCCTTCACGAGCTCGAAGCGCTGGTCGATGCGCTGACCCGCTACGACGTCGTGGCCGCAACAGTCGTCGCCAAGCGGCTGAACGCCCTGGTGCGCATCGTGGCCGACCAGCTGTCGGCCCTGGACACGCTTCCGCCGCAGCGCTTCGCCCAGTTTCGCGGACACCTCGGTACATCCAGCGGATCGCAGAGCGCGCAATTCCGGGCGATCGAGGCGGCATCGGGTCTGCGCGACGCGCACTTTCTGCAGGCGATCGCCGAGCACGGCGATGCACCGGAGCTCGTGCGCGCCTGGCTCGATCGACCGACGCTCCAAGCGCTCTTCGATCGCCTCCTCGAGCATCAGGGGGTGACGCTCGATCAGATCTACGGTGCCGCCGATCCGTCGCCGCTCCTGATGCTCGCCGAGGAGCTGCTCGAGTACGAGCAGGGGTTCGCGCGGTGGCGGTTCCTCCACGTGCAACTGGTGGAGCGCATCATCGGTCCTGGCACGTCAGGCACGGGCGGCACGCTCGGGGCACGCTATCTCTCCCGCACCGTCTCACAGCGCTTCTTCCCGAAGCTCTGGGAGGTGCGGACGCGCTTCTTCGGCAGCAGCCCTCGCACATGATGGTGCGCGACATCAGCGTCCCCCTCTCCACGGCCACGCCCCCCTGGCCGGGCGATACCCCCTTCTCCTGCGGGTGGACCTGGTCGATGGCCGCCGGCGCCTCGGTGAACGTCTCGGCGATCACCACCAGCCCGCATGTCGGCACGCACGCCGATGCCCCCCTGCACGTGCGCGATGGCTGGCCGAGCGCCGCCGAGCTCCCTCTCGACTCCTTCGTCGGCCCGGCCGTCGTCTACACGGCCGCGCGGGATGCCCGAGAGATCGGCCGCGCGGCCGTGGCCGGTCTCATCGCCCTTCGCGCCGAGCGCGTTCTGCTGCGCACGGGTCGGAGCATCGCCGACGGCGCCTTCCCCGACCGGTGGCCCGCCCTCTCTGTGGAAGCGGCCGGCGCCCTTCTCGATGCCGGATTGCGCTTGCTCGGCGTCGACTGCCCGTCGGTCGACCTCCGGGAGAGCACGACCCTCGACACGCATCGAAGGCTCTTCGAGGGCGGGGCGTGCATCCTGGAGAACCTCGATCTGCGCGGCGTCGCCGATGGACCGTGCCACCTGATCGCCTTTCCGCTCAAGGTCCCCGGGCTCGACGCCGCCCCCGTGCGGGCGGTGTTGCTCGAACATAGCGCATAACGCGAACATTCAGGATATGCCCGCCCCAGCAGCCGCCGAGCCGCAACGCCGCCCCTCGTACCTGGTCGCGGGCGCCGTCTCCGCCGTCATCTTCGGTCTCTATCTCCGGACGCTCGCCCCCTCCACGGCGATGTGGGATGCAAGCGAGTACATCGCCGCCGCGCACGTGCTCGGCCTTCCGCATCCGCCGGGGAATCCCTTCTTCGTGCTCCTCGGCCACGTCTTCTCGATCCTCCCCATCGCGCCGACGGTGGCGATGCGGATCAATGCGCTGGCGGCGCTCTGCAGCGCGCTCTCGGCCGCGTCGTGGTTTCTCATCACCGAGCGCGTCCTCGCCAACTGGTTGCCGGAGCGCTGGCAGCAGCTCGTCGGGGCTTCGCTGTCGGCGCTTCTCGGCGCCACGGCGTTCACGGTCTGGAACCAGTCGGTGGTGAACGAGAAGGTCTACATGGTGTCGCTCGCCTTCTTCGCCATCGTCTCCTGGCTCACCGTGCGCTGGTGCGATGACCCGGACGGTCCGGCCGCCGATCGCCTGCTGGTCCTGATCGCCTTTCTCATCGCCCTCGGCTACACGAATCATCCGGCAGGCTTCCTCGTGGCGCCGGCGGTGATCGTGGCGGTGGCGGCGCGCCGGCCGCGCATCTTCCTCCGGTGGCGACTCGTGGCCACGGCGGCGCTGGCGTTCGGCATCGGACTCACGCCCTTTCTCTACGAGCCGATCCGCAGCGCCCACTTCCCGCCGATCAACGAGGGGGAACCCACCGGATGCCTGACGAAGCTCGAGGCCTCCTGCACGTTCACCGCCACCACCTGGGAGCGATTCAAGGCGAACGTGAATCGCGAGCAGTACGGCAAGCCGTCGCTCGATGATCGCCAGGCGCCCTTTTCGGCGCAGATCGGAATGTGGTGGCTCTACTTCAAGTGGCAGTGGCTACGCGACCCGACGGGACATCTGCCGGCGATCCAGACGATTCTCGCCGTGCTCTTCCTCTTCTTGGGACTCGCTGGGGGCTTCGTCCACTGGCAGCGAGACCGACGATCGTTCTGGTTCTTCGGTCCGCTGATCTTCACGATCACGCTCGCCCTCATCTTCTACCTGAACTTCAAGTACGGCTATTCGCAGTCGCCGGAGCTCGGGAACACCGTGAACCGGGAGGTGCGCGACCGCGACTACTTCTTCCTCTGGAGCTACTCCGCCTGGAGCGTGTGGGCGGGGCTGGGGCTCGTGCTTCTCTGGGAGAGTGTGTCCGAGCTGCTCGGCACGGAGAAGGTGAAGGTGGATGGCGAGGCCGTCGACCTCCCGAAGCGACGGAGCTGGCTCATCACCTCGCCGATTCTCGCTCTCGCGCTGCTGCCCCTCGTGGGGAACGCGCGCGCCGCCTCGCGCCACGGTGACACGTTCACCCGCGACTGGGCGGTGGACGTCCTCAACAGCGTCGAGCCGTACAGCATCCTCATCACGAACGGCGACAACGACACCTTCCCCCTCTGGTACGCCCAGGAGGTGGAAGGAATCCGCAAGGACGTGATCGTCGCCGTCACGTCGCTCCTCAACACCGACTGGTACGTGCGACAGATGATCCGCCGTCCGGTCTGGCCCTACGACGCCGAGCGTGGTCCGGTGGTCTACAAGGGACGCACCTGGCCGAAGCCCGACGGGTCGCCGCTCAAGCTGACGCTCGCCGAAGCCGATTCCATTCCGCCATATCTCCCCCTGCGCGATCGGCAGGTATTTCGGAAAGACAGCCTCATCGCCACCATCGAGCCGGGCGTGCTCTCTCGCGACCAGCTCGTCGTGCTGCGGCTCATCCGCGACTCCTTCCCCGAGCGCCCGCTCTACTTCTCGTCGGCCTCGTACCCGGCCGTGCTGGGGCTTCGCGACTACGTCCTGACGCAGGGGCTGGCGTCGAAGTTGATGCCCACTCCGATCGTCCCGGGGAGGGGGGCGATCGGCATCCAGGGCTTCGGCTTTCTCGACGTTCCGCGAACCGACTCGCTCTGGACGTCGGTGTATACCGCTCCGCGCTCGCTGCTGGCGCGCCAGCGCTGGATCGACCGCGCCTCTTCGGACATCCCGATGCGCTATGTGATCACGGGCGCTGTGCTGAACGACGCGCTCCGCGCCGATGGGGACAGCGTGGGCGCGGCTAGGGTCATGGCCGAAACGATCGCGATCGCCCGCGCGGCGCGGGTTCAGGAGGTCCTCGGGCTCAAGTGAGCCGGGGGCCGAAGGCAGCCCCCGCGGGTGCGGCGGTCGCGGTCTACGGGCGTTAGATTTGACTGCTATGCCAGACCCGATCTATCTCGACCACGCCGCCACCACACCGGTAAGACGGGAGGTGCGCGAGGCGATGGAGCCGTTCTACGGCCCGCGCTTCGGCAACCCGTCGAGCATCCATCGCTGGGGACGCGAGGCGCGGGCCGCGCTCGACGAGGCGCGCGAGCGCCTGGCGGCGTGCCTCGGCGCCCAGCCGGACGAGATCGCGTTCACCTCCGGAGGGACCGAAGGGGACAATCTCGCCGTGCTCGGCGCGTGGCGTGCGCTGCGCGGCGGCGGCAAGCGCGCCGTCGTCGCGTCGGCCATCGAGCACAAGGCCGTTCTCGAGGCGGTGCATCACGCCAAGCGCGAGGGGGCCGAGGAGCGTCTCCTGGCGGTCGACGAGTGCGGCATCGTCCGGGCCGCATCGATCGAGGCGCACCTCAAGCCCGATGTCGCGGTCTGCTCGGTCATGTGGGTGAACAACGAGATCGGGACGGTGCAGCCGGTCGCCGCATTGGCCGAGCGGACGCACGAATGCCGAGCGCTCTTCCACACCGATGGCGTGCAAGCCTTCGGCAAGGTGCGTGTCGATGCGCGAGCCGTGCCCTTCGACTTTTTCACCATGAGCGGGCACAAGATCGGCGCGCCGAAAGGGATCGGCGCGATCTTCGTGCGGCGCGGAACTCCCCTCGAGCCGCTGCAGTTCGGCGGGTCGCAGAACCGCGGGCAGCGACCGGGGACGGAAAACGTCGCCGCGGCGGTCGGGCTGGCCTGCGCCGCCGAGCTGGCGGTGGCGGAGATGGACGCCGAGATGGCGCGGCTCGGGCGGCTGCGCGACATGCTGGAGACGGCGCTCTTGGCGCGGATCCCTGACGCCGTAGTGCATGCGCGTCGCGCTCCGCGCGCCGCACACATTCTCAACGTCTCCGTCCCGGGGACGGACAGCGAGTCGCTCCTCATGGCGCTCGACCTCGCCGGAATCGCCTGCTCGTCAGGCTCGGCGTGCCAGAGCGGGAGCACGGAGCCGTCCCACGTTCTGCTGGCGCTCGGCGTCTCGCGCGAGCTCGGCGCGGCGGCCGTACGGATGAGCCTCGGCGTGCTGACGACGGACGAGGGGATCCAGCGGGTGGCGCTGCGCTTTCCGGATTTGGTCGCCAAGGCCAGACGCCTGGCAGCGGCGAGCTGATGGCGCTCCGCCCGCGCGCGCTGGTCGCCATGTCGGGCGGCGTCGACTCCTCGGTTGCAGCGGCCCTCCTCGTCGAACGGGGTTTCGACGTCGTCGGCGTGACGATGAAGCTCTTCTGCCACGGCACCGAGGTCCCCGACCGCCCCTGCTGCTCCCTCGACTCCATCGACGATGCGCGCCGCGTCTGCGAGCGTATCGGCGTGCCACACTACGTCCTCAACCTCGAGCAGCCCTTCGGCCGCGACGTCGTGGATGACTTCGTCCGGCAGTACGCCTCCGGACGCACCCCGATCCCCTGCGTGCGCTGCAACACGTTCACGAAGTTCCGCGACCTCGTGCGCAAGGCGGACGCCCTGGACGTGGAGTGGATCGCCACCGGCCACTACGCCCGGGCAATCGACGGCGCGCTCTACCGCGCCCGCGATGCGCAGAAGGACCAGAGCTACTTCCTCTGGGGGATCGACCGCCGCGTCGTCGCGCGGCTCCAGCTCCCGGTGGGGGAGATGACGAAGCCGGAGACGCGCGAGCGCGCGCACGCGCTCGGCCTCGATGTGGTAGCGGAGAAGCGCGAGAGCCAGGACATCTGCTTCGTGCCTGACGGCGATCACGCCCGCATCATCGCTCAGCGGCTCGGCGCGAACGCACCGGCGCTCGCTCCGGGGCCGTTCGTGCTCTCGGATGGTCGCGCGGTGGGCGAGCACCAGGGCTACGCGCGGTTCACCATCGGCCAGCGGCGCGGCGTCCCCGGCGGGTTCGCCCATCCGATGTACGTGGTCGCCATCCGACCGGCGGAGCGGGCCGTGGTCATCGGGCCTCGGGATGAGCTTCTCGGGCGTGGGCTGGTGGCGCGCGAGATCAATTGGCTGACGGGAGCGCCGCCCTCGGTGGGAGCACATCTCTCCCTTCAGGTTCGACACCATGCGGCACCGGCGGCGGCCGAGCTGGTGCGCCTCGAGGATGACGAGATCGAGCTGGCACTCGATGAGCCGGTGAGCGCGATCACGCCCGGTCAGTCGGTGGTGCTCTACCGCGGCAGCCGGGTACTGGGCGGCGGCGTGATCGAGCGCGCGCACGCGGCACGGGGCATCCTGCCGGTGCTCGCGGCCTAACTCGACTCGACCTCGGGGAGCCGCCGGTGTCGCGCGTGAGGCGCAGCGTGTGGCCTACCGCGGTGGGTCTCCTGATGGCGGTGGCCGCGGCGTCGCCGCGCACTTCCGCAGCGCAGCGGAAGACCGCCGCCGCGGCGACAACGGCGGTTCCGATCTCGAACGTGCGCTACGACGTCACGATCGACTCGACGGGCCTGCGCTCTCGACGGATCGCCGTGACGATGCAGTTCCAGGTGCGAACAAGCGATCCGCTGGTGCTCTCCCTTCCTGCGTGGTCGCCCGGACACTACGTGCTCCTCTGGTTCGCGCGCCGCATTTCCGACTTTCGGGTCGAGAGCGAGGGCGCGCCGCTCCCCTGGCGCATGCTCGACTACCAGACGTGGCGGATCGTCGCGGCCCGCAACTCCGTGGTACGCATTTCCTTCCGCTACCTCGCCGACACGGTCGATCGGGCCGTCGCCTGGACGCGTCCCGATTTCGCCTTCTTCAACGGCACGAACCTCTTCCTGTATCCGAAAGGGGCGAGCTTCAACTGGCCGGCGACGGTGACGCTCCATCTCGCGCCGGGGTGGAAGGTCGCGACGGGGATGACCCCGGCCGGCGGCGCGAGCGCGTTCGAGGCGAAGAATTACCACGACCTCGTGGACATGCCCTTCTTCGTCGGGCACTTCGACCTCGACTCTATTCGGGTGAACGACAGCACGTGGGTTCGCCTGGCGACGTATCCGGAGGGCGCGCTGGCGGACACTCACCGCCAGAGTGTCCTGGCGTGGCTCGGCAAGATCGCGCCGGTCGAAGGAGCGGTTTTCGGTGAAATCCCGTGGCGGACGTACACCGTCCTCCAACTCTCGGACACCGTGGTCAATGGCGGCGGGTTGGAGCACCAGAACTCGCAGCTCGACGAGATCGTGATCGGGCAGGTCAACGCCCCCGGTCTCCACGGACTCTACGCCCACGAGATGTTTCATTCGTGGAACGTGAAGCGGCTCCGGCCCGCCGACCTCGTGCCGTATCGCTACGACGATGCACAGCCCACGCCCTGGCTCTGGGTGAGCGAAGGGGTCACCGACTACTACGCCGCCCTCGCGCTCGTGCGGAGCGGGATCATCGACGCCGCCGGCTTCAACGACAGGCTGGCCGGAGCAATCGCCCGTGTCCGGCAGACACCCCCCGTCGCCCTCGGGGACGCATCGCTCTCCGCGTGGATCGGCCCGACCGACGGCACGGGGGGGATCTACTATCCCAAGGGCGCAGTGGCCGGACTGATGCTGGACATCATGATTCGGGATGCCAGCGACAACGCCCACTCACTGGACGACGTCATGCGCTCGCTCTACCGCGAAACGTATCGGCAGTCGTGGCGCGGATTCACCGCTCACGACTGGTGGGCGACCGTGAGTCGCGAGGCAGGAGGACGCTCCTTCTCCGACTTCGACCGGCGATATATCACCGGCAGGGAGCCCTTCCCGCTCGATTCCGTGCTGGCGCTGGGCGGACTAGCGATTCAGACCGATACGCTGCGCGAGATTCGGCTCGGGGTGGCACCCGATTCCGATTCGGTCGGCGTGCGCATCGCGGATATCGTGCCCAACGGCGCCGCGGCCGCGGCCGGGGCGCGCGTCGGTGATTACCTCGTTTCGATCGGCGACGTCGCCGTGCGAGGCGCCGGCACCTTCGACTCCCTGAGAGCGAAATACCAATCGACCACCGCCAGCACGCTCCCGTTGGTCGTACGCAGGGACGGCCAGCTCCTCACGCTGCCGATGCCCGTGCAGCTCGTACCCCGGGTGCGTGTGCGGGTCGCGGACGTTCCGGACGCGAGCGCAAAGGCGGTCCGCATCCGCGAAGGGCTGCGCCGAAAGCCGACCGCCTGACGCGATCGCGCCGCCCGCCGTGGCCCAGCACCGGGCCGAACAGCGAGCGGCGCGTCGGGGTTACTGCTTAGGCGGGTCGGGGGCGCGCGACGTGCGAGCCGTAGCCGGCGAGGAGCAAGGCGTAGATCGCCACCGTCGTCCACCCCATTCCGTTGACGAGTCCTTGGAGCTGCGCAACCAGAGCGACGAGGAGGCCTGCGGCCGACCCGATCGTCGCGCCAATCAGGATGCCGCGCTGGGTCGCCGGCTCGTTGACGTCCTTCACGAGATACAGGATCAGACCCAACTGCAGGAAGGCCGCGCCACAGAAGCGGGTCATGATGATCCCGGTGGCGTCTGTCGTCACGCCGTAGAGGGCGAGCGTCTGCGCAGGGGCAGTGAGAAAGGCGACGCCGAAGGCGATGCCGAGCAGCCCGGCGATCAACAGAAGCGTGTTGAGACGCATGAGGAAGATCTCCGCGAAAATTGTATGACTGCGAGTCTCGTCGTGATGCTCGTCGTCTTCGTGTAACCCGTTGCGACACATCCCTCCGGCGATCCGCACACCGCGCGCGACAACATACGGCTCACGCCGCTCGCCGAACAGGAGTGCCGCTGCTCAGCCGCCCGTCACCTCGCCCCCCTCCGGGCCGTAGAAGAGCACCCACGCCGCGAAGTCGTCGGTGAAGTCCTCGAAGCGGTGCGTCGCGTGGGCCGGTACGAAGAGGAAGTCGCCTGGAGCGAAGCGGACCCGCTCCGCGCCGCAGAGGAACGTCCCGGACCCTCGCTCTACGACGTACACCTCATCACGGGTGTGCGGAGTCTGGTCATCCCGCCCGCGAGGAGCGTACACGCCGACCTCCAGGGTGCCGTGATTGAACACCACGATGTACTGCTCCTCGTCGCTCGGCGGCATCTGCGCGATGGCGCCGGCGATTGTGCGGAGGCACCCGGACCTCTCGGCCGCGCGGCCGCCCCGCTGGTTCGGTTTCTCTGTCATGTCGAGCCTCGCGGTGAAGTCCCTGCCAGGAGTCGAACGCCTCTGGGGCGCCACAACGTACGCATCGTGCGGCTGCTCGGTGAGACCTCCCCGCGGGACCTTGCCAAGTGAGGCTCGAGGAGGAATGCTCTACCGGCCAATCGCCATGAATCCCCTCGTCACCCTCGCGCAGTCCCTCGGCATCGCCTTCGCGTCGGGCATCAGCCTCTACGCGACGATTGCGCTCCTTGGCATCGGTGAGCGCATGCACTGGATCGGCCCGCTGCCGGGTGCGCTCGGGCCGCTCGACAGTATCCCGATCATCGCCCTCGCCGGCAGCCTGGCGATCGTCGAATTCCTCGCCACGTTGATCCCCGGAGTCGCCGCGGCGTGGGAGAGCGTGCACACCGCCATCCGGCCGACCGCCGCGGCGGCCCTCGCCGTCCTCACCGCCTGGCATGCCAGCCCGGTGCTCGTCATGCTCGCCGCGCTCCTCGGCGGCGGCCTCGCCTTCACGACACACGCCACGAAGCTCGGTGTGCGGGTGGCCATCGATGCGTCACCGGAGCCGCTCACCAATGGCGTGGCGAACGTGGCGGAGATCGGCGTCGTCGCCTGGCTCTGCTCACAGATCTGGCACCACCCGTTCATTACGCTCGCGCTGGCGCTCCTCCTTCTCGTCGTCGTCATCCTCGCGCTCCGGGCGATCTGGCACATGCTTCGTTCGGCGTTCTCGGAGATACTCCGGCCGGGATCGACGGGTCCCGGCGCGAGGACCTGACTCCCTCCTCTCCCACAACTGCGTACTCCGATGTATCGCCGCCTCGCCATCGCCTTCTGGATCGCGTGCACGCCCGCCGTGTCCAGCGCCCAGGCCCCGGACACCGTCTTCGCCCGCCTGGTGCGCGAGTACACCACTGACCCGCACTTCCTCACCCCCTCCACGAGCTGGCTCCCCACGAGTGCCAGCATCCCGAGCCCGCAGCGCCACTTCGGCACGATCATCGGCGCACCCGGCGTGATGCACCGAACCAACGAGGTCCACGGATACTTTCGCGCGCTGGCGCAGGCGACGCCGCGTGTGCGCGTCGAGCGCATCGGTACCACCGAGGAGGGGCGTGAGATCATCATCGCCATCATCGCGGACGAAGCAACGATGGGGCAGCTCGATCGCTATCAGGCGCTTCTCCGGCGTCTCGCCGATCCGCGTTCGCTTCCACCATCGGCGCTCGACAGCGTCGTCAGGCAGGCGAAGCCCGTTTACTTCCTCAACGGCGGCCTCCACTCGCCCGAGATGGGGCCGCCGGAGATGCTGATGGAGCTCGCCTACCGCCTGGCGGTGAGTGATTCGCCGTCGATCCGCGCCATACGGGAGAAGGTGATCACCATCATCAATCCGGTGGCCGAGCCCGATGGTCGCGACAAGCAGGTCGACTGGTACTACCGATACACGAAGGGGCGCCCCGACTTCGACGACGGATTCGACCGATCCAGCCCCTATTGGGGGAAATACGTGCTCCACGACAACAACCGCGACGGGATCCAGATGTCGCAGGAGCTCACTAAGGCGGTCAATCGGGCCTATAACGAGTGGCACCCCATCGTCATGCATGACCTGCACGAGTCGGTGCCGCTCCTCTACGTCTCCACCGGCACCGGTCCGTACAACGAGACGGCCGACCCGATCGCGGTCAGCGAGTGGCAGCTCTTCGCCAACAACGACATCACGGCGATGAGCGCCGAGGGGCTGCCCGGGGTGTGGACCTGGGGCTTCTTCGACGGATGGTGGCCCGGCTACGCCATCTGGGTGGCGAACAACCACAACGGCATCGGGCGCTTCTACGAGACCTTCGGCAACGCCGGCGCCGATACCTACGTGCGCGATCTGAGTGACGACAAGTTCGCCGGCGATCCGGTGACGAGTCGCCAGTGGTATCGGGCCTGGCCGCCCACCAAGAAGGTACGTTGGTCGTCACGCGACAACACCAATTACATGGAGACGGGAGTCCTCGCCTCGCTCACCTTCACGGCCACCAATGGCGAGCGGCTCCTGCGGAACTTCTACCAGAAGGGCGCCAACAGCATCGAACGCGGCCGCGCCCAGTCGCCGCACGCCTTCGTGATCCCGGCCGTCGCTCGCCAGCGAGACCCGCGCCGCGCCGCCTACCTGATCAATCAGCTCGAGCGCCAGGGGATCGAAATACGGATTCGTACGAGCGGCGACTCGTCGGGCGACTTCGTCGTTCTGCTCGATCAGCCGTACCGCGATCTCGCCGTCGATCTCCTCTCCCGGCAGAGCTACCCGTCGACGGCCCAGTACCCGCCGTACGACGACATCGCTTGGACGCTGGGGCTCCTCTATGGCGTCGAGGTGAAGCCGGTATCCGACACCGCGGTCTTTCACTGGCAAGGCCTCGAACGGGTGACCGATACGGTCGGCGCCACTGCAGGCGCCACCGGCTCCGGATCCATCTACCTCCTTCGGTATCAGGCGCAGAGCGAGCTTCTCCCGGCGCTGCACTGGCTGCGCAGCCAAGCGCCGAAGGCGTCGGCGTACGCGGCCGAGGCGGCCTTCATGTCGGGACGGGACAGCTTCCCCGTCGGGTCGGTGGTGTTCGAGGGGCTTCCCGCCTCGACGGCCAGCGCCCTCGCCTCGCGCTTCGCGCTCCCGCTCGTGGCGGCGGAGCAGGGTCCCGCCGTCCCCCGTCACGCCCTCGATCTCGCTCGCGTCGCGATCTACCACGCCTGGTACGACACGCAGGACGAAGGCTGGGCGCGATTCACCTTCGAGCAGGTCGGTGTCCCGTTCACGCCGATCGACAAGGATGACCTCAAGCGGGGCAAGCTCCGCCAGCGCTTCGACGTCATCCTGATCCCCAACCTGCGTGACCGGCTGGTGGACTTCATCAACGGCGAGGACCGAAAGTTCTCCCCCATCCCATTCCAGAAGACGAAGGACACGCCGGCGTTGGGCTCGCCGATGTCGAGCCCCGACATCACCGGCGGTGCCGGCTACGACGGCATGGCCGAGCTGCAGCGGTTCGTCGATGATGGCGGCACGCTGATCACGCTCGGCGGTGCCTCACGAGTGGCCGGGGAGAGCGGCATCGCCTCGGAGCTGACGCCGTACCCGACCCGCGCCCTCTTCCACCCGGGATCGATCGTGAGGGTGACGGCCCGAAGCACGATGTCGCCGATCCTCTACGGGTATCCGGCGAGCACCACCGTCTTCCGGGGGAATGGCCCGCTCTTCCAGGTGGAGGCGCGTGACAGCGCGCTGGTCGTCCTGCAGTACGGCTCGCGCAAGCCGACCCCCCCGGACACCGGCGCGATGCTCGGCATCGCCGCGCCGCCCAAGCCCGCCGCGCCCGCCAAGGCCGATACCGGTGGAGGGAGTACCAAGGCCGCGGCCAGTGCGGATGGCGAGAGCTACGTCCTCTCCGGCATGGTGCGCGGCCAGGATGAGATCATCGGCCAGGGGGCGATCTTCGACATCCCGGTGCGGAAGGGCCGCGTGATCGCGTTCACCTTCAACCCGCTCCACCGGTTTCTCAATCACCACGAGTTTCCGATGGTGTGGAACGCGATCCTCAACTGGAACGATCGGCCAGCGCCTCCGGCGGCCGCCCACGTCGTGACATCCGGCAAGTAGCGGGTTCGGCCCGGTCCGGGGAGGCGCACCGCTCGGCGATCGCTGCGCTCCGGCTACGGGGCGGTCGTCCAGCGCTCCACGCGCGTTCGCACGAGCGCGAGCGGCACCGGGCCGTCCTGCAGCACCAGCTGGTGGAACGCCCGAATGTCGAATTTCGACCCGAACGACGCCTCCGCCTGACGACGCAGCTTCTGTATCTCCATCGCACCGACGGTGTAGCTCGCAATAAAACCGGGCACACCGAGGATGGCGGGGATCACGCGCTTTATCCGGTCGGCGGCGGCGGTCGGTGAAGCGCGGAGCGCGTACGCTTCGGCCTGCGCGGGGGTCCACCCCATCATGTTCAGGCCAATGTCGGCAACGAGAAATGGCGCCAACGTCTGGTATCGCCCGAGGAGATCGCGCGGTTCGGTGTAGACCCCCATCTCCTGGGCCAGCCACTCGCTGTAGTGGCCCCACCCCTCGATGAATCCAGGGACGGAGGAGAGGAGCGCGATCGGATGCCGCGACGTGGAGCCCGTCACCATCGCCCCCTGCAGATGGTGTCCCGGCCATGTCTCGTGCACGACCACGGCCGCGAGCCCGATCCGGCGCACTGGAGGAGACGTGCGGTAGAGGTAGACGGCCGACCGGGATCCGTCCTCGGTTCCAGGGACGTACTGGCCGCCCGGGGCAGTGGGCTGCTGGAAGTCGGGGAACGGCTGCAGCTCGACGTCGGCCGTCGGCACCGTCTCGAAGTACTTGGGCAGCGCCGCCCGCGCGCGGGCCATAACGGCGCGGGTGAAGGCGACGATCGAGTCGGCGGACGGCATCAAGTTGCTCGAGTCCTTGTCGACCATCGTGCGCAGATATGCCGCGTCCCAGGGAGTGCCGGGCGGCGGCGCGGGATAGATCGAGCGCGCCACCTCGAGCCGGGCGACCGAATCGCGGGCGACCTGCTCCTTCACCTCGCGAAGCAGGTCCTGCGGGTCCCGGTCGACGCCGGTGTTTGCGCGCAGGAGGGCCCGGTAGCAGGCAACCCCATTAGGGTTGGCCGTCACGATGCCGTGCGCTTTCGGCAGATAGGTGCCGCGGAGAAAGTCCCGATATCGCCGGAGAGCCGGGACGAGCGAGTCGGCGATGACCGCGCGAAAGGCGCTGCGGAACGCGGCGTTCGTGTCCTGCTGCGCGGGCGCCATGAACGGGAGGCTATCGACGGGAGACGCCACCAGCGCGTCGAGCTGATCGAGTGTCGCCCGAATGTTAGGCGCCGGCGTGGTGTACCCGAGCGTGAGACCTTGCCGCATGTTGGCCACCTCGCGATCGAGGTAGCGCGCCGAGCCCCGCCAACGCGCCAGCGCTGCGCGTCGACCCGATTCTGTTCCCACTGGCTGGAAGCCTGCCAACTGCGCCCAGATGGTCTGCCATCCGAAGAGGGAGTTCGCCGGCCACAACTCCCCGCGACAGACGCGGAGCTGCCGGCTCGATTCGAGCAGCTCGTGGAGCTGCGCGTATGTCACCTCGTCGCGACTTCCCGCGAGCTGAGCGGGCGCGATGCCAGCGACTTTCGTCCAGAGGCTGTCCTCGAATGCCTCCCACTGCCGGAGCGCCGACACGCTGTTGTCGGTGAAGCGATCCGCCGCCGCATCGGCGAATCCGGCCATCGACGCTCCCTCGGGGAATGTCGTCTTGTACCGCGCCACATAGGCGTCGGCGAGCTCCGTGACCGTCGACGTGGCCGCGCCGCTCGCGCGAGCGGTCTGTTGGCGAGTGGGCTGAGCGTCGCTCGGCACCGGCGCGAGCGCGCCGGCGAGGAGCAGAAGGATGACGAGAGGAGTCCGTTGGGCCATGGGCATGTGAGTGCGATCGAGCCGTGGGGCACGCGTCCAGACCGACGAGAGAACGTACTCCGACACGGCCGAGTCCGCGTCAAGTCTGCGCAACGCTGGCCATTCTCTGACGCCGCCCGGTCCCCCGCCTCCGGGCGGTCGGTGCGGCGGCAACGGACTGCGGTAAGGGCCGCCGACTGGCTGATCGCTGGCGCTGCGACCCGATTCTCTGCAATCTCTGCCGACTAGAGCCCCCCCCGCGGCAGCGACTGTGCCCTCGCGCTGCCCGCGATCCAGTACTCGAGGGCAGCGGAGTGAAGTCATGAGCGAGCTCGCCATTTACCCGATGCAGTGGGCCAAGATCGCCGACCTTCATGACACGCCGAGACTCGGTGACTCGGATCTGGCGTGCATGGCCGAGGTGAGGGCCGTCCTGCAGAAGCACGACAAGCTCGATCGGTTCGCGCTCCACCTGATCCACAAGCACTTCGATCTCGATCAGGATGAGATCCTCGTGGAGTACAGCGAGCACGACACGCGAGAGCAGTACTTCCGCGTCGAGAAGGCGACGCCCGACATCCTCACCAACTCCATTCCCACGACGTGGACGCTGCACAACATTGAGCCGCTGGCGAACTGCGTCTGCGCGTACCGCACCAACGAAGGTCATCTCGGCCGCCACGAGACAGGCTGAGCCCGTGCGAGGCCAGCGGACCTCGGTCCGCCTCGGCCATCAGCGGCAGATCGGCCCCACGCGCGCTGTGACCGACCCGCGCGTGGGGCCGATGCGTTAGGCGCCCGCCTCAGTGTACGTGGGTGTGGAGGAATTCGCGCACCGCGGCGGCCACCTCCGGACGCCCTTCCGTCGTCGGCACGTGGCCGCCCCCCTCGATGGCGACGAAGTCGGACCCCACGATGCCGCGGTGCACGTCGCGGGCGTGAGAGAGAGGGACGATCGGATCCGCCGTTCCGGATAGCACGAGTGTTGGCGTCCGAATCGCGCCGAGCCAGTCACGGGTGTCGACCGTCCAGAGGAGCGGCATCGCCGCATGCATCTCGGGAGTCACCGGAGCAGCCGAGACCAGGAGCGCGGGCCCGTTCCGCCGACGAAAGACGGACCCGACTCCTTCCACCTCGAGCCATTCGGTCTGCCAGGGGTTCCCCGGCGTGTCGTGCGACTCGGCCGCAATCAATCCGCGCTCAGCCAGCATCGGGCGCCACGAGGGATGAAAGGGGCTCAGCACGCACGACGGGTCGGCGAGGCGCGCGCGGAAGCAGGGGCAGATACTCTCCAGTATCAGGCCGGAGAGCGAGTCCGGATAATTCCTCGCGTACACCATGCCGAGCCATCCGCCCCCCGACATCCCCCAGAATACCCAGGGACCGATCCCGAGCCGGCGGTGCACCGTCTCGATGTCGTCGACCATGTCGTCGAGAGAGTATCGCCGTTCCGCTGGAGCGCTCGAGGCTCCGATCCCGCGTGGATTGATACAGACGGCGGAGACTCCAGCCGTGCGCTCGATCAAGGCAACCGCGCTCGGTCCGTACACACCGGCGGGGTGGGCGGCGCCGATGATGGGTGTCTGGCGCCTCCCGGATGGGTCCAGAAACACCTCCAGCTTCGCGCCACCGACCTCGACGAGCCGCTGCTCGATCTCAGTCTCACTCTCTTCGTCCACCATCTCCTCTCGCGTCGGCGCCAACTTGCTGTAGTGTACAGTCGATGATCACCGGTGCACACGCCATCATTTACAGCAGCGCCGCCGACGCCGACCGCGCCTTCCTTCGCGATGTGCTGGGCTTCCCGAGCGTCGACGTCGGCGGGGGGTGGCTCATCTTCGCCCTTCCTCCGGCGGAGGTCGCCGTCCATCCTCTCGACCAGAACGACCTGCACCAGCTCTACCTCATGTGCGATGACGTCGGCACCTTCGTCGCATCGATGGCCGAGCGCGGCGTCATCTGCACTCCTCCCGCCGATCAGGGGTGGGGCGTTCTCACGCGGTTGACGTTGCCCGGCGGCGGTACGATTGGCGTGTACGAGCCGCGCCACCCGCGGCCGCCGGCACGCCCTCCTCGGAGTCGGCGACAGGACAAGGGAGGGCCCGGCACGCCCAGGAATGGCGCCGCGAGAAAGACAACCCGCCTCGCTGCGAGGCGCTCCGCCACCAAGAAGAGCCGCACCCGGCGGCGCTGACCGTCGCTCGACGAAAAGGGTTCGACTCGCGCGATCCGACCGCCGTCACGTCGGCGAGCGAGCCGCGGTCACTCCTCAGTACTTCATCCCTCCGGAGGCCGCAAAGTCGCGCATGATCTTCTCCTGCTCCGGCGTGAGCTTGTCAGGCACGATGATCGAGACCTCGACGATCATGTCGCCCTTGTGGCCGTCCTTGGCGATGCCGTGCGAGGGAAGGCGAAAGCGCTTGCCCGACGCGGTGCCGGGGGGGATCTTGATCGCCACCTTCTTGCCCTCGATGGTGCGCACCTTGACCCGCGTGCCCAACGTCGCCTGGGCGATGTTGAGCGGAACGGGGGCAATGATGTCGAGCCCCTCGCGCGTGTAGAACCGATCGGGCTGGACGACGAAGTTGATGATCAGGTCGCCGGAGGGCCCCCCGCTTGCTCCGCGTCCTCCCTGCCCCGCCAGTCGCACTCGCGTCCCGGTGTCCGTGCCCGGTGGCACGGTGATGTTGAGCGTTCGCGTGACCCGCAGCTCTCCCTGTCCGTTGCAGGTGGGGCACCGCTCCGTCGGGATCTGCCCGCGACCGAGGCACATCGGGCACGGCCGGTTGACGGCGAATCCCCCCTGGCCGAACGAGATGACGCCCCGGCCACTGCACTCGGGGCAGGTCTTGAGCGTGGCCCCCGGCGCCGCGCCATTCCCGTGGCAGGTGGGGCACTCCTCGGTCACCTCGAGCTGCACCGGGACCTTGCCGCCTAACGCCGCTACCCGGAACGGCACCTCGATGGTCGTCTCCATCGACTGGCCGCGCTCCGGGCCGCGCGCGCGGCCGCCCTGGCGTCCCCCACCGAACATCGAGGAGAAGAGGTCGCCCAGCCCTCCCAGGCCACCGATGTCGAAGTCTTCGAATCGGAAGCTGCCGGCATCGCCGGCATCGGCGCCCGGGGGTCGCGGACCCGCGCCCGGACGTGGACCGCGCCCCGGTCCCGCTCCGCCGAACCCGGTGAACGCACCGAGTCGGCGCATCTCATCGTATTGTTTCCGCTTCTCGGCGTCACCGAGCACGTTGTACGCCTCGGAGATCTCCTTGAAGCGCTCGGCCGCCTTCGGGTCGTTCTGATTGGCGTCGGGGTGGTACTTCTTGGCGAGCCGTCGATATTGCTTCTTGATCTCGTCCTGAGTGGCCGACGCGGAGACTCCGAGGACGCCGTAGAAATCCTTACTCTGGGCCATGTCGGATCAATGGCTCCACTGCTTCACCACGACGCGTGCCGGACGAAGCAGCTGCCCCTTGAAGACGTACCCCGGCTGGAAGACCCGCGCCACCATGTGGTCATCTTCAGGCGAGAGCGCGGGCTCGGTTGCCACCGCTTCGTGGAGCTCGGGGTTGAAGGGCTGATCTTCCGGGCTCACCACTTCCAGCCCCGCCGCCCCCAACGCCTTCATGAGCTTCTTGTCGACGACCTCCACCCCCTGGTGAATCGTTTGCGCGTCGACTCGCTTCGGATCCTGCTCCAGGACGCGCGCGAGGTCGTCGAGCGAATCGATCAGCAATTTCACCAGCTCTCCCTGCGCCCGCGCGCCCGCCTCGGTGCGCTCGCGGACGCTGCGCTTGCGGTAGTTGTCGAACTCCGCCGCTAATCGCAGGTACCGGTCGCGCTGAGCCTCGAGCTCGCGCTGGGCGTCCGTCACGGCTCCTGTATCAGCCGCGACGCGATCGCCCTCGGGTGCGCCTTCGCCCTCTCCCGTTGGCTCCTCCTCGTCACCCTCCGGACCCATCAGAACATCATCGCTCACACCGTACTCCTTCGCAGAGTCTGAGGGCGGAGCGTCACAGCTCCGCCCGGACATGCAATGTCCCCCTCGGGGGGACTGAGTGCAACAGGCGCATCACCGTGTCGACAGCGCATCATCCCGGCTCAGTGCACGCCGCACCATGTCGAGAGCCGACTGCGTCGCACGGCGCCGAATCTCGTCGCGGTCGCCGACGTAGATTCGGCCGTGAGTTTGCACCCTGCCTTCGATATCGACGGCGATCCAGACTGTCCCCACCGGTTTTTCGGGAGTCCCGCCCCCGGGGCCGGCGATCCCGGTGATCCCGATCCCTATCAACGCGTCGAGGCGCGTGCGTGCGCCGGAGGCCATCTCGCTCGCGACCTCCTCGCTCACCGCGCCCTTGCTCGTCAGCGTCGCTTCGCTGACGCCGAGGAGCGACACCTTGACCGCGTTGGCGTATGCCACCACGCCGCCGAGGTAGACGTCGCTCGAGCCCTCGATCGAGGTGAGTCGCCCGCCGAGGAGGCCACCCGTACAGCTCTCCGCCGTCGCCACGTGCATGCCGGAGCGACGACACAGGTCGAGGACGACCGCGGCGAGATCGTCCCCCTCCTCCCCATAGACGTACCTTCCGGCGCGAAGGCGAAGCCGCTCTATCCCGCCGGCGAGGGCGGCATCGGCATCATCGCGATGCGCGCCTCGCACGGTGAGGCGCAGATCAACGCCCTCCCATCCTGGCAGGTACGCCACCCGCAGGCCGTTCGCCGCCAGCCCGTCGTCGCCGAGCTTCTCCGCCAACGCGGACTCGCCGATGCCGGTGGTGCGTAGGGTGCGCGAGAGAACCACCACCGGCGGCCCCGACGCCGATCGCTCGCGCAGCAGCGGGAGGAGGACGTCGCGAGTCATCCCCCGCATCTCGCGCGGCACGCCCGGGAGCATGGCAACCCAGCGACCGCGCTCGTCCTCGAGCCAGAGCCCGGGCGCCGACCCGTGCCGATTCTCCAGAACCCGCGCCCCCTCCGGCACCATCGCCTGAACGAGGTTCGAGCGCGGCATCGTGCCGTAGCCGAGGGCGCGAAAGCGGCGCTCGAGCTCGGCCACGATGACATCGTCGCGCCGCAGCGTCCGGCCGAAAAGCGCCGCGATCGAGGGTCGCGTGAGGTCGTCGCTCGTCGGCCCCAATCCGCCGGTGGTCACGACGCCCCCCGTGCGGTCGAGCGCTCCCCGCACCGCCTCGGCGATCGCTGGACCTTCGTCTCCCACCGTGTCGTGGCGCACGACCTCGATGCCGACCTCGCCCAGGGCCCGGGCGAGATAGGCGGCGTTGCTGTCGATGGTAAACCCGAGCAGCAGCTCGTCACCGATGGTGAGGATCTCGACGCGCATCTGCCTAACGACTCATGTGGTGAAGGTCACCGGACCGCGGGGACACTCGAGCGTGACCATCATGGCCGCCGTCGCGCCGCGCTCGACCCGCACCCGATAGCCGATGGTCTCCAGGAGAACGACCATCCGCGCCGCCCGCGGCTCGATGAATCGGAGCCCCGCCAGCCGGCACCCCGTGGGCGAGGTGCTACTCGGGTGCAGCGTCGACGCGTTCCACTGAATGAAGAACGGAGCGAACGCGAGCTCCGATTCGGCGAGCTCGGCCGTGTGCCATTCGAGAAGGGTCCCGTCCTCCCGTCGCCGAGAGCCCGCACGTGGGTCGTTGACGTCGAAGTCTCGAGCCCGAAGGCGCTTGACGGTCGCCGCCAGATCGTCCGTGCGCAGTGCCCAGCCGAATGGCGTCAGGCGATCGAGAGAGGCGATCCCCACGAACATCGGGTCGATCTGGGTCGCTGTCGGGGCGATGATCTCGAGGTAGTGGCCTTGGTCGAGCCCTACCAATGCGTTCGCCGTGCCGCGGCCGGGGTGCGCGCCTCCGCCCACCGGGTTCACCCCCGTCCTTTCGGCAAATTCGGTCGTCCCCGCCCCCAGGTCCCTAATCCCGAGAATGATGTGGTCGAGGTTGGTGACGAGTGGAGGCATTTCTGGGGGGGCGAGCGAGCGCGTGGGTGTGAAGGGCGGGACAGGAAAAGAAAGCCGCCCGCGGCCTCCTGGAAAGCGCCCTCGAGCCTTCCGAGCCCCGTGGCGGGAGTCGCCCGCCCGAACTCTCGGACCGCCTTCCCGAAGGCCGGGAACTATTCGAGCGCTTAGATCATTACTGTATCATTCGTAGTCGAAGCATTCACACATTAACATCACTGATGCCCTATGGACACCATTCTCCTCCTCGCACGGCTCTACCTCGGCCTGGGGATCGCCGTACACGGCGCCCAGAAGCTCACGGGCTGGTTCGGCGGCTACGGACTGGCTGGGACGGGCGGGTTCTTCGAGCAGCTCGGCTTCAAGCCCGGCAGGCTCTTTGCGGCCCTCGCCGGACTCGGTGAGTCCACCGGCGGCCTCCTCGTCGCGCTAGGGCTTCTCGGCCCGATCGGGCCGGCGATCGTCGTCCTGGTGATGCTCGTGGCGGCCGGCACCGTTCACATCAAGAACGGCTTCCTGTCCTCGAAGAACGGCGTCGAGCTACCCCTGCTCTACGCGATCGGTGCGGCCCTCCTCGCCTTCACCGGCCCAGGAGCGTACTCGCTCGATAACGCGCTCGGCCTGCACGCCCTGGCCAGCGTCCACGTGGCGTGGATCGCCCTCGCCAGCGCGATCGCCGGAGCCATGCTCAATATCGGCGCCCGGCACCGGCCCGTTCCCCCCAAGGCCGCCGCCTAACGCGACACTCGGCAAGACGAAAAAGGGAGCGCTCCCGGGCGCTCCCTTTTCGTCGTGCGTCGGGACCGGGGCGCTCCAGGCTCCTAGAGAGCCCTCGCCATGATCAGATCGGTCTGCGGGTCGCTCCCGACCTTGAACTCGTGGGCCCCAACCGCCTCGAAGCCGAATTTCCGATAGAACGCCTGGGCGCGCGGATTCTTCTCCCACACCCCTAGCCAGACCACGTCGGCGCCGCGGCGCCGAGCCTCATCGAGCACCGCTCCCATGAGGCGCTGCGCCACGCCCCGTCCGTGCCACCTCCTCACGACGTAGAATCGCAGGATCTCGAGCGGCTGCTTCCCCTCCACCCCGGGTGGCGGCTCGCTCTCCCTCAATTGCGCGAATCCGATCGTCTCTTCGGCGCGCTCGGCGAAGAGCACCACCGTCCGCGGATCGGCGAGCTCCGTCCTCTGTTGCTCGACTCCGTAGGCGTCGGCCAGATGAGCGGAGAGGTCCTCGGGCCGATTGGCCCCGCCGAAGGTGTCGGCGAAGGTGCTCGACGCCAGCGCGGCGAGGAGACCGGCATCGGCGACGCTCCCACGCCGCACCTCCATCCGCTCTTCGATCATCCCCTCGTCTGGGGCACGCCCCGCCGCTGTCACGAGTGCTCGTGCGCGCCCACGTGATGGGCGCCCCGCTGGAAGTCCAGAAAGGCGTGAATCGCCGCCACCGCCGCCGTGTCCGCGCTCCGAATGCGCACCTCGGCGCCCCGCGGCCGGTCGATCACCGAGTAGTCGATCGCGCCGTGGCGAGCTGCCATCACCGCCGTCCCGGGGACAACCTGCACGTGCACCTGGAACGGCTTCTCGAAGTCACCCTCGCGAAAGGCGGTGGCGATCGACTGCATGTGCGCTCGAATAGTCGCGATGCCGCTCGTGTCCGATGCACTGTCACGCTCGAGCACGATGCGTCCGCCGTCGGGGAGGTTCTCGAAGACATGGGACGAGGTGTACTGGTCCACGCCCATCACTGCGTGCCCGCGCTCCTGCATGCTCGCGAAGGCGGTGTCCGAACCAGCGTCGTGCACGGCCTCGCGGCTCCGGCCGCACGAGATGGCGGCGAGAATCGCCGCGAGGAGAATCGGGTGAGGGCTGGCGGGAATGACCGAGGCTGACCGGCGTCGAGACATGCGTCTAAGCTCGACGTCACGATGGTCGAGTCAAGCTCGCCTGACGAAATGCTGACGAACGAGCGAGTCTCTACCCCACCCGTCCCATCAGGCCGCCGAACTCGCGGAGGTACGCCCAGAGAGACCAGACGGTGAGGGCCACGGCGAAGGCCATCGTGAGGACACACACGAGACCGTTGAACTGCGCGAAGGCGACCCACGCGGGGTGGGTCCAGCTGTACTGGGCCGCGGCGGTGGCCGCCGAGAACCAGAAGAAGGAGGCGCCGACCCAGGTCCACTGAAAGCCGGTCTTCCACTTGGCCACGTTGCTGGCCGCGATGATCGTCCCGCGCCGCGCCGCGACCTGACGGAAAACGGTCATGAAGACCTCGCGGCCGAGGACGATCGCGATGATCCAGAGCGGCAGGCCGAGCGCCCCGATCGGCGTGATGTACGGGAAGACCGGGTGCCCGCTCTGCGGGTCTCCCATCGGCCCGACGATACCAGGGTAGTAGTAGCTGTGGTACGGAGCCCAGAGAGAGAGGCTGAGCCCGGAGCCCACGAGCACCCACATCGGGACGAAGGTCGCCAGGAGAAGAAGCTTGTCGGCCAGCGGATCGAGGAGCTTCCCGGTGTCCGTCACCAGCCCGCGGGTTCGCGCGAGTTTCCCGTCGAAATAGTCCGTCACCGCGACGAGAACGAAGAGCACGAACGCCAGCGCGCGGGCATCCCAGCGCTGAACGAATGGCAGGTAGGCGACGAGCGGAGCTGCGATGATCCGCCCTACCGTCAGTGCGTTGGGCAGGTTCACCGCACGACCGGGGATCAGGCCAGTGTCTTCAGAACGAGCTTGCTGACGGCTTTCAGCGTATCGAACACACCGTCTCCCGTGACCGCGACCGCTTCGAAGTATGGCGCGCGCTCCACCCACTCTCCAGTGGGGAGCTGTTCGACCAAGTTCTCGCCCGCGTGGTACGGATCGGGTGCCACTCGCTGCCGCGAGGAATCGCGAACCTCGAAGCCGGGATTGAGCGCCGCCTGCAGCTCGGCCACCCGCGACGCGTTCGGGAGGTCGCGTTTGTTGTACTGGAGCACGAACGGCATGTTCGTGATGTCGTAGCCGTACTCCATCATGTTGTCGTACAGATTCTGCATCGCTTCCTGGTTCGCCTCCATGCGCTCGATCTGCGAGTCGGCCACGAAGACGATGCCGTCGACGCCCTTGAGTATCAGCTTGCGGCTGGCGTTGTAGTAGACCTGCCCCGGCACCGTGTACAGGTGGAAGCGCGTCTTGAAGCCGCGGATCGTGCCGAGGTCGACGGGAAGGAAGTCGAAGAAGAGCGTGCGCTCGGTTTCGGTCGCCAGTGAGATGAGCTTGCCCCGTGTTTCCGGCTGCACACGGCCGAAGACGTGCTCGAGGTTCGTGGTCTTGCCACCCAACCCCGGCCCGTAGTAAACGATCTTACAGTTGATCTCGCGTGACGCGTAGTTGATCATCGACATGGCTGTCTCCTCGACTACTGGAACAGCCGGTCGATTTCATCCTCGGCCCCGGCGAGAATGTTCGGCGTCCTCCGGCCATCGCGGTCGCCGGAGAACATCGCCGCGAACAATCGCCCGAGGTCCTCCACCGTCGCCTTGACCTTGAGGCGCACGAGTCCGAGGGTGGTGCGATTGTCGAAGAGGATGACGAGAATCACGCGCCGTGCCACGTCCACCAGATACATCGACTCCTGCTCTCCCTGGTGATAGAGCGAGTTGAACTCCGTTTCGCCGATGAGGCGGGCCAGCTGGTCGTTGGCGCTGAAGTCGGCGGCAGTGAGGGTGGCGAACGCGGTGGGATCGAAGTGCGGTTGTTCGCCGACCGTCGCCACGAGCTGTCCCGAGCGGTCGACGAGGAGGGCGCACCGGGCATTGCTGTCGTAGAGGAACTGTTGGAGCGATCGCATGATCACTCCATAGTCATCCTCGGTGAACGACCAGCTCGCTGCACCAACCGGCATAGGCTTCCTTGCTATGACAGGGACCGTTCCATGCGGCGCAGAAGTGACTGGCCGCGGCGGCGAAGACTCGGATTCCGCTCCCACTCCACGTAATCGCGCAACAGCCGCGCGGCTCGGACACTGCGCTGTCCGCGGAGATAGCCGAGCGCCGCCAGGCGACGCCACGGCTGAGCGCTGAACAGCTCGTGCCGGGAGCGGTGGGTCTCGTGACTCCAGACGATTAAGCCCGCCACGAGGCCACCGGCCAGGCCGGCAGCGAGCGCCAGCGCGGTTGAACGGCGCATCACATGGCCCTTCGCGCCGCGAGCGCCTGCGCAATCGTGACGCCGTCGGCGTACTCCAGATCCCCGCCGACGGGGATCCCTCGCGCGATGCGCGTCACCTCACTCACGTGGGGTGCCACCTGCCGCTGCACGTATAGCGCGGTGGCCTCCCCTTCAAGGCTCGGATTCGTCGCCAGAATGACCTCGCGAATGGCACCCGAGGTCACGCGCTCCACCAGTTTCGCCATCGTCAGATCTTCGGGGGCGATACCATCGAGCGGCGAGAGACGCCCGCCGAGCACGTGGTAGACACCGCGGAACTCCCCCGCCCGCTCGATCGCTCCGATGTCCGACGCCTCCTCCACCACGCAAAGCACCGAGGCATCGCGCCGTGGATCACTGCAAATGGCGCAGGGATCCTGCTCGGTGAGATTGGCGCACACGGAGCACCGGCGAACCCGCTCCGCCAGCCCGTCGAGCGCGAGCGCCAGACGCCGGCTCTGCTCGGGGGGCTGCTTCAGCAGGTGATACGTCAGGCGAAGTGCTGTCTTGCGGCCGATCCCAGGGAGCTTGGAGAGTTCGGTGGCGAGGTCGTCGATCGCGGACATCTCAGAAGGGCAGCTTGAACGGCAGCGCCATCCCTCCGGTGAGCTTTTTCATCTCCTCCTGCGCGACGTCCGCCGCCTTCTTCTGGACTTCCGTCACGGCGGCGAGAACGAGGTCCTCCAACATCTCGATGTCCGTGGGATTCACCACCGACGGGTCGATCCGGATCGAGCGAATCACGCCCTTGCCGTCGGCGGTCGCCGTCACCATGCCGCCGCCGCTCGATGCACTCACCGTGAGCTGCTCGAGCTCCTCCTGCATCTGCTGCAGGCGCCCCTGCATCTGCTGCGCCTGCTGGAGCATTTTCATGAAATCAGCCATACCAACGTGTCGCGTGTGAAATCGAGGGACCTGGCGCTACGTCGCGCGAAAAACTGCGGGACGGCGGGAAGAAGGAGGGGGGATCGCAAGGTATCGCCAGGCAGTCGACGGACGCAAGCGTGCCCCGGGCGGCTGTCCTTGGGCCGTGGTTTCTGGCCCCGGGCGACCGTCAGAATACCACCCTGACGATTCGTGTCAGCAGCTCCTCAAAGGAGAAGATCGTCAGCAGAAGGGGCGACAGCGGAACTGCAGTGGCGAGAGCCAAGCGCGAGATGTCCTGAAGCCCGAAAGGAACCACGCGCATCTCGCGCACGACCTGATAGCTATTGCCCAGATCAGCGAGGGACTGGATGTCTCCTGTCCCGAGTAACTCCTCGGACGGACCTCCCCCACGAACCCATTTGTGGTCGAAGGCTTCAACGTACCGCTGCGCAAGCAAACCGTACTCCGCCAAGCCCTTGCGTCTTAGGCGCGCCATGCGCGGGGTGAACATCAGCAGCGGTGCCAGAACCACGACAACGAAGAAGGCGATGAATCCGCCAATCTGCAATTTGAACGACTGCAGGCCTTCGCCACCATAGAGAACGCGACTCGCCACGACGCCGGCGAGGATGGCGCCCTGAGCGAACAGAATTGGAGCGAAAGCGTAGGAGCTCGCTCCGAGGAAACTCAGGCCCCCGCAACGGTCGGGATGGGTAGGCAGCAGATTCAGCTCGATCCGATTGACTTGCCAGAGGAACCGAAACCAGATCAAGAGTCTCGCGTACCAGCGCAGCAGAATGAATTGGAACACCGGGAGACTCACAAATACATACCAGTACCCTGCCGGCGTTAGGCTCCACCTGCCTCCGGGCAGCTCATACCACGTCACGAGCCCAAGGTCCGTCCTGCTGCTCCAGGCCCACAATCCCACGCTGTAGACGAGAGCGAGAAGGGCGAGTTCGACAATGGTGGAATTCCGGATCTTCATCGCCGACTCGATGGCCTTGGCAAAGAGCGGCAGGCTTTCGGGCAGAACGATCCGCCACTCGCGAAAGCGACGGACAGCAACGCGGATACGCGAATGAACGAGTAGCTCGGCGCCGATCAAGATCGGCAGAGCAACGAGGAAGCGGACGTGCACTTCGACGTCGCGGAAGAAGGAAATTCGCGCCCCGCTGACAGCGCCCGGTGCCAATGCGGACAGCACGAGCAAGGGGATCCACGTGAGCACGACGAATGCAATGATCCGCCGGTACAGCAAGTCGAGATGGTCTCCCTCGAGACGGGACTTGCGAAGGAGCTGGAAGAGAGGCCCGCCCAGAACCAGTGAGAATTCCGGCCCTCCGCCTCTTTGGGAGCTCTCTGCTGGCTCTTTCACGTTCATCGCCTCGTCGTGGTGGCCAGGCCGTGATCTCTTCGTCGTGCGGATGCCTGAACCGAGCCACACTACGTCTCCGGGCGGTGGCTAGCAAGGATTCTTCGGCTCGCAGGCGCGGGGCGCGCCTGGGGGAGCGTGCGGCCTCGCGAGGCTAATCCAGGAGCTCGAGGTCGAGCGTCTCCACAGCCGCGTCGAGCGCCGGATCGCGCTTGCGCAGCATCGCCAGACGCTCGGAGCGAACACTGTCCTCGGTGAGGCGCCGCGGCGCTCCGGCCACACTTGCTGCACCACCACCCGCGGCTCGTACCACGATCGATTGCGCCCCGGCGAAGTATGTCCGGATGGCCCCGAGCACCTCCTGGGCAGCCACTTCGATCGGCGGTTGGTAGGCGGCGCGCTCTCCGTCGACCTCCAGCGCTACCTCGCCCGCGGGCCCGACGGAGACGGGACGCGCGTGCTCGAGCGCAGCGGCGAGAACGTTCCGTCCCGCCGCGCGCACCTGAGACACGACCTCCGGCCAACTGGCGACCAGGGCGTCGAGCGCGGGCGCCATCGCCGCCTGGCGTTGCGGCTGCTCCCCGGGCGCGTCGGCCCGCGACACCGGAGTCTCGGAGCGCAGCAACCCAGCGCCTGACGCCGAGCGCCCTCCGCGCGGGGCCTCCCTCGGCCGCGCGCCCGAGCCCGCGGCGGCGCCGCCGGTGCCGAGCTCGCGGAGCACCTCTTCGATCTCGACCGTCCGATCGAGCAGGGCGAAGCGCACGAGCAGCGTCTCCACGAGAATCTGCTGTTGCCCGCTCCGCCGAAAGCGCGGCTCGATCTCCGTCATCGCTTGAAGCATCCGCACCAGGTCGCCGCTGCTGAACCGTCCACGCCGCGCGGTGAGCGCCGCGCGCGCCCGTTCGGACACTCCCTCCGCGGCGCCGCCGAGGGCGAGCGAGAGCTCGGCGCGAAACATTTCGGCCAGGCCGCCGAGGAAGCCTCCGAGGTCGGCGCCGGAATCCACCAGCCGAGCGACGAGCGGGAAGACATCGGCAGCGCGATGCTCCGCCACCAGATCGAGGACGGCGAGGTATTCGTCTTCGGCGACGAGGCCCAAGGCCTCGCGCACCCGCTCCAACGTCAACTGGCCATCGCCCAGCGAGAGAACCTGATCCGCGATACTGAGCGCGTCGCGCATCGACCCGTCCGCGGCTCGGGCGACCGCCCCGAGCGCCTCGTCTGTCCAGCTGACTCCCTCGGCCCCCAAGACCGTCTCCAAGCGCGCGCGAATGTCGGCGGCTCCGATCCGCTTGAGATCGAAGCGCTGGAGTCGGCTCAGAACCGGAGCGGCGGTCTGAGCGATCTTCTGCGGCTCGGTGGTCGCGAAGACGAAGACGACGCGCGACGGCGGCTCCTCGAGGATCTTGAGGAGCGCGTTCCACGCCTCGCGGGTGAGCATGTGCGCCTCGTCGACGATATACACCTTGTAGTGGGCGTCGGAGGACGGGGCGTACATCGCCCGCTCGCGCAGCTCGCGGGCGTCGTCGACGCCGCGATTGGACGCCGCATCGATCTCCACCACGTCGAGGCTCGCGGCACCACTCCAGATGCGGCGGCACGAATCGCACTCGCCGCACGGCTCCCCCTCGACAGCGGTCTTGCCGCGGCGCTCGCAGTTGAGCGCCATCGCCAGGACCCGAGCGAGCGTCGTCTTCCCTACCCCGCGTGGACCGCAGAGGAGATAGCCGTGAGCCACCCGCGACCGCGCCACGGCGCTGCGCAGAGTGTTCGAGACGTGCGACTGCACCGCCACGTCGGCGAAAGTCTTCGGGCGGTACTTGCGGGCGAGAGAAACGAACATCGACGTCGAGAAACTCTCGGTTCCAGTGGTATTGCCGGCGTGCATGGAGCGGCAGATGTCCCCGGGTCGCCGGTGCCGGGACTCAAGACGCAAGAGCCTGACGGGACGCGCCGTCAGGCTCTCGTGTCGCGCGCTCTTGGGAGCGCACCCATCCGCTCGCGCGGAGCTGCCACGGTGCGGCGCTCAGCTACCGCGCGATATCCCAGGCCTGACGAAGCAACGACAGACACTGCGTACCGCTGCTACCTTTCGGTCCTCACGGGGTTGGCGGGCCGCCGCCCTCCGGGACCTGGGACGAGTGAAATATACCCGCGGCTCTCTACCCCAGCAACGCGCCCGCGCGCCCCGCAGCGACGCTGTCAAGCGCACGTCCGACCTTGGCGCTCGCCTGCGCGAGCATCGCGTCATCGACGTCGAGATGGAAGACGGCGCGAATCCGCGACGGGGACCACAGTGACAGGAGTACACCCGCGGCGGCGGCTTCGCGGACGACGTCCGCGCTGTCCATCGACGACGGGAGATCGAGCATCACGATGTTCGTATCCGGCGGCACTACGCGCACGCCGCCAGCCCCCTCCACCGCCTTGGCGAAGGCCCGTGCGCGGGCGTGGTCCTCCGGCAGCCTCCCCATGTGCTTCTCGATTCCGTACAGGGCAGCAGCAGCGAGAATCCCCGACTGTCGCATCCCCCCGCCGAAGCGTCGTCGCGCTATCCGCGCCTCGTCGATCAGGTCGCGCCGTGCCGCCAGAGCAGCGCCGACCGGCGCTCCGAGGCCCTTCGAGAAGGAGACCATCACTGTATCGGCACAGGACGCGAGGCGGTCGAGCGGTGTCGAGAGCGTCGCCGCCGCGTTCCAGAGCCTCGCTCCATCCATGTGCACCGGGACGCCGCGCCGCCCCGCAGCCGCGCGCAGCTGGCCCAGCTCGCCCATCGGCGTCGCTCGACCGCCGGCGTGGTTGTGCGTGTTCTCGATGCACACGGCGCTCACGGCCGGGAGGTCCGACGGGCGCAGGCGAAAGGCCTGCTCGAGCGCCTCGGCGTCCATCATCGGGCCGGAGCCCTGCACGGGTCGCAGTTGGACGCCGCAGAGTGCGGCGGCACCGGCCTGCTCGTACTGAATGATGTGCGCCGCGGCGTCGAGCAGCACCTCGGTGCCGGGCCTCGAGAGGATCCAGACGGCCGCCTGGTTCGCCATCGTGCCGGTTGGGAAGAAGAGCGCGCTCTCCTTTCCGAGCAGCTCGGCGACGCGCCTCTCGAGGCGGCTGACGGTGGGGTCGCCATCGAGCACATCGTCGCCCACTTCGGCCTCCGCCATCGCTCTGCGCATGGTAGGAGTCGGCTTGGTCACGGTATCGCTACGAAGATCGATCGCCATCGGGGTGGTGGAGGAGGCCCACTCAATCGACCGAAAGGTGAAGTCTGCCGGTCGAAAGCGTGGGAGGCCAGTGCGAAGGGGCAGCAGGGCCTCTCCGGGCCCAGCCCACGGCTCCCTACTCGAACGTCTCCCTCTGCAACTCGATCGCCCGCCGCAGCTCATAGACCCGCCCGACCTCCCCGCCCAGCACGAAGATCCAGGCGCAGTAGTAGACCCAGAGCACCACGATCACGATCGCGGCAAGTGTCCCCGTGTAGAGGCTCCCCGGGTTGAACGACGACAGGTACGCGGTGAAAGCGATCTTCGCCAGCTCGAAGAGAACGCCGGTGAAGACGGCGGCGATCGCGGCAGACTGCCACCGGATGTGTCGGTTTGGGAGGAACTTGTAGATCGAGAAGAACATGAGGACGATGAACGCCGTCGCCACGCCTGTGCCGATCCAATACTCGAGCTTCCCGATCACGTCCGAGGGCATCCCGACGCGCGACAGCTCGACCAGGTGCGACGTCGCCAGTCTCAGGTACGCGGTGAGCGCGGTGTACATGGCGAAGAGAAAGGTGGAGAGGACGGTGATCTGGATGTCGAACACCTTCCCCGCGATGACGCTGCGGCCCACCTCGATGTCGAAGACCTCGCCGAGCACGGAGCGCAGCGTTCCGAAGAGCCTCGTCGAGAACCAGACGAAGGCGATGGCTCCCACCAACCCCACCGACCCGCGCGCGCGCACGATGTCGTCGAGGAGCCGGTGGACCGGGGAGCTCGCTCCCTCCGCGTGCGGCGGCAGTAGGCTGTCCACGAACGCGAAGAGGCTCGCCGAAGACTCGGCGGTCGACTGATGGAGGAGGTAGCCGAGGCCCGAGAGGAGGAGAAGGACGAACGGGACCGCCGCCAGGAGGATGTTGAAGGCGATGGCGCCGGCAAGGAAGGAGATGTTGTCCTCGCCAGCGATGTCCCAGAGTCGGCTGGCGTAGTCCGCGAGCGCCGCCCACACGCGGCGGGGGAGCGAAGGTCCAGCCATCCCGCCGTGCGACAGAGCTACGCGTTGCTCAGTGCGGCTGGGCGTCGGAGTTGTCGTCCGGATCCACCTCATCGCCGGCGAGCGCCGGACGACGCGGCCGCGTGGCGCCCAAGCGCGGCGGTTGGTTGCTCTTGCTCTCGGCGATCCGCGCCTCGAGCTCCTCGCGCGCCTGCTTCGCCGCGGCGCGACCCGCCTTGATCGCTTCCGAGGCCTGCCGCTTCTTGATCTCGAGTGCGCCGCGGGCGGCCTCGAGCCGGTCCTCCACCGAGCGCCGGGCGCTCTCGTAACCGCCGCGCGCCTTTTCGCCGAGATCGCCGGCGGCCTCACGAGCGGCATCACCGAGCTCCTTGGCCCGCCGACGAATCGCCCGCCGAGTCTCCTCGCCGGTCTGCGGCGCCAGCAGCAGAGCGACCCCCGCCCCGACAGCCAGGCCGATCAGAAAGGCGCTGGCGGAGCCGCCGCGCCGCACGATCACTACCCGAGGCTCCTCGTTCTCGTACTCGTCGCTGTGCCGCATCTTCTCTCCTCGTTCGCCTAACGGCGCCCCTTGGAAGTGGCCCTCGTCTTCGCCCGCTCCCTGCTGCGGGTGGGCGGCGACGGCGGCGTCGAATCATCGTCAGGCCCGCGCGGTCGCGTGGAGCCGTTGAGCTCCAGCAACGCGCCCAGCTCCGCACGAACCTCTCGTTCCGGCAGCCCCACGATGCGGGCGGCGCGGGCGGCGTCGCCTGCCGCCGTGGCGAAGGCCCGCAGCACGAGCTGCCGTTTGGCGTCCGCCACCGTCGCATCGGCCGGCAACGTCACCGCGGACGGCGCATCCCCAACGCCGCGCAACCGGCGCGGAACGATGTCCTCCATTCCGATGACGTCGCCCCGTGCCATGATGACCGCGCTCTCCACCGCGTTCTTGAGCTCCCGGACATTCCCCGACCAGTGATGCGAGAGAATCCACTGCATCGCCGCATCATCGAACCCGGCGATCCTCTTGTTGTTCTGCTTCGAGAAGCGAGCCAGGAACTCGTTCGCCAGCAGCTTGATGTCGCCCGGTCGCTCGCGGAGCGGCGGAAGGTAGAGCTCCACCACCGCCAATCGATAGTAGAGGTCCTCGCGCAACTCCCCTTCGGAGAGCGCGCGCTGAAGATCCTTGTTGGTGGCGGCGACGACGCGAATGTCGACGGCGATCTCCTTCTTTCCGCCCAGACGCCGCACGGTCCGCGACTCGAGCGACCGGAGGAGCTTCACCTGGATGTCCGGCGCCATCTCCCCCACTTCGTCGAGGAAGAGCGTCCCGCCATCGGCCATCTCGAAGGCCCCCGGCTTCTCGTTGGTCGAACCGGTGAAGGCCCCCTTCTCGTGGCCGAACAGCTCGTTCTCCAGAATGTCCTTCGGCAGCGCCGCGCAATTGAGGGGCATGAAGGGGCCGCTCGCCCGCTCGCTCTTCTGGTGGATCGCGTGCGCCACCAGCTCCTTCCCCGTCCCCGACTCGCCGAGGATCAAGACGCTCGCCGTGGACGGCGCGACCGCGTCGATGATCTGGTAGACGCGCCGCATCGCCTCCGACTGGCCGGTGAGCTCCCCGTAGTGGGTGAGCGCTTCGATCTCCGATGCCAGCGCGCGATTCGTCTGCTTGACCGAGACCTTCTCGATGACCTTCGGGATCAGCGCCAGGAGGCGAGTCAGCTTCTCCGCCGTCAGGGGCTTTTCGATGTAGTCGTAGGCACCCTGGCGCATCGCCTGCACTGCCGAGTCGACGGTGGCCTGGCCGGTGATGATCACGCACTCCGTCTCGACCGAGCGCTGCTCGAGCTCCTTGAGCAACGCGAGTCCATCGAGCTTCGGCATCTTGAGATCGGCGAGCACGACGCTGTAGCGGTCGGCGACGAGCCGATCGAGCGCCTTCTGGCCGTCGGCCACGACCTCCACCTCGTACCCTTCGGTTTCGAGGTGCGCGCGCAACCCTTCGGCGATCGCTCGCTCATCGTCCGCGATCAGGATCTTCGGCTGTGCCATCGGTCGAATCTCCTCGCTCAGCCCCGTCCCGTGACGTTCACGCGCACCGCTCGCCGCTCGGCTGTAATCTCGATCCCGAGCGGAGAGAGAGCATCGCGTACCGGGGGAGCGATTGGGCCCGGCTCCCCTCGAGTCTCGAGGCGAACCGTCCAGCCATTCCCCGACCGCTCGAGCCCACCACGCACCTCGCCCGGCGTGGCTACCGCCGAGTCGAGGGCCGTCACGAGCCCGAGTCGCACCGCGTCGCCATCGGCATCCACCAGAGCGCCGCCGACGGCTGGAAGCGCGATATCGACCGTCCCGCCATCGGGAGCCACCAGAGCGCGATACAGCTCCGCCAGCGGCGGGACCATCGCGCTCAAATCTACTGGGGCGGGCACGGGACGCGCCAATGCGAGAAGCGCCTCGGTGAGGAGCACCGCGCGCTCGAGGGCGCCGGCGGCGGCCTCCGCGTACGGAACGAGCGCACCGGGGTCCGTCCCCTGCCGCGCCGCGCGGGTCCGGACGACCTCCAGATTGATCACGGCGGCGTTGAGGGGATTCTTGAGCTCGTGCGTCACGCGCGCGGCGAGGCGCTCCGCGGCTTCGACCCAGAAGGAGGCGACGACCGCGTCCACCTCTAGCCGGCCGCCTTCGTCCCACGCGCGGGAGTCGCCCGCCCGTCAGGCACTCGGCGGCGATGCTGGACCGCCGGACGGACGTGCGCCGTGACGATGTCGCGCGTCCCCGCGATTCCGAGCTGGGCGAAGAGAGCGCCGAGCGCCCGATCGTATTCGTCGGCGATCCGATCCTTCTCGATATCCGGAAGGTCCCAGAGCTCTCGCTTGAACGGGCCGAGGGCGCGCTTGCGGGCGCGATAGTAGAACTGCGCGTCCGTGTCTGCCGGTCGCCGATCCGCTCCCGCGTTGGCATCCAGCCACCGGTAGGCGCGCTGTCGGAGCTCGCCCGGTATCGAGTCGAAGAGAATGTTCTGAAAACGGGTCGCGAGGTGAATCTCCGCCGTCTCGGCCCTCGCGAACTGGTGAAAGATGTCGGACGGCAGAGTCGAGGCGCCGTGCTGGACAGCCCCGCCCATCCCGAACTCCGTCCGCGCGACGCGGGAAAGCTCGGTGAGCATCGCGACGTCGGGGGTCAGGTCGGCGAGGCTTCCATCGGGCTGGACGATCCCTCCGTGCATCGTACCCGTGTGCACCGACACCTTGGCGAGTCCGGGCGCCGCGCCCGCGCGTCGCTCCAACGCGTGCGCGAAGCCGGTGCCGAAGGCTCGCAGCTCGGCGACCGTGCTGTTGTGTGCGCCGACCTCGCCGATCTCTCCCCCCAAGGCAATCGTGGTGCCGCGCGGCTCGATTTCTCTGACGTAGGCGGCGATGTCCGCCGCCGCCTCGTAGTTGGGGCGCTGCTGCTCATCGAGGGAGGGCTGGGTAAGGTCGACGAGCGGCGATGTGTCGACATCGATGTTGTAAAAGCCGCTCGCGATCGCCTCCTGGGCGAGCTGCTTGACGGCAGCGATCTCTCCCACCGGATCGATGGCGAAGTGCGCGGCGTTCACCTGAAAATGGTCGCCCTGGAGGAAGAGCGGGCCGCGAAAGCCCTCGCGCAAAGCCGCGCCGATCATCACTGCCGCGAATTCGCGAGGCCGTTGATCCGTGTACGCCATCTCCGAGCGCGCCAGCTCGAGGATGAAGGCGCCCGCTCCGATGCCGGCGGCGACGCGGAAGATCGCCCGAGCCGTGTCGTAGGCCATCGCACGCACGTTGATCGCCGGTACCGTGAACCCGCCGATCTCTCCGCGACTCCGGGCCATATAGAGGTCATGGATCGACGCGGGCTGCACGCCCACGCTCTGGCCAATCTCCCAGATCAGCCACTGGGCGTGGTCTCTCGACTGGCCGAGACCGAAGACCGCCTCCCGCACCAAGGCATCCATCTTTGCCGTCCGCAACGCCGCTTCGCGTACCACCCGCACCCGCCCACGCTCCACCCGCACGTCATCATCGAAGACGGTCAACAATCGACACCTTCACCAGCCATTGGCCCTCCGCGCCGACGCGATCGCCGGCAAACGTCCAAGCTCATCTCACCACCCGGTAGTTGCAAGTGCACCGCGTCATTCCACGCGCACCGTCAGGCCATCGAAGGCGGGGGCGACACCGCTCGGCAGCTCCGCTTCGAGATCCGCGTGCTTGTTGTCGTGCGTGAGGTGGGTGAGGTAGGTGCGTTCAGCGCCGATCTCCCGCGCGGCGGCGAGGGCCTCGGGGATGCTCAGATGCGCCGGGTGCTCCGACCAGAAGAGCGCGTTCAGGACGAGCAGCTTCACGCCGCGGAGCGCGTCCACCGCTGACGGAGGAAGCGACTTGGCGTCGGTCACGTACCCCAACGGTCCGATCCGATACGCGAACACCGTGGTCGGGCCGTGTGGGACGGAGATCGGGAGCACCTCGGACTCGCCGATGCGCACCGGGACGCCGTCGCTGAGCGGGTGTGCGCGTCCCTCCGGCTTGCTCGTGCCCGGGAGCGGATGTCTCCGATCGTCGAAGATGTAGGGAAAGCGTTGGGCGAGCGCCTCGAGGGTCTCGGCGGGCCCGTACATGTCGAGTGCCGCCTTGCGGCGCACGGAGATGGCGCGAAGGTCGTCGATGCCGTGAGTGTGATCGGCGTGCTCGTGCGTGAAGAGGACGGCATCGACCCGGTCGATCCCCGCGGTGACGAGCTGCAAGCGGAGCTCCGGCGGCGTGTCGATCAAGATGCGGGTCCCATCGTCGGCTTCGACGTAGGCGCTCGTTCTCGTGCGGCGGTCGCGAGGATCGGTGGAGCAGCACACCGCACAGTGACAGCCGATTTGGGGGACACCGAAGCTCGTTCCCGTGCCGAGAAAGGTCAGCTTCACACGATCTCGACCTTGAGGAGGTTGGTCGTGCCCGGAACGTCGAAGGGCACTCCCGCCGTCACCAAGACGCGATCGCCCGCGCCAGCGAGGCCGGCGCGCTGAATGGCGGCGCGCGCGTGCACGAACATCTCGTCGTAGTTGGCGGCGGACGGCACCAACTCGGGGATGACGCCCCACACCAGGGCCAACTGGCGATAGGTGCGCTCCACATCCGTGAGCGCGAGGATGGGGACGTCCGGGCGGTGTGCCGCGACGATGCGCGCCGTGAAACCGCTCTTCGTGAACACGACCACCACCGGCGCGCCGATCGATCGCACGGCCGCGACGGTGGCGGCTGCGATAGCGTCCTCCGTCGGCACGCGCCCATCCGAGGCGTGGACATCGGTGCGCACGCGACGGAGCGACCGCGGGTGGCGCTCGATCTCGGTGATGATCCGGGTCATCGCCTGCACGGCGAGGACCGGGTACGCACCCATCGCCGTCTCCGCCGAGAGCATCACCGCATCGGTGCCGTCGAGGATGGCGTTCGCCACATCGCTCGCCTCCGCCCTCGTCGGACGCGGACGCGTGACCATCGACTCGAGCATCTGGGTGGCGGTGATCACCGGGCGCCCCAGCTCGTTGGCCACGCCGATGATACGCTTCTGCGCGATCGGCACTTCCTCGAAGGGAAGCTCGACGCCCAGATCCCCGCGCGCGATCATGACCGCATCGGCGGATTCGACGATCGCGCCAATGTCCTCGAGCGCTGTGTCCTTCTCGATCTTGGCGACGATCCACATCCCTCGCGGGATGAGGGAGCGGAGCTCGGCGATGTCGTCGGCGCGCCTGACGAAGCTGAGCGCGAGATAGTCGAGGCCATGCTTGACGGCGAACGCGATGTCGGCGCGGTCTTTCTCGGTGAGGCTCGGGGCCGAGACGAGCACGCCGGGGAGATTGATCCCCTTGTGAGAGCTCACCGGACCACCGTGCACGACGCGCGCACGCACGCGCGATCCCTCGATGTCCATCACGACCAGCTCGAGCAACCCATCGTCCACGAGGATCCGGTCGCCGACGCGCACGTCGTTTGCCAGCGCATCGTACGTCACCGGAATCTCGCCCCGGCGTTCGCTCCCCTCCGGGGCGAAGATCACGTCCTCCCCCTGCTCGAGCGTGACCCGGTCGGTGAGCTCCCCGACGCGGATGCGGGGGCCCTGCAGGTCGCCGAGGACGGCGACCGGGCGGCCTAACGTGGCGGCCACGCGCCGCACGCATGCGATGGTGGCGGCGTGCTCCTCCGGCGTTCCGTGCGAGAAGTTGATGCGAGCCACGTTGAGACCCGCTTCGATCAACTCGCGGATCATCTCCGCCGAGCTGCTGGCTGGACCGAGGGTACCGACAATTTTTGTTCGCGACATCAGGCCGGGTGGGGGCGGCAAACGATCGGGCGCATGAGGGGAAGTGGCATATCTAGTTGAACTTACGATGCCGATCAACGGTTGTGTGCGGCCGCGCACTGTGCATCACGCGCACGCCTCTTAACGTCGCGCGCGAGGCCGCGTCAGACAGGCTGTAACTTAACCACCCTGGCCAACTACATCCGTGGAGACGGACCCATGACGCGCAGTATCCCCTTCTCGCTCGCTGCGGCCGCCGCGATGGTTCTCGCCGCCGCGGCGTGCAACAGCGACAGCACCTCCCCTTCACCGGACTCCGTGTCGGCACAGCAGGAGGCGAGCGACATCGGTGTCGCCGCCGCCGATGCGACCGGCGACGATGTCGACTTCCTCTACGTCAGCGTTCCAAGCGCGATCGGGAGCGCCGAGGTGGCGACGCCTCCCGGTGGCGCCGCCGCGGCCGGCATCGCCAGCTGGAGCCTCGGCGGACCCTGCCCCTACGACGCGGGCACGGGTCGGCACGTCTGCCCGACGGTCACCAATGGCCAGGGGCTCTCGCTCGACCGGAGCTACGCCTTCTTCATGGGGACGACGCCGCAGGAGTTCTTCAACGCGTCGAGCACAACCTCGATCAACTTCCTGCGCCACGTCTTCGGCACGGTCACAATGATGAACTGGAATGCGACGGTCGACCGGTCGCGTGACCTCACCGTGACGCCTGGGAGCAATGGCGCCTGGAACTTCCAACGCCTCTGGAACGGCACCGGTCAGGGCACGGAGACGGCCCAGAACACGGATGGATCGGTCTCCCGCACGTACTCGCTCCAGACCGCGACGACGATCACCGATGTGCTGGTCGGCGTGCCGCGGGCGCAGAACCCGTGGCCGCTGTCGGGGACGATTACGCACGATTTCACGGGGACGCGAACGCGCGTCGGGGCCAAGACGGTCACCAAGACGGTCAGCTACGTGGCCACGATCACCTTCAACGGGCAGAGCATCGTTCCGCTGGACGTCGGGACCCGTCAGTTCTGCCTCGACCTGCTCACCCGCCGGCTGGTGAACGTCAACTGCCGTTAGGCGGCAGGCGCGGGGAGAGCTGAAACGGGGAGGGTGACCACACGGTCGCCCTCCCCGTTCTCATTGCGCCACGAGCGCTAGGCGCGCGTGGCAACCGCTCCGGTCTTCTCTCCCAACCGCGCGATCAGCGTGTCGAAGGACTTCCCGAAGCTCGCCAGGCCGTTGACGAGGAGTGTTCGGGTGACGTCGCGGACGGAGATACCAGCCTGCTCGAGGTCGCGCATCGTGGCATGGGCCGCATCGAGGTCGACATCGACCGTGCGCTTCACGATGCCATGGTCGCGGAACGCCTCGATGGTGGCGGGGGGCATCGTGTTCACCGTGTCGGGCCCGATGAGATCCTCGACGTAGAGCACGTCTCGGTAGGCGGGGTTCTTTGTGCTGGTGCTCGCCCAGAGGGGACGCTGGAGCCGCGCGCCGCGCGCGGCGAGGGCCTGCCAACGCGCCCCCGAGAATCGCTCGCGGAAGAGCGCATAGGCGAGCTTCGCATTCGCGACCGCGGCCCGTCCGCGCAGCTCGTTGGCGCGCTCCGGCTTCATCCCGCCGGCCACGAGCGCGTCGAGTCGCTTGTCGACTTCGGTGTCGACGCGGCTCACGAAGAAGCTCGCCACACTGGCGATCCGGTCGATCGGGCGGCCGTCGTGGAGCCGGTCCTCGAGACCGTCGAAGTACGCGTCGATGATCGTCCGATATGCCTCGACGGCGAAGAGCAGGGTGATGTTCACATTGAGGCCATCGGCGATCAGCCGCCGCACGGCGCGCGCGCCTTCAGGCGTGCCCGGCACCTTGATCATGACGTTCGGCCGGTCGACCATCGCCCAGAGCCGGTGCGCCTCGCTCACCGTGGCGTCGGTGTCGTTCGCCGCACCCGGCGACACCTCGATCGAGACGTAGCCGTCGCCGCCCCGCGCGCGGTCGTAGACGATTCGGAAGATGTCACACGCCGTGCGGACATCTTCGGTCTCGATCATCTCGAAGAGATCCCATGCCGAATGCCCCGGCGGCGCCGCCGCGAGCTGCGCATCGTACTCCGCCCCCTCCGACAACGCCTTCTCGAAGATCGTCGGATTGGACGTCATTCCGGTGAGGGCATCGTCGGCGATCCGCCGCTCGAGATCACCGCTGTGCAGGAGAGAGCGCTCGATGAAGTCGAGCCAGATGGATTGGCCGGCCGCGTGGAGCTCTTGCAGTCGGTTTGTCATGGATCGCTCCTCCGGTTTTCGGTGAGACGGCGCTGCCGGCAGGATCAGGCTCGCGCCGGGCGCATTTGATGGAAGCTGTCGACGTCCCCTGCTTCTAGGTAGGGCTCCACGCCGTCACAGCGAAGCCATGCGTGCGCCTCGATACTCCCGTGAAGAGTTGTGCGCACGCCGATCACAACAGTCGCGTCACGTCCGCCACGTCGCAAAAGTGCGGCCAGAACGGCCGCCCGACGGAGGCAGGTCCGCCGCCAGATCGCTGGCGCACGGGCCAGGAGCCGGTCAACGTGCATCGCGAGTCGCTCCGGCGGCGCGTCACTGCCGCGCGACGGGACTCGCTCGACCCATCGCAGCGTGCGCGCGGCGGAAAAGAGTTCGAGAGCGCACGGGACGACCATGCACGCGGCCGCGATCTCGACCTTGTCACGGAAACGAAGCGGGTGTACGGAAGGAGTCACGGCGTGTCGGCGGCGGCCGCCACAATCGGCGACGCGTTGAAAGATGGCACGGGTTCGCCGACCAGACGATGGTCGCTCGCCGGCGCCCCACACAGCATCACCCCGGGGTGCACCCGGAGGCACTTCGCCGCGGCTTACGGCGTGGGGACGCGCTTCATCGAGTCGAGGGCGCCGGTGAGGGAGTCCACGCGCTTGCGCCGCCGGTCGAGCTCCTCGCGAATGGCGCGAATCTCCGCCGCGACATCGACGGTCTGAGCCGCCGGCGCCCGCGTGGTATCCGGCGGTCGCGCCGCCGGTGGCGGTGCCACCGTCGCTGCGGGGGCAGTCACCGGCGGAGGCGCTGGTGCGGCAGGCGGGAGCGCGGCTTGAAGCGGCGCAGCGGTGTGCGCCGTGACAGGTGATGCCCTCTGCGCGACCGCGGACTTCGGCGCGGGTGTGCGAGGGCGCGGCTTCGCCGCAACCCGGGAAGGCGCCCCGCGCGTCGGGGACGCCTTCGGTGGAACCGGAGCGACCGCGACGCCTCCCCCATGGGCGGTCGGTCCCGTGGCCGGTCGCGCCGTGTCCGCCGCCACCGCCGACGATGGCGGAGCGCCACGCGAGGCCGAATCGAGCGTCCGCTGATCGCCTAACGGGAGAGTGGCCGGGATGAGCGGCGGGCTCGCGATGACGGAATCGCCCTTCATCACGCGCGACGGCTTCGGCGCCACCGTATCACTCGATGCGAGCTCGCTCCCTACCCGCCCCCCGAGGCCGCGCAGCAGGAGAAAGCTCGTCAGCCCCGATGCCATGAGGCTCCCCAGCACGACCAATCCGACGAGCAGCCACCGGTCCGCGGTCGACAGCGGCAGTGACACTCTGCGGAAGAGTGGCCCGGATATCTCCTCGAAGGCGGCCGACGCGCGACGGGCGAATGATTCGCGGACCCGGGGCGACGTGAGCGTCTCCTCGCGACGACGAGCGGACGTCAGGGACTCCTCGCGCCGCGGTGGCCGCTCGGGCTCGCGCTCCTGGCGCAGCTCGCTCGGCTTCGCCTCGTCCGAGGAGGGCCTGAGAGACGGGCCCTCGGACGGGGCGCGCGGCGGAGTGGCGGCGAAGATCGCCTCGGCCTCCGTGCGCTCCTTGGGGCGGCGCGTGTTGCCCCGAGTGCGGAGATACGCGCGCGGCAGCGCCACCTGTCCCGAGGGCCGGCGATGCGGCTTTGTGGACTGCCGCGAGGAGCGAGTCGTCGGTCCTGTACCTTGCTCGTGCGCCTGGGAGTCGAGCGACAGCGTCGACGGGAGGGAGTCGAGGAAATCCGTCCAC
>DASPTK010000069.1:0-3648 GCA_035623475.1 Gemmatimonadaceae bacterium | reverse complement strand
TAGAAGGTGTGGGGCCCGAGAGTGAGGAAGTACGGCTGGTTGCCGATGGGAGGGAGGCGGATGTTGCCGATTATCTCCACCGGCACCTGCTCGCCGAAGGCTTGGAGGTCGAGCGCCACCGGCTGGACGAAGCGCGAGAGGTTGTTCACGCAGAGGATGCGCTCGTCCTCGAACTCCCGGAGGAAGACGAGGATGCTCCGGTTCGACGGCAGGAGCATGTCGAAGGAGCCGCGCCCGAAGGCGCGGTAGCGCTTCCGCACATTGATGATCCGCCTCATCCAGCGGAGAAGAGAGGTCTGCGTGCGCTCCGAGGCAGCGACGTTCACCCCCTGAAAGCCGTAGGGCGGGTCGACGATGAGCGGGAGGTAGAGCGCCTGCTGGTCGGCGTCGGAGAAGCCGGCGTTCCATCCGCCGTTCCACTGCATCGGTGTACGCACGCCGTTCCGGTCGCCGAGGAAGACGTTGTCTCCCATCCCGATCTCATCGCCGTAGTAGATGATGGGGGTGCCGGGCATCGTCATCAGGAGCGCGTTCATCAGCTCGATCTGTCGGCGGCCGTTGTCGAGGAGTGGAGCGAGGCGCCGACGGATGCCGAGGTTGATGCGGGCGCGCGGGTCGCGCGCGTACTCCCGGTACATGTAGTCGCGCTCCTCGTCGGTCACCATCTCGAGTGTGAGCTCGTCGTGGTTGCGCAGAAAGACGGCCCACTGACACGACTCCGGGATCGGCGGCGTCTGCGCCAGGATCTCGACGATCGGGCTGCGGTCTTCCTGCCGCAGGGCCATGTACATCCGCGGCATGAGCGGGAAGTGGAAGGCCATGTGGCACTCCTTCCCTTCGCCGAAGTACTGAATCACATCGCTCGGCCACTGATTGGCCTCGGCGAGGAGGAGGCGGTCCTCGAACTCCGCGTCGAGCGCCGCTCGGAGGTCCTTGAGCACGACGTGGGTCTCCGGGAGGTTCTCGCAGTTCGTGCCGTCGCGCTCGATCAGATACGGAATCGCGTCGAGCCGCATGCCATCGACGCCCATGCGGAACCAGAAGCGCATCACCTCTTTCACCGCGTCGAGCACGGCCGGATTGTCGAAGTTCAGATCAGGCTGGTGGCTGAAGAAGCGATGCCAGTAGAACTGGCCGGCGACGGGGTCCCAGCTCCAGTTCGATTTCTCGGTGTCGGTGAAGATGATGCGGGCGGCGTTGTACTTGGTCGGGTCGTCGCTCCAGACGTACCACTCGCGCTCCCGCGAGCCACGGGGCGCCGCCCGAGCGCGCTGGAACCAAGGGTGCTGATCGGAGGTGTGGTTGATGACCAGCTCGGTGATCACCCGGAGCCCTCGCTGGTGCGCCTCGGCGAGGAAGCGCTTGAAGTCATCGAGCGACCCGTACTGCGGGTGGATGTTTTCGTAATCGGCGATGTCGTATCCATCGTCGCGAAGCGGCGAGGGATAGAACGGGAGGAGCCAGAGGCAGTTGACACCTAACGACTGGATGTAGTCGAGCCGCTCGATGAGGCCGGGGAAGTCGCCATAGCCATCGCCGTTGCCATCGGCGAAGGCCTTGACGTGCGTCTGGTAGATGATCGCGTCCTTATACCAGGCGGATGGCATCGATCACGGCCTCCGGATCACGAAGACGTGCCCCGGCTCGGAGCGGGGATCGAGCCGGATGTAGTTGCGAACCCCGCGCCAGGTATATCGCGCGCCTGAGAGCAGATCTTCCACCATGTACGGGGACTCGGGGTGGAGTCCCAGCTCGGCGATGGGGACGTGGATCATCCCCTCCTGGGCCCGGAAGGGATCGACGTTCACGGCGATCAGCAGATCGTCCGCACCGGCAGGCGCTGTTTTCCGGTAGAAGAGGATCTGGTCGTTCTCCGACGGCAAGAAGGAGAGGTTGGTCGAGCGTTGGAGCGCCCAATGCGCCCGGCGGATCATGTTGAGCCGGAGGATGTCGGCATCGAGGTTTCCGGGCGTGTTCCAATCGCGCACCCGAATCTCGTACTTCTCCGAGTGCAGGTACTCCTCGCTCCCCGCGTGAAGCGGGATGTTCTCGCAGAGCTCGAAGCCGGAATAGATGCCGTAGAGCGGAGAGAGGGTGGCGGCGAGGAGGAGACGCGCCCGGAAGGCCGGCCGCCCTCCGTGCTGGAGGTATTCGTTGAGGATGTCCGGCGTGTTGGTGAAGAAGTTGCCGCGCATGTACTCGGCCACCGGACCGCGCGTCAGCTCGGTCAGGTAGTCGCGGAGCTCCGGAGCGGTGTTCCGCCAGGTGAAGTAGGTGTACGACTGCGTGAACCCGAGCTTGGCCAGGTGCTTCATCCGCTTCGGCCGGGTGAACGCCTCGGAAAGAAAGACCGCGTCCGGGTGACGCGAGCGGACCTCCGCGAGGACCCACTCCCAGAAGGCGAACGGTTTCGTGTGCGGGTTGTCGACGCGGAAGGTGCGGACGCCGTGCTCGATCCAGAAGAGGAAGATGTCGCGACAGGCCTCCCAGAGCGCGATCCGGTCCTCGCACCACATGTCGAGCGGGTAGATGTCCTGGTACTTCTTGGGCGGGTTCTCGGCGTACTTGATCGAGCCATCCGGTCGGACAAAGAACCAGTTCGGGTGTTCGCGCAGCCAGGGGTGGTCTGGGGAGCACTGGAGCGCGTAGTCGAGCGCGATCTCCATCCCCAACCGGTGGGTGGCGGTCACGAACCGGTCGAAGTCCGGGAGCGTGCCGAGTCGCGAGTCGATGGCGGTGTGTCCGCCGTCGGCGGAGCCGATCGCCCAGGGGCTCCCCGGGTGCTCGGCCCCGGCCTCGAGCGAGTTGTTAGGCCCCTTCCGTTTCGTGAGGCCGATGGGATGAATCGGGGGAAGGTAGACGACATCGAATCCCAGCTTCGCCAGGCGCGGGAGGGCACGTTCGGCGTCGGCGAAGGTCCCGTGGACCCCGGCGTGCTCACTCTGCGATCGGGGGAACATCTCGTACCAGGCGGCGAAGCCGGCGCGCTCGCGGTCGACGATGATGGTGAGCTCGCGGTCGTACTTCGTCAGGTCGCTCGGGCCGAGATGTTCCTCCATGAGCGCGAGGAGCGGCGCCGCGAACGCCACCTCGACGCGGCTGCGCTGATCGCGCTCCCCGTCGCGCAGGATCTTGGCCGTGTTCGCCAGCATTGTGCGCGCCTCGGCGCCGCGCGCCCGACGCGCCGCGCGCTCCACGAGATCGGCACCTTCGAGGAGCTCCAGCGCCACGTCCTGCCCCGCCTCGGCCTTCTTCCCCAACGCACCGCGCCAGGAAGCGAAGCGGTCGGTCCACGCCTCCACCGTGTAGCGCCAGAGGCCGATGCGATCGAGCGGGAAGCCGCCCGTCCAGCGATCGGGGTTGTACTCGAACACCATCGGCGCGGTGCGCCAGCTGGTCTCGCCAGGGACGAGGTATCGAATGTGGGCGGCGAGGACGTCGTGTCCGTCGCGGAAGATGTCGGCGCTCACCTGGAATCCGTCGCCGATGATCCGCTTCACCGGAAAGCGGCCGTCGTCCAGCTCGGGCGAGACGCACTCGATCGCGATGTGCGGGACCGTGCTGGACGCGGAACGGCGTCGGGCGGAGGGCGCGCCGGGCATGAGGGGACAGAATAACAGTCGAACGGGAAAGCTGGAACGTCGGCTG
>DASPTK010000068.1:0-49689 GCA_035623475.1 Gemmatimonadaceae bacterium | reverse complement strand
CGATTGAAGCCCGTCTGGTCGACGAACACGAATTGGACGTGGAACTGACTGTAATCCCACCCCTGCGCCCGCCCGCGCGTGTCTGTCTGGCTTCGCTGCTGCTCGAGTACTTGATCCGGCTCACCGAGCGTCACGAACACCTTGCCCCGGTCGGTGAGCCATCCCGGACCGCCTTCCTCGCCGAAGCGCTGGTTTGCCTGACGAATGCGCAGGAAGTAGTCGCGCAGGCCTTCGTGTTCCGGGGTCGCGGGGTTCGGGTCCGTGGCTTTCCAGAACGCAGCCCAGGCGGCGGCGCGCTTGTCGGGGGGTGCGTCGCGCAGGACTTGCAACCGCTCCGGCGTCGCGTAGAAGCGGAGATAGCTGAGGAGCTCATCGAACGACGTGATCGCGAAATCTTCACTGATCGTGATCAGGAGGGGTGTCTCGACCGTATCCGCGCTCCCGACCAGCGAGGCGATCATCGACAGCCGGCCGATACCGATACGTCCCACGGGAAAATCCAGTCGCGCCGACGACATCGGACCGTGTTGGGCAATGCGGATCGTGTCTTCGAGAATGAGATTTTTCTTGTCACTCAGCACGGCGACCACGATCCGGGACGACGGGCTGAGGCCGTAGCCCTCCAGATAGATCGGCGCCAGCGTGTCGCGCCCGAGGACGGCCGCCGCACGCGGATTGGTGATGAGGCTCGGCACCGTATCCAGGCGCGTACGTGGCGTCACCTGGTACACGGGGATGGGCGTGGAGAGGGTGCCTGGGGAGAAGCGCGGCACCGTGATGGTCGCGCTCTGCGAGCCGGCGTTCGCGCTTCCCTCATCACGGATCGCCACGGAGAGGAGGTAGCGTCCCGGCGGCAGCATGAAGAAATGCTCGTAGATCACGCTCTCGTCGGTTCGCGTCGCTTCCCGAAAGGTCGACACGCGCACCGTTTGACGCACATCGAGGCGCTTGATGGTCGCCGGCCCCTGCTTGATGTCGATACTCGCGCCATAGACGGCCCGCTGGGTCTGTCCCTCGTTGGTGAACGCGAGCGCCCGATTGGCGAACGACAGCGTCACCAGCGTCAGCGTGCTCTCGGGTGTGGAGCTGGCGAGAAAACGGACCGATCCGATGAACGGGAGGGGTGGGCCGGCGACGATCAGACCGGCGTCGCGGTACATCGGGAGAGGATCGAGGACGCTGTTCCCTTGGCCGCGTTGCTGCGCCCCGTTGGACGGCTCCGGAGCATTGCCCCCTGGAGCGCCGCTGCTCACGGCGGGGCCGCATCCGGCCAGGATCGCCAACAAGTACGCCGCCATCAGCGGGAGGGCATGGAGCCCTACTGAGGTTCGAATCGTCGCTCCGCGCGTCGAATGCATCGTGGGGGGTGTACGGACTGTGTGATGTACACGGACCGCCGCCGGAAGTTACGCGTTCTTGCTCGCTCTCACTCGCACGATTAGCTTCGGCCGCGTGATTCGCGAGAACCTGGCGGGCACCACTCTAGCCGGCTACGCACTACAGGATATGGTCGGTGAGGGGGGAACGGCAGTCGTGTACCGCGCCGATCATCCCGCTCACGGGACCGTCGCGCTCAAGGTCCTCCGCGAGAAGCTCCGCACGGACAAGACCGCGGTTGCGCGCTTCCTTCGCGAGGCATCGTACGGCACGCGCGTCACCCACCCCAACGTCGTGCGCACCATCGAGATCGGGGAGCCGCGCCCCGGCGTCCACTTCCTGGCCATCGAGTGGGCAAACGGTGAATTGCTGGAGAAGTACGCCAAGCGCAACGCGCCGCTGCCGCCCGCCGAAGTCGCCGACATCATCGAGCAGCTCGCCCAAGCTGTTCACGCCGTCCACGCGGAAGGCATCGTCCACCGCGATCTGAAGCCCGAAAATGTCATGTACGACCCGGCGACCAAGAAGATCAAGCTCCTCGACTTCGGCATCGCCGCCGAGCCCGATCTCACGCCGGAGGAGCGCCTGACGAAGGCCGGCTTCTTCGTCGGGACGCTGATGTACGTGGCCCCCGAGGCGCTCTCCGGCCAGCTGGTCACCTCCGCCGCCGATCAGTACAGCCTCGGCACCATCGCGTACTACCTACTCTCGGGCAATCTGCCGTACCTCGGAAAGTCGCAGCGCGAGATGTTCACGCAGCTGCTCTCGCAGCCGCCGATCCCGCTCAACAGTGCGCGGAAGGGGTACACCGTGGACCCGGCGATCGAGGCAGTCGTGATGCGGGCGCTCTCCCGCAACCCATCCGATCGCTACGCCCACGTCACCGAATTCGCCGCCGCGCTCCGCGCCGCCACGGCAGCCCCGAGCGCGAACAAGAAAGAAGGGCTCTTCGCCCGAATGAAGGGACTCATCCGGCGCGACGACTAGCGCTACGCGCTGGCGACTGGCGCCGGGGCGACGGGGATGCCGGGAGAGGTCACGGCACGCTCTCCGGTGGCGACGCGCTTGAGTTCATCGGCATCGACGGGCAGCCAGAGCGTGAAGGTCGATCCCTGTCCGACCTCGCTCTCGACGGAGAGGTCGCCACCAAGGAGGCGTGCCAGGCGCCGGGAGATCGGGAGGCCGAGACCCGTGCCGCGGCGCGCCGACTCGCCCCGCGGACCGGCGCTCACCTGCTCGAACTCATTGAAGATCCGGTCCCGATCTGCCGACGCGATGCCGACGCCGCTGTCGGCGATGCGGACGGCGATCCACCCTTGAACGGAGTCTGAGCCGGCGCGTGGCACCGACGCCTGACGATCGACCACCGGATGCTCCCGCGCATCGACGAGCCGCGTGCGCACCGCGATGGCCCCTGCGGGCGTGAACTTCACCGCGTTGCTCAGCAGGTTGAGAAGGATCTGCCGCAGATGCATGGGGTCGGTGCGCAGGCGCGGAAGACCAGGCGTGACATCGAGGTCGAGGCCCAGGCCACGCTCGCGGACCAGTGGCTCCATCTCGGCGACTGCCTCGAGCACCACCGGCCGCACGTCGATGACCTCGGCGTGCACCTCTAGCCGACCCGCTGCCATCTTGGCGAGATCGAGCAGTTGGTCGACCAGCTGGCGGAGATGGTTGGCCGAAGAAGCGATCCGATCGACGGGGCCGCTCTGGCGAGGCGAGAGCTCGCCGTACACCCCATCGCGGAGCAGCTCGACGAAGCCGACGATCGCGTTGAGCGGCGTGCGAAGCTCGTGCGAGATGCTGGCAAGGAACTCGCTCTTCGTGCGGTTGGCGCGCAGAAGCTCGGAGGAGAGCCGCTCCAGCTCGAGGGACCGACCGGCAAGTCGCAACCCCTGCCGTCGCTCGTGGAGCAGCGCGACGATCAGCGCCGCCAGCGTCGCCAGGCCGACACCCCACACGAGCAAGCGAACGGTCTCGTACCGCGTCGCTCTGGCTACGACCACGAGCCACTCCGACCCGCCGGGAATCCGGAGGGCCGCCCGCCCATACGCCGGGACTCTCCCTCCGGTCGGCCGCGTGACTGCCCCAATAGTGTCGTTCCCAGCGAGGATCGCCAGGCGACCTGCGACGTGCGGCCGACGCGATTCCACCGCCGCCAGGAGCGCTTGAGCCGGGAGCGTCGCGCCGGCGAAGCCCACCAGGCGGCCATCGATGAAGAGCGGATCGAGAATGACGATCTCCTGGTCGCCGTGGCCGCTCACCCATTCCGCAACCTGTGTGCGCCCCGTGGCGCGCGCGTGCTCGACGAGCGCGCGCGCATCGAGCATCACCAAAGTGTCGAGCCGCACCCCCGCAGGCACGACCGACGCTTGCGGCCCGAAGAGGAACTGGTAGCGCACCACGCTCATCGAGTCGGCCACCCAGACGCTGCGAAACGCCGGTGCGTATTGGGCCATCGACGTCACCAGTCCGTTGAACTGCTCCTCTTCCACTTCGACGTGACGGACCGGCTCGACGAGGATGCCCCGTACCGAGTGCAGCACCTCGGCGTGGACCAGGAGGAAGCTCTCTGCCAGCGCGCTCGACTCGATTGCTTCGCTCTGGACCTGCGTACGGCTCGACGCCGACAGCGTGCGGTCGATGGAATACAGACCCCCCAGCGCGAAGAGCAGCGCGAGGGCGAGCGCGACCGACGAGAGCCTAACGCCGCTGGGTGTCGACATCCCTTGCGTTTCCACGGTCGAGGGCGTTGCATCGCCACAGCCGATCGGTTGACCGCGATCAGGGCGGTCCCTATGCTAGGCACATGACCGACGGCGATCGGCTGATTCAGATGCTGGCGACACGATCGGCGCGACGGGGGCAATTCACGTTGGCGTCGGGTCGCCAGTCCACACTGTACATCGACGCGCGACTGACGACAATGAGCCCCGATGGGCTGTCCCTCATCGGCCCCCTGGCACTCGCCACCCTTCGCGAGGCGAGCTGGGAGGTCGATGCCGTCGGGGGGCTGACGCTGGGCGCCGACCCGATCGCCTACGCAATCGCCTACGCCAGCCAGATCGCGGGGACGCCGCTACGAGCCTTCACCGTGCGCAAGGAGGCCAAGGAACACGGCACGAAGCGCGTGATCGAGGGCCCGTTCCAGGCCGGCGACCGGGTGGCGATCATCGAGGACGTCATCACCACCGGCGCGTCGGCCCTGCGCGCGATTGACGCGGTCACTGCAGCGGGGGGGAAGGTCGTCGGCGTGCTCGCGCTGGTCGATCGCCAGGAGGGAGGTCGCGAAGCCCTGGAGGCGGCCGGGCAGGTCGTGCTGGCGCTCGCGACCGCCGAACGCATCGTCGCCGCGATGTCCCGACCCGTTGCCTGACGAAGCAGGGGCGTCCCGACCTCGCTATCGCCGCGCCCACCGCGGCAGGCGCGACACCGGACTGAAGGCGCGGAGGACGTCGGAGAAGGGGTGGACGAGCTCGTCGCGAAACCGCTGCAGCATCCCCTCACCGTCGTAGCGCTGCCGGAACTCGAGCGCCGTCATCCGCATCATCGACCGGACGTGCCGGCCGAAGCTCTGAGGAGAGGAGTACTCCATGTGGTTCGCTACGTTGGCGATCGACAGCCCCGGGTTCTCGAACATCCGGGCGACTCGCGTCAGTCGGGCCAGCGTCAGGTATCGCTTCGGCGCCGGCAAGCTGGCCCGGAAGAACCGGCTCATGAGCGTGCTGGGGAGCACGCCGAGCTGCGTGGCCAGATGCCGAACCGTCGTGACCTGAGGCGGCGCTTTGAAGAGCAGCTCGAAGAACCGCCAGCAGCCGTCGGGGGCGCCGACCAAGTCCAGGGACAGCTGCGCCAGCGCGAGGCGCTCGATGTCCGCATCGCGATCGGCGATCAACACCTCGCGCAACTCGCGCCACCCGCCGGGTTGGCGCACGTCGACGAGGGCGCGCACGCCAGACTTGCCGAGGGACAGCACCGCCTGCGCCGTCGCCGCTTCCACCTGTGAGAGCAGAGCGACTGCGGGGATACGCGGGAACTCGCGCACGATCCGCGCGACCTGCGTCATATCGTCCTCCGCGCACCGGGTCACCGAGAGCAGGACCGCGCCGATGCGTTGGCGCCGCAGCTCGGTGAGCACATCCATCACAGATTCTCTGTGGAGCGTTCGGTAGAGACCTTCCCCCGCCGCATCGACTCGTGGACGCTCTCCAGGCAGGAGCACGGTCGCGACCGACGTGAGAGATCCCTGTGGCGCGACGGCGATCGTCATCGCTCTCCTCGGAAGTCTGAGCCCGAGGGAATACCAACACCGGTGGGTCAGTTCGCCGTCAGCGCTCGGCGCTGTTCTGGCGGCTTTCGGCAGGTCGCACCGTCAGCGACGGCGTTGAGGCTGTCAGCGCGACAGAGCCGGGCGGCGCGCGAATTAGGATTATAGTAGCACATTATGTCATAGGACTAATAGCGCCGCCGACAAGACCCCTGTAGATTCATGGCCAGGGAACCACGGCGCCGGACGGTCGCGATGAGCCTCGCGCTCACCGAGGAAAGTCCGGGCTCCATAGGGCAGGTCGCCAGGTAACGCCTGGGCACCGCGGACACCGTCCGGCGGTGACGGACAGTGCCACAGAGAACAGACCGCCAACGCGAGTTGGTAAGGGTGAAAAGGTGGGGTAAGAGCCCACCGCACGTCTGGCGACAGGCGTGGCTCGGTAAACCCCGACCGGAGCAAGGCCAAATAAGCGGCGAGGAGCGGCCCGCTCCGTCAGAGACGCCGCGGGTAGGCCGCTAGAGGGTGCGGGCAACCGCACTCCGAGAGAAATGACCGTCCGGACCTCGCGGTCCGACAGAACCCGGCTTATAGGCGCCTGGTTCCCCGCCCTCCTGTACGCGCGTCAGCGTACAGGAGGCTTCTTTTCGGATAGACGACAATCTCGGCGAGGCCGCTATCTGCAACCCCAGCAACTTCAGACACCCGTCGCTGCCCCGAAAACCGGAGGCACGACGCGGCGGATGAGCGACTGCGCCAGAACGCTGCAGAAACGCTCTCGGGCCCCGGTCGCCCTGTGCATGATCTGGTTAGGCACGGCAGGAGCGTGTTCACCCAGCCGTGTGGAGCCACCGCCCGCGATCGTACCGGCACCGTCGCTCGCCCCGAGCCGTGACACGACCGCGCCCCCCGCACATACTTGGCGGCCGCGTTATGCGCCAGCGCAACTCGTCTACCGAATCCGCGAGCGCGCCGAGATCGCCACCGACCCGGATACCTCGGCGCGACGGATCGCGCTCGACCGAACATTCCTCCTGCGGCTCAGCACCGCCAAGAGCGGTCACCTTCTCGTCCTTTCGGCAGCCATCGACTCCGGCGCCGATACGACGTCGCCGCCACCGATGGCGACGCTCGAGGTGACTGAACTCGGAGCGCAGCCGCTCGGCGCGACGATGGTCAGCACTCCCGACTGCGCACACTCGCCGGCGCCGAGCTCCCTGGGCGGAACGATCAACAGCCTCATCACCCCCTTTCCCGCCACCCTGATGGCAGGAGTGGAGTGGATGGACACGACTCACCTCGTGTCTTGTCGCCGCGGGGTCCCCATTTCGATCGCCACAGTTCGATCCTATCGTCTCGACAGCGCGGGCGCATCGAAGCAGCACGCAGCACTCTACGTGCAGCGCTCCGACACGATCACAGCGGGCATCGCGGGCGAGGCCGACTCCACACTACAGCTGCGCATCCAGGGGCACGGATCGGCGTCGGGGACCGCGGTGCTCGATCCTGCGGCGGGATTGCCCTACGACGTGACGGACACGTCGCTCGTGACATTCGACATCGCTACCCGAAGCGGCACGAGCCGATTCCAGCAGCGAGTCGTGCGGCAGATCGAACGCGTCTCTCCGCGCTAATCGACCAGCCGAAGCGGCATGATTAGACACATGAACTGCGCCGGATCATTCCAGCCGACCGGTTCCAATGTCGCGGCGCGCTCAGGCGCCTTGAAGGTCAGCTTCACCTCATCCGTCGGGATGAACCGGAGGATTTCGATGAGGTAGGACGCGTTGAAGCCGATGTCGAGCGGGTCCCCCTGATAGTTGATCGGCAGCTCGTCCTGCGCCTCGCCCAAGTCGGGCGTCTGAACGCTGAACTTCAGCATCCCTGCGTTGAACGCGAGCCGGATCCGATGAGTTTGGTCCGATGCGACAACCGACATTCGCTTCAGCGCGGAAAGTAAGGCCGTCTTGTCGGCATGCGCCGAGCGGTCGTTGTCGCGCGGAATGACCTGCTCGTAATTCGGGTACGGACCCTCGATCAGTCGCGTGAACACGGCCGTGAAGGGGGAACGAAACCCGAGGTGGTTGTCGCCGCGCGCGATCTCCAGTTCTTCCTCCGCCGGGAAGAGTCGGCGCACTTGTTCCAGGGCCTTCGGCGGCACGATCAACTCTCCCACCGAGCCGGGCGCGGCGCTGAGCGCAAGCTCCATCTTCGCCAGCCGGTGCCCGTTGGTCGCCACCATCCGCATCAGATCCTTCCGGACATCCCAGAGCACGCCATTCAGGATCGGCCGGCTCTCCTCTGTCGACGCGGCAAAGGCAGTATGCGCGATGAGCTTCTGCAGATCAGCCGATCGGATCCGCCAACTCTCCTCGAACCGGACTGCAGGAAAGCTCGGGAACTCATCCTTGGGCAAGCCGAGGAGCCGGAAGCGCGAACGCCCGCACTCGAGCGTGATCTTCTGCTCCCCCGCCGCGCTGATCTTCACCGGGGCCGACGGCAGCTCGCGCGCGATCTCGAACAGCTTCTTGGCTGGGATGGTGATTGCGCCGGCAGCTTCGACGTCCGCCGCCAACTCCGTGCTCACCGCGATATCCAGATCCGTACCCGACAGCCGAATCCCCCGATCCGTCGTCTCCACCAGAATGTTCGCGAGTACCGGCAAGGTTGTCTTGGCCGGCACGCTAGCAGTAACCGCATTCACTCCTTCTTGAAGCTTCTCGCGAGCGATGGTGAAACGCATTCGCGTCCTCAGCGCATGGTGACGTGGAAGGGGAGCTGCTCTGCTCTAACTATAAAGTACACTCAGGTAGTAGTCGCACTAGGGCGCAGAGATGGCGTGGAAAGGGCGGTAAGGGTGAGCCACAGACCGAGTTACCGTCGGGCGTGCGATGTGGAGAGAGCGTGGACGGATCTGGAGCTCTGTGGAGCGATGAAGATCAGGTGCTCGCTCTCAGCAAATTATCCCGAAGGCGCGCGACCCGCTGTCGAAAACTCGTGTCGGCTGCGATCGTGTCCTGGGTCTTCTCGATGCTGTGGATGACGGTCGAGTGATCGCGGCTTCCGAACGCGTTGCCGATCTCGACGAGTTGCAGGCCGAGGAGCTCGCGGATGAGATGCATCGCGACTTGGCGGGGTACTGTGAGTTGCTTCGTCCGGCTCTTGGACTTCAATCCATCGCTGGTGACGTGCCACTCGGTTGCCACGGCCTGCTGGATCATCTGCACAGTGAGCGCGGAGCCGCTTGGCGAGGAGCCATTCGGCCGGAGCTTGTCGCGGAGGGCCTCGCGGGCCACGTCGACGGTGACGTCCTGTCGCTTCAGGGAGGCGTAGGCGAGCAGGCGGATGATCGAGCCCTCCAGCTCGCGCACGCTGGAGGAGATGTTTTCCGCGATGAAGTCGATGACGTCGTCGGGGATGGTGAGCTCGAGGTGGTCGAGCCGCGCCTTGTTCTTGAGAATCGCGATGCGGTGCTCGAGGTCCGGTTGCTCGATGTCGGCGACCATCCCCCACTGAAAGCGACTCACCAGCCGTGCTTCGAGGCCTGGAATCTCCGATGGTGGGCGGTCGCTGGTGAGCACGATCTGGCGCCCGGCTTCGTAGAGCGCGTTGAAGGTGTGAAAGAACTCTTCCTGTGTTGCTTCCTTCCCCTTCAAAAAGTGCACGTCGTCCACGAGGAGCAGGTCCGTTTCGCGATAGCGCCGCCGGAAGGCGTGGGTCGTGCGGCTCTGGATGGATGAGACGAGATCGTTGGTGAATTGCTCCGTGCCGAGGAAGAGCACGCGCATTTGAGGCAAGCGCCGGAGAATGTCGTGAGCGACCGCCTGCATGAGATGGGTTTTCCCGAGCCCTGTCTCTCCATAGATGAAGAGGGGGTTGTAGACCTTGCCCGGAGCAGCGGCCGCGGCCTGGGCGGCGGCAGCGGCGAGCTCGTTCGATTTTCCGATGACGAAGTTTTGGAAGGTGTAGCGGCTGCTGAGTTGCGCGCTTGAAGCGGGCTGATCAGCCGTCCCCTGCTCGATGGGCGGTGCGACGAAGAGGTCCATCTGGGGACGCGCTTTGCGCTCCTCATCGACGCGAAACGAGACGTGGATCGGCTGGCCGATTGCCACTGGCGCCAAACTGGTTAGCAGCTGCGCGTATTTTGTCTCTATCCACTCCGCGGCAAACCGGTCCGGAGTGCCGACAATGATGGTCTCGCCTTCGATGGCGATCGCCGTAGTTGGTTCGAGCCAGGTTCGGAACGTGTGTTCAGGAAGCTCCGCCTTCGCTCGATCCAGTAGGCGGGTCCAAACGTCGCTGGCTGTCAGTGTCATTTCTGGCGGAGGGTCATCTACGCGAAGGCGGGATGAGGAAGGGCCGCGAAGCTAGACAGCCAATGTGGAAAAGTCAATCTGAGTACCGGTTACCGGAAACGGGTGCTGAACATCGGATTTGCTGAGGGCGGCGCGCGTTGACCTATCTCGCTGTCCGTTATACCTTTACCTTTCTGTCTTGGCACCAAAGCTCTCATTGGAGATGGCATGGGCAAGCCCACCTACCGTCCGCGCAACAAGCGTCGGATTCGGAAGCATGGTTTTCGGGAAAGGATGGCCACGCGCTGGGGACAGGCTGTCCTCAGCCGGCGCCGGAAGAAAGGGCGGAAGCGCCTGACGGTTCAGCTACCATCCAAGTACGCTGGCGCGTAAGCGGTATCCCTTCCCCCGGCACTCGAGACTGGTACGGGGGACGGATCTCGAGCACACTGCTCGCGCAGGAAAGCGGGTCCGGGGGCGCTACTTGGAGCTACGCGGGGTACAGTCCAGTCTACGCTGGCCGCGAGTGGGGCTCGTCGTTCCGAAGCACAGGCACTCCAATGTCGAGCGCAACCGCCTCAAGCGCCGCCTTCGGGAAGTGGTCCGCCGACACCTGCTCCCCACGCTCCCCGCTCTCGATCTGACGATTAGGGTCAGTCCAGATGCCTACGGTGCGCCTTTCGACGCGCTCGAGGCAGACCTATTGCGTGCCCGTGATACAATGATGTCGAGACTCCGGGACGTGTAATGCGTCGGCTGCTCGTTATGCTTGTGAGGGCCTACCAGGTGGCCCTCTCCCCGCTCCTTCCCGCCTCGTGCCGATACGTACCGAGCTGCTCGGCGTACGCGGTCGAGGCACTCGAGCGATATGGCGCGCTGCGCGGCACATGGCTGACCATCCGCCGCGTGGGTCGGTGCCACCCCTTCAGCCCCGGTGGGTACGACCCCGTACCCTGATGCCCAATAGATGAATAAGAGGCTCTTCCTCGCGCTTGCGCTTTCACTCGGCGTGATCTTGCTGACGCAGAAGATCTTTCCGCCGATGCGACCGCCGATCGCGCCTACTACCGACTCGGCGGCGCATGATGGTGCGAACCGCCCCGCCGCGAGCGAAACACCCCAGGCTCCGAGTGCCGCTCCACAGACTACCGGTCCACAGACCGCTGCTCGGCCGCAAGCCGGAGCGATCAAATCGGACACGATCTCGCTCAGAACGCCCCTCGTCGGATATCGATTCTCGACTACCGGTGCCGCACCGGTCGATGTCGAGTTGCGGCAATTCCTGCGACAGCGAGAGCACCCGGAGCCGGTGACGCTCGTCCATCCCGGCGCCCCCCTCCTCTCGTACGAGATGATCGCCGGGCCTGACACCCTCCGGTTCGACAACATCAACTTCGATGTCGACAGCTCGGCCACGGCCGGTCGCCCCGCTCTGCGCTTTCAGGGCCGGAGCGGCGGTGCGCCGCTGTCCGTTGCCTACACCTTCGCGCCGGACAGCTATCTCGTGCACGTCGAGGGAAGCATCGGTGCGGCAAGCGGCGATCGATTCGTCCTCATCCATCTGCCGAACGGACTGCCGACGTCCGAGGCGGACACCATGGATGACCAGCGGCACTTCGCATTCGCGGTCAAGCCCGTCGCCGATGACGTGCACGGCCTCCCCTTCTCCAAGCTCGACAACCCCGAGGTCCGCATCGAGCGTGGGCCGCTCGTTTGGGTCGCGAGCAAGAACAAGTACTTCGTCGTCGCGCTCCTGGTGCCGAAGGGAGCCACACCCTTCAGCGCTGCCAGCTTCCAGGGGGCGCCACGCGTCGGGAAGAATGTCGTGGCTGCATCGGCCACGATCGCTGTCCCGATCGGCGCGGACGGGCGATTCACCTTCGATCTCTACACCGGCCCCCAGGAGTGGCGGCGGCTCGTGGCCCTGGGCCGCGACTTCGAGAACGTCAACCCGTACGGCGGCTTCCTGCGCGCCATCGTTCAGCCCTTCGCGACGATCGTCATGCAGGTGCTGCTCTGGATGCATGACAAGCTGCGCCTCAGCTACGGGTGGGTGCTCGTCATCTTCGGCATCGTCGTCCGCATTGCGCTCTGGCCGCTGAATCAAAGCGCCATGCGCACGAACCTCCGCATGCAGCGCATCCAACCTGAGCTTCAAGCCATCCAGAAGAAGTACCGCACCGATCCGGAGAAAATGCAGCAGGAGCTGTTCAAGCTGTACAGCGCTCACGGAATGAGCGCCCTCAGCCCGCTCTACGGCTGCTTGCCGATGCTGATTCCGATGCCCGTGCTGTTTGCGCTCTTCTTCGTCTTCCAGAATACGATCGAGTTCCGCGGCGTGCCTTTCCTCTGGCTGCCTGACATCTCTCGATATGATCCATGGTATATCCTGCCGATCGTCATGGCAGCGTCGATGTTCCTGCTCTCCTGGATCAGCCTCCGGAACTCGCCGCCGAACCCGCAGGCGCAAACGATGGCCTACGTCTTTCCGGTGATGATGGGAGTGCTCTTCTTGCGCTTCCCGGCGGGGCTCAATTTGTACTACGCGGTGCAGAACATCGCGGCGCTCCCGCAACAGTGGTTGATCGCGCGCGAGCGTGCGCAGTCCACTCCGGCGACGACCACGGCGCCCACGGCAAAATCGCCGCGGTCGGCACGCGCGCCGTAACTCGGTCGGCAATGGGGAGCCGCGGGGCGCCATCTGTCCGGCGCCGCGCAGCCGGATCGCGATGAGGGGGCCGCTTCAAGCGGTACTGCCGGGGGGCGACGACACGATCGCCGCCATCGCGTCTGGAAAGGGGCGCGGAGCGCTTGCCATGGTGCGACTCTCCGGCTCCCGAGCGCACGCCATCGCATCGGCCGTCATCCGCCCCTGGCGCCCCGACCATCGCGTTGCCCGCCCAGCGCGCCTGGTCGATCCCAAGAGCGAGACCCTGATCGACCACTGCGTGGTCACGGCCTTCTCGGCTCCGCGCTCCTACACCGGCGAAGACCTCGTCGAGATCAGCGTGCATGGTGGCCCGCTCGTCCCGTCGCTGGTCCTCGGCGCGCTCCTCGAGGCCGGGGCACGACAGGCGCTCCCCGGTGAGTTCACCAGGCGCGCCGTTCTGAATGGCAAGCTCGACATCGTCCAGGCGGAGGCCGTAGGAGACTTGACGGCAGCGCGCTCACGCGCGGGCCACCAGCTGGCGCTGCGTCAGCTCGACGGAAAGCTCTCGGCTCGGCTGGATGCGCTCCGGGCGCAAGTCATCGGCCTCGAGGCACTGCTCGCGTACGACGTCGACTTTCCGGAGGAGGATGATGGGCCGGTAAGCGCCGCGCAGATCATGGCGGCGATCACCGCGCTCCGTGAGGCGCTCGACGCGTTGCTGGCGACGGCGCGGCAAGGGGAGGTGCTCAGGAGCGGCGTGGTGGTCGTCATTGCCGGCCCGCCGAACGTCGGGAAATCGACGCTCTTCAACTCGCTCCTCGAGAGTGCGCGCGCCATCGTCACCGACGAGCCGGGAACGACGAGAGACGCGTTGGAGGCGGATCTCGACGCCGAGGGGTGGCCGCTTCGATTGGTGGACACCGCGGGCATCCGCGCGCCGAGCTCTCGAGTGGAAGAGCTGGGAATCGAGCTGAGCGAGCGCTGGCTCCGCGCCGCCGACCTGGTCTTGGCCTGCGGCGATCCGTCGACCTCACCGTCGCGTGTGGCAGCGGAGCTGAGCAGGCACTCCTCGGCGCCGCTACTCCAGCTCCGGCTCAAGGCCGATTTAGTAGCCTTAGGTGCCTTATCACCCATCGACCGCCGACTCGAGGGCGCTGCAACGAAGGCGGAGCCGGACGAGTTGATGGTCAGCGCCGCGACGGGCCACGGCTTGGGCGAGCTTCGACGGGCGATCGTCAACGCACTAGAGCGGCAGATCGGTCCCCTCGGCGCCGATCTACCCGTCCTGACCCGCGCGCGGCACGTCGCGGGGGTGAAACGGGCGCGCGACGAGGTCGCGGCATTCGAGCGCGCCTGGCGCGAGGGCTCGCTTCCGGCGGTCGTCGCGGCAGTTCATCTCCATACGGCCGCCGCGGCGCTGGCTGAGGTTGTGGGAGACGTAACGGTCGGCGACGTACTCGACCGTGTCTTCAGCACCTTTTGCGTGGGGAAGTAAGCTCGATCAGGCAGTCGCGGCGGTCGTGAAGTCGGCGAGCAGCTCGTCCGCTCGTGCTCTTACAGCCCACGGGTATCCGCGGCTCGCGATTGCCGATGCCACCATGCGGCTTCCGATGTAGTAGCCTGTGCGCTCGGGAAGAACGTGCGGGCCGGCGGTGCGCGCTTCGTCGCTCAAGCCACCCGACAGATAGCGAAGGCGGAGGCCAAGCCCGGAGCGATCCAGATCCCGCTCGAGGATCTGGGTGATGGTCGGCTCGAGCTCGCGAATGCGCGCATACTCTCGCCGCCCGTAGCCGAAGTACTCCCATTCCGCGTGGCCCGGGCTCACTGCCCTGGAGGCTTCCACGGCGAGACCCTCGTTGACGATCAGCTCGCGCAGTGACACGCGGCGTGCGGTGTCCCAATAGGAGTAGTGACCGCCGGCATCGTGGATGGCCTGGCGGAGCTCGGCGTTACTGCTCGGCGAGGTGTACCGGATCGTGTGCGTGATCTCGTGCGCGAGCCACATCGGTATCAGCGCAGGGTCGAGGCCGAGCCCGTGCGTGGTGGGGTTGGCGACGCCGGTGAAGTGTTCGAGACACACGAAGGCCACACCGCGCCCCTCGATGACGAGCTCCCCGGCGTTCGCGCCGCCGACGCCGACCATGAGAACGACGTCCACGTCCACGTCGGCGCCGAGCAGCACCTTGGAGCGCTCTTCGGCGTCGCGGGCGAGGGCGATGACGTCCGTGCGATCGAGCATCGCCAGGAGATCGCCGCGATCCGCAGTCGCGGCGAGCCGCACGACTTCATCGAAGTGGGAGCTGTCCGGGTCTACCGCGTAGTTGTACCAGTACGATGAGAGGATTCGCTGGTGGGAAGCGAAGTAGCGCCCATAGGCGGAGGCAGGGTCGGAACTGGCGAGGACGGCGAAGAAGTCGGGGACGAGGTTGATGAGCATGTAGGCCGGAGTGCGAGGGGAGCGCACTGTGTCTGACGACACGACCTGCGGAAGGCGGCAAAATAATAGTAGTGCAGTCCGTGCCGAACAAGATGGCTCGTTCTCATCTTATCCACCTGTTCGCGTGCCGAAGAGTCGATCGCCCGCGTCTCCGAGCCCCGGCAGGATGTACCCAGAGGCATTCAGCTCGCGATCGAGCGCGGCGGCAAAGATGCGCACATCCGCATGTGCATCGCGGACACGGGCCACACCAACGGGCGCGGCGACGATGCAGAGCATGCGGATGCGGGTCGCCCCCGCGCGCTTGAGCGACGTGATGGCGGCAACGGCGCTGCCGCCCGTCGCCAGCATCGGATCGAGGAGGAAGAAATGCCGCTCGGCCGCGTCACCGGGCACCTTGAAGTAGTAGTCCACGGGCTCGAGCGTCGCATGATCGCGGTAGAGGCCGATGTGTCCCACGCGCGCGCCCGGCACGAGGCGCAAGCAGCCGTCGACCATGCCCAGCCCGGCGCGCAGAATCGGCACCAGCGTGAGCTTCTTCCCGCTCACTCGCCATCCCTCGGCGCTTTCGAGCGGCGTGTCCACCTTCGTGCGCTCGAGCGCCAGGTCGGCCGTGGCTTCGTAGGCGAGGAGGAGCGAGATCTCTTCGATCAGCTCCTTGAAGAGCTTCGTCGGCGTCGTCCGCTCGCGCAGAATAGTGAGCTTGTGCGCGACGAGCGGATGCTGGGCGACGACAAGATTGCTGAACGCGGGGGTGGTGGTCATGCGCCGCAAAGTACTAACTTCGGCGCAATGACTGAATACCGCGGTATGGCTCGACGCGGTGTGCGTTGCACGCCCGCCCGGCGGCTGAATACGCTCTGAGGACGCCGCCTCTGCGCCCGACTCTCTCCGCGTTCCTGATCGTGCATAACGAGGCACGTCGGCTACCGGCGTGCCTGGCGTCGCTGGGGGGCGTGGCCGACGAGATTGTGGTGCTGGACGACGGCTCCACCGACGATACGGTGGCGATCGCGCGCGCGGCCGGCGCCACCGTCGCCACGCGGCCTTTCGACGACTTCGGACACCAGAAGCAAGCAGCACTGGAACTCACGTCGGGAGCATGGGTGCTCTCGATCGACGCGGACGAGGTGCTCACGCCCGCGCTGGTGGAGGAAATTCGCCGGGTCGTGATGGACGCGGGAGCGAGCAATGGCTACTGGATCCGCCGGGAGCTGACCTACCTTGGTGCGCCGCTGCGCTTCGGCGGCACGGGGCGCGACTGGGTGCTACGGCTCGCGCGCCGGTCGGCCGCTCGCTTCGCGTTGCGGCCGGTGCATGAGCACTTGGTCGTCGACGGAGCGACGACGCGCCTCCGCTCCCCCATGCGCCACGTGAAGTACGCGACCCTGAGCGAGCACGTGGCGGTGATCGATCGATACACGACGATCATCGCCGCTGGGAAGGCGGCTCGCGGCGGGCGATTCCGCGCCTGGCACATCCTCCGCATCCCGTACGAGCTGCTTGTCAGGCTCGTGGTGCGCGCCGGGATCCTCGATGGACGGGCGGGGATCATCTACGGAGGCATGGCCGCGTTCTACGCCTTTCTCAAGTACGCCAAGCTCTACACCGCGCGCCGGCCCGACGGGTGAGAGTCCCTCCGCAGGCGCCGGAGCGGGTTCTGCTGATTCAGCTGCGGCGTCACGGCGATGTGCTTCTGTCGACACCGCTCGCCGCCGATCTGATCCGCGCCTTTCCCAGCGCGGTCGTCGACTATCTGGTGGGTCCGGCCTACGCCGCTCTGCTCGAGGGGATCCCCGGACTGGGGTCCGCCCTCGTCTACGATTGGGATCGGCCGCGGTCGATGTGGGGCGCGATCCGGCGGCGGCGCTATGACTGGATCATCGATGTGCAGTCGAGCCCGCGGACGGCCGTGCTGACGCGGCTGTCCGGCGCCCCCCTTCGCGTCGGCTGGCGGATGCGCGGGTGGTCGTGGGCGTACACGCACACCGTTCCACGCGGAAGCACCATGTACGTCGTTCGCGACCGGCAGCGGCTGCTCGAGGCGGTCGATGTCCCGATCGGACCACCGCGCGCGCGTCTGTATCTCACCGACGACGAGCGAGCGCGCGGAGAGGCGCAAGCTGGTGCGCTCGGAGTGGCACCATCGCGGCGTCGCGCGGGACTCCTGCTTTCGGCGGGCGACTCGGCGAAGGAGTGGGGCGTCGAGAATTTCGGCGAGCTGGCCGCATTGCTCGCGCGCTCGGGGACCATCCCTCTCGTTTTTCCCGGGCCGGGGGACGACGCACTGGTGGAGCGCTTTCGAGAGATCGCGCGCGACGCCGTCATCGCACCCCAGCAGGAGATTCGCCCATTCTTGGGGCTCCTGGCGACCTGCCAGGTCTTCGTGTCGGCGGACACCGGCCCGGCTCATATGGCACTGGCTCTCGACGTACCGACAGTGACCATTTATGGGCCGACGAACCCGGTCTCCTGGAGCCTCGGGCCGCCGACGAATCTCACCGTGCGCTCCGATCATGTTCCTTGCATCCAATGCGGTCGTCGCGTCTGCCCTATCGGCCACGATTGCATGACGCAGCTGTCCCCCGACCGCGTCTTCGAGCTCGTTCAACGCTTGCTCTCCTCTTCCGCGCGACAATCGTGATTGGGCCCAGCGAACCGAAACGGGTGCTCGTGATCCAGCTCCGTCGGCTGGGCGACGTTGTTCTCAGCACGAGCTTGCTGGATCACCTCCACCAGGTGTATCCGGCGGCAGCGCTCGACTTTCTGGTCTTTCCGCTCGCCGCTCCGCTGTTGGATCATCACGCCCTCGTCTCGACGCGCATCATCTGCGACCGGGCGCACCCAGCGACGATGTGGTCGCTCATCAGGTCTCGCTCCTACGACTGGATCATCGATGTGCAGTCGAGCCCCCGTACCGCGGCCATCTCTCTCTTCTCGAGAGCGCCGATGCGTGTCGGGTGGCATGTGCGGGGATGGTGGTGGGTGTACACGCACACTCTTCCTCGGGAGGGGCGGCCCGCGGAGTACGTGGTGCGTGAGAGACAACGGCTGCTCGAGCTCCTCGGCGTTCCGCACGTCCCGGTGCGCACGCGCCTGTATCTCAGCGCGGAGGAGCTGGAGCAAGGTCAGAGTGACGCGATCGCGCTGGGGATCACGCGCGGGCAGCCCCGTGTCGGACTTCTTCTCTCTGCTGGCACGCCGGTCAAACAGTGGACCATTGGCGGCTACGCCGAACTTGCGACGAGGCTCGCTTCTTCCGGAGTCGCGCCCGTCGTCTTCCGCGGACCGGGGGATGATGCTCTGGTCGCAGAGCTCGCGGCGCGCACCCGGGCTGCGGTGATCGCTCCTCCTCTGGATCTGCGGCGTTTTCTGGGCCTCATGAAAACCTGTCAGGCCTTCGTCTCGGGTGACACGGGTCCAGCTCACATGGCGGTTGCGCTCGATGTCCCGGCCGTGACTCTCTTCGGCTCGACGAACCCGGTCGGCTGGAGCGCCGGGGCGCCCGCGAGCATCGTGGTGCGCGCCGAGCACGTCCCCTGCCTGGGTTGTCACCTGGACATTTGTCCGGTTGGACACGAGTGCATGGAGGAGCTCACTCCGGCCACGGTGTTCGACGCGGTCCAAGGCGTGCTCGATCGCCGTCGACCTGAGGCGTCGACCGGCGCGTCTCCTCCGCTCGCTCCGCAAAGAGCAACCTGATGGAGATCGAGTTCTCCGGCGCGGCGCGGGAAGTCACGGGATCCTGCCACCTGCTTCGCGTTGGCAGCCGTAGGATTCTGCTCGACTGTGGTCTCTTCCAGGGACGGCGGAGTGAGGCGCGCGCGAAGAACCTGCAGCTTCCGTGTCCGGTGGAGGCCATCGACGCCGTCATTCTGTCGCACGCTCACATCGACCACAGCGGCAGATTGCCATTGCTCGCTGCACGCGGCTACGGCAAAACCGTGTGGGCCACCGCCGCCACGGCGGATCTGGCTGCTGTCCTCCTCGCCGATTCCGCACACGTTCAGGAGAGCGACGCCGCCTTTCTTGCGAGGCATCATCGAGACGCCGACCCGCCGCTGTACACCGCGACCGATGCGGCCCGGGTCGGCGAGCTCTTGGTGGGCGTCCCCTATCACCACCAGTTCGACGTGGCCCCCGGCATTGCTGCCTCATTCGTCGACGCGGGACACATCCTTGGATCTGCCTCGGTCATCATCGACTGGACGGAGGCTGGAGTAACGCGGCGTCTCGTGTACTCCGGCGACATCGGGCGTCCAGGCCTCCCCATCATTCGAGACCCTGAGCCGCCGGCGAAGGCGCATGTCGTCATCATGGAGTCCACGTACGGCAATCGGGACCATGCGTCGATGGAGGAATCGCGACGAGAGCTTGGCCGCGTCGTGAGGTCGACTGCCGCACGGGGCGGACGGGTGATGATTCCGGCCTTCGCAGTAGGCCGGACACAGGACCTGATCTACGACTTGCATGCGCTCCATCGTGCGGGGGAGATCCCGCCGATTCCCATCATCATCGACAGTCCCCTCGCGATGAACGCGACCGCGGTCTTCAGCATGCACCCGGAGGTATTCGATCGAGCAGAGGACATGGTGCGGACGATCGATGAGCTCTTTCGCTTTCCGCTGTTGCGTTACACGACCTCGGTGGAAGAGTCGAAGGCGCTCAATGCCCGCACGGGGCCATTCGTGGTCATCGCGGGCTCAGGAATGGCGGAGACAGGGCGCATCCTCCATCATCTGGCTCACGGCGCGGGCGATCCCCGCAATACGGTCCTGATCGTGGGCTTCCAGGCCCAGCACACGCTGGGGCGACGGATCGTGGAGCGTCAGCCGATGATCAGAGTCTTCGGAACGGAGATCCCACTGCGTGCGACGGTCGAAGTCCTCAACGGCTACAGCGCGCACGCCGATCGCCGCGAGCTGGTCGCATGGCTCGAGGCGGTGGCCGTCCAATCGCCAGGGCTCGAGTCGGTCTATCTCGTTCACGGCGAGCCAGAGGCGCAGGATGCGTTGGCACTCTTACTCGCGGCACCGGGGCGTACGGTGAGCGCCCCCCTCTCGGGCGAGACGCACTCGCTCTAGACGTCCGTGCGGACCGCCGCCTCCTCTTCGGAGCGTCGCACTCGTGGCGACGCCGCCGACAGAATTCTCCAGAGCGCTGTCAGGCGTATCGTCATCTCGGGCGCGACGGCGCTCACCATGCACGAGGTGTCGGAGGAAGCGGGGGTGAGCAAGGGGCTGATCCACTATCACTTCCACGACAAGGAGACGCTCCTGGCTCGCATGGTGGAGTGGATCACTGGCCAACTGGTTGCGCGCGAGCGGGCGGCCTTCCTCAACACCGAGCCGCGGCGCGCAATCGATGACCTGTGGAGCTGGCTCGAGGCTGAGCTGGACCGAGGGCATGTCCGTGTATTGATCGAGCTAGCGGAATGGCGCGGGAGTCTCGTGAGGCGCGCCATTCGCGCGTCGGTCGCGGCGCGGCGGGAAGCCGCGGCGGGATCGGTCGAGGCGCTCTTCGCGCTGCTGGGGCTGCGGTCGCGTGTTCCGGTGACTCTTGTTGCCGACGTGGTGGTGGCGTTCGTGAACGGCCTGGCGGCGATCCGCGCGGTCGAGCCCGAGATCAACACGCGCGCGGCGTTCGATGTCTTCTGGCTGGCCCTGCTCGGGCTCACCGAGTAGCCCACCGGCATGGCGCGCACGCGGTGGGACGCTCCGCGACCACTGCCTGAGGGCGGGCGCCGATATCTGCGTCAGATCTCGGTGGTCGTGCTCAGCATGCTCGTCGCAGGGTGGGTGACAGCCGTTGTCGCCGTGCTCGCGGCGGGTAGCCAGGACGATGCGCGCGCCGCGGATGCGATAGTCGTCTTGGGGGCCGCGCAGTACGAGGGTCGTCCCTCACCGGTCCTTCGCGCGCGCCTCGATCACGCGCTGGAGCTCTGGGAGGACGGACTCGCGCCGCGTGTCGTGTTGACGGGGGGCACGGGAGTGGGAGACACGACGAGTGAGGCGGAGGTCGGCGAACGCTATCTGCGGAGTCGCGGTATTCCGGACAGCGCGTTGGTCGTCGAGACGCGAGGTCACTCGACGAGCCAGTCGTTGCACGCGGTGGCCGCGCTGCTTGAGGACCGCTCGCCTGCCCGAGTGATCCTCGTGAGTGACCCCTTCCACATGATGCGCCTGGCAATCATCGCGCGGCGGCTCGGAATGCGGCCCCTCACATCGCCGACGCGGACGAGCCCCATCTCTCGCCGACCGGGCGAGCGGTGGGGGTATGTGGTGTGGGAAGCTGCAAAGCTGCCCGTCGCCTACATCGCGCCGTAGACAGCCAGTTGTTCCTGGTTAGTTGTCGCTATACGTGCGTTATGTTGTCGCTATTCTGACGCTGAATGCACGCACGTACGATGGCGAATATTGCTGCATGTTAGCGTGAGTCCCGACCTCACTCGTGCGAGCTGAGCCGCCCGCACTGAGTCGCAAAGCCTCGGCGCGCCGACAGATGAGTTCCCAGGTCCTGTGCGGCGGCCCGCGGCCCCCATGGGCGGCGATGTCTCAAGGGGAAAACGCCTGGCGCGGAGGCGCCTGGCGAATCTTGCTCGCATTCACTGGTTAGACAGGCAAAACCGAGGCTGGTTGCTGCCTAGCGGGAGTTGGGCAAAGCACCGCCTCGCGAGGGCATTGCCTCTTGCGCCAAGGTGAAGGGCCGTATCACATTGTGGCCGCGACTGGTTGCGTTATCTGTTCGTGACACTTCGGCGCATCGAGCGCCGCGGCGGCGCTTTCTCAACGTGGGTGGTGCCGATGGCCTTCACAGTCATTTGGCCGTGCGTGTCCATCGCCCGACGGCGCAGTCCGGGCGACACGAATTGCAACGCCTCAGTTCCCAATCCGACTCTTTGCAATTCCTTCGGCGATCCTGCATGTGATCGCTTCCGACTTCCCCCTCCGCGGTTCGTCTTTCCCCTCACACTTCGGCCAACAGAACAGTGCTCTCTCCTGAAATGAGAGAGCTCCGTCTTGCACGGCTGGGTTAGCGGTACCGAGCCCGTCCCCAGTCGGCGGCAAGTGCGCGACGGCTCCGCCGCCAGCACGTGCGTGGGTCTCGGGCAGTCCTCGATGGGAGTTCAGATTAGCCGCTTCACCTCTACGCCCCGATTGGTCGCACACGGCACTTCTGGGAGGCTTTACATGCGACTCACCCGCATCATGGCAGTCGGCACCAGCCTGGTATTCTTGGCGTCGATCGCGCAGAGTCAGGAGCAGGTGGCGACCACCACGAAGAAGGCGGCCACGAAGGAGCCGACCTTTACGAGCGTCACGGACCAGATGCTCAAGGGCGCGCGCAGCGATGGGAAGAACTGGGTCACCTATGGCCGCGACTACTCGAATCAGCGCTGGTCGCCGCTGACCCAAATCAACACGTCGAACGTGAGTGGCCTGCGCGTCACGTGGATGTATCAGACGGGCATCTCGCGCCTCGGATCCTTCGAGACGAGCCCGATTGTCGTCGATGGCATCATGTATCTGACGACGCCGTACAACACAGCGATGGCGGTCGATGCGCGCACTGGACGCGAGCTCTGGCGCTACGAGCACAAGACGAGCATCGCGTCGCCGATCTACTGCTGCGGCCCGAACAACCGCGGCGTCGCCATCTCCGACGGAACGGTCTATATGGCGACCCTGGATGCGCGCCTCGTTGCGCTCGAGGCGTCGACCGGGAAGGTGAAGTGGGACATCGAGATCTCCGACCCTGAAGCCGGATACAGCCAGACGATGGCGCCGCTCATCATCGACAACATGGTGATCATCGGCACCTCCGGTGGCGAATACGGCATCCGCGGCTTCATCCGCGCCTACGACAGGAACGACGGGCACCAGCTCTGGAACTTCTACACGATTCCGGACAAGGGTTGGGAGGGCGACTTCGTCACGACCACCCCCGACGGTGTCGATCTCAAGCGGGACATTGCGGCCGAGAAGGCGGCGATGGCGCAGAACGGCGATGCGTGGCAGCGCGGTGGTGGCGGCGTGTGGATGACCCCGGCGTACGATCCCGACTCGCACACGATCTTCTTCACCGTCGGGAACCCGTCCCCCGACCTCGACGGCTCCCTGCGCCCCGGCGACAACCTCTACACGGATTGCATCGTCGCGATCGATGCCCGGACGGGTGAGCACAAGTGGCACTTCCAGGAAGTGCCGCATGATGTTTGGGATCTGGACGTGGTCAGCCCGGCGGTGGTGATCACGCTCAAGAACGGGAAGAAGGCGGTCGCCCAAGCCGGCAAGACGGCCTACGTGTATGTCCTCGATGCCGCCACCGGCAAGCTGATTACGCGCTCCGACGAGTTCAATCGGCACGAGGCGTACCTTTCGCTGCCGACGGCGGAGGGCGCTCGCATGCTCCCCGGCGCGAACGGTGGTTCAGAGTGGTCGCCGACTGCCGTCAATCCGACACTCGGCTACATGTACGTGCTGGGTCTCGAGCAGCCGATGCACTACATCACGCACTCGGCGCCGTGGGAGAAGGGGAAGCTCTGGCTCGGATCGGCCTTCAAGGCCGTGCCTGGAGAGCGGCAGTACGGGACTTTCACGGCGATCAACCTGAACACCGGCAAGAGGGCATGGCAGGTCGAGACGGCACAGCCCATGATCGGTGGCGCAATGGCGACTGCCGGGAACCTCGTCTTCACGGGCGAGGGGAACGGGAAGTTCAATGCCTACGATGCGCGCTCCGGCAAGGTGCTCTGGAGCTTCCAGGCCGGTGCCGGCTGTAATGCTCCGCCGGTGACCTACATGCTCGATGGCAAGCAATACATCGCAGTGGCCTGCGGGGGCAACTTCCAGCTCGGCTATCCGCTTGGGGATGCGCTCATGGTGTTCTCGCTTCCCGGCGGCGGGTCGTCGGGGAAAGCGGCACCGAAATCCTGAGTGCCCAGTCAGCTCCGGGGCGCGGATGGCTGCGAGCGCTCCGGAGCGGTGCAGCATCGAGAAGTCTTGTGATCGAACGTGTAGGTACGGCAAGACGGGTTGGGATCGCGTGCGCGCTTGTGGCAGGGGGAATCTTTGTGGGTGCGCACGCCGCAGCGCTGTCGCAGGAGCCGCGTCACCCGACCATGTTGACAGGCGCCGATTGGACGGCCTTCGGCTCTCGAGAGAAGCAAGCGTATCTGAGCGGGTTCATTGCAGGGGCGGCGGCGGAGCAAATGCGGGCGATGGCATCGTCCGGAACGACCGTGGATAGCGCGGCGGTTTCGAGCGGAGCGATCGCTCGGGTGAAGACGTCGAAGGGCTTGCACTTCCCGTATGCTCCGTCGGTGTACTCTGCGCAGATCGACGACTTCTACTGGTGGACTGATCACAGGGACGTGCCAATCGTCGATGTCATGATCTCGACCAACCGGCAGATGCTCGCTCAGTAGCGGTTCGGGTCGGGATCCAATGAACAGGAGGTGCTTAATCGCGAACACATTGCCGTTATCGCAGCACTGATCTCACTCTGAATGCATGGTTCAGCAGTAGCACGTTTCGAACTTCGGCGGTTTCTTCGTCTTTCACTAGTCTGGGAGAAGCAAGCTATGAAACGTACTGCTCTTGTGTCCCTCGCCCTGATGCTGGCAGCAAGTACTGCCAATGCTCAGCTCACGATGCAGATGAGCAATGGGTGGAATTTCACGTTCTCCGGCAACGTGAACGCGTTTTACGTCTACACCCAGGACAAGTGTAGCAACCAGGGGAACCTCCTCGGCAGCGATGGCACGACGAGTTCGTCATGCGGCGTCGTCGGGTTGCCGCAGACCGAGGGGCTCGTGCCGGTAGGTCCGCAAGAAGACGGCGTGTCCCGGATCCGCACTGGACTCCTTCCCGCCTTTGCCGTGTTCGAGGCGAAGGGGAAGGAAGGAAACACGGATCTCGGCGTCCACTTCGGCTTCGCGCCGCAAATCCAGAACTCCGACCGCGCCCATGACCAGTTCGGCGCGCAGATCGACATGCGTCAGGTCTTCCTCACCGCCGGCGGCGGCTGGGGGCAGATCCTCGCCGGTCGTGAACTCAGCCTTTGGCAGCGCCAGAACATCCTCACGGACATGACGATCTTCGGCGTCGGCGTGAGCGGTGATCCGGCCAACGGCGGCGGGACGACGCTCGGCCGCATCGGTACCGGCTACATCTATCCGAACTTCAACGCACAGTTCACCTATAGCACACCGGCTGGCAAGCCCGCGCAGCTGTCGATCGGTATCTTCGATCCCGCCGCCTGGGCCTCCAACAATGGTGTTGCCTTCGATGTGACGAAGGCGCCGCGCCTCGAGGGTGAGTTCACGTGGACGACGCACTACGGCGGCAGCGCTGCCAGCTCCACCGATGATGCGATCGCCGCAGGCGACAAGAAGTTCATGTTCTGGGTGAACTTCATGGTGCAGCAGGCCAAGACGGCGCCGGGCGCTGGGCAGGTCAGCATCACGTCGGACGGCGTCGGCGGCGGTATCCAGGTCGATCTCGCCAGGGGTCTCGAGCTCGTTGGCTCGGGCTACTATGGACAGGGCGTCGGCACCACGCTGATGTTCTCCGGCCTGTCGGTGGATGCCAACAACAACAAGCGGAACTCGACTGGCTACATCGGGCAGCTGCAGTGGCAGCCTGGTGGCACCTCGAAGTGGAAGATCGGAGCCAGCTACGGCAACAGCCGCGTCAGCCTGACGGACACCGACAAGAACGCGATCGGGTCCGGCAACCTGTCGAACGACAATGCGGTGAGCAACTCGTCGTTCGTCGGCGCGCTGACGTACATGTGGACGAAGTCGCTCCGGTGGGTCTTTGAGTACACCTACGTCACGTCGGAGAGCTTCGACGGTTCGAAGGCAACAGCGAACCAGGGTGCGACCGGCCTTATGCTGTTCTTCTAAGACCAGCGCACCGGTTGGGTAGTGGAAAGCGATTCGGGCGGTTCACCTCACGGTGGGCCGCCCGAATCGCTTTTTGTGTTGAAGCCGAACCACGCTCTCGTCTCGCTCCTGCCTGACAGCTAACGCGGGAATGCCTCCCGCAATCCGCCATCGACCGGAATCATCGCGCCGGTTGTCTTCGCCGAGAGGTCCGAGGCCAACCAGAGCACCGCTTCAGCGACGTCCGATGCGGTGACCCGCGCCTTCAAGAGGTTCCGCTGGGCGTAGTGGTCCTCGATGGTGCTGACGTCGATCCCCTGGGCATCGGCGCGCGCCTGGCGAATAGCGGGTGACCAGAGATTCGACTCGAAGATCGCGTCGGGGTTCACCATGTTGGCGCGAATGCCATCGCCTCCGCCTTCGATCGCCACAATACGGCAGAGCTGCGCCTCGGCGGCCTTCGCTGCGCTGTACGCTCCGAAGTCCTTCCCCGGGGCAGGGACATTCTTCGTCGCGTTGAACACGATGCTCCCCCCCAATCCCTGCGCGCGCATCGAGCGTAGTGCCGCACGGCTGACGAGAAAGTGCCCCGTAGCGTTCACCGCGAGGCTCGCGTTCCAATCCTCGAGCGATAGGTCGGCGAGACCGGACACGCGCGCGATGCCCGCGTTGGAGATCACGATGTCCACACCGCCGTAGGCGAGGCATGCGTGCTCGAAGGCGCACTGGACGTCGGCTTCCTTGGTCACGTCGACGGAGAGCGCGACGGCGCGGCCGATTCCCTGCGCCGAACAGATCTCACTGGCGACCTGCCGTGCGCCGTTGCCGTCGACATCCGTCACTAGCACATGGGCGCCGGCGGCTGCCAGATGCGACGCAATGGCCCGTCCGATCCCGTTGGCGGCACCGGTGATGAGCGCCACCCGGCGCGAGAGAGACTTCTCCGGCGGCGCCAGCGTGAGCTTATAGAGCTCGAGCGGCCAATACTCGGCGTCAAAAGCGTCCCGATCGCCGAGACTGGCGTAGCCGCCCTGGGAGCTCGCCGCTGCCGACATGATGGCCATCGTGTGGTGGTAGATCTCCGCTGTCACGAGTGTCGCTCGAGCATCCTTCCCGGCAGTCCACATACCGATTCCAGGCGCCAAGATGACCCGCGGGAAGTCCGAGACCGTGGCCGCCTCCTCGCGTGTGAGCACTGCTGGGTCAAAGTGCGCCGCGCGGTGCTGGGCGCTCTGCCGCTGGTAGGCGTCGAGTTGAGGTGCGATCGCCGCGCGGAGCGCCGCCGGGTCGTCGGTAGCCGGAACATCCAGCCACAGGGCCGCTCGCTTGGTGTTCAGCATGTGATCGGGCGTCGCGGCGCCGACCTGACTCAGTGCCCGCGCATCCGGCCGGTCCAGAAACGCCATCACGTCATCGCTGTCGTCGAAGCGGAGAATGACGCGCTTGCCGGCGCTCAGCAGGCCACGCAGTACAGGCGCGGCCGTCGCCGCGCGGCCGGACCGGGCCGCGCTCGAGGCTCCCCGTTGAGCCGCCGTGGCTCCCCGGGCCTTGCTCTTCGACCCGACGAACTCCTCGGCCCGAGTCACCAACTCGACGTGGCGATCGTAAGCGGTTCGCGCGTCGTCCCCCCAGGTGACAAGCCCGTGATTAAGGAGCACGAGCCCGCGCGCTCCAGGGTTCGCTCGCACGGCCGCGCCAACCTCCTTGGAGAGGGCGAACCCCGGTCGACGATAGGGGATCACGATCACGTCGTCGCCATAGCACGCCCGGACGGTCACCTCGCGCGATGGCGTGTTCGTCAGCATCAAGATCGCATCCGCGTGCGTGTGCAGGACCGCCGCCTGAGGAATGAAAGCGTGGAGTAGCGTCTCGATCGATGGCCGTGGTGCGTCGGGCTGGAGCATCGTGTGACTGGTATAGGCGACCATCTCCTTGTCCGACATGTCCGATCGCTCGAAGAGCGGTAGCAGGTCATCGAGCCGGACGCCGGGGAAATCGGCCCGCTTCATCGACTTCATGTCGCTCCCGCTCCCCTTCACCCTCAGCACGCGGGCCGGCCTTCCGTCGAAATCGGCCTCCTGAACCTTTAGGCTGCTGTTGCCGCCTCCCCAGAGAACCAGACTGGGTTCGGAGCCGATCAGCCGCGCCTGGTAGATCAGGACGTCGATCGGGTCGAGCGACGCCGTATCGGCCTCATTCCATTGATTCTTCATCGAACGTGGTGAACTCGGCGCCCTTTTGGCTGTAGGTCGGGTGGGAACGGTGATATCGGTCGACCGTGAAATGTGTGGCTTCGGGCGACCAGGGGCGAGGGAAGCAGCAAACTGCGGAGTGTCCGGCGCGATTGGCCCCCGGCCCCGGTCGATAGTGAGGGCCCGTCAGTTCGCGGTCGTCGTCGCGTCCAGGTGCACCTTGATCTCGCCGACGTTGTTCTCGTAGCTCTTCTCGAGGAACATTCGGCAGTTTCCGTCCGGGTCCACGGCTGGACAGGCGTCGGTCGGCTTCTCGCGCTGGAAGGGCGGATCGACGGTGATGCGAAGGAGATAGTCGCCGGCGGGGAGCGGGGGGTCGTCGAGCACGAAATACTGGCCTGCGAGGGTGCGATCGTAGACGTCGGCCCACCCGGTGGAGATCCCCTGCAGACCGTGCGTCGTCTTGTTCCCGCACACGTGGTAGACCCAGTCGTGGTAGGCTGGTGCGCCTGGGACCACGGCATCGTCGCGAAGGCAGAAGCTGATCTTGGCCGCGTGCGTCGGCGCGCCGAGCGAGCCATCCATGTTGATCGGAAAGAGCTCGTAGAGCGCGAAGTGGCGGTAGTGGAAGTGCTGGTGGCAGCTCCCCCACTCGAACAGTCCATCGCTATCGCTGTAGTCGCCGTCGCCGTTCGGGTCGATGTGCACGAGCGGGTCGCCTACGTAGACGTCGGCGTCTCCGACATTCTGGAGAGTGGCAGTGAAGGCGAGGACCCGGTGGACTCCCGGTGGGACGCCATACTCGAGGGTCGTACATGACCCCACGGGAACGAAGGCGTCGACGATCTCCCAGGTAGAGTTGAGAGTGGCCACGTCGACGGTCAGGTCGGGGAGGCCCGTGAGGTCGGGCTGATGACCGACCCCGGTGGAATCGGAGCAGGCGGCGAGGAGCACGCCGGCCACTGCGCCGAGCGCCGCAGTACGCAACCTCGCACCAAGGCGCGCAGGGGTCATCACGTCGATGCGGTGTCGGGCGTAGGCGTCTCCCCTCTCGTCTCCAAAGGCATCGCAGGTGTTGGTCGGACCGCCGCCATCAGCCAGGACCAGTAGCTCTCACCGCCCACCTCAGCGACGTCGTTGTGCCCTGCTTGCGGGACGACGAGCAACGCGCCTGGACGCCGCGCCGCTCGGTGCACGGCTCGTCCCATTCGAAGAGGGACAACCCAGTCACGCTCTCCGTGAGTCACCCAGACGGGCAGATCAAGCCTAGCGACCAGATCAGCCGTGTCATAGGGGACGCGGGATATAGATCTCCATAGCCAGGATAGCGAAGGCGCCACAACGCGAGCCATGTCGCGCGCCGAAGTGAAGGGGGCTTCCAGGATCAGGGCATCCACGCAAGCAGGGCCTAGCTCAGCCGCCAACTCCGTCGCCACGGCGGAGCCGAGGGAGTGGCCGTAGAGAATGATCTTTGCGGCGCTGCTGGCGGCGCTGGTCCTGAGGGCTCCGGCGATGGCGGCAGCGTCCCTACGCACACCCGCCACCGATGGCTCACCGGGGAGTCCGCCATAGCCGCGGTATTCCGCCAGAACCACGGTCACTCCAGCCCTGGACCGCAGCTCTTCAGCCCAGGGCAGCCGCCAGACGGCAAGGTCGGCGTTGCCGTGGAACGCGAGCACCAGCGGACGCTCCCGCGCTCGCTCGATCTCCGGTCGGGCGCGGACGACTAGAGCAAGGAGGGCCTGCCCGTCGTGGCCGTGGCCCTCGAGACGCGCCACCACATCCCGGTGCGGCAAGGGTGCATGTTCACGAGGTGGCTGGAAGACCAGGCGCTCCTGCCATCTCCAGAGTGCGACGAGGAGCAGCAGGAGAGCGGCGGCGACCGTACCCAGGACCCCGATCAGCATCCCAGAAGTTGCCTTGACACGTAAAGATTTGGGCTCCAGTTTCTTGCACCGCTGGCACCTCTCTTTCCGGTGAAGGGATCCAGCGCGCGAGGAGCAGACGTATCTTCTGCAGCAGCATCAGCAACCTGTCGCGTGGAGGGGGTTGCCGAGCGCGGCAGAATGGTGCACGATTGATGGGGTTTGCGCTTGGACGGCGCGCGCTTCGGCGTCGAGTAAGACACAACTGAGGACACGTCGCTCGCCGTACGATTCGGTGAGCGTGGATGGAATGCTCCACAGGACCGTTTTGAACTCACCACGTTGTTGAGTGTGAGGTTCCAATGGTCTGCAGCGAACGAAGTCCTCCACACGGGTAACGAACGTCGCACCTGAACGCGAAGGACGAGGACGATTGCGCCGTCTTCGTCGGTGGCGTGCGGTGTAGGCGAGCTGTTTTCTCCCCGTAGCACTGCTCTATCCTCACTCTCCACCCATAGGGGCGGCTTTTATGAATCGTTTTCCCCGCTTCACCTCTTGGGCAGTCGTCGCTGGGATTGCCGTTGGTGCAGTATCGGCCAACGCGCAGGACCTGCAGACCATGTCCAAGAATCCCAATCAGTGGGTGATGCCCGGCAGGACGTATGACCTGCAGCGGGCCAGCCCACTGACCCAGATCACCACGGCCAACGTCAAGAATTTGATGGCTGCGTGGACGATGTCGACTGGGGTGCTGCGTGGGCACGAAGGGAACCCGCTCGTGATCGGAAACGTCATGTACGTGCACTCGGCGTTTCCGAACAAGGTGTTCGCGCTCGACCTGACGAAGGAAGGCGCGCCGCAGCTCTGGCAGTTCACTCCCGAGCAGCCGGCTGATGTCATTCCGATCGCCTGCTGCGACGTAGTGAATCGCGGTCTGGCCTATCACCCGAGCGGCAAGCTCTACATCGAGCTGCTGAGCGGCGACCTGCTCGCCCTCGACGCGAAGACCGGAAAGCAGATTTTCCGTGTCAAGAGCGCCGACTACAAGAAGGGCGAGACGATGACGAACGCGCCGCTGGTCGTGAAGGACATCGTCATCACCGGCATCTCCGGTGGTGAGTTCGGCGTCCGCGGCCGCGTGACGGCGTTCGATGCCAACACGGGCAAGGAAGTGTGGCGCAAGTACAGCACGGGGCCGGACAACGAGGTCGGCATCACCGGAGTTCCGAATGCGAACTACGAGTCGATGAAAGGCAAGGACCTCGGCGTCTCGACCTGGCAGGGCGATGAGTGGACGCGCGGTGGCGGCACGACCTGGGGTTGGTACTCGTACGATCCGGAGCTGAACACCTTCTACTACGGAAGCGGCAACCCCGGAACGTGGAACCCCGATCAGCGCCCCGGCGACAACAAGTGGTCGATGTCCATCTGGGCGCGCAACCCGGACGACGGCAATGTGAAGTGGGTCTACCAGATGACCCCGCACGATGCCTGGGACTACGACGGCGTGAACGAGATGGTGCTGTTCGACCAGGGTGGCAAGAAGCTCCTGGCGCACTTCGATCGTAACGGCTTCGGCTACACGGTCGATCGGACGAACGGCAAGCTGCTCGTCGCACAGCCCTACGGACCGGTCAACTGGGCCAAGAGCGTCGACCTGACGACTGGCCGCCCGGTTGAGGATGCGAGCAAGCGCACCAACGCCAAGGGCAACACGGAAGGCATTTGCCCGGCGGCAATCGGATTCAAGGACCAGCAACCCTCTGCGTATTCGCCGCAGACGGGTCTGTTCTACGTCCCTGTGAACAACATCTGCATGGACTACGAGGGCGTCGAGGTGAAGTATTCGGCCGGACAGCCCTACGTCGGCGCCATCGTGCGGATGTTCCCGGGCCCCGGTGGGAACCGTGGTCGGTTCATCGCCTGGGATCCGATGAAGGGTAAGGTCGTGTGGGAGATCAAGGAGAACCTCGCTGCGTACGGCGGCGCGCTCACCACGGCCGGTGGCGTCGTGTTCTACGGCACAATGGAAGGCTGGCTGAAGGCCGTAGATGCGAAGACCGGCACGCTGCTCTGGAAGTTCAAGACTCCTTCCGGAATCATTGGCAGCCCGATGACCTACATGGGCCCCGATGGCAAGCAGTACGTGGCAGTGCTCTCCGGTATCGGTGGCTGGGCCGGAATCGGCGTAGCCGCCGGCATTGGCGCTGAGGATCCGACCGCCGGTCTCGGCGCGCTCGGGGCCTTCGGCGATGCCGGACAGTACACGAACCAGGGCGGCGTCCTCACCGTCTTCACGCTCCCTGGCGCAGCGGCGAAGTAGTACCGTACTAGGTAGCTCAGGATCCAAACCCGGTGTCGGAGCGGTGCTCCGGCACCGGGTTTGGTTCCAACCGCCGATGCGTTGCTTCGAACCCCAAACCAGCTCTGCGCGCTCTCGCCGTCGGCTCCGTCGACGCCTCGTGGCGTGCGCGCTCTGGGCACCGGTCACCGCGTTCGGCGCGCCCGTGGCCCGTAGTCAGGCTGCTCCGCCTACCGTCTTGCCCACGCAGGATAGCATGTGGAAGCAGCAGAAGAACCTCCGTGTCTGCGCCGATCCCGACAACCTCCCCTCGTCCAACGAGAAGAAGGAAGGATTCGACAACAAGATTGCTGACGTGCTCGCGTCAGCCTTGGGCGATTCGGTGTCGTATGTCTGGTGGCCGCAGCGGCGAGGGTTCGTGCGAAACACGCTCAGTGCCGGCCAGTGCGATGTGGTGATCGGCGTTCCCAAGGGGTACGACCCCGTCGCCACGACACAGCCGTACTACCGCTCGACGTACTATCTCGTCTATCGAACGGACCGGAACTTGGGTATCAAGTCACTGGACGATTCGGCGCTCCGCAAGCTGACAATCGGTGTCAATCTCATCGGCGAAGACTACACCCACACTCCACCCGCGCATGCCTTGACGGCGCGCGGAATGGTCGGCAACGTCGTCGGCTTCACAGGGTTCTACGACGCAGATCATCACCCGGGTGAGATCATCGACTCGCTCGCCAAGGGGAAGATCGATGTCGCGATCATTTGGGGTCCGCTCGCGGGGTATTTCTCTCACAGGAGTGGCATCCCGATGACCCTGGTGCCTTTGCCGGACAGGGACAGTCCAGACCTGCCGTTCGCGTACGACTTCGCCATCGGCACTCGGCGATCCGACCGCGAGCTCCGCGAGAAGCTCGACCAGATTCTCACGCAGAGGAAGGCCGAGATCGAGCGAATACTGGCGGACTATCACATCCCGACGTTGCCGCTTGCCCCTCAAGGTCAATGAGACGGGAGATCGCGCCGAGCCCGCCGGGTCCGCCCGCTCACTTTTTCCCGATTCTCGACACAAGGAGTCATGGAATGCCGACCCCGCGCGTCTCTACGCGGTCGCGTTGTCTCGATCCCGGTCAGAGGTTGCTCGGCATGAGCCTGGTGCTCGGCTTCGCCCTCGCCTGCGGACGGAACGATGCGTCGTCACGCTCCGCCTCGTCTCAGCCGCCCTCGCCGGGCCAGGCGGTAGTGACGACGGAGTCTGCCGGCTCGCTGGCCAAGGCTGCCGCCGACACGCTCAAGGACCCCTCGTGTGAACGGGGGCCGAATGGGCCGAACGCTGCCAAGGCTCCCGTCATCAAGCCCGGCGACAACCTTGCCGTGAATCAGAGTGAGTACGACGGGTGGAAGATGTTCCACGTCTACTGCTACCGCTGCCATGGCGTCGATGCCCTGGGCGGTAGTATCGCCCCGGATTTGAGGCGCTCCGTTGGTCCGGACGGCGGCGTCAACCACGAGTGCTTCACTAAGACGGTGACGAACGGACGGCCCGCGAAGGGGATGCCGACCTGGAAGGCACTCCTCAGTCCCGACCAGATCGAGAACATCTGGAATTATCTCCAGGCGCGTAGCGCTGGGCGGCTGGCAGCGGGACGCCCGCACACCGTAACGACCGGAACGAATTGACCGGCAGGGCACGCACAGCGATCATGCGAGGGAGGACGCCAGGCGTCCTCCCTCTTGCTTTTCCGCCGCCGAATACGAGGTCGGGATGCGCCAGTCATTCCTCGTGCAAATGTCGCCACGAACGCTCACCGGAGTCTTCGCCCTAGGCCTCGCTATCCTGGGCCTCGCTATCTCTCTCCCGCGGGGGCTCGAGGCCCAAGCCGGTCGGGACAGCGCTCGGGGGCTCACGCCGCTCACGAGAGGCGAAGTGATCGCACGCGTCGGACGCGAGAAGGCGGACCTGAGTAGCGCTGATCTCTCCGGTGTCGATCTCTCGGGGGTCGACTTCAATCAGGCAGATCTCACGGGCTCCAAGCTCGCGGGAGCAAATCTCACCAAGGCGAAGATGTTCGGAGTGACGCTCAATCGTGCGCAGGCACAGCACGCGAATTTCACCGAGGCAGTGCTCGACGTGGCGGTGATGCGCGGCGCCAATCTGCAGGGCGCGATACTCAAAGGGGCGAGCCTCTACGCGACGATCCTGATCGGTGCGGACCTGACCAATGCTGATCTCACCAACGCCCGCATCATCGCCGCGCTGACCGGCGCGAAGCTCAGCGGGGCGACGCTCGCCGGCGCGAACCTTGGCGCCGACAAAGGCAATCAGCCCATGGGCGTCATGTTCACGAACATGACCGACTCCGATCTCTCAGGCGCCAACCTGAACGGAGCCGACCTTCGCAAGGTGGACTTCACCCGCGCCAATCTCACCGGAGCCGACCTCACGGGCGCGGATGTCTCGCTCGCCAACTTCAGTGGAACGATCCTCAAGTCGGTCCGGGGGCGCGACAAGATGATCGGGTGGGACAAGGCGCGAAATACCGATCAAGCCGTGTTCTAGGTTTCCCGCGGACGTTCCGGACTCGTTCAGGTGAACGAACGCACCAGCTTCGACTCCGGATACCGCTCTCTCAACACACGATCGATGCCCCACGTGCGCCCTGCCCGCGCGATCAGGAAGGCGATCATCATCGCGAACAGCATCACGTGGAACCCTTGCTGTCCGGGGCTCTGCTGCTGCACCGCAAGCCCGTAGAAGAGCACTTGGGCGATCCCGAAGACCGCGCCGACCGGGGTGAAGAGGCCGAACAGCAGGGACGTTCCGATCGCGACCTCTCCGAGTGCGGTGAGGTGAGCGAATGGAACTGGGTTCGCCACGACGGTATCGAGGAGGAAGCTCTTGTACCACGCAATCGGGTTGTCCGCCGCGTATTTCGCGAGGAGCTTCGGCATTGTGGCGATCCATCGCCCCGACGCCCCCGGGAGAGGAAGGAAGCCGAAGGCAAAGACGATGCCGATCTTCGTGAAGATGCTCTTGAAGAACCAACAGCCCACAACGATCCGCAGGGCGGCGAGAGCCCGGTCGGGACAACGCATGGCGGAGGTCGTCTGGGGCGATGGCATCGCGAATCCTCGTCGTGTTTGGGTGAGAGAGGGATCGGCCTTTGATTAACGCTAGCTGCGTGTCTCAGCCGAGCGATTGTCCCGGTGCTCGGCTGCGGCCTCTATGCGCCTGACAGTGGCGCCGCCATCGGCAAAGGGGCCGGTAAAGACGTCGCCGCGGTCGCCGAGGTATGTAGTTACCGAGGTGCTCAACGCGGCGGCGGCCGCGTCTCCACGAACCAGGCCGTAGACGGTCGGGCCCCACGAGCTCTGCCCGACACCGACAGCGCCCCATTCCGGCATGCGGTCGATAAGTTGGGCGCTCGCCGGCGCAAACGTGCCTCCCTGCGCTGAGCTGAACCACTTCCCGTTGATGCACTGAATCTCGGTGAGTGCGCGGCCGAATGCGCCGATATCGTCTTCGAGGAGAGCCGGGAGGAGGGCCATGAGCACGAGGTGCGACACCCGGGCGGCCTCCGCGTCGGAGGGGGATGGCAGCCCGGCGAAGGCCGATGCCTCGTCGTCGCCGCTCGTGCCGCTAGCGCCCCTCGGAAGAGCCACGACACACCGCCAATCGGAGGGGATCGCCAGTCTGGCGAGGAGGGGCGCGGCACCCTGACTCCCCATCCGCCGCCCGCCCTCGACGACCAGACCTCCAGCCTCGAACAGCCACGTGCCGACAGCGGAGCGCTGGCCACGACCAGTGGCTGCCGCCAGCGACACCACGTCCCTGGGGAAGTCGTAGAGCTCGGCCAATGCACGGGCGACAGCGAGGGCGAGTTGCGTCCCCGACCCGAGGCCGACGTGCGCTGGTATCGTCCGCTCGAGATGGAGTCGCACACCTGCCGTGCTGCCATAGTGCTGAAGCACACGTCGAGCTACCTCGAGCGCACGCGCCGACTGCTTTGCGGCTCCGGGGGCGGCGGTGACGGCCACGTCGCCCGCCGCACAGGCCTCGAGGGCGAGGGAGGGCGTGGGGACGCCGGCGCCGATTCCACCGAACCTTCGGCCGAACGTGCCCTGAAGGTCGAGCATCCCGAAATGCAACCGCGCGTTGGCTCGAACGCGGACCGGTTGGCGGTCGCCTGGCCGTGCCGGCATTAGGCTATTTGACCCGCGCCACGTCCGCCAGACGGCCGCGGATATAGTCGGTGAGCAGCGCCATTGCTTCCGCCTCACGCACGCCGGCCGTCTTGTCGACGATCACCTGGAGCCGCTCCACATCGGCCCTGATCTGATCGCGCGGGAGGATGTGCGTGCGCGTGGCGAGGATCGCCGTTTCGAGGACCGCGTTGCGGGCGCGATTGAAGCCGATGAACTCGCGGCGCATTCCGGAGTGAACGATGTCGGCGACGATGCGAGAGCGCGGCGGCGTCGCGTCGATGCTCTTCGCCACGACCTCGCGCCAAGAGCACCCGCCTTCGAGCACGACACCAGTGACCTTGACCGCCGGCACGGTGGCGTAGTTCGGGTTCGAAATCGCCGCTCGGGCGAAGATCAGAACATCATCGGTGAGGTTCACCACCGCGACGCCGGTGGCGCGGATGTTCCGGAAGGTCGTGGTCTCGAGGAAGGGCTTGAGGATCAGGGAGTCCGCGCCCCACTCGACGCCCATCGGGGCGACGTTGACCGTCCCCTGGGCATCCATCGTCGTCACGATCGACTCGATGATCACGGAGCGCTCCCTCGCCTGACGAGCTCCGCGTAGCGCCGCTGGATGCGGGCGGTGAGCGGTCCGCGAGCCCCGGTGCCGACGGGGTGGCCATCGATGCGCGTGAGCGGGACGATTTCGCGCACCGAACTGGTGAGAAAAGCCTCAGTCGCTCTCAACAGGTCCGCGATCGAAAGCACTCGTTCCTCGACCACGCAGTCGCATGTGGGGGCCAGGTCGAGAACGGCCTGGCGAGTAATCCCCGCGAGGATCCCACACGACTCTGGGGGCGTCACGAGCCGATCGTCGAGGCAAACGAACAGATTGCTCGCGGTGGCCTCCGACACATGCCCGGCCGTATCGAGGAAGATCGCCTCGTCGTCACCGGCCTGACGAGCTTGGGCGAGGGCCACGATTGCGTCGCCATACGACACGGTCTTGATCCCCGCCGTCGCCGCATGCTCGTTCCTTCTCCCTGTCGCAACTCGAGCTGCGAGCCCCGCCTCGTAGAGGGTTGGCGGGAGGATGGGGAGCGAGTGGATCGTCAGAACGGTCGTCGGGCGGGGCGCGCGCGGCGGTGCCAGTCCGGGCGCCGCTGGTCCTCGCGTCACGGTGAGCCGGAGGGCGGCATCGACCAGGCCGCTGGCGGCGGCTTCCCGCATCGCGTCGGTCACCAGCCGCCCGAGGCCAGCGGGTGCATCGAAGCCCAATCGGGCGGCTCCACCCTGCAGCCGCTCGATGTGGGCGCGTAAGCGAAACGGCACGCCGGCATATGCGCGCATCGTCTCGAAAACGCCATCTCCGAGCGTGAATCCGCGATCGAAGGCCGAGAGGTGGAGCGACGATGAGTCGACGCGCTCGCCATCGATCCACAGGAGCGCGGCGGACGCCAGCAACTGCGCCTGATTGCTCTCCGCTCTGGACATGGCGGTGCTCACCGGACCAGCTCCACCGGCGGCGGGACGAAGCCCTCGGCCTCCGCTGGAGCGAACGCGAAATCGGCTCGGTCGGGCAGCGCCTCGCCTCGCGAGGCGCTGCCCTTCAAGAACCGATCGATCACGCGATACCCGTGAGTGGTCAGCGCCGACTCGGGATGGAACTGGACTCCCACCGCGGGATGCTCCCGGTGCTCGACCGCCATGATCTCTCCGTCGTCGGCCGTGGCGGTGACCCGGAGCGCGTGGGGCAACGACTCCGGCGCGATGACGAGCGAGTGGTATCGCGTGGCGACAAACGGCGACGGAATCCCCGTGAAGATGCCTGCCCCATCGTGGTGGATGCGCGATGTCTTGCCGTGCATCGGCCTGCGCGCTCTGACGATCTCGCCGCCGTAGGCCGCGCCGATCGCCTGGTGGCCGAGGCAGACGCCGAGAAGGGGAATGTGCGCACCGAATCGGCGCACGGTCTCCACCGAGATTCCCGCCTCGGCTGGCGTGCAGGGCCCGGGGGAGATGATGATGTGACTGGGGGAGAGCGAGGCGATCTCCTCCAGGGTCACAGCGTCGTTCCGTCGCACGACAGCCTCACCCCCGAGCTCGCGGACATAGCGCGCGAGGTTGTGAACGAAGGAGTCGTAGTTGTCGATGAGCAGGATCATCGGCGCCCGGGACGCAGGGGTCTCAAAGATGGGCCGGGGAACGCCGTCTAGGGAGTGTGCAGCGCCGCGATCAGCGCCCGGGCCTTGTCGAGGGTCTCGCGGTACTCCTGTTCCGGGTCCGAGTCCGCGACGATGCCGCCCCCGACGCTGAAGTACACGCGGTTCTCGAGGGCGAGGTATGTGCGGATGACGATGCTCGTATCCATCGCTCCACTCGTGCTCAGGTAGCCGATCGTGCCGCAGTAGACGCCGCGTCGCGACGGCTCCAGCTCGGAGATGATCTCCATGGCGCGCACCTTCGGCGCGCCGGTGATGGAGCCTCCGGGGAAGGTTGCGCAGAGGAGATCGATTGCATCGCATCCGTCGGCGAGATCCCCGGTGACCGTCGACACGAGGTGATGCACGGTGGCATAGTGCTCGACGGCGAATAATTCCGGCACGTGTACCGTTCTCGGTGCGCAGACACGGGAGAGATCGTTCCGGAGCAGATCGACGATCATCAAGTTTTCGGCGCGGTCCTTCTCGCTGTCGACGAGGGCGCGCGCCAGGACGGCATCGTGTGCGGGATAGAGGCCGCGAGGACGAGTGCCCTTGATCGGGCGCGCTTCCACCGTCCGCTCGTGATCGACTCGGAGAAAGCGCTCCGGACTGGCACTCACCACCGCAAGTCCGTCGAACTCGAGGTACGCCGCAAAGGGCGAGGCATTGAGGTCGCGGAGCCGCTGGTAGAGCGGCCACGGCGCGCGACTAAAGGGGGCCTCGAGGCGATGCGAGAGATTGGCCTGGAAGATGTCGCCGGCGATGATGTACTCGCGGACGCGGGTGACCGCATCCAGATATCCGCGATGAGTGAACGAGGAGCGGAGGTCGAGCTCGGGCGGCATATCGATGCCGGTAACGGCATAGGAGGGCGCGCCACTCGGTGCCGGCGCGCGTCGCGATGGTGCAGGCGTCGGCGCGGGCGCCTGAAGGCGCTCCAGTACCATCGCCAGCCGCGAGGATGCCCGAGCGGATGCCGCGTCGCCTGTCTCAGGGAGCCCGGTGGAGATCACCCACGCCCTGCTCAGCTGGTGGTCCCAGGCGATCACCCAATCGTAGAGTGCGAGTTGGGCGTCCGGGATGGCGAGGTCATCGAACCGGGGAGCTGGCAGCCGTTCGAGAACGGCGCCCCAATCGTACGCGAGGTACCCCGCGATCCCCCCTTGAAAGGGTGGGAGGCCGACGATCGGATCGGTCCGATGAGGCGCGAGTAGTCCCCGCGCCTCTGCGAGAGCATGCCCGGGGAGCGCCTCGCTTCGGCCACGCTGGAGATCGAGTCGCATGGTGCGTGAGCCCTTGGCGATGAGCACGGCCGAGGGATCCGCGGTGAGAAAGGAGTACCTCCCCAGTCGCTCGGGGTCGCGTGCGCTGTCGAGAAAGAGGAGGAACGGACTGCCGACGAAGTGCGCACAGACGGCGACCGGGTCGGGTGCGGGATGAAGCTCCTCAACGAGAATCGCCATTCTCCGTGCCGTCGAGCGTGGTAGAGTCCGCAGAGGCATCAGGCTCCGATGCCGCAGCCCTCCCCGAGCGGCGTGAACGATCGCTCCGTTGCGTCAAGCGGACGTGTTCCGAGCGCACGTCATCGGGCGGAGTGAGGTAGCCCCACGCGAGTGACCCCTCCTGCCGATAGGTCTTCCCGAGCGTAATGGCCAGCTTCGCCTTCGCGAGCTCCTTTCCGAGGTAGAAGGCATGCGTGGCCTCGGTCACACCCAACTGCGCGAAGATCTCCTGGATGTCGGTTCCACGCACGAACCGGTCGCGATTCAGCACCGTGATTGTGTCGCGGTCGGTGAAGATTCGAAAGTTGGGGTCGGTGATTCGGCGTTGGAGCGCCCGCAGCTCGTCCTCGCTGTACTCGAGTATGCGCGGGTCTTTGAGGGTTACCAGCCGGTCATCCACGCGCTTGGGCACGACCTTGTTTCGCACGGCGTGATACATCAGACGGCGGGCGATATCGACCTCCCGAACCGAGCCTCGCGCCCAGTTGATGACCTCGGTCGTGAGCACGGTGCGGATCTCGAGCTCCTGGCAAATCGCGATGAGGAGGGCGTTCACGCCCGTGCTGTCGGCGGCCGTCAGCTCGGTGATGTTGCCAATCCCCATCATCATCGCGGCGTCAGGCCAGCGATGCCGCGCCTCCCAGTATCGCTCCAGGGACGCGGTGAATCCGAACCCGATCGGCTCGATTACCGGATCGATGAGGAAAGGGACGTTCCACTCGCCAAGTGCCGTGAGACTCGGGACTATCGTGTCGAGCGAGGCGCCGAAGTCGGGGATGACGACCACGCGCGTGCCGCTACCCGCCAGGTCGCGGGCGACAGCCAGATTGGATCCGTTGACACTCAGGACGAGAGTGGCGCCGGCGCCAACCGCCGTTCGGATCTCGTCAGGGTCGAAGGAGTCGACGCTGACGCGCATACCTGCCGTAACCAGCTCGCGCACGACGTCGGCCAGGTTGGGGAAGGCGAGGCCGGGGGTGCAGCCGATGTCTATGATGTCGGCGCCTGACGAGCGCAGTCTCTCGGCCTCGGCGCGGATGGCCTCGGGGCGCAATTTCGGCGCGTTGTTGATCTCGGCGATGATCTCGATGTCCCACGCGCCGTACGCCTGGTCGACGGCCGCGTGCCCGAAGTACTCGGGGAGCTCGCGAAGATCCTTCGGCCCCTTCTCGACCGGAACGCCGACAGCCTCGGAGACTGTTGCCGGGTCGCCCTCGCAGAGGCCGGGAATCAGCACCAGGTCCGCGCGCACGGGTGGCTGCAGGTGGCGGGCGATCCACGGCGTCGTCATCAGCGCCGCCACGGTAATTCTGAGAACCGCTATCTCGTAGACGAACGGCGGCTCCATCTCCGAGAGCGTTCGCCGCAATGCGGGCTCGGCCAGCGTCCCCGTGACGAAGAGGACGCGAGCCGGGGCTTCGGTGCCGGGCACTACTTGGGATCGCCTCCGCGCACGAACTTGTTCGGTGTTCCCTCGAGTCCGATCTCGCGATCCGTCGGCGGCTTCCAGAGAACCGTCTGTTCGATCTGCTTGGCCAGCTCGAAATCCTTGTCCGTTATCCCGCCGGCCGAGTGCGTCTGGAGCTTCACCCAGACCTTCGCCCACGTCACCGCAAGATCGGGATGGTGATACGCGGCTTCGGCGATGTAGCCGATCGTATTCACGAGCATCAGCGTGGTCGGCCAGCCGTCTGTCTTGTACTGCCGGCGAATCCAGCCGTCTTCGTAGTACCAACCGGGGAGATCGCGCAGCTGCTCGGCGATTTGCGCGTCGGTATACGTCGGGTCTTTGCGTGGCATGACGAAAACCTCGAGGAGAACGAAGAGATACGGCGAGCTACATCACGATTCCGCCGCCGATCAGGAGCGCATGGCCGGTGATGAAGGCCGCGTCGCGCGAGGCGAGAAAAACCGCCGCCCGCGCGACATCCTCCGGTGTCCCCCATCGCTTGAGCGGCGTCGACATAGCCACCTCCGTGTGGCGGCTGGAGGGAAGCGTGTTGCCAAACTCCGTCTCGATCCAGCCGGGCGCGAGCACGTTCACCCTGACCTTTGGCGCGACAGATCGAGCGAGTGACTTGCTGAAGCTCAGAACACCGCCCTTGACGGCCGCCAACATCTCCGGATTGCGTCCAGGCATCCCGGAGATCGCGTGATCCCAGCTCATGTTGAGAATCACCCCTCCCTTCGGCTGCTCCAACATGAGTCGGGCTGCCTCCCACGAGGCGAGGATCGTACCGCGCAGATCGGCGGCGAGCAGCTCGTCGAGCTTCTCCACGTCGTTCAGTGCTGCTCCGCGGCCGGTGAGAATGTCCACCCCCGCGTTGTTGACCCAGACGTCGACGCCGCCGAATTCGGCGCGCACCTGTGCGGCGAGCGCCGAGATGGACGTGGAGTCGCTCAAGTCCAGCTGGAAGACAGCGGAGCGACGGCCGGATCGCTCGACGGCCCGGGCGACTTCCTGTGCCTCGCGAAGCTTCGAGAGGTACGTGATGCCGACATCGGCGCCTGCGCCGGCTGCGGCCAGGGCGATTGCGCGCCCGATGCCAGTGGACGCGCCCGTGACGAGGGCGATCGATCCCGAGAGGATCGCGCCGGTTTCGGGCACCTGGAGCCTCCCCGCGACGTCGTGCTAGCTTCTGGGAGCCAGCCGGGCCCGGGCGGGGCGTCGCGGCTCCGGTGATCGCGTCACACAGCTGACCTCACTACCTAATAAGAGCGGCCCCGTCGGACGCTCACAAGGGGGACTCGGACGCCTGTGCGCTTGCTCGTCAGCGTTCGCAATGCCGCGGAAGCGCGCGCGGCTCTCGAAGGAGGCGCCGACATCATCGACGCCAAGGAGCCGACTCGCGGAGCGCTAGGCGCGGTGAGCCCCGACGCGCTCAACGACATCCTCGCGTGCGTCGCCGGCCGTCGCCCAGTCAGCGCGGCGCTGGGTGATGGGAAGGCAGCCAGAAGGGCGGCGAGTGAGACGTCCCGCGCCTCCGCCGGCGGTGTGGCCTTCGTGAAGGTCGGATTCTCGGGCGTCCGATCGGTGAGTGCGGCCACGGAGCTGCTCCTTGAAATCGCCGCCGCGAGTGCGGGGGCGGCAGTCGTGGCAGTTGCGTACGCCGATTGGATTGCCGGCCCGAGCCTTCCGCCGACGGAAGTCCTCACCGCCGCCATTGCGGCCGGTGCGTCCGGCGTGCTCCTCGACACGGCGGGAAAAGAGGGGCGAGGTCTCTTCGACTTCGTGAGGCCCGAGGCGATCCGCGTCTGGACTCGTGCGGCAATGAGCGCCGACCTACAGGTGGCGTTGGCCGGGAGCCTGACGACGCGGGACTTTGCGGACGCCAGGGCGACCGGTGCCTCCGTCGTGGGCGTTCGTGGAGCCGCCTGCGTGGGCGGGAGGACCGGAACGGTGTCCGCGGAGCTCGTGCGCCAGCTATCCGTTGCCTTGCGGGGCGGCTCGCCTTATGACCCAGCCAAGGCGGCTGCGTCGAGCGAGTCCACTCCAATTACTTCGGCGCGAACACCCTCCGAGAGTGCCCGGGCGACGTAGTTGTCGGCGAGGTCGGTGACGCAACCCGACACGGCTTTCACCAACACCAGCCGCCGGGCGCCGACCTCGCCCGCGACCCAGGCCGCGATGCTGTCGCTGGTGACATCCCAGCTGTGGGGGAGCGGATCTCGCTCCCGAAGCAACTGGTAGGGCGCAAGAACCGGAGTCTTTCCTGCTCCTGCGACGGCCGACGCGAGATCGGAGCTGGTGACGATCATCGCGTCGACGATGCGCTCGGCCAAGAGGTGGGCCATCTGCTCCATGCCGAGGATTGCCATCCAGTGCGCTGCAGTCGGCGAGAGCCGATGCTGCCGGTAGGCCACCCGCACTGCGTCGGCAAATGGACCGCCGCCGGGGACGATCAGGAGCCCTGTTCTCGGCGCCACCTCAGCGATAGTGCGCGCCACTCTGTCCAGAGCGCCGTCGAGGCCGAGAAGCCGTCCCCCTATCTTCACCACGACCTCGATCATCGTGTGGCGCGCAGTTGCTGGTCGAGCAGGACGCCGACCGCGGCGGCGGGCGCCACGCGGGCGGCGTCGGCGCCAAGAGCGTCGGCGAGGAGGATGGTCTCCATACCTAGCTGAGCGGCGGCTCGCACCGCGATGAAATCGCCGAGCCCGGCCGCGACGACGATGGTAGACTGCGGATGGCGGTCGCTGACGCGGGCGATGGTGGCCGCAACGCGATTTGTCTGCGTCGCCGCGATGAATTCGGCCATCCGGTCGATCTCGGCGCGCCCCAGCAACTCGCGATCGCCGCACACCACCCTCGCCAATCGCTCGTGGAGGAACTCGCGTGCCAGCGGCCGACTGTCTGGCGTGGGCACGGTATAGTCCTCGGGACGGAGATCACCGCGCCAGAGGTGCACGTCTCCAGCGAGGGCGAAAGCCTCGGCCGACACGCCGGCTGCGCCCGTGCCGAGCGGCACCTCGGTGACGATGGCCTCGACCGGTGTGCGAAGGGCTCCGAGATAGAGGAGCTCCCCCGCGGCCAGTCGCTCCGGGTCGGTCTTGCCGAGGGCGACGACCGCTCCGCTCGCAATGGGGATGATGTCGGTGGTCGTGGATCCGACGTCCACGAAGATCGCATCGGGCCATCGGGCCGCCACGATCGAGGCCGCGGCGAACCAGTTGGACGCGGCGACCGCGAGAGGCTCGGCGCGCGCCTCCTCGGGCGTCAGGAAGCGTCCGCCCACCGCGTAGAGGTGGAGCGGTGAGTGGGGGAAGGCTCGGGCGAACGCGTCCACGACGAATGCCACGCCATCTCTCTTCGTTCGGAAGAGCTGCGATAGCTCGGCCGTCATCGTAATTGCGTGCGGCAGGTCGGCCGATGCCTCGAGCCGCAGGCAGAGCGAGCGCAAGAGCTCCGGCAACTGCTCCGGCGCGCGCTGAATCTCATAGGGCTCGGCGTGGGCGCGGGCGACGACGCCGCGATCGACGACGGCGACCTTGGTATTGACGCCACCTATGTCCCAGCCGATAACTGGCATCGCGATGTCGCGTTCTGCGGACCGGTGCGTGTCGTGCATGTAATTCCCGTAATCGATCTACAACGCGGGCGCGCCGTACACGCACGCGGAGGGGACCGAGCTCACTACGGACCTGTTCTCTCGGCCGCGAGCGATGTGGCGGGCGACGCGCTCGCGCTCGCCCGCGGCTATCGCGAGCGCCTGGGATTGTCCAATCTGTACGTGGCCGACCTCGACGCGATCGCGGGTGGCCACCCGCAGTCTGCGCTTCTGCGGGCGCTGGCAGCCGAGAGTACCGCCTGGATCGATGGCGGGGCCGACTCGGAGGTGCGTGCGCGTGAGGTGGCTGCCACCGGTGCCGCGCGGGTGGTGATCGGCCTCGAGAGCCTGCCGGCGCTCGACGCCGTGGCGCCGATCGCGCGAGCCCTGGGCCCCGATCGGATCGCGGTGAGCCTCGACTTGCGCGTCGGCGTGCCTCCCGGAGGTTTCGCCCCCACGCCGAGTGCCTTGGTGGGCTCGCTGATCACGGTGGGCGTTCACAGGGTGATCCTCCTCGACCTGGCGCGCGTGGGCTCTTCTCGGGGGCCGGACCTGGAGCTTCTGCGCCTTCTGCGCCGCGACTACCCGAGCGCGGAGCTCGTCATCGCCGGTGGCGTCCGCGGTGTGGAAGATCTGCGCGACGTTGCTGCTGCCGGAGCGTGGGGAGCTCTGGTGGCGACCGCCTTTCACACGGCGACGATCCGGCGGCACGATCTCGAGGTTTTGGCCCACGACTCACACGCCTAAAGAGCCGGTGCCCCGCTAGCGCGGGCTCTTGGTCGCGGTGTCCGCCGGCGCCGATGTGCGTGGATTGGCCCCTGAGCCGTGCCACCATGAGCTGTCGCGCTGCATGGGCGCGTGGCCTGCGTCGCCGTGGGTCATTGGGTGGTCCATCTCCATCGCGCCGGATCCCATCTCGGGCGTCGCATCGCCGCCGCGACGGTCGCGATGCTCTTCGGGCTCGGCGCCCGCGAGTGGGAGCGTGGCCAGGTCTTCCTGCGTGACGGGATCGGACAGGTCGAGCCGTGGCCAGCGTTGGATGTCATCTGGCTGGAAAACACCGTTGATGTGACCCATCCCTCCCTGCTCGATCGTCCGCCCCGTCGGATTCTCGTACACGGCGACGACGCGATACCGATGCCCGGCTTCGATGCGAAGTCCCTCGCCGTTGAAGCCCCAGATGAACCGCCCGACACCCTCGACCCGTCCGGCGGTGTCGCGCCGCGCCTTGAGCCGAACGAGCACCTTGCCGGACGCGGCATCCTCGAGGCGAACGGAGGTCCCGTAGTCGTGCATGTGGCCGCCGACGGCGACCAGGCGCCCCTCGATCGGGAAGGTGAACTCGTACGATTTGACGCTCTTTCCCGGCGGAAGGTCGAAGGTCGTGACTCCGCCAATGACGTTGTTCACGTCGACGTAGAGCGGGAAGACGGACATCGTGTGCCGGGTCGCCGGAGTGTACGTGAGCGTCACGCGCAGATAGGCCGACCTGATCTCGCGCCCAGTCTCGTTGTGCAGGAGCGCGTACACTCCGAGGTGTTCCCCGCGCGCGAGAGGGACGCCGACGCCCGAGGGGAGCAACACCGGCTCGGTCTCCGCTCCCCACCCGAAGAGGCGCTCCACGGTCGGGTAGACTGCGCTGCGGCGGTCGAAGTTGACTCCGATGAGGTGATGGATCACGCTGCGCGGAAGCGGCATCCCCCCTGCATCGGTGACGCTCACGTCGAAGCCGCGAAGGGCGGCGTCAAGCGGCCAGGCGAAAGAGAGGACCTCAGGAGGAGCTTCGTGGCGCATTCCCTCGGGCATGCTTGGCAGATCGATCGGCCCGACCGTCACCACGACGTGACGACGTCCCGAATCGATGGCGACCGTCAAGTTGGGATTCTGCGCGACAGTCGTGCGCGGGGCGGAGGTGGCGGCAACTCCCGCAAAGACGATGGCGAGGGAGAGGACGCGTCGGACACACATATCGTTCAGGGGGTTGGTATCGGTGGCGGGAACCTCAGCCGAGTACTTCGCGGTAGAACGCGGACTGGCCGACGCTCTCCTCGACCTCGAGCTCGATCGCTGTCAGGTGAGCCACCTGCATCTGATCGAGCTCGGCGAGGACCTGCTTCGAGAGATGCTGCGCCAGCATCTCGACAGTCGTGTTGGGGATTGGAAGGAGCACGCAATCGGAACGGGGAAAGACGTAGCGTGGCGCGCCGTCGTATGCGACGTGCACGCTGTTGCCGACTTCGGTGATCGCCAAGTGCGTGTTTTCGAGGGGGAGGAGGACCTTGTGGTCGATGCGGTCGCAGAGGCGCTTCATGAGCTGTTTGACGGTGGAGAAATCCAGCACGTACCAGCTCTCCTCGTCGAGAGCGCCCTCGAGCGTGATCGCAGCGCGGTAGTTGTGACCGTGCAGCGCCTCGCACCTGTGACCCGCGAAGGTGATGAAGTGAGCCGATGCGAAGACGATGTAGTCCTTGCTGACGGTGACCTTGAACTCCCCCCGTGTGCGCACGCCCGCCTCGCGATCAGCGTCTGTCGCCGCAGGCGAGCGTCACGAAGATCGCCGCGGCAGTGAGGTCGGCAGTGGCGCCGGGGTTTCGCACGTTGCGGTCCCCGCGCAGCGCCGCGTCGAAGCGGGCCAGCGCCGCGCGGCCGGCGGTCGAGCGCACGCCCCCTTTGTCGCGGATCTGGGCGGCCTGACGACTAATGGAGCTTGCCGCGGCCGGGCCCAGTTTCCGGGCGATGAGGGTGTCCGGCGTGGTGGCGAGGAGGGCGAGGAAGCACTCGACGATCGCATCATCCCAGGACAGGCCGTCCCGGCGGGCGTGGGCGAGGGTCGGTGCGCCGACGTCGAAGGTGGTGGCGAAGGCCGTGGCGTACTCTCGTGCGATGGCATCGCGGCCGGCGGCGAGGCGCATCGCGTCGAGCAGGGAGACAGTCGGCGTGCCGCCAACGTCCTGCGCGGCGGCTCGCCCGACACCACCCGGGCGGGCTAGGCGAATCGCCTCGTACGCATCGGCCGCGTCGCCGACGGTGGTGTCGGTCAACACGCGCCCGACCTGCTCTCTGAGCGACGGTGTGCGGGCTACGGCCGCACGGGCCAGCGGTGCGAGAAGGAGGATGATGCCGAGATTCGTGTTGGCGGGCGCCCATCGTGCGGTGGCCCGAGCGGCGTCGAGGATCGTGCGACCAAGCGGTTGGGCGGACACGAGCGAGAACGCCGGCCCAATGGCAGCCGCGCTCGCGAGAAAGTGCTCGTACCCGACGTCGTCGAAGCGGTGCGTCGGAGTGACGTTACCCGGTTTGGGAGCGCTGGCTTCGAGGAGGCAGGCGAGTTGGACGGCGCTCGCCACGTCGGCGGCGCGAGAGGTCACGTCGACGCTGATTGGGCGAAGAGCTGCTCGACGATCGCCGCCGCGACGTCGAGGGAGGTTGCCTGCTGAAGACCGCGCCATCCGGGGATACCGTTGACTTCGAGGACCCAAACCGTTCCGTCGCGTGCCGGGAGCAAGTCGACGCCGGCGTACTCCGCGTTCATCGCCTGCGCGGCGCGCACGGCAAGGGCGCACCAGTCGGCCGGGAGTGCGATCGCCAGCGGCTGACCGCCGCGCGAGATGTTCGTCCGCCAGCCGGCCGACCGTCGCTCGATCGCGCCGATGACCCGATTGCCGACGACGAAGGCGCGCACGTCGCGACCCTCGTGGTCGATCGCGCGCTGAAGATAATACACGGCTCGGATCGCTTCCAGCGCTCGAAAGACCCGCCAGGCGGTCTCTTCGTCGCTGACCCGAACCATGCCCAGGCCCATCGACCCGAAGAGCGGCTTGACGATGACATCGCCGATCTCTCGAAAGGCAGCCATGGCATCATCGAGGCGCTCACAGACGACCGTCTCCGGGGTGGCGAGTCCGGCGCGCTGGAGCAGCGCCGATGCGTAGAACTTGTCGACCGTGCGCTCGATGGCCTGCGGAGCGTTCATGACTCGCACCCCCGAATCCTCGAGCCAGTGCAGGGCGTCGACGCGATAGATGATCTGTTCGAGGGAGCCGTTCGGGATGATTCGCGCGAGCACGGCGTCGACGGAGAGCAGGTCGATCTGGGGTGTCCCGAGCCGCGCTCGCGTCCCCATGGTGGTGCCGAGTCGAGCGGCGACGGACTCGTAGGGAAGCACGGTGGCTCGATGACCACGAGCCAGGATGGCGCGTGCCAGCTCGTCGGTATGCCAGCCGGTTCGCGCGCTGAGGATCGCGATGTGGAGAGGGGCGCTCGACGTGGGCGTCGTGACCAGCGAGAGTGGGTGGCCGCAGGGCGGGCGCGTCGGCCTCGCCCTGCCGGATCCGCGTTAGGTGTCGGTCTACTGCGTCTGCTGCCCGATCATCGCGATGACGCCACCCGTTGCGAAGTTCGGGATGTCGTCGCCGACTGCCTTGAAGCCGGGGGTCGCGAGGCCCTTCTTGAGCGCGTCCTCGGTGTCGAACCAGAG
>DASPTK010000067.1:0-6705 GCA_035623475.1 Gemmatimonadaceae bacterium | reverse complement strand
CGCGACCGCGGCGTCTGCGTTCCAGCTCCCCGTGTCGCTTGGCGAGTGGATGATGTTCAACAAGGTGTTCTACGAGCGCGCGTTCACGGCTTGGTATCGCGAGCTTGACAGTGGCCCGCGCTGACCAGGCGGCGTCACCGCGGGACTCTCTGGGTCCCAACAGGTGAGAAGGAGATCGAAGAAGAAGCCCGGCAGCCCGGTGTGCGCTCTCGGAGTAGCGAGGACGCCCTAAACGACAGACGGCGACCGAAATCGCCGTCTGTCTTTGCTGCTTGTGCAACCAAATCGGGACGTTGGGATTTGAACCCGGCGACCCTGCATGTCCGCTTCTCGCGTCGGTCGACGCGTCTACCAACAGAGGGCGCTCTTGCTTCGGTGAGCAATTGTGCGCCCGCTTCCCGTGTAATCGGGTGTTCCGAGTGAATCGGGATTTGGCCGAAGCCCCACTGGTGTCGATTGAAATCGGCTCGTGGAGGTCCTATGAGGTCGTTCCGTCCCGCGCTGACGGCGATTTCCCTCGGGCTCGTCGCGTTCTCCGCCTGCTCCACCAGCGACAGAGTCACGGGGAACCCATCCCCGATCCAGACGGTGATCGTCGAGCCCGATCCGGCGACCGTGACAGCGGGTCAATCCCTCGCCCTTTCGGACACCCTGAAGGATGCGAACGGGAACATCTTGACCGGTCGGGCGGTGAGCTGGGAGAGTGCCGACACAACGAAGGCCGCGGTGAGCGCAACGGGTGTCGTCACCGGTGTCGCGGCAGGCGGCCCGATTGCGATCAGCGCGACGAGCGAGGGGAAGACCGGCCGCACGACGGTGACCATCACACCACCGCCCGTCGCGACCGTCATCGTAGAGCCGAATCCGGCCGCTGTGGGCGTTGGGCAGACGTTGACGCTCTCGGACACGCTCAAGGATTCCAGGGGCGAGGTCTTGACCGGCCGCGTGGTGACCTGGTCGAGTGCCGACTCGACGATCGCGAAGGTGAGTGCGACCGGCGCCGTCACCGGGGTCAAGGCGGGCGGCCCCGTGGCAATCATGGCCACGAGCGAGGGGAAGAGCGGCAGCTCCATGCTTACGGTCTCCGCCGCGTCCCTCTACGTCTCAAACGCTGGCTCTTTCCGCTACGGTAGCGTCACGATCTATTCGACGGACGCGACAGGCGATGCGGCCCCGACCAGCACCATCGTCGGTGGTGCTACGGGACTGGACAACAATATCGGGATCGCGGTCGACGCGACTGGGCGCATCTACGTTGCCAATATCTTTGACGGTCACAGTGACAGCGTAACGATCTACGCGGCCGGAGCGACGGGCAACACGGCCCCGATCGCGACGATCTCAGGTCCAGATACAGGCCTCGGCTACGCATGGGACATCGCGGTCGACGCGGCGGGACGCATCTACGTGACCAACGTAATTGGCGGGGACGTCTTCAGTCACAACTGGATCACCATCTACTCAGCAGGAGCGACGGGGAACGTCGCACCCATTGCGACGCTCGGTGGAGTCAACCATCCGCGCGGCATCGCGGTCGATGCGGCAGGGACGGTCTACGTCGCGAGCCCAGGGGACACGAGTATCAAGATCTTCGCGGCGGGTGCGACGCTCCCGACGGCTACCATCAAAGGTCCGAAGACGGGACTCGTTCGACCCTTCTTCGGCATCGCGCTCGACGCGGCAGGGAACATCTACGTGTCCGACGGACCCACAAACTCCATCTTGGTCTTCGCGGCGGGCGCGACGGGGAATGTGGCGCCCACGGCCACCTTCGCCGGGGTGAACACGGGGCTAGATGGACCACACGGCATCGCGGTCGACGCGGCGGGGCGCCTCTACGTGGCCAACTCCAGCAACAACAGCATTACGATCTACGCGAAGGGCGCGACGGGAAACGTGGCGCCCACGGCCGTGATCGCGGGCGCGAGCACGGGGCTCAATGGGCCCGGGTACATAGCGATCTGGCCTCGGTGAATCAGACCGAGTACGAGAGCACGAAGCGATCCGCCTATGGCGGATTCATGACTTGGTGCCATCGATTGGCTCAGCGATTGGAAGCTGCCTCGCCTCGCTCGGCTCATTGAACGCGAGGTTGAGTCGACGCTCGCAAGATCGATGATTAATGAACTCGCCAATCTCCGTAACTGTGAGGATCGGCAGAGTCGGGGCCGCAATGTCCGTCGGTATGGGACCTCGGGAGTGAGTCCGCTCAGCGCACCGACGGCACACAAAATCAAGCAGGCGCGACGCCCCGCGAAGGACACCGCGCCAACTCAACCCACAACGTATCAGCCGCTTACACCAATCGGGACGGCGGGATTTGAACCCGCGACCCCCTGAACCCCATTCAGGTGCGCTACCGGGCTGCGCTACGTCCCGTCCGCGGGACCGCCCGCGGTCAGAGCCACCAATTTACCCGTCTCGCCTCTCTTACTCAACGCTGGCACGATACCTCACGGAATCCCAAGCAGCTTGTGTGTCTGGAGGCTCAGTCTCCACTGCGGATGCGTCAGGCAGTACCGCACCGCGGCCACGGTATTCGCGTCGCGCTCGGGCCCATCCATTGGCTGGAGAAAGAAGTGCTCGAAGTCGAGCGCAACGTAGCGCTCCGGCTCCGCACCCTCCTGCGGATAGATGAGTTTGAGCTCGTCCCCCCGAGTGAGCACGAGCGGAGCCTCTGCCTTAGGGCTCACGCAAATCCAGTCTATCCGTGGCGGGGGCTCGAGCGTGCCGTTCGTCTCGATCGCGATCTCGAATCCCTCGGCGTGCAATGCGTCGACGAGGGGCGAGTCGAGCTGGAGAAGAGGCTCGCCACCGGTGAGCACGACGAACCGAGAAGCTCCGAGTTTGGAGATGAGCCGCGAAGGCGGTGATGCGGCGACGGCGCCGTTGCTTGGCCATTGCACCGCAACCGCTCGGGCAAGCTCCTTCGCCGTGGCGAACTTCCCGCCGCCAGGACCGTCGGTGCCGACGAAGTCGGTGTCGCAAAATCGGCACACGGCTGCCTGGCGATCCTCTTCCCTCCCCGACCACAGATTGCAACCCGCGAAACGGCAGAACACCGCGGCCCGTCCGGTGTTCGCCCCCTCCCCCTGAAGGGTGAAGTAGATCTCCTTCGCCGCGTAGCTCACCGCTCGGTCTCCATCACCGGTCGATCACCGCTCACACGCGACGCATCGCGCCCGAGTCGCTCACGGGGACCCCGTCAATTCGCGGACGTCGGCGCCGCGCCCTTGAGGTACTTGTCGAGGAAGACGAGCACCGCTTGATACCCCTTCTTCTCGTTCTCCTTCTTGACGAAGCCGTGCCCTTCGTCGGGGAAGACGATGTACTCCACGGGCACACCGTTCTTCTTCGCCGCCGCCACGATCTCGTCCGACTCGCGCTGCAGCACGCGGGGGTCGTTGGCACCCTGCAGCACCATCAGGGGCGCCTTGATCTTGTCGGCATTGAAGAGCGGCGAGATCCGATAGAGGCGTGCGCTATCGGTCTTCGGATCACCCATCTCCGCGTAGAGCGCCTTACGAAACGACTCCCACCAGGGGGGAATGCTGTTGAGCGTGCGCACCCAGTTCGAGATGCCGAAGAGGTCCACACCGGCCTTGAACGCGTCCGGCTGGAGGGTGAGCGCGGCTAGCACCATGTAGCCGCCGTAACTCCCACCGATGATCCCGATCTTCGCCGAGTCCACGACGCCGGTCCCTACGAGCAACCTCTTGCTCGCCACCACGTCGCCGAGGTCGGCCTCGCCATGCTTCCGGTCATCCATCTTGTCGAACGACTTCCCGTAACCCGAGCTGCCGCGGTTGTTGATGTCGAAGACCACGTAGCCGTGGTTCACCAGGAATTGAGCGAGCGCGGAGTAGTGGACAGTCGCCTGGCCTCCCGGGCCGCCGTGCACCAGCACGAGACCGGGCGCCTTGGCGGAGCTGGATGCCTGATGCGGGAGGTAGAGCACGCCGGGAATCGCCAGGCTGTCGTACGACTTGAAGGTCACCACCTTCGGCACCACGAGATCCGCACGCACGATCTGCGGGTTGAGGCCGGTCGCGATTCGTCGCGGGGCGGCGCCGGTCGATCCGATGTACACGTCGAGGGGCGCGTCCCCAGGTGTGGCCAGTAGGGCGTATGTGGAGTCGCCAAGGCCGAATGTCATATCGACGACGGCCATGTCTGGGAAGCCGGGAAGCGCCACCGGCGCCATCGTCCTGGCATCGTACACCTTGTAGCGCGGAGTCGAGTTCTCGTCCAGCGAAACGACGAGATACCTCCCGTCGTGGGTGAAGCCGCCGCCGACGATGTCCCAGTCGAGCTGCAGGAGCGGCGCGCTCGTCCCCTTCGACAGGTCGTAACTCCGCAGTCCACGGAATTCCCGGCCGGAGTCGCTGGCGAAGACGAGGGCGCTGCCGTCGGGGGTGAAGTCGATCGGCTGCACGAGGATGTCGCCGGTGTGCGGCGTGACGAGCTTCATCGCTCCGCTCTTCCGGTCCAGGAGGTAGATGTCGGCGTCGCTGGTGGTGTTCGGCTTGGAGAGCGCGAACCATCGCTTGTCGCGCGAGATGGCACCGACGTCGAGCCCCTTCGTGTTCTTGTAGACCAGCGCGGGGCGGAAGTTGTCGACGGTCATCTCGTAGACGTCGAAGAACTTCGGGTCGCGCTGGTTGCTGCCGTAGAAGAAGGACTTGTCGTCAGCCGCCCAGCCGAGGAACTGCGCCTTGAGCTTCTTCCCCGGCGTCAGGTCGCGCGTGCTGCCGTCCTGGTTCCGGACCCAGATGTGTGTGAGCTCGTTGCCCCCCGAGTCGCGCGCGAACAGAACGCGATCGTCGGCCGGGAAGTACGACAAGGCGAAGATCGCGTCGCTGCTGGAATTCGTCAGGCGCTGCGGCTCGCCCCCGGCGGCGGGGACGGCGTAGGCGTTGTAGATACCCGACTTGTCGGAGCTCACAAGCACCTTCGACGCGTCGTGCGACAGCGACAGCCCGCGGAAGGAGGTGTTGTCGTAGAACTGGTCGATCGTGTACTGCGCCACGGCGTGAGCCGGCGCGCTCCCGCCTTCTCGCGGAGAACACCCGGATCCAACGAGAAGGGCCAGCGCGGCGAGGGGTAGAGGTTTCATAGTGGGGAATGTAGTCCGCGCACGCGGGCCATCCAGCCGTCGCGCGCGGGTTCTTTGCTCGCTGGATAAGCGCCTGGTCGGGGCGCGGGCCCTCGGCTCGTCGGCGCGGGCGCTTACACGCTTCGAGCCAGCGCGCACGAGCGGCGCGCTGTGTATCGCTACGCGCCCAGCGCCTCCTCTGCCGAGGACCCACGTCCCTCCCGCCGGCATCCTTGCGAGCATGTTCACGTCAAGGGCAGGATTCGGCATCGCGCGCGCGGGCTGGCCAGCACCACCACCCGCCCAATGGAGCACGCCGCACTGTGAGTGGCTGGCCGTGCAGGCGCAGGGATCCTAGCTTTCAGCGCGTCGGCTCAGCCAGTCGTGCGTGTTCGGCGCGAACACCGCGTTCGCGAACCCCGTCCTTAGCCGCGCCTAATGGCAGAATCGGAGCTCAGGGACCGGCTACAAGCGACACTCGGGAGCGCGTACACGCTCGAGCGGGAGTTGGGTGGCGGCGGGATGTCGCGGGTCTTCGCGGCCACGGAGACGGCGCTCGGACGCCCCGTCGTCATCAAGGTCCTCTCGCCCGAGCTGGCCGAGGGGGTGAGCGTCGAGCGCTTCAAGCGCGAGATCCAGCTCGCCGCGCAGCTCCGCCACCCGCACATCGTCCCCCTCCTCGCCGCCGGCGAGTCGGCGGGCCTCCCCTACTACACGATGCCGCTCGAGGACGGCCACTCGCTGCGCATGCGTCTGGCCAAGGGCGGCCCACTCCCGATCACCGAGGCCATTGGCGTGCTGCGCGACGTGGCCAAGGCGCTCGCCTACGCCCACGAGCACGGCGTCGTCCACCGCGACATCAAGCCGGACAATGTGCTCCTGACCGGCGGCTCGGCGGTGGTCACTGACTTCGGCGTCGCCAAGGCACTCGCGGCGTCGCGCAACCAGCAGCGCGGCGCGACGCTCACCGCCGTGGGGAGCTCGCTTGGGACGCCTGCGTATATGGCGCCGGAGCAAGCGGCGGCCGACCCGGACACGAATCACCGCGCGGATATCTACGCCTTCGGGGTGATGGCCTACGAGCTCCTCACCGGCCAGCCGCCCTTCCACGGGCGGACGCCGCAGAAGCTTCTGGCCGCGCAGATGACGGAGAAGCCGGAGCCGATCGGGGAGCTGCGCGGCGATGTGCCTCCGCTTTTGGCGGAAGTGGTGATGAAGTGCCTGGAGAAGGATCCGGACGCGCGGCCGCAGTCGGCGGCCGACCTGGTGCGGGTGTTGGAGACGGTGACGAGCGGCGGGGGGCACCCGGCCATGCCAGCGATCCTGCTCGGGGGGCGACGCCGACTCGGTCGCGCGCTGGTGCTCTACGCGCTGGCCTTTGTTGCGGTGGCGATCGTGGCGCGGGCGGCGATCATCGCGATCGGGCTGCCGGACTGGGTCTTCCCCGGGGCGTTGGTGGTGATGGCATTGGGGCTCCCGGTGATTCTGTTCACGGCCTTCGTCCACCATGGGGCGCACCAGGCGATGACGCATGAGGCGCTGACGCCGGGGGGGACGCCGATGGCGCCGTCCACGTTCACGCGATTGGCGGTGAAAGCGAGTCCGTGGGT
>DASPTK010000066.1:0-5489 GCA_035623475.1 Gemmatimonadaceae bacterium | reverse complement strand
TACGACACCAGCAAGGATTGGACGCAGGCGAACGATCTCTCGAAGCAGATGCCTGACAAGCTTCACGAGCTGCAACGTCTTTGGATGATCGAGGCGACGCGCTACAACGTGCTCCCGCTGGACGACGCGATCGACAAGCGGTTCAATGCCGACACGGCGGGCCGGCCGGTGCTGATCAAGGGGAACACGCAGATCCTCTTCGGCGGGATGGGACGTCTGTCGGAGAACTCGGTGGTGAACGTCAAGAACAAGTCGCACTCGGTGACGGCGGAGATCACCGTGCCGAAGGGGGGCGCGGGCGGGGTCATCGTCGCCCAGGGCGGGAACATCGGCGGCTGGTCTCTCTACATGACGGGCGGAAAGCTCAAGTACTGCTACAATCTCCTCGGGATCCAGTACTTCTTCGCGGAGTCGAGCAGCGCGCTCGCGCCCGGAGATCACCAGGTGCGGATGGAATTCGCCTATGCCGGCCCGGGCATGGCGAAGGGCGGCAGGGTCGCACTCTTCGTGGACGGCAAGAAGGTGGGCGAGTGCGATGTCGCCGCGACAGCGCCGATGGTCTTCTCGGCCGACGACGGGTGCGATGTCGGCCTGGACAGCGGATCACCGGTGTCGCCGGACTACAAGCCTTACGAGAATGCCTTCACCGGCAGGGTGAAGGGTGTCCAGATCGCGATCGCCGACTCCGCCGACAGCAAGGATCACATGGTCTCACCGGCGGAAGCGATTCGGATCGCCCTGGCGCGTCAATAGTCTCCGAGTCCAGATACTCTCAGGAGCTTTCCACGAAGGAGGAGGTGTGTCATGCGAGCGCTCTCGATGGTAGTCATTGCCGGACTCCTTGTAACAGCGCGGACCGCGGCGGCCCAGCAAGCCACCGATGTGGCAAAGACGCTGGGGCTGAGCGTCTATCCCTCGTCCAATCAGACTCCGGCGCAGATGCAGAAAGATGAAGGGGAGTGCTCGACGTGGGCCACCGGTCAGGCGAGCGGTTTCGACCCCGCCGGCAAGCCGCCTAACAAGGACTCGGCGATGGCGGCCGGCAAGGCGAAGGCGGACTCCAGCTATCAGGGCGGAGGACTGCGGGAGAAGAAGACGCGGGAGGAGGCCGAAAAGAAGTACGGCGAGGCGTATTCGAAGGCGGCCGACTCTGTGTACGCACAGAAGAAGACCGCCTTCAAGAACGGCTTCCAAGCCTGCATGAAGGGTCGCGGCTACACGCTGCAATAGCTCGAACGCCGCGCGACCGCTGGCGGCTCGTCGCGAGTGGGCGCGCGCGTCGTGCGACCCCCTACAGTGGGTGGAGTGAGCGCCAGGTGTCGGCGCTCCGCAGCAGGATCGTCAGTGCGGCAGCGGCTGATACTTGTCGAGCCACGCCAGCGACTCCTGGATCAGGACCGCCCGCGGCACGAAGTGGCTGCCGTCCTCGATCACGTGGCGCTTCTGATCCGGTGGGGTTCCGAGGTTGCGGAACATCGGCATTTGCGCCGCGTCGATGGGAAAGAAGAAATCATACCGCCCATTCAGCATCAGCGTCGGCTGCTTGATTTGCGGTAGGAAGTTGAATGGGTCCACCTCGGGCCTCGTCTCTTCCAGGCCCAGTCCCGCCACATAAAGGACATTCACCTTGATCCGCGGCTCGATCGCCGGCATCAACCCGCCCATTTGCCCGCCCCAGCTCACTCCGTAGTAGGCGAGGTGGTCGAGCCCGAGCTCGGGCCGTGTTTCGGCATAGTCGATGGCGCGGCGCAGGTCCTTCCCCCACATCACGACATGATCGCGGTAGAAGGTCGAGCGATCACCGACGTCCGAGTATAGGGAATCGCTGCGCTGGTAGGTGCCTTTGTAGACGGGATAGATGACGGCTCGACCACTCTTGAGCATGAAGTTGAACGAGCGCCACTGGAGATTCTTGGGCGCGTTGTCCCGAATGGCGTTCGATCCGGGATAGTAGATGATGGCCGGATACGGCTTGACCCCCAGCTTCGGGAGGTAGAGGTAGATCAGCAGCCGATCCCCAGGGTATGCGGCGTCCACGCTCACGAGCTCCCGTGTCCACTCGCCCTCATCCACCTTCTCCATCATGGCCGGGTTGAGTGGTGAGCGGTCGTACTCGTACGCCTGACGATAAGCAGCCACCAGCTCCGCCGAGGCCGGCCGCTCCTTGTTGTAGTCCCTCACGGAGCGATGCATCGGAGCGCTGGCGCGCGCGAAGCTCGAGTCGGCTTGGAGATACTTCACGAGCCGGATGCCGTTCGTCGGCGAGCGGTCGAAGGGCGGCTGCGTGAACGCGTCGGTGAAGGAATACGGCTGGTCATTCCAGCCGCCGCCGAGGATGAAGCGATCGGCGCCCGACGCATTGAGGCACCACTCGCGCACGTTGCCCGCCATGTCGTACGTGCCGAAGGCGGTGATATCGTCCCGACTGCCGACTTTCACGGGCCCATTCCCCGAAAAGTTGCTCGCCGGAATGACGGACGCCGCGTACTGCACCGTCGCGGCGCGATACCAATGCCAGAGGGTCGGAAGGGACTTTCCGACGAACTTCGCGTACGCCGCCGCCTCATACCAACTCACTCCGCCGACCGGGAAATCCCCCTGCCCCTCCGGAAAGTCACCCCCTTCCCAACTCGCTGGACCGGGGCGCCCGGTGCGGTCGACCATGAGAGCCATCGCCTCCTCCCATGGAATCGTCGCGCCGCCCTTGGTGAACGGGAATTCCCAGAGCTCTCGCCTTCGATATCCGCCACCATTCACAAATTTCCTGAAATCGCTGTTCGTCACCTCGAACCGGTCCATCAGGAAATCGCTCAGCCGGAGTGACGGCAGCTGGGTGAACCCCACGGTGAACTCCAGGTTGAGCGTGCCTCCGCCGACCCGCACCATCTCTGGCGGGATGTCGCCGTCCTTGTCGAGGTGAACCGAGTCGCCGAAGGGGAGCCAGATGAGGTCGAGGGTGCGCATCCCGGGTGCCGTGATCTGGATTCGAGTCGGCTGGATCCACCCGCTCGCGCTCAACGGCAGAAGGACCGAATCGAGTGGGGTCTTGCCCAGCAGATTCCAGGCGGAGCTCGGGTCCGAATACTCCTTCCACTTGACCGTAGCGCCCGGTGGCGTCGTGTGCAGGCTTGCCCTTCGGGCGAAACGTGGACGCATCGCGTTGAAGAGAGAGTCGCCGGGGATCGCGGCCTCCACACGGCGCGCGAGGATGTAGGCAGAATCCCATTCGCCGGCCTCGCCGAGGGCGAGGAGCTCGGGAAGCCCCTTCTCCCTCGCCCACCGGGCCTCGCGCATCCGCCGTCCTGGTCCGCTCCAGAACCCGGCTGCGGCAGCGATCAGAACGAGCGCCCCGGCGCCTAACGCCAACGCACGGGCGTGGGTCTTCCGGGGGAGAGTCGCGGCCGCACGCGCCGCGGTGCCACTCGGCGTCGAGTATGGCTCGATCTCGGCCAGCAGCGCCTCCGCGCTCGGGGGCCGGTCGGCCGGGTTCTTCTCGAGCGCGCGCATGATCGCACGAGCGAACGGCTCCGGGACATCCGGACGCACGCTCGCCAGCGCCTCGGGCGTGCGGGTCACCTGCGCCGCGAAGATCGCTTGGGGATTCTCGCCGGAGAATGGCGCCGTGCCGGCCAACATCTCGTAGGCCATCACGCCCACCGAGTACAGGTCGGAGCGCGCGTCGAGCGTCGCCTGCCCCGACGCCTGTTCGGGGGACATGTAGGCCGGCGTTCCGATGGCGACCCCGAGCACGGTGAGCGTTCCGCCCGCATCAGCAGGCGCCTGGGCGGCGCTCGCCGCCTTCGCCACGCCGAAGTCCATCACGAAGGCGTGGCGCCCCGAGAGCATCACATTGTCCGGCTTGATGTCGCGGTGGACCACGCCCTGCTGGTGGGCGTAGCCGAGAGCATCGAGAACGTCGTGGAGGATGCGCGCAGAATCCGTCACGCTCAGGCGCCCAGGGCGCCTGAGCTGCTCGCGGAGCGACTCGCCCTCGACGAAGGGCATCACGTAGTACAGCGCACCGTCGGCCTCACCCGAATCGATGAGGGTCAGGATGTTCGGGTGCTGCAGGTGAGCGGCGATGCCGATCTCGCGAAGGAAGCGGTCCGCACCGAGGGTGGCGGCGATCTCCGCGCGCACGACCTTGATCGCTACAGCGCGATCGTGCTTCACGTCCCGAGCGAGGTAGACGACGGCCATGCCGCCGCGTCCCAGCTCGCGTTCGATGACGTAGCGGCCGGCCAGAGCCTGGCGCAATCGGTCGAGAGTCTCGATGGTGTCCGGCATGAGTCCTTGGAGCGCCCGCAACCCGCGTGACCGAGACGCGCTGGCACCGAGCCGCGCGCTCGCCATGGCATCGTCGCCTGCTGGCCTACAAAGCTAGCACACTTCGCGGGTGACGCGAGGCAGCGTCGATTCTTCTCCGAGGTGTCGAGGAGCGTCCTCGGAACTCGCCACGCGGAATTCCTGTTACTCTCTTGCTCGGCGCGGCCGCCCCCTCCCCCTCCCCCTCCCTCCTCGTAGCCATGGACCCCGACACCGATCGCTCGACGTGGAAGATCGTTCTGGCGTTTGCGATCATCTACCTCGTCTGGGGGTCTACCTTCCTCGCGATCCGCGTCGGCGTGCACGACGTGCCTCCCTTCTTGTTGGCAGCACTCCGCTTCCTCGCCGCCGGGATTCTTCTCTACGGCTGGATGCGGGCGCGCGGCGAGCCCGTGCCCAGCGGGCGTGAATGGCGGTCGGCCTTTGTCCTCGCGATCTTCATCTTCGTCGTCGACTACGGATTCGTTTTTTGGGCCGAGCGCCGGGTCCCGTCGGGGGTGACCGCGGTGATGATGGCCACGATCCCGGTGTTCATGGTGCTCTCCGAGATCGTCGTCCTCGGCACCCAACGGCTCACCCTCCGCCTCGCACTGGCACTCCTGATCGGGCTCGGTGGGGTCGCGGTCCTGGTGAGCCGCGCGCTCGATCTCTCCGGAGCGCCCATAGACCCGTTAGGCGCGGTTGCGCTGCTCTTCGCGGCGATGGGCTGGGCGGTGGGATCCGCTCTGACGCGGAAGCTTCCGTTGCCAGCCTCGAAGTTCATGAGCTCCGGAGTGCAGATGCTCTCCGGCGGCGTGCTCCTCCTGCTCACGGCCGCGGCGCTCGGCGAGTTCCAGCGCTTTCATCCGGCCGCCGTGTCACGTGGCGCGTGGATCGCTCTGGTCTATCTGATCGTGGCCGGATCCCTCGTCGCTTACAGCGCCTACGTCTGGCTCATTCACCGCGTGTCGCTGACCAAGGTGGGGACGTACGCGTACGTGAACCCGGTGGTCGCCGTGATGCTCGGCTACTTTTTCGCCGGCGAAGAGGTCGGCGCGCGCACGATCGTGGGGACGCTCTGCGTCCTGGTGAGCGTCGTGATGATCACGACAGCGCCCCGGGCGACGCCGGCGCCCAAGGCGCCGGCGCGCGAGAGGGCGAAGGTCGCGCTGGAGGCGTAGACC
>DASPTK010000065.1:0-35484 GCA_035623475.1 Gemmatimonadaceae bacterium | reverse complement strand
GGCCTCACGGTCGTCCTCGTCGAGCTCCGCTTTCTACTGAACTGGCTGGGGGCCCAGTTGGATCGAACGGAGCCGCTCTTGGGAGAGGAAGAGCAGAAGTAGGCGCCACCGAAGAAAGGCAGAAGCCGCTCGCTGGATTGCCCGCGAGGCACATGCTAGCGTCAATGACGGGGCGATTCGCTCGTCTCCGCCCCCGCCGGCGACGGCTGCCGCGGGCCCTCCTCTCGTTACCACTTGTCCAAGCTCCTCAACCTGAAGCGCGTGTTGGTCGGCCGCCCGCTCGCGTCGGAGCGGCTCGAGCACGAGCGCCTCACGAAGACGACTGCGCTCGCGGTGCTCTCCTCGGACGCGATCTCATCGGTGGCGTACGCGACGGAGCAGATCCTCTTCGTTCTCGCTGTGCTCGGGACGATGGCGCTGCAGTACGTCGTTCCGATCTCGGCCGTCATCGTCGCCCTCCTCGTTCTCGTCGGACTCTCGTACCGGCAGACCATCTTCGCCTATCCGGGAGGCGGCGGCTCCTACACCGTCGCCAAGGACAACCTCGGCACGGGGGCGGGACTCGTCGCGGCGGCCGCCCTGCTCACCGACTACATCCTCACCGTCTCGGTGTCGATCTCGAGCGGCGTGGCCGCCATCACCTCGGCCTACCCGACTTTGGGGCCGCACGCCGTCGGCATCTGCATGGGAGCGATACTGCTCCTCATGGTCGTCAACCTCCGTGGCGTGCGCGAATCGGGGATCGCCTTCAGCCTCCCGACGTACGCGTTCATCGCCATGATGCTCGCGTTGATCGTCATCGGCGTCTGGCGCCTAACGAGTGGGCATCCGGCAGCGCCGGTCGCCGGCCCCGTCCACGTCGATCCCGTCTCGGCCCAATCGGGCGTGGGCTACATGCCGGTGGGATTCGCCTTCTTCTATCTCATGCTGCGCGGCTTCGCCGAGGGATGCGCCGCGATGACGGGGACGGAGGCGATCTCCAATGGCATCACCGCTTTTCGCTCGCCGGCGACGCGCAACGCGGCCACGACCCTGGGCTGGATGGTGACGATCCTCGCCATCTTCTTCCTCGGCGTGAGCTCGTTGGCCCACGCCTATTCGGTGATGCCGACGCCGCGCGAGACCGTGCTGTCGCAGCTCAGTCGCCACGTCTTCGGCGGCGGTACGCCGTACTTCGCCTTCCAGTACGCGACCTTCGCCGTGCTGGTCCTGGCGGCGAACACGGCCTTCGCCGACTTCCCACGGCTTTCGAGCATCCTGGCCAGCGAGCGCTTCATGCCGCGCCAGCTGGCCGCCCGCGGCGACCGTCTGGCCTTCTCCAACGGCATCGTGATGCTGGCGCTGGTCGCGATGCTGCTCGTCTGGGGCTTCCACGCGCAGACGACCGCGCTGATCCCGCTCTACGCAATCGGCGTCTTCGTCTGCTTCACCCTCTCCCAGGCCGGGATGGTCGTGCACTGGCTGCGCAGCCGCGAGCCGGGGTGGCGATGGAAGGCGTGGCTCAACGGCGCCGGCGCGATCGCGACCGGCGTCGTGTCAGTCGTGCAGGTCGTGACGAAGTTCACCGCCGGAGCGTGGATCGTCGCCCTGATCATCCCGCTGATCATCCTCCTCCTCCGCGGCATTCACAAACACTACCTCTCCTTTGCGGAGGAGGTGCGCTTCGACGGGCGCAGTCCGATCGTGCCGCTGCATCACACAGTCATCGTGCCGATTGCGAGCATCAGCAAGGCGACGGCCGGCGCGCTCGTCTACGCCACGACGATCTCGGCCGATGTGCGCGCCGCGTACGTGGACCTCGATCCCGCAGTGACCACGAAGCTTCGGCAGGACTGGGCGGAGTGGGACAATGGCGTCGAGCTGGTCGTGATCCCCAGCCCGTATCGGTCGCTCCTGCGGCCGCTGGTGGAATACGTCGAGGGGCTGCGCCGGACGTCGATGGGTGAGCTGGTGACGGTCGTCGTGCCCGAGATCGTTCCGCGCCGCTGGTGGGAGCATCTCCTCCACAACAAGACCGCGCTCTACATCCGCACGTCCTTCCTCTTCAAGCCGAACGTCGTCGTGACCGCCGTCCCCTTCCACCTCGGCCAGTCGGCGCGGCTACGCGACCTGTTCGACCACGATGAGACACTCGACGACGATCTCAAGATCACGCGCGAATTGATGCTCGAGTAGCGCCACCGCGGCGAGGGGCGCGATCGCCCGAGCTCGCGCGGTGCCGACGACCTACTCGCGGAGGAGCTCCGCCGGCAGGATGGCATCGGGTCCGAAACGAGCCCGCAGCTCATCGACGGCTCGAGCGATGGCGCGGTCCCGGTTGCTCTCGAGCTGAGCGCTCTCGCTGTCGAAGAGTGCGAGCTGAACCGGCGACGGGTCCACGGCCAACGATGACAGATTGATGCCGATCAATCGCGCCGGCGTGCGCCGCGCGCGTCGGAGTCCGCGGAGCAGGGCGCGCGCCGTCGCGTAGATCACTCGATCAGCCACCACCGGCTCCGGGAGGGTACGGCTCGCCTGACGAGTCGTGAAGTCGGCATCGCGCAGCTTGACCCGCACCGTGCGGGCGGTCATCTGCGTCGCGCGAAGGTCCGCCGCGGCATGAACGACCAGCGCCAGCAGCTGCCGCTCGAGCACCGCGTCGGAGGCGATGTCCCGGGCGAACGTCTCCTCCCGGCTGATGCTCTGTGGTACCTCGCGCTGCTCGACCGGCGCGGCATCGAGTCCCCGTACCCGCTCGTAGAGCCACCGCGCCTCACGCTCGCCCAACCAGCGCGAGAGCTCCTCCCGCGATTGCGCGCGCACGGCCGCCACTGTGCGAAGGCCAGCGCGATCGAGTCGCTCCCGCAGTGCCGGCCCGATGAGTGGAATGTCGGCAAGCGCGAACTGTAGGACGAAGTCGGGCTCGTCTCCCGGAGCCACCACGTAAACGCCGAGCGGCTCACCGTCCGGTGTCGGCTTGGCAATCTGCGCCGCAAGCTTGGCCACGAGCTTGCTCGTCCCGCCGCCGATCGAGACGGAGAACCCCGTTTCCGCATGAACGGCTTCTCGGATGCGTTGCGCCGTCGCGCTCAGCGGCTCCTCGCGATAGAGCCTCTCCGTACCGGCGAGATCGAGGTACCACTCGTCGATGCTCGCCCCCTCCACGACGGGGGCAAATCGCTTCAGCACGCGGCCGATGGCATGGCTCGTCTTGACGCAGGCGCCCCGCGGCACCGGGACGCACATCGCCTCCGGGCAGAGCCGGAGGGCTTGAGCGATCGACATGCCGGATCGTACGCCGTAGCGGCGCACCGGGTACGAGGCCGAGCAGACGACGCCGCGGCTCTCACGCGAGCCGCCGACGATGAGCAGCGGAGCAGCACCCGCCCCCTCCGGGTCGGCCAGCCGCGCGACAGCTACGAAGAAAGCGTCGGCGTCGGCGAGCAGGATCCGCCGGGGGAGCGTGTCGGAGGGCATACGCCGGGATGAATAGCGTTCGACGAGGCCGCGCGCGAGCACGACAACGAAGACGGAGAGGGTGAACGCGCCACCGCGCGTCCACCCTCTCCGCTACGCCCTCCGACGCCTGCATTCAGGCGCTGAGGATCGCCTCAGATCGCTGCCGCTCTCCGCTTCTGGCGCCAGGTGCGCAGCCACATCATCGGGCTTTGGCGGAAGCGTAGGACGGCCAGTGCGGCTGCCAGCTCACGAGCGTGCCGCCAGCGCGCGCTCGGGTCCTTCTGCAAACACCGCTCGATGATCCGAGCGAGCGGCGCCGGCGCCTGCGGGGCAACCCGACTCAGCGGCGCCGGCATCTCGACCAGATGTTTGGCGACGATCTCGCCTGACGACAGCCCGTCGAACGGGAGCTGGCCGCTCAGCATCGCGTAGCCCAGCACGCCCAGCGCGTAAATGTCGCTGCGCCCATCGATATCCACCTCGCCCGCTGCCTGCTCGGGCGACATGTAGTGCGGCGTGCCGAAGACGCGGCGCAGCTCACCCGCCGGCGGCTCCGCCACGCGCAGCGTCGCCACACCGAAGTCGGTCAGCACCGCCCGCCCCGTCTCGCGCTCGAGGAGGATGTTCTCCGCCTTGAGATCGCGATGCACCACCCCCTCACGGTGGGCGTAATCGAGCGCCCCCGCCAGCTCGCCCAGAATCCGGCAGGTCTCGCGAGGCGTCAGGCGGCCGACGCGCTTGAGGCGCGCCGCCAGCGACTCGGCGAAGACGTACTTCATCACGATATAGACGAGGTCGTCCGCCTCCTCGTACGCGTGCACCGGTACGATGCCCGGGTGCCCGAGACGTGCCATCAGCCGCGCCTCGCGACGGAACCGCTCGCGACCGTCGATCGACTCGCTCAGCTCGCGGCGGAGCACCTTGATCGCGACCAGGCGATGCAGGACGATGTCGCGCGCCAGGTAGACCACACCCATCGCGCCGCGCCCAATCTCGCGCACGATCTGATAGCTGCCGGCGAGCGCCTGCGACACGCGCTGCAGCTCGAGGGCCGCATCGTCGTATCCCGTCGCAACCGTCCCACCCGCGGCGTCGAACGCCGCATCGCGCACCACCAGTGCCGCACTCACTCTCGAATCCTCCACCTGCGATCCACTGCTCTGCCGCCGTAACTGCAAAGGAACTCCCGTGCCGCCATACCGCCGTCGCCTAACTATCTTCGCATCAACACCTTGCTTCCCCTTCCCGCCACGCCGTGGCTCGCCTCCACTGTCCGCTTCTGGGATGACACGGCCGTTTCCGGTCAGCCGATCGTGCAACGCCGCCACTCCCGCTCCCTCTTCCCCAGAAACTCTCACGCTCTCAGCCCACACCTTCCGCTCCGTGCCCAGTATGACCCTGTTCCCCGCGATCTGGTTTCCCCTACCAATCTCTCTTTGCAGAAGGTTGACAGAGCCAACTACGAAATCGTTTGAACCGATGTTCCACGAAGGTTGCCGTGACGTCGCCGTTACTTGCCGAGCGCGAAAGCGACGAGATAGTCTCCTCCGGGGAGTCCGGCATCCGGGTATCCGCCGGCGGCAATCACGACATACTGGCGTCCGCTCCGTCCCTTGAAGGTCATTGGTGTTGCGTGCCCTGCCGCCGGCAGCGAGCCCAACCACAATTCCTTTCCCGTCTCGACATCGAACGCACGAATCGCGCTGTCGAACGACGCCGCGATGAACACGAGACCACCGGCGGTGACGATCGCACCGCCGAGGTTGATCGAGCCCGTCGCGCCGAGATTCGCTTCCTTCGGAGCCCACGGAATCGTTCCGAGCGGCACTTCCCATCGGACGAGTCCCGTGTTCGCATCGATCGCCGCCAACGCTCCCCAGGGCGGAGCCGTGCAGGGCAGCCGGCTCGGCGAAAGGAGGAACTCGCGCCACATGCCGAACGCCGTGCCGCTCTGCGAAGAGATCTCCCCCGCGGTGTTGTGTTGCTCCTCGTCAGCGAAGCGGTCGCGCGGGATGAGGCGGACGACCGTCGCCAGCCGGTTCGTGGGCGCGATGATCAGCCCGCGCACGATGTCGACCGCCACGCCTCCCCAATTCGACCCGCCGATGTTGCCGGGCACGATCAGTGAGCCGCCGATGCTCGGTGGCGTGAACGGGCCGTCGTTGCGCAGGGTGCTGATCCGATCGCGACACCACTTTTTGTCGGCCTCGGTCACTCCCCACGCGTCGTCAGGCGTGATGCGCTGCGGCACCAGCGGCTTGGGGAGAACGGGCGTCGGCTGAGTGCGCGCGGCCTCCTCGCCGGGGACATCGCTCGCCGGCACCGGCCGCTCCTCCACCGGGAAGAGCGGCTTCCCGGTCTCGCGATCGAGAACGAAGAGGTGGCCGATCTTGCTGGTCTGAACGACCGCCGGCACCTCGCGTCCGTCGCGTTTGACCGTGACCAGGGCCGGCGATGCCGCGACATCGTAGTCCCACAGATCGTGATGTATCACCTGGAAGTGCCAGACCACCTTCCCGGTCGAGGCACGAAGGGCGATGACCGAGTTCGCGTAGTGGTTGTCGCCCAGCCGCTCCCCCCCGAAGTAGTCAGGCGAGGCGCTTCCCGTCGGGACGAATACCAGGTCACGCATGCTGTCGGTCGTGATGATCGACCAGGCGTTTCCGGCACCGGTCGTATGCGCTTTGGGACCCCGCCAACTCGACCACGCCGGATCGGTCGAATCCTGCGGCACCGGATCGAAGCTCCAGCGGAGCTTCCCGGTGCGCGCATCGAAGGCGCGCACCACGCCACTCGCCGCGTTGGCGCGATGGTTGTCGGCCACCGCCGAGCCCACGACTACAGTCCCGCGGATCACCGCCGGCGGAGACGTCTCCTCGTACTCGGCGAAGTAGTCGGGCGGATTGCGGAGCCCGGACCGGAGGTCGATCACGCCCGAGGCACCGAAGTCGGCACACGGTTTCCCGCTCGCTGCATCGACCGCGATCAGCCGGGCGTCGATCGTCGCCACGAAGACTCGGGTCGCACAGAGGGCGCCCTTCTTTCGTGAGCCATCGCGCCAGAGTGCGACGCCGCGCGAGGCGAAATCGCCGTACCCGCGGTGGATGTCGACATGCGGATCGTATCGCCAGAGCTCCGTCCCGGCTTCGGGATCAAGCGCAATCACCTTGCCGAAGGGGGTCGAGAGATACATGACGCCGTCGACCACGAGCGGCGTCGCCTCGAACGCGGAGGCGCGCTTTCCGTGATCGGGAGCGATGTAGTCACCGCTCCGATACGTCCACGCCACCTCGAGCTTCGTCACGTTCTCGCGCGTGATCTGGTCGAGCGTCGAGTAACGCGAGCCGCCGGCATCGCCGCCGTAGAAAGGCCACTCGGCTCCGGCGCCTTGAGCCTGCGATGCAACGCTGCGTGAGGCGAGCAGCGAGAGCGCGGCGAGGCCCGCGAACCGAAGGATGCGGCGTCCCATGGTGTGTCTGAACATGTCTACCCCGCTGGGTGTGAGGATCACGCACCCAAGGTGCGGGTCGCGCCGGGGGGCGACAACGAAAGTGGGACGAGCGGCGATTGTGGGGTCCGACCGGGCCTGGCGCGGGGACGGCGATGGCGCGCGAGCCGAGGGCGCGCGAGCAACTCCAGCCGCGCGACTAGAAATGCCGCCCGAGAATCTCCTCTGCGCGAGCGAGGTAACGGCGGCTCCAGGTGGTGCGCGTACCGTCACGCAGCAGCACACGATACTCGCCGTGAAACCAGGGCTCGAGCTGCGCGATGCTGTCGATCCGCACCAGCGCCGATCGATTGATCCGCAGCCACTGCGCCGGGTCGAGCCGTGTCTCGAGCATCGTGAGCGCCCCTCGCACCTCGTAACGCTTTCCGGGAGCGTGGAGCACCACGTAGTTGCGCGACGACTCGATCCACGACACCTGGTCGAGGCGAATCAGGAAGCTCCGCTCGTTCTCCGTGACCAGGATCCTCTCGAGGTAGCGCGGGCCGCGCCCAAGCTCCGAGAGCAGGCGTTCGAGCCTCGCCTCGAGATCCGGCGCCGCCGCCTCGCTCCGCGCCTGACGAGCGCGGCCGACCGCAGCGGCGAGGCGCTCCGCGGTCACCGGCTTGAGCAGGTAGTCGAGGGCATGCACCTCGAACGCCCGGACCGCGTACTCGTCGTGCGCCGTGAGGAAGATAACCGCCGGCAGCGGCTCGCCGGCGAGCTCGGCGAGCACGCCGAACCCATCCAGCCCGGGCATCTGAACGTCGAGGAAGACCAGATCGACCTCGAGCTCGCGCAGCATCGTCACGGCGCGCCGCCCATCGCCCGCTTCCCCCACCACCGACACCTCCGGCACGTCGGCGAGCAGCCGTCGCAGCTTGGTACGAGCCGGCCGCTCGTCGTCGACAACGAGCGCACGGAGCGATGTCATCACCCGGAGCGATACGGGAGGCGGATGCGCACTTCGAGGCCGCCCCCGGCGGGGTTCACGAGGTCGAGCTGATGGCGCTCGCCATACAGCTGCGTGAGGCGGGCCGCAGTGTTGGAGAGCCCGATCCCGTGCTGCAGCGCTTGGGCGGCAGGCTCCTTCAAGCCGGTGCCATGATCGCGCACAGTGAGCACCAGCGTGCCGTTCTCCCTCGCGCACCGGACCTCTATCGTCCCCCTCGATGTGACCGGATCGAAGCCGTGCCTGATGGCGTTCTCCACCAATGGCTGCAAGAGGAGCTGAGGAACGAGCGCCCCCCGAACCACCGGATCGGCCTCGACCTCCACCTGAAGGCGCTCCTCGAATCGGGCCTGCATGATCTCGACATAGTGGCCGAGGAAGCGGAGCTCCTCATCGAGCGTCGTCTCCTGCGCCTGGGTGTTGCGGAGGGTCATCCGGAGCAGCTCACTCAGGTCGGCGAGCATTCGATCCGCACGCCGCGGATCGTCGTACATGACCGCCGAGACGGTGTTGAGGGCGTTGAAGAGAAAGTGCGGCTGTAGCTGCAAGCGAAGGTTCTGCAGCTGTGCCTGCGCCAGCCGCGACTCGAGCTGCGCCGCGCGCACTTCGTGGTCGCGGGTCGTGGCGTAATAGTCGAAGAGGTTGATCAGGCCGGTCATGACGCAGAACGAGAGTGCGTCGTTCGCCATCTCCATCCAGTAGCGCACCCGCATGTCGCCGTAGTCGTAGGGGCCGAGCCCGACGAGTGGCGCGATCGCCGCGCGCGACAGCGCCATCATGGAGGTGTGCGTGACGGAGAGGAGAACCATCGCCAGCACGTAGAGCGGCGCGAGCCGCGCCCAGTTCGTCTTGTCGATCGGAAAGCGCCGCACGAACCAGACGAGGAGCGGGAAGAGGAGCATCGCCGTGTAGGCGCCGGTCGTCTCCTCGAGCAGGCGCAGCCCCATCATCCCCGTATGGCCGCGCGTCAGGTCATCGAGCCATCGATAGAGGAAGAGGAGCACGGCGACCAGCGTCCACGCCGCGAAGACGGCGAGGGGGTTGAGCTTGGGCAGGGCGCGCGTCCGGCGATCCATGGTGTCCGCGTGTGATGGGCCGAGGCAGCTTAGTGCCGCCGCCTCCACCCGTCCATGCCTCGCGGGACGAGCGGGCCGGGAGACGGGACGGGCGGGCCGTTTGCCGGGCCGCGTCCGTCGTCGCGCGGCCACCGAGCCGGCGACGAGCTGACCCTGGAATGTCCCAGGCCTTCTCGTTACATCTCGTCGGATTTCGTAAAGAATCGTTCACCAACTTCGTGGGAGCTTGGTCAGGCATGCGGCTCCGGGCTCGTGCGCTGACGCGCTGGTGCGCAGCGATGGCGGTGGCCATTCCGTCGGCCCTGTCGTGCCGTGGCGTGCGTACCGCGCCGCCCCCGGACAGCACCAAGGCGCGAGCGCGTACCCCCACCGAAGCCTTCGCGCCTAACGCTACCTCGCCCCTCGGCGCACCCCTCTCCGACGGCCCCATGCGCACGTCGGTTTTGCGCGGGCTCGCCATCCTGGCGTCCACGCGCGACAGCTTGCCGCAAAACGCCCTCTCCGCCCTGCGCTGCATGAGCTGCCACCTCGACAGCGGCACGCGTCGGAACGGGATCCCGCTCACCGGCGTCTATGCGCGTTTCCCCCAGTATCGCGCGCGCAGCGGCCAGGTGGACATGCTCCAGGATCGCATCAACGACTGCTTCCTGCGGAGCCTGAACGGCCGCGCGATCGCACCCACCAGTAGCGCCATGCACGACATCGTCGCCTACATGGCGTGGGTCTCGAGGGGGATCGACGTGGGCGACAGTGTGCCCGGCCAGGGGCTCCGGAAGCTGCAGCCCCTCAAGCCCGACACCGCGCACGGGCGCACGTTGTACGCCTCGACGTGCATCCAGTGCCACGGCCCCAATGGAGAGGGAACACAGATCGCCCCGCCGCTTTGGGGGGGGCAGTCGTTCAACATCGGGGCCGGGATGGCCCGCCTCTACACCGCAGCCTCGTTCATCCGTTACAATATGCCCTACAGCGCTCCCGGCTCGTTGAGCGATCAGGACGCCTTCGATGTCGCCGGCTTCGTGCTTTCGCATCCGCGCCCTGACTTTCCGGGGAAGGAGAATGACTGGCCGAACGGCGACCCACCGCCTGACGTTGCCTACCAGACGAAGGCGGCGGCCCTGAAGCGACCGGCAACCTCACACTGACACCGCCACAGCGCACACGACACCGCCCCGAGGAGGCTCGATGCACAACGACACACCCGACGCCGCCCCACGCCGTGACTTCCTCAGCCGGCTCGCCGCCGGCACCGTCGCACTCGCCGCCACGTCCTTGATTCCGGAGCGCGCCGCGGCGCTCGCCGATTCCGTGGCGGCCCCGGGAGCGTGGGATGAGACGTGGCTCGACAAGATCAAAGGAAAGCACCGCCAGATGTACGACGCGACCGAGATCAATCAAGGATTCCCGCTCGCCTGGGCGCGCGTCTTCATCATGTCGAATATGGAGGCGTACAAGCTCCCCGAGAGCGAGATCACGGCCGTCGTCGTCTGCCGCCACAGCGGGATCCCCTTCGTCTTCCAGGATTCGATCTGGTCGAAGTACAACTTCGGGAAGGAGTTCAACGTGATCGACCCGGCGACGAAGCAGCCGTCGACGAGGAACATCTACTACCACTCGAAGCCCGGCGATCTCCTTCTCCCCGACATGTCGGTGGACAAGCTCCAGGCGAGTGGAGCGATATTCGTCGTCTGCAACGTCGCGCTCACCATCTACAGCCAGAACCTGGGTGCCAAGGTCGGCGTCGCCGCCGACAAGGCCAAGGATGAGTGGACGGCGGGCCTCGTTCCGGGAGTCACCATCGTTCCCTCCGGCGTCCTGGCGGTGAACCGCGCGCAGGAAAAGGGATGCACGTATTGCTTCGCCGGCTGAATTGACCCACGGGGAGGCCACGACCCGAGCACGGAACGCGCACCCGGCGTTCCGTGCTTTTTTCTATTGCTTCCTCTCTCTCGAGAATGGCGCCCCGGGGTTCCACGCCGGCACCGTATTGTCATTCGCGATCCGCATCGCCATGACGAGAGTGAGCGCGCCGAGAGTGCGCGGGCCGCTCCAGTTCCAGTCGGTGCGCACCGAGTCGCCCGGCTGGTGGTAGTCGCCGCCCGGGCCGAGCCAGGCCTTCGCGCGACTGCGCCAGGAGTCGCCCGCCGGCCCGCCGAGCACCATCAGAGCCGGAACGCCGTGCTGAACGAGCATGTAGTGGTCCGAACGGTAGAACGCCTGCTCCTCGGGAAACGGGTCCGGGATCACTCGCAGGCCTAACGACGCGGCCGCATCGTCGAGGAGCGGGCCGAGCGTGGAGTATTCCGCCCCGAAGCCGGTCACCTGCGCCACCGGCCCATAGGTTTCCGTCCCGATCCCGTCGATGTTGAGATCGGCGACCACTCGGGACAGGGGCCAGGTGGGGTGATCCGCCCACCATGCGGCTCCGAGAAGGCCATGCTCCTCGCCCGTCACCGCCTCGAAGATGACCGCACGCCTCAGCTTCGTTTGCCGAGCCAGGTCAGCCGCGACGGCGAGCATCGTCGCGACGCCCAGGGCGTTGTCGGCCGCACCCGGATAAATCCGAGCCCCCTCCACACCGTATGCGTCGTAGTGCGCGGTGAAAATCACGGCCTCCTTGGACCCTGTTACGTCGTGACCCGGAAGCGCGGCGATCACGTTGCTCCCCACGCCACGCTCGGTGTGCGCGTGGACAGTGATCGCCATCCACGGCTGAAGGACGCGGGCCACATTCTGGCCCGACTCGGCACGGCTCCGGTCAGCGGCATACGACTGACCCGATCCGGCCCAGAGCAGCGATGCCGCGCTGTCGCTCAGATAGGCGACGATCGGCTTGCTTCGGGGCGCTCCCGGCGCGAGCTCGACGCGTCGGCGCACCAGGTAGTCCGAGATCTCCGCGAAGCTCGCACCCTCACCTCCGACATCGACGAAGGCGAACGCGATCGCTCCGCGGCTGGCGAGCGTACGCACGATCGTCGAGGCATTTGTCGCTCGCCCCCAAGCCTCGGCGTCCACTCCCCGTAGCGTCCCCCGAAGGACGATGGCGATCTTCCCCGACAGGTCCGTCGTGCCGATGTCATCGCGATGCAGCTCAGGTGATACGACACCGTATCCGACGAACACCGCCGGCGCACGGATCGCCGTCGAGTCCGCGCCCGGAGGGAGCACCAGCACGAAGTCACTTCCCCAGCGAAGCTGGGCCTGCGGAGTCGCGATCGCCGTCGCGGGGAGAATTCGCACGCTCACGAAGGGCACGTGCTGGAAGTACGTCCCGGAGTCGCCGAGCGGCGCGAGTCCCATCGCCTTGAACCGGTCGGCGATGTAGGCGGCCGCGCGATCGCCGCCGGGGAGGGCAGTGCCGCGACCCTCCATCGCCGGCGCGGCGAGCGCACTCGTCACCTCACGAATCGCGTTCTGGTCCAGGGCCTCGACGGCACGCCGCTCGTCCGACGACAGGCTCGCGGTGCGCACCGCCGTCGCACCGGCGGGCGGGGCAGCCGCTTGCGCATGGGCCGTCGTCGTGAGCGCGATCGCGGCAGGGACGAGTGCGAGCAGCCACGGACCGGTGCGCATGTCCCCCTCACTCCACCTCATCAATGGTTTTCGGCCAATCTTTCTTGAGCAGTCGCGAGAGCGCGCGGTCTGCGAGCAAGCGCCCGCCCGTTTGACAGCGCGCGCAATAGTTCGTTTCGTTGGACGCGTAACGTATCCGCTGCACCGCGGTTCCGCATACCGGACAGGGCAGGCCGAAGCGGCCGTGCACCGACATCCCGTCGCGAAAGGCCGTCACCGTCTCGGGAAAATCTGCCCCCGTTTCGGCACGGAGGCGCTCTGTCCACTCCGTCAACGTGTCACGCGTCGCGTCGTAGAGTCGATGGATCTCGGCGGTCGTGAGCTTGCTGGTGTAGACGATCGGAGAGAGACGAGCTCGGTGGAGAATCTCGTCGGAGTAGGCGTTTCCTATCCCGCTGAAGAGAGACGGGTCGGTGAGCGCCCGCTTGAGCGTGTGCACCTCGCTCGTCAATCGCGCCGCGAACTCGTCGAGGGTCGCGGTCATGACGTCCACCCCGCCGCGCTCGAGGGAGGCGAGCTCGCTGGCTCCGCGCACGAGTGTGAGCGACGCGCGCCGTGTCGTTCCAGCCTCGGTGAAGACGAGCACGCCGGCGGGGAAGTGAAGGCTAGCCAAGATGGATCGCTTGGGTGGGAGCTTGGCACCCGGGTCGCGCCAGCGCAGCCGCCCCGCAATCATCAGATGAATGACGATGTAGCGCTCCCCTTCGAGCGCGATCACGATGCGCTTTCCTATCCGGCTGATGCCCACGACCCGGCGACCCTCCACTTCGGATACGGGTGGATCCACCGATCGCAGCACAAAGGGTTTGGCCACCGTCAACGTGTCGAGGGGCTGGCGGATGATCCGCGCGGCGAGCTGCTCGATGTAGATCGTGATGTCGGGAAGCTCGGGCACGGCCCACCTCGCTCACAAAACTCTTACAGTATGATCGGGGCGGTAGCGCTCACGCCGACCCTATCATAAGGCCGGGCAACCGGCGATCAGGAGGGGAGTCGTTCATGGACGACACGACACTATCGGATCGCACCGCACCCGCCCCGAGCGAGCCCGCGGGCCGGTCGCGGCGCGAGTTTCTTCGCTCCGGACTCGCCGGTGGCGCGAGCCTCATGCTCTGGCTCACGCTCCCCGGGGCCGCGCGCCCTGGATGGGGGGAGGAGGGCGCCGAGCCCGCCGATCCGCTCTCGCCGAATGCCTTTCTCCGCGTCGAGTCTGACGGCTCGGTGTCTGTCGCCATCGGGAAGTCGGAAATGGGACAGGGGGTGCGAACCAGCCTGGCGATGATCGTCGCCGACGAGCTGGATGCAGACTGGCGCATGGTGCGCGTCTGGCAACCCGACGCCGACGCCCGCTTTGGCGACCAGGACACCGGCGGCAGCACGAGCGTGAAGGGGTCCTGGATGGCTCTCCGGAAGACGGGAGCGGCAGCGCGGCAGATGCTCCTCGCCGCGGCTGCGACGTCGTGGGGAGTGAGCCCTGACAGCTGCCGCACCGAGCCCGGTGTGGTCGTGCACCCTGCGACGGGGCGGCGCGCGCCGTACGGCTCGCTCGTCGCCGCTGCTCGCACGCTTGCTGTCCCGTCGGACCCGCCGCTCAAGCGGCCGTCCGAGTTCCGCCTGATCGGGAAGTCGACCCCACGCCTCGACACGCCTGACAAGGTGACCGGGAAAGCGCTCTACGGCATCGACGTCCGTGTGCCGGGTATGCTCGTCGCGACGATCGTGCGCTGCCCATACGTCGGAGGGTCCCTCAAGAAGTACGACGACTCGGCTGCCAAGCGCATTCGCGGAGTTCGCGACGTCTTCCCATATGAGGCGACCCCTGATGGCAAGGCGAGCGCGCTGGTGGTCCTCGCCACATCGACATGGCCCGCCATAGCCGGATCGCGCGCCCTCGAGGTGACGTGGGAGCAGGGGGACGCCAAGAGCCCGACCCGCGCCGATATCGATCGCCTCTTCGACAAGGCCGCCTCCGGCGGCGGGGTTGCGATCCACGACAGTGGCGACGTGCCGAAGGCGCTCGAGGCGGCGGCGCATCGCGTCGAGGCCGTCTACGAGTTGCCCTACCTGGCGCATGCGCCGATGGAGCCGCTCAACTGCGTGGCCGACTTCCGCGGCGACAGCTGCGAGCTCTGGGCCTCCACGCAGATTCCGACCGAGGCTCGTCAGGTCGTGGCCAAGACGCTCGGCCTCCCGGAGGAGAAGGTCACCGTGCATGTGACGCTCCTCGGCGGCGGCTTCGGCCGGCGCCTCTTCGCCGATGCGCTTGTCGAGGCGGCGCTCGTCTCCCGGCGCCTCCGCGCCCCGGTGCAAGTGGTGTGGACCCGCGAAGATGACATCCGGCACGACTACTACCGTCCGGCCAGCTGGCAGCGCGTGATTGCCGGCCTCGACGCCGGCGGACAGATCGTCGCGTGGGATCAGGTGATCGTCGGTCCGTCGATCAGCTGGTCGATGCACCCGAACGCGTCAGGCGTTCCCGACAAGGTGCCCGGCGACATCCGCCAGGGGCTCGACAAGCCGATTTACAACCTGCGCACTCTCCGTCAGCTCTGGGTTCTCTCCGACCCGGGGCTCCGCGTCGGTTGGTGGCGCTCGGTCGGCAATTCACAGAATGCCTTCGTGATCGAGAGCATGATCGACGAGTTGGCGCGGGCGGCGAACAAGGATCCGGTTGCATTTCGGCGGCCACTTCTCGCAGCGGAACCGCGAAAGCTTGCCGTGTTGGAGCTCGCCGCGGAACGAGCCGGCTGGGGGAAGGACCTCGGCGCCGGACGTGGTCGCGGCGTGGCAGTGCACGACACCTTCGGCACACCGACGGCGCAAGTCGTGGAGGTGTCGCTTTCCAAGGATGGCTCAGTGCGAGTCGATCGAGTGGTGTGCGCCATCGACTGCGGAACGGTCGTCAATCCGGCCATCATCGCCTCTCAGATGGAGAGTGGCATTGCGTTCGCACTCTCGGCGGCTCTCGAAGGCCGCATTTCGCTCGAGGACGGCCGCGTCGCCCAGAGCAACTTTCACGACTACCGCGTGCTCCGAATGCCCGACATGCCGAAGGTCGATGTCCACATCGTCCCCAGCTCGGAGCCGCCAGGCGGTGTGGGCGAGCCGGGTGTGCCGCCGCTCGCGCCGGCACTCGCCAACGCGATCGTGGCTGCGGGTGGCCCTCGCGTCAGGCAGCTCCCACTGCGTTCATCGTGATCGGCCTGCGTCACTCCTCCTCATCGCCTTGGATCGATCTATGGACCTCCTGATCAACGGCCAGCGTCGCTCGATTGACGTGGCATCGGACACTCCTCTCCTCTGGGTGCTGCGCGATGTTCTGACGCTAACGGGGACGAAGTTCGGCTGCGGGATGGCTCAATGCGGGGCGTGCACCGTTCACATCGACGGCGCGGCGGTTCGCTCGTGCATCACGCCCGTTTCGGCGCTGGGTGGAAAGCACATCACCACCATCGAGGGGCTGTCGCGCGACGGAAGCCACCCGGTGCAGAAAGCATGGATTGCAGAGGACGTCCCGCAGTGCGGCTACTGTCAGTCGGGGCAGATCATGTCGGCGGCGGCCCTGCTCAAATCGAACCCGCACCCGACGGATGAGCAGATCGATGCCGCGATGAAGGGCAACATCTGCCGCTGCGGCACCTATCAACGCATCCGGGCTGCGATCCACCGCGCCGCCGGCGCGGCGTGACTACGGGAGCACCGAGGGTCTCGCGGCGCCACTTCCTCGAGGTCGCCGCGGCAGCGAGCGGCGGCCTTCTCCTCTCCCTGGGGTGGTCCCCACTGGCGCGGGGCGAGACGGCCGACGCGGCCCCCTTCGTGCCGAACCCATTCCTTCGCATCGATCCTGACGGGACGGTCACGGTCATCATTCCCCGGCCGGAGATGGGACAGGGCGTGCGGACGTCGCTGGCGATGATCGTGGCCGACGAGCTGGGCGCCGACTGGTCGCGCGTCCGGATCGAGCAGGCGGATCTCGATCAGCGATACGGAGAGCAGTACGCGGGCGGGAGCGACAGCGTCCAGCACGGGTGGGATCCGCTGCGCAAGGCGGGGGCCCTCGCGCGCGGCCTCCTCATCGCCACCGCCGCACGATCCTGGGGCGTGTCGGAGAGCGACTGCGCCGCGTCGGACGGAGTCGTCAGGCATTCGGCGAGCCACCGGGAGATCTCCTTCGGAGCGCTCGCTCGATTGGCCGCTCAATCTCCCGGCACGCTCCCGGCGGATCCGTCCCCCAGGGCGCGCTCGGCCTTCACGCTCATCGGCACTCCGCGGCGGGGCCTCGATACGCCGGCGATCGTCACCGGCCGCATGCGCTACGGTCTCGACGTGCGCAGGCCCGGCATGCTCCACGCCGCGGTTCTGCGGAGCCCCGTCCTCGGCGGCCAGGTGCTGTCCTTGGATGACAGCGCGGCTCGACGCATTCCCGGCGTGCGCGCCGTCGTCAGGATCGACGCCGATGCGCTGCCGGATTTCGGCGAGAACAGCCCCAAGCCACCGAACGGTGTCGCCGTCATTGCCGACACGACGTGGACGGCATTCAAGGCGCGCGCTGCGCTCCACGTGCAATGGTCCGAGGGCACAGGCGCCTCCGAAAGCACCGATCGCATTCGCAAGGAGTGCGACCGGCTCGCCCAGCTCCCTCCCGAGCGCGTCCGCCGCGACGACGGCGACGTTGCGGCCGCGATGGCGTCGGCCGCCAAGACCATCGACGCCGTATACGAGCTTCCCCTCCTCGCTCATGCGACGCTCGAGCCGATGAACTGCGTCGTGGACGCGCGAGCCGACCGCTGCGAGGTGTGGGCGCCCACGCAGGATCCGGACGGCGCGGCCAACGTCGTGCGCCTCATCACCGGACACCCGGCGGGCGCCGTGAGCGTGCATCCGGTGCGGATGGGCGGTGGATTCGGCCGGCGCTTTTACGCCGATTTCGTCGCGGAGGCGCTGGTCTGCTCGCGGAGCGTGAAGGCCCCCGTCCAGGTCGTGTGGGACCGCGAGGACGACATGCGCCACGACTTCTATCGTCCCGCGGGTGTCCACGTGGTGCAGGCAGGAGTCGACGGCGCCGGAAAGGTCGTTGCGCTTCGCCGGCGGCTCATCAATGCGCCCCGAGGCGCGTTCTTGAAGTGGCAGCTGCCGAAGGGAATGACCAGCTACCCGGCCGGCGGAGGAGAGGTAGGCCGCGATGACTTCCCAGCGGGGTTGGTTCCGAACTTTCGCCTCGAGGCGTCGCTCATTCACTCGGCGATCCCGCTCGGCCAATGGCGCGCGATCGAGGAGTCGACGAACGTCTTCGTCATCTCGAGCATCCTCGATGAGCTTGCCGCACTCGCAGGCCGTGATTCCGTCGCCTTCCTCCTCGACTTCATCGGCCCTCCGCGGCAGATGCCGTACGAGGATGGCACGTACGACATCGGGCGTCTTCGCACCGTGATAGAGCTCGCCGCCAAAGAGTCCGGCTGGGGATCTCCCCTGCCGGCCGGTCAGGGACGTGGGATCGCCGCGGCCTACGCCAATGAAGCGTACGCAGCCGAAGTCGCCGAGGTGGAGGTTCGAGAGGGAGAGGTGAGGGTGCGGCGCGTCATTGCGGCGATCGATTGCGGCACCGTCGTGAACCCTCTCGGTGCCGCCGCGCAGGTGGCGGGGGCTGTCCTCTACGGACTATCGGCGGCGCTCACCCAGGAGATCACCGTCGAAGGAGGGCGTGTCGTTCAGGGCTCATTCTCCGACTATCCCGTGCTCCGCATCGCCGACGCTCCGCAAATCGAAGCGCACTTCGTGCCGAGCGAGACCCCGCCGCTCGGTCTCGGGGAGGTGCCGCTCCCACCGATCGCACCGGCGGTGACGAACGCCATCTTCAACGCTACAGGCATCCGCGTACGGCGTCTGCCGATCGGCCGAGTCAAGACGGCCTGACGCGCGCTGCGACGCAGCCGCCAGACTTGCGGCTGCATCAACCGCCCACATTTATTTCGTCGTCTCTCGCTGACTCGTGCAGACGCACTGCGAGCAGCGCCGAGCGCTCCACACGGTCGACGGAGCTGCGTGTGCCCATCAAGAGAACCCTCTCGAGGTAACAGCAATGCTTGTCTCGCGTCGCGCGCTCGTCGCGGTCGCCCTCGCCCCGTTCGCCGCTGCGGGTCCGAGCTCTCTCTCCGCGCAATCGTTCGAGGGAGTGATCACCTTCTCGACGCTCACCGAGTCCGGCAAGACCGCGACGATGGTGCAGTCGACCAGCGGCAAGAAGCTCCGACTCGACGTGAGCGAGGCCGGAAGCCCGAGCCCCGGCGCCTCAGTCATCTACGATCTGGACACCGACAAACACACCACGCTCTTACCGGCGCGGAAGCTGTACGTCGTGTCGACGCCGAACGATCGCACGGTCAGCAGCGACAGCGCCGGGAACAGCACGGACATCCAGAAGACGAGTCGTACCGAGATGGTCGCTGGCGTGAGCTGCGACGTGTACCACTGGACGCGAAAGACGAGCTCGGCACCTGAGGAGGGAGACGTCTGTCTCGCGAAAGGAATTGGCTTCGAGGCACTGAATGTCCTCGTGAATGAGTACGGCGGCCGCGGTGCGAGCGCCGTCGGCGGCCCCGAGATCACGAAGCTGAAGCAGCTCCTCAAGGGCGACCTGCAGGTTCTGAAGATCACGACCGTCAAGAACGGAAAGACGACGGTCAACCTGGTCGCCACCAAGATCGAGCGCGTACCGGTGAGCTCCGATCTCTTCCGCCCACCTCCCGACTACACGGAGTTCACGAGCCAGAAGCTTCAGCAGCCGGGACAGAAGCCGCCCGAGCGCTGATCCTCGCTGTCACCGCATCGCCTCCGAATCCGGGCCTCGACTCAGAAGATGAACCCGATCCGGAAGTAGACCGACGTCTGGTTGTCGGCGTGGGCGACGGTGAAGACGAGCGTGTTGATCGGATCGAAGAGGGAGTACCAGAGGCCGCCGCCAAAGCCGACGTGCCAGACATCGGATGACTCGCCCGTCAGGAAGACCCGCCCCGCATCGACGAGGCCGAGCACGCCGAGGCGGCCGGGGAGCACGGTCACGAAGTTGGCGATCGGCACGCGCAGATCGACGTTCGCCCACGCCGCTGCATCTCCCGCCCACCGCGCCAGCGCCGCTCCACGGATCGTCGTTTCCCCGCCGATCGACGCCGCCTCGTCGAATGGATACTGGCCCCACACCTTCTTCCCGCTCGCCTGGATCCCGAGCACGGGATTCAGCCAGATGGGGATATTGATGTAGGTGGAGGCGGAGGCGTGCGCCTCTCCGAAGGGTGAGGTCACGTCCCACGCCCGCGGGAAGAAGCTCCCGCCGAGCGTGAGATAGGTACCGGACGATGCGTTGTTAGGCACGTCGCGCGAGTCGTAGCGCACGCCGGCCGCCGCCCCGATCTGGCCGAACGGGCCGGTGCCGTAGATCGGGGCGCTCGTGAGGAGCGTGGAATTACCGAACGTCTGGCCGTCCTTGAGGATCGGAGCGAGGGTCACCATCGACTGGCGGCCGAAGGGGATCCCGAACTCCACCGTCGCCGTCAGCTCGTGCTCGTTCACCTCGTAGAACTCTTCCGGCTGGGTGCGTTGCGTCTCGTTGCCGAAGCCGAAGAAGTTACGCACATCGATCCCCGACCAGCGCACCAGCGGTGCGATGTAGCCGCGTGTCCCCTCCGAATGCAGCTCCGCGCCTACCTCGGCCGCGGGCTGATTCAGGCCGGTCGAATAGCCGACGCGCGCGTAGTAGCGCGACGCGTACGGATACTTCCGGAAGCCGTAGGTCGTGTACTCGGCTCCGCCGCCGATGAACAGCCCGACTTCCGACTCCAGGTCGAGCCAGGGCGGGAAGCTCCAGACGCTCCCCCAATCGCGCCAGTGCGAGGCGGCGGACTGGGCGACAACGGAGTCGAGGCGGAAATAGATCGAGTCCGGTGCGGCGATCGCGGCGATCGAGTCTCCACGATCCTCGTAGACTTTGACGTGGCGACCGCCCGACAGGACGATCACGCTGTCGCGCTCCGGGTGCGCGATCACGCGCACCGTGGTGCCGTCTCCCCCCGTCCCCCGCACCACGGCCACATCTTCTCCTGCCCCGAGGTAGAGACGCACTTCGCGGGTCTCCTTGGAGCTGAAGCGGCGATGCAGGCAGCTCTGCGGCGTGCTGTCCGGCGACTCGTGACCAAGCAGGCGGACCTCGACCCCGGGCTCCGGCGTGCGCACGATATCGACGCTGTCGCGCAGGCCGGTGGCCCGAATGTCGGCGATCTGCATGAACACCTTGTAGAAATGACGGGCTTCATGCACCAGGTTGTCACGTCGGGCATGGAGCGCCTTCGTCAGGCGCGCGCTGTCCAACGCGAGGTAGGAGGCGGGGAGCTGTCGGACTGCGGCGGCGATCACGGAGTCGGTGAGCCGCTTCTGCATCGCCAGGGCGACCGAATCCCACTGATGCTTCGTCACCTCGGGGAGGAAGCGGCGATCGAGGTCTCGCGCGCTCCAGATCATCACGGGGAGCGGGTTATAGGAGTTGCCGAAGCTCGCGACACCCGGTAGGCGCATCGGCATGAAGCGGACGATCGGCGAGTCGTATCGGGCGAATGCTTGACGCCGGGGCCCCGGGATCAGGATCCACCGCTCGGCATCGGCCGGGCCCACCTTGGCCCACCGATCGTCGCGCTGCATGGGAAGCCAGTCGCCGATGTACACGTCGAGCAGGCGGGTGTTGAGGTACTCCACGGGGTCGACGCGTTCGCGCTCACAGCGCGCCAATCGCAGAAGCAGCTCGGGCGTGGTCACGACCTCGCGAACGTCGCTTCGAGGGGGTGCGAGGTCAGCGCCCCTCAGCGGTATCCGCCGCAGCACCCCGACCATCCCTGCGAAGGTCTCCAGATAGTCCCCGAGAATCGAGTCCCTCGGCAACTCGATGATCGTCGACGGTGTGCGAGGTACTCCCACGGCGTCGATGAGCGGGACGGCGACGAGCTCGGCGGGCGGGTAGGCTCCACTCACCTGATCCTTCACGAAGTCTTGAACCAGCGACTGTCGGACTCTCGATGGGAGGACGGCGAATGGGTCCCAGTTCACCGCGCGGAATGAGTACTCGTGGCCCTCGCCGCTACGCAGGAAGAGCGTCTCGACATCCAGCTCGGTACCGCGCCCGATCGGCTGGAATCCTCCTTCAGCGGTCCGGAGGTCGAGCACGCCGACCTTCACGGGCGTCGCCCAGAGCTGCCGATAGTTGTCGCCGAGCACCAGCTGTGCCATGTGCCCGATGCGGTATTCCGATCCCAGGGTCACCCGGTTGCTGTCCCTCGGGGCGGAGCCGTCCCACTGCGCAGGGAGCGCGGCGGCAAATGTCAGAGTGCCGCACACAGGGGCGAGGAACAGTGTCCTCCACACCGGTGCTCTCATCGATCTTCGGCCCTCATCGCGACACAGGAGAGCGACCCACTCGGCTGCGGGAATGGCGCCGTTGGCGGACCGCGACCTTGGCAACGGTGCCACACGTCTCCATGCTGCACCACCGCCGGCTCGCGTTCTTACTGCTGTCGAAGAAGAGCCACCCGCAATCGCCCTGACCGGGGCAGCGCTTCACTCGCTCGAGCTCGGGCGAGACGAGCAGGTCCAGCGCCGATCTCGCCGCCGCCCACGTCGGCACGCCCAGGCTGCGGGCTCGCCCGTCCCATCCCCACCCGAACTGGCCGGCGGAGTCTCTCGCGATCCCCGCGCGCCGCGCACCGGCGGCAAACCGTGCCATGAGCACTCGCATGTCGGCCTCGCGCGGCGTGCGCCGGAGGGCGATCGCCTCGAAGATGCGATAGAGTGACTCGCGCAGGGCGATCGCACGGGCGTGCGCTCGTCGTGCCGCCTTCGGCCGACGACGCGCCTCCGCGCGCAGGCGCATCGCCACGCTAGGCGACACGACTCCCGCCTGCTCGCTCCACGCCACGAGGGCCGCGTAGTCAGGCAGCATGTCCTGCACCGCCTCCGGCGCATACCCCTGCTCGCGCGGCGACACCGTGTTGACGAAGTCGAGGCATGTCCGTCCGCCGACCATACGCCCCTGTGACGCTGATGACCCTACCATCGGCTGATCCTCCGTTCCGCCAAACAGGGATACGATAGAACGGGCGCCCCATCACGGTTAGGGGCGAAGGCGGTCACCTGTCCAGTGCGAGTCGCCTCACCGCCGGAGGCTTGAGCTTCGCCGCCTGAATGCGCCCGTTCTCGAACAGGTCCCACTGGGCGTTGGCGATGAAGTAGTACGATCGCCCGACGACAACGCCGTGAGTCGGCTCGGTGAGCCATGGCGTGTTCGCCTCGAGCACTTCCAGGCGCACGACTCGACGATGCGCCGCATCGAGCCAGAGCCGCACAATGCGCTGAGGATCGCTGCCGTTCTGAACGCCGATTAGGGTGCTGCGGTCGAAGACGAGGCCATCGAGACCGTTCACCGCCACCGTGTCGTCGTGCTCCAACCATCGAGAGCCACGTCCTACGAGATCGATCACCAGAATGCCACGCGGATAGTCGGCCACGAAGAGCTCGCGCCCGTCGTCGGAGGGAGCAGGAGACTGCGCCGAGCCCAATGTCCCGGGCGGCACGAGCACCTCCAGCGGCGCGCTCGGCGATGCGATGCGGTACACGCCCCCGCCGATCGCGTCCGACACGTAGACCGTCCCGTTCTTGTCGACTCCCATGTCCCCCAGGACGTGCCCGCGCGAGGTCCGCGGCGGCTCGAGTCGCGCGAGCAGCGCGCCGCTGGCAAGGTTGAACGCGTACACCGCCGACCGACCCGAATCGGCGGCCGCGTATCCCTCGCTCTCGGGAATGGCAGCGGCCGACACCCAGAGCACGCGACGGCGTGCATCCAGCCCCAGCGCCATCACCCCCCAGAGTGAGTCCCGCCCCGGGGCGATGAGATCCGAGACCCGTCCCCGGGAGTCGCGACTCACCACCTTCCGCCGGTGGACGCTGCTCAGGTAGAACGCCGATCGCGCGGAGTCGAAGGCAATGTCCTCGGTGAGGAGCGCCGAATCGCTCAGGGTGAAGGCACTCTCGCTTCGGGTGACGGGCGTCCGGTTGCGGGTCATGCGCGCCAGGATGGAATCGTACGCCGCCAGGCCGTGCAGCGAGCGAAAGGTGGTGTCGGTCGCGGCATCGGAGGGCGCGACTCCTGCGGCGGCCACCAGCCGGAGCCAGCGCACCGCCTCATCGGTGTCTCCGAGCTGGGCCGAGACGCCGGCGAGCTGATAGGCGACGAGAGGGTTGTCGTCGAGACCGTGGTACAGCGCCTCGAGGTGCCGGCGATAAGCCAGCGTGTCGCCTGCTTCGCGAGCCGAGCGTGCGGCGCGGGAATCCGCGCGCCACGCCGGCTCGTCGCCGTCGCCCTGCCCACTCGCCGCGGAGGTGAACGTCGCCAGCGTCGTGACCATCAGCGCCAGGCCGGCGCGCCGGCGCGCCCTCGCCACGCGGGGCTCCCTCGCCCTACGGCCGCGTGGTTGGAAGGTCAATGCGCCCGAGGCGGCTCGTGCCGCTCAACGCCAGCCAGAGCCTGGATCGCGTCGAGTCGACCGACATGTTCCGCACGATTGCGCCGTGCGTCGGAATCGCGACCGTCTCGAAGTGCTCCGTCGCCGGATCGAAGCTCACAACCTGTCCGGTCGCCGACTCATCATACCAGATGCGCCCACCGGTGCCGACGGCGATCCCATACGGAGACGCCCGATCGCCGCCAGGTGATGGAAACTCGCGTACGGCGTTCGTCTTCGGATCCATCATCCCCAAACGTCCGCGTGAGTAGTCCGTGAACCATACGCGGCCCGTCCCATCGACCGCGATCCGGCGCGGTCGCGTCCCCTCGTCAGGCAGAGGCACTTCCGTCATCGCCCCCGTCGCCGGGTCGATCTTCCCCAGGCGGTTCGTGCCGAAGAGGGCAACCCAGATCGAGCCATCGGGTGCCGCCACCATCCCGTAGGGAAGCGCGTGCGCCGTCGCCACGGGAAAGAGTCGCACCGAGCCGGTGGACGGATCGAGACGGCCGTATTGATTGCTCTGCTGCGCTGTGAACCAGATGGCACCGCCCGTGGCGAGTGGGGTGTGCGGGTCGCCGGCCGCGGTGCCCGTGCGGTACTCGGTGATCTTCCCTGTCGACGGATCGAGCACTCCGAGCTTGTCGGCAGCGTTCGCTGTGTACCAGACCTTCCCATCCCGCGCGACGACGATGCCGTGCGGACCGGACCGAGGCGTCGGCGTGGGGAAGGTGCTGAAGCGCCCGCTGGCTGGGTCGAGCCGCCCGATGAGGCTGTTCGCTTGATCCGTGTACCAAACCGATCCGTCGGCGCCCACCGCCGGGTCGTGCGGAAAGGCGCCCGCTTGAGGGATCTTGTACTCCTCGATCGTGAGAGCGGCGTGCCTGGCCGCGCCGAGCGCGGCGCAGAGCGAGATCACGAGAGCGCCGCCCCTGGCGACGCGTGGAGAGGGGGCGTTCATGGGGGCACCTCCTGAGCGGTGTTCTTCGCCGGAAATGGGCCGCGCCGGAGAGTCTAGCCCGGCGAGCGCAGGGTGGCGACGTCAGGCGGTCAGGTCTAACTCGCGCCTGACGTCATCGGAGAAAGAACGAATACACACGGTAACAGCTGAGTCCGCCGAGGTTGTTCGCGCAGACGTTGACGGAGGGACGCGGATTCGCGAAGCGCTCGCTCGGAAGCAGAGTCCACACCACCGTGGCGGTGCCGTAGATGTCGCTGAACGAGCTCGCCAGCTCGAGCCGTCCGAGTCCCGTCGAGTAGTACATATAGGCCCCGGAGATGAAGGCACCGAAGTCGTTCTGAACGCCGAAGATCATCGTCTCGACGTAAACGCCCTGCCGGACGTCGTAGTACTCCTGGATGCTCAGGAGCGAGATGAAGTACTCCTGATAGACGGGCCCGGTGCTCGTAGTGCACGAGGTGAGGGCGACGGCGGCCGCGGCGCAGGCCGCGCGGGCAGAGGGGCGCATTACGAACTTCTCCAACGGGGAGGAGGGCGGGGAAGCGCGGAATCGCGAACGGCAGAGGCACTTGCCGTCACGCGTGATTCTGCACGCGATGGTCCCACCCCGCCAGGCCGAATCTCGGAAGCCCGTGCCCGCTACAGCGGCTCCGGAAGGGACGGGGTCAGCGAACTACCGCGCTTCCCCGATGGATGGTGCGAAGCGGACCTGATGCCACTCCCACCCGATCACGACTCGCGGGGGCGGAGGACAGCTCGCTCAATGGGAAGGTCTCGACGGTCCCGCACGAGCTCCCGCCAAACTCGTTCGCGCACACCTGTAGCGCAGGCGCTGGCGAGGCCGCGCGCTCGGTCGGCGTCAGCGCCCACGACACGGTAGCGATGCCACCCGGGTCACTCGTCGCGTCAGCCGACTCGATCGTGCCTGTAGAGACCTCGTAATACATGACTGCGCTGGCCACGAGCGTATCGCCTCCGGCGCGCACCGAGAGCACCATCTCCTCGATGTACTCGCCGCTCGCCGAATCGAAGAACTCGTGTGTGTCTTCGAGCACGACGTTGAATTCTCGGTTCGCCGGGCCTGTGGAGCTGTTGCCGCACGACGCAGCCACGATGGCCCCGACGATGACCGCGCCCACCATCAACCATCGCATGATTTTCCCTCCCGAAGTGAATTCCCTACGCCCGCGCTCATGACGGCCGACCCGGCTACCGCTCGCACGTCCTCACTCCTACTACAGCTAGGCGGGCTCGTTCGTGAGTCCTCAGCTAGGCGGGCTCGTTCCTGAGTCCTCCCGCGGTTCGCCCCCCTGCCGCCTACGCAGAGACGGCCCGACGCGAAGCGCGCCGGGCCGTCTCTCCTGCAGTAGCCGCTCCCGCGACCCTTTCTACGGGCAGCTCACCGACCGCGAGTGGCTGGAGCGCGGCCATCCTCGTGCTTGTCGCCCTTCTCGCTCTTCTTCTTGCTTGCATCCTGATGCTCTTTGAGCTGCTTGTCGTGCAGCTCCTGCCGCTCCTGCTGCTGCTTGGTGCGAAGATCCGCCTCGGACGTGTTCGGCGGGCGATTCTGTAGCTCGCGCTCCTGCTTCACCGCCAGCTGCGCGCGCTCCTGCACGTGCCGCCTCTCCAGTGACTGGTCTGTCGGTGCCGGCTGCTTCGCGACCGCTGACGCCGTCGCAGCGGCAGGCGCGGAGGGCGCCACGGGCACCGGGTGCGGCTTCGGAACCTCAGCCGCCTGCGACGACGCGGGAGGCGCAACCGGCATCGGGTGCGGCTTCGGAACATCGGCGGCTTGCGCCGACGATGCGCTGTGAGTGGTTGCGCTCGGCGCCCACGGCACTACCGGAGACGCCGGCTTCGGCGTGGAAACGGTGCGCGTCGCCGCCGGTGCAGGCGCCGGCGCCGCATGTGGCGCGCGATCGGCGGCCATCACCACGTCCGTGCGCGCTGGAGCCGGCTGGCTCGCGCTCACCGTCGGGTCGACGGGACGCCCCGGATGCGATTCGAGCTGCGTGCGCTCGGTCGCCCACGGGACCGGCTTCGCCGGCGGTGCCGTGCGGGCCACGACCGGTCGATCGATGACCACGGCACTCGGCTGCGCCACTCGGACGTGCACGTTGGTCTCCATCACGATGCTCTCCTTACGTGGGGCAACGGCTGGCGCAGCGCCGATCACCGCGGCCCTCTCCACATCGTGCGACGGCACCACGACCGCGGCCCGCCCGACTGGCTGGGCCCCGGTAAAGACACGCTCCGGCACCGACGTCACCGCACCGGTCACACTGCGATTCACGTAGGTGACATTCGTCACGTTGACGTTGGTCACATTGATGTTGGTGACGTGGACCGACGTCACGTTGACCGTCCGCACGTAGGTGGGCGACACGTGATAGACTGGGATGTACGGCTCGTTAGGTGCGAGCGGGAACCATGCCACACCGGCGCCGAAGGACACCGACGCGCCCCAGTGTGGGCCGCCGACGAACGCCACCAGCGCCGGCGCATAGACCGGGCGCGCCACGTAGACGCCGGGCACCCACGCCCAGCCGCCACCGATGTACGCCCAGCGGCCATAGTGGAAGGGCGCGAAACCCCACGGCGCATCGTCCACCCACGTCCACCCCCACGGGCTCACCCACACCCAGTGGCCGTACCGGTAGGGCGCCCAGCCGGCGACGACCGTCGTCGGCACCCAGACGTTGCCGTAGCCCGGCACCATGCGCCAACTCCCGTACCCGTCCAGCTCCTCGTAGCCGGTCATCTCGCGCGAGACGTAACGCGTGGAGAGCGCCTGGTCCTCGCGCCGGTCACGGTCGTTCACCCATGCGTCGAACCCATCGCTCGGGTCCGATGGCGCATCCGAGAGCACCGGCGACGCATCGCCGAATACCTCGGCCTCCTGCGCCGAACGAACCCGCGTGGTGGTCGCGCTGTCGAGCATGATGTCGGCATCACCTCGCCGCACCGTCACCGTCACATTCGAGCCTGACGAGTCGGCGTCGATCCGATAGAGCCCCGGCTCATGGAGAGTCACTGCGCCACGCGGAGTATCGATCTCATAGACGTCGCCGCGGTCGAGGGACCGGACGCGCACACTCATCGTCCCCTGCGCCAGGCGCAGCTGAATCCGATGGTCGTCGATCACCAGTACTTCGAGTGACGTCAGAGCGCTCACCCGGACGGCGCTCGATCCGATGTGCAGCTCGGCGCGGCTCGAGGTGTCGGCCCAGAGCGCGTCGCCGCTGGTAATCGGGTAGTTCAGGGACGCGGACGTCCAATCATCTACTCCCGCCGGGCGGACCGAGACCATGCCACCCGTCGCGCTCACGCGGCCCACCCGGAGGGGTGGATCCGCCCTGAGAGGCGACGTGAGGGAGATCATGGCGGCCACTGCCGTCATGGTGAGTTTCGAGATGGTCCTCATTCGGATCCTCGTGAGATCGGCGCGCTCTACAGGAGATCGGCGCGTTCACCTGTTGGACGAGGCAACTGCCGTTCCGTTAGACGATGCGACCACCAAGAATTGCCGATTCGAGCGCACAAAGCACCGATCCGCAGCGGTTTACGACCGCGAGGATGGGCCTGCCAATTTGTCTGATTGGGCCCGGCGTTGTCGCCGATACGGCACGGCTCGCTGTCCTCATCAGAGGACAGATCACCGGTGCTAGCGGGTATGAGCGAGCTCGATGATCGCCACCTGCCAGTCGGTCCGGACGGAGTCGTGTCCGTCATTCACCCGCGCGTCCGGCATGGGCTCGCGGGCTGCCGTCGAGAGCCCCTTCACCGCGCTCGCTGCGAGGAGGTCGCGGACAATCTTGTCGCGTTCCTGGTCGATGTCCGGATCGACCCGGTGAGTGACGCTGTGCCGTTGGCTCGAGAGCATGAGCCCAACGTCGTGTGACGCTGCGGCGACGTAGACGGGGTGCCCATTCCAGGAATGGGGATAGCGCCAGAGCCGGATGTGGTGACGCTTGGCATACGTGTCAGTGAGCTTCTGGAAGACCAGATCCGGCCGCCGTCCGTCGATCAGCATCTGCGAGACGGTCTGGTGATCGTAGCCGCGGGCTTTGGCCTCGGCGAGAAACATCTTGAAGCCGCTCCCCACCGTGAGATTGTCCGCCGTTTGCCAGCCGGCTGACTGGAAGGCCGCTCGGACATCCTCCTCCTCTCCGATCACGACCACGTTCACCAGGTCGCGCGGCTCGCGTCCGTCGTGAGAGTACGCCCGCGGGGGGAGCGCGCCCAGCATCCCATCGAGTGAGTCGTCAGGCGCCACGGCGGGGGGCAGGGTGGGCGCGGTGAGGACGAGCGGCGCGTCGCCGGTGAGTCGCACCGTCATCTCCACTCCCGGAGGGAAGGCGAAGGCGCGGTGCCGTTCGATCTCCTCTCCCTTGAGCGCCGCGAACAGCGAGGCTGCGGCTACCGGCTCCACGGTGCCCAGCGCCAGGAGGGCCCAATCGGACTTCGAGCCGATCCACTTGGGAGACGGGAGGCCGAGGATGCGTCCGGCGCTGTCGACGATCTCGCGCGCATTGTCCACGGCGCTCACGAGAGCCGGACAGGGAATGCGAGAGCCGTCGGGTCGCACGAGCGCCGAGAACCGGATGAGAACCATGTGACGCGACCCGCCCACCTTGAGCTTTCCCGCCTCGGCGATCGTCCCCTCGAGCCAGGAGCCGGCATCGATCGGCGCCAACGTCCGCCCGAACCCGGTGCCGATGACGAGGGCCCGAACCGTCCGTCCAGTAGAGTGAGGGCTGCTACTCACCGAATCGAGAAGGCGAACATCGAGAGCGGTGCCAGCCAAGAGCGTCTGGGCGGTCGCCGGCGACGAAACACCGATGAGGGCGAAGGCAGCGAGCAGGAAGCGCACGACGTATTGTACAGGCGGAACCGCCGGGCCGCGCTGCGGATTGGAGGTTGGGATCAGCATGACTGGATTGCACCACTGCGTGAGGCTGCCGAACGCATGACGACCCGAGTCAATGGCTTGCCGACGATGGAGCGGCCCATTGCCATCTACCACGAACATCCCGACTGGTTCCGCCCGCTGTTCACGGAGCTGGACCGGCGCGGGATCCCGTACCTCCGGATCGACGCATCGGCGCACTCCTTCGACCCGTCGGAGCGTGAGGTTCCCTTCGCGCTCGTCTTCAATCGCGCCTCCCCCTCGGCCTACCTGCGCGGACATCGCCAGACGACCTATCACACGCTCAATTGGCTCCGCCACCTCGAGCGACTCGGCGTCCCGGTGGTGAATGGCAGCAGCGCCTACACGATGGAGATCTCCAAGGCGCTCCAACTCGGTGTGCTCGAAGAGCTCTCTCTCCCCCACCCCCGCTCGCGAGTGATCAACCACGCGTCGCTTGCTGCCGAAGCAGCGGCAGGGATGCGTTTCCCGGTGATCGTGAAGGCGAACGTGGGTGGGAGCGGCGCCGGAATAGTGCGATTCGACCAGCCGGCCACGCTCGCCGCCGCAGCGCGCGACGGAGCACTCAATCTCGGGGAGGATGGGGTCGCCCTTGTGCAGGAGTTGGCGCCGCTGCGCGGCGCACGCATCACGCGCATCGAGGTGCTGGGGGGCGAGTTCCTCTATGCGATCAACGTCTATCCGGCGGACTCGTTCAATCTCTGCCCGGCCGATGCCTGCCAGACCACCGATGGCCGCGCCCTCGAGCGGACCGCGTGCGCCGTGGACGCTCCCAAGACTGGGCTCCGCGTGGAGCGCGCCGACATCCCCGGCGAGATCATCGCCCAGGCGGAGGCGATCGCGCGCCGTGTGCGGCTCGACGTCGGCGGCATCGAGTATCTCGTCGATGATCGCGATGGGCGGCACTACTTCTACGACATCAACGCGCTCTCCAACTTCGTCGCCGACGGGCGCAATGTCGTCGGCTTCGACCCCCACGAGCGCCTCGTCGACTATCTCCTCGCTCGATGCGAGTCCGGCGCCGGTGCGGGCGCCCGGGCAACGGCGGGGGCCGCCTGATGCGCTACGGCTATTGGATGCCCGTTTTCGGTGGCTGGCTGCGCAATGTGCCTGACGAGCGAATGGAGGCGTCGTGGGCCTACACGAGCCGGCTCGCTCGCCGCAGCGAGCAGATCGGTTTCGATCTCACCCTCATTGCCGAGCTCTTCCTCAACGACATCAAAGGGATCGATGCCCCATCGCTCGACGCCTGGTCCACGGCTGCCGCCCTGGCGGCGGTCACCGAGCGCCTCGAGCTCATGGTCGCGGTAAGGCCGACCTTCCACAATCCCGCGATCCTCGCCAAGCACGCGACGCAGATCGACCACATCTCGCATGGGCGCCTCTCGCTCAACGTCGTCTCGTCGTGGTGGCGCGACGAGGCTCGGCGCTACGGCGTGGGGTTCGACCAGCACGACGACCGCTATGCGCGTACCGAAGAGTGGCTCGCGGTCATCGACGGCGCGTGGAGCCAGCCCCGCTTCAGCTACACGGGCCGTTACTACAGTGTGGAGGAGCTGATCGTCGAGCCGAAGCCCACCCGGCATCCGCGGCCCATGATCTACGCCGGCGGCGAATCCGACGCTGCCAAGTCGCTCATCTCGCGCAAGTGCGATGCCTACGTGATGCACGGCGATCCGCCGGAGCGCATCGCTCCGAAGGTCGCCGACATGCGCCGCCGACGCGAGGAACTCGGTCTGCCGCCGATGACCTACGGGATGGCCGGCTACGCCATCGTCCGCGAGAGCGAGCGAGAGGCGCAGCGGGAAGTCGAGCGCATCACCGACGTGTCTGCCGGCTCGCCGGGATACGCTAACTATCAGGATTGGTTGGCGAACACCAAACTCGAGCAGCGCGTGAGTCCCGAGGACTACTCAGTATCCAACCGGGGGCTGCGCGCCGGTCTCGTCGGCACCGCTGAGCAGGTGGCGGCCAGAGTTCGCGCGCTGCAGGAGGCCGGGGTCGACCTCTTGCTGCTCCAGTGCAGCCCACAGCTCGAGGAGATGGAGCGATTCGCCGAGACCGTGATGCCGCTCGTGCCGGGCGCGCCGGGCGCGCCGCAGCCGGCGGCGCGCCCGCGGGGAGCCGCTAAGGTTTCTTCGTAGCGTCGGGAGCCTTCGTGCTCTCGTCCACCTGAGACGCGAGCTCGTCGGCCTTCTTCGCGATCTTGTCCTTCGCCTCGGCATACATCTTCGCCGCCTTGCCCGAGGCGCCGCCCAGATCTTCCTTCAGCTCCGCCACTCCCGCATCGAGTCGCTCCTTCGCCTTGGCGATCAGATCATCCTTGTTCGCGAGAGCTTCCTTCGCCTGCTCCGCCAGCTCCTTCGCCTTCGCCTCGGCCTTGTCCAGAAGTCCCATTGTCCACCTCGCAGTGTCTCCAATCCCCAGATGGCGAAGCGCCCCGCGCGAGGCGGGGCGCTTCGCCTGATCAAGATACGACGTCCAGTCCCGCTGCCGGGTAGCGGCGCACATGCCCGCCGCAGGACGTCGCATTCGCACAGAACATGCGTCGCATATCGACTCGCCGCAACCCCCGGTGCGAGTTTCCCGGCGCGACGCGGGGTGCGCGCGCTCGCGGACCTACAGGAGGGTGTTCATCAAGCGGGCGATACTCTCGCCGAATCGTTGGAACCAGGGGCGCCCGCGCCACTCCTCGAGCGTGAGCTCCTGCGCCTGCGCTCGATAATCCGCCTCCACTCGCGCCAGCGCCGCCACCACCGCCTCGTCGTAGATCAGCGCCACCGCCTCGGCGTTGAGCGCAAACGAACGAATGTCGAGATTGCTCGAGCCGACGATGGCGATCTCGTCGTCCACCGTCGCGTGCTTCGCGTGAAGGAAGCGTGGCCAGAAGCGCCAGACCCGCACACCAGCCTCGAGCAGCTCCTCGTAGTATGAGTGCTGCGCGAGCGCTTCAGGGGTGCTGTTCCCCCACCGCGGAACAATCAGCTCCACGATCACACCGCGAGAAGCGGCGCTGGTCATCGCCTCCACGAGGGGATCCGGCGGGATGAAGTAGGGGCTCACGAGTACGACGTGGTGTCGGGCGCCGTAGAGTGCAGTCACGAACGCATCGAGTGTGGGCGAGTGCGTGTATTCCGGGCCGCTGGGGAGGAGCTGCACAGGCGAGGATCCCGCGTCCTCGGGAGGCGGGAGGAGATCGGGGCCTTGCAGATCGACCCGCGTCTCCGCGAACCGGTCGGACAGGAAGATCGCCTGCATCTCGTGCACGATCGGACCGCGCATGCGCGCCACCATCTCGACATTCGGGTGCCCCTTCCAAACATCCGCACGGACGACGTTTTGCGAACCGATGTAGCCGATGCGGCCATCGATCACCGAGATCTTGCGATGATTTCGCAGATCGTATCGCTCGGCGAGAAAGCGGAATGGACTGGCCGACTGGAGGATGTGCGCATCGACACCCGCCGCACGCAGGGTCCGGCAGACCTCGGGAGCGCGCCGGCCTGTTCCGACCTGGTCCAGGAGAACACAGCAGCGGACCCCCCGCTGCACGGCGGCTCGCAAGGCCGCGGTTACGCGCTGGCCCACGACATCGGTCGCGTAGATGTACGTCTCGATGTGCACGTGCGCGCGCGCCGCGTCGATATCGGCGATCAAGGCCTCGATGGCCTTGTCGTAGTCGCTGAGGAGCTCGACGTGGTTGCGACCGAGCACGGGAAAGGCAGCGACGGTGCGTGCGAGGCGGGGCACCGCGGCCAGCGGCGCCGAGATGTCGGGATCGACCTCCATCGCTTGAGCCGACCGGCGGCTCTCCGTCGCCCGTACGAGCGCATCGAATCGACGCTGAGCATCGATGCGGAATGAGGGGAGGGTGCGCCGGCCGATCGCGAGGTACAGGATCAGGCCGGGCCACGGAAGCAGAAAGAGCAGGAGGAGCCAGCCACGTGCAGCCGCTGGCTGCATGCGAGGCGGGAGATAGGCGAGGGCCGCCACCCGTATCACCCACTCACTCGCGACATATGCGGTCCCCCAGCCCATCGCCAACGGTACCGCAGGCCGGACTATGTAGCCAGCCCGGACTCAGGGTGCCGCGCGCGCAGCGACGGCTTTCTGCTCAGTCGGAAGGCGCGGCGTGGGCAGACTCACGAGCACCGCAGTGAGGGCCAACACCACTGTTGCCAGGAGGAGTTCGAGGCGTGCGCTCTTGAGAAGCGACGTCACTCCATTCTCGCTCGCGAGTCGCGGCCGCGCGACTCTCCAGTTCCACGCCCCGACGGCCAGCACTCCGGAAACGACCGCCATCTTTCCGAGGAACGTGTATCCGTATGCCGTCGTCCAGAGAGCGGCGAGATACTTGAGGTGCCGAATCGCCGTGATCACGCCGGACGCGACGAGGAGCGGTACCGCCATCAGCGCCAGTCGCGAGAAGGCATTCACCGTCTCGCGTATCACGGGCTCGCGCCGGACATCGGAGAGTTGGTGCTTCATGGCCAGGCGCACGCCGGCGACGACGACGACGAACAGGGTCCCGAGCCAGAGCGAGGCGGCAAGGACGTGCAGTGGGTTGACCAACGCCACCCATCGACCCCTCGCCACATCGCGTAGCGCTAAGGCCAGAGAGAGGACGGCGAGGGCGTTCCAGAGCGAGTGCCTTCCCATCGCTGCCAGGGCGAACCCGCCGAACAAGAGGACGAGAAGCCCCGCGCGCGCGATGACGATCCCGCCTGACGTCGCCGCCTCGCTCAGGGGGATTCCCTTTTCCGTGGCCACCCGGGTTAGATCGCCGAGGAGAGACACACCCCCCAGGAGCGCTCCCACCAGCCCGATCGTCGCCGCCGTCGCCTCAGCGCTCCGCTGCCAATCGGCGAGCGGACCCTGGCCGACGTCGGCACGGCGGCGCACGGGACGGAGCACGATCACGCGAAACGCGACGGCGCCGATGATGGCGAAGGACGAGAGGAAGCCGAGGTATTCCGTCACCACGCGAGTCCATGGGACGAGGGGGTGGTCTGTCATGATGGTGGGGGAAGTTCGGAGCGTGAGGGCGATCGAGTCGACCAGTTCGCGGAGAGTTCTTGGTAAACGCGGAGCCCCTTTCGGACGCTGCCCTCGCTAGCGGCGTCGATCGATCAGCTCCCGGACCCGCTCGCCATGCGTGCGACTCGCGCGGAGCTGCGAGCCATCGGCCAGACGAAGCAGGTATTCGCCATTCGGCAGCCGCCTCATCTCGCGGATCCGCTCGGTGCGCACGATCGCCGAGCGATGAATCCGGACGAAGGCGCCTGAGTCGAGACGCGCTTCCATCCCGCTCATCGTTGCACGCAAGAGATAGCTCTTGTCGCGAGCGTGAAGACGTACATAGTCGCCTTCCGCACCGACCCAATCAATGTCATCCGTGTCCACGAAGACGACTCGTGCGCCCGCCTTCACGCTCCAGCGGTCTGTTCGAGCCGGAGTCGCCCGTCGATCGTCGGGCAGCGGCGCGGCGCATTCGGCGAGCACGCTCGCCAGCCGACGCGCCAGGGTGCCGTCG
>DASPTK010000064.1:0-3196 GCA_035623475.1 Gemmatimonadaceae bacterium | reverse complement strand
AGGTCGGGCAAGCGATCCGTCGACACGGATGGACGAGATCGCACGGCGTCGATCGCGTGGTCAGGTTCCGAGGATCTTGGCCTTAGCCGCCGCGAACTCCTCGTCGGTCAAAGTGCCGTCGGCGTGCAGCTTCCCAAGCTGTTCGAGCTCGTCGTAGTCGAAGGTCCCGCTCGGCTGGGCAGGCGCTGGAGCTGCCGCCGGCGCTGATTCTGGCGGTGGCTCCTCGTATCCGCCGGCCTGATAGTCCTCCTCGCCGCCACCACGGCTCCTGCCCGCCGCGTAGGCCGCTCCTCCGACGAGCAGTGCTGTCCGGCGGCGAGCCCGTCGACGTACGAATCCCATTGCGTCCTCCTATCGTGGACGATGCCGACATCACATGTCCGGTTACTGCACTAGCACCGGGCATGAATATCGTGCCGTTGAGCGGTGGCTGCAGCATCACCCAAAACGGGCGAAACCTCGCACGTCAATCCGTCGGCTCGCCCGTGTACGCGACGGCTGTAGCGAACACGCAGGGTGTCACGAGGAGCGACGCGTACGACGTCAGGAAGCACCCAGACCGATGTCGCCCAGCTCGACGACGGCCACCTCCAGGGGTCGAGCGTGTGGACGATGGTCCCGTGCAGGTGGGCGCGGAACGTCACGGCGACGGCGTTGACCGGGCCGGTGACGGCGAGATCGGCGGCCGCGTCGACGGTGGGTCGTTGATAGCGGTCGAGTGCAACGGTCGCGAGCGTGACCGGTGGACCAACGGTTGGCCAGTGCGTGAGGACCTCGGCTTCTGTCGGGTTGTTCACCGGGCCCGGGAAGGCGGCGTCCAGCAGGGGCCGGAACTCGATCCCGTACAGCTGCCGCCAGCGTTCGATGGCCTGTCGGCCGATCGCCCGCTGTCTGGCCTCTGCATCCGGGATTAGCAGCGGCCAGGCCACCAGTTCGAGAGCGTGGGGTATCAGCCGCGCGTCGGGTCTGAGGAGACGGCGGCGGGCGTCGAGCGTCGTCTCGAGGATTTCCTCCTCGAGCGGTTCGTTGCCGATCACCTCCGTGACGAGCAGGTCCGCCGGCGCGGGTAGCTTGATGTCTCGGGACCAGCCGCGGATCAAGGTCACCCGCTCCTGCACGCCGTTGGTGGCGAACACGCGCTCGGCGACGTCGGCGATGTCGCTGGCTTCGACGGCGTACACGTGCCGCGCGCCCGCCCGGGCGGCGGCGATCGCGAGTACCCCGCTGCCGGTGCCGATGTCGAGCACGATGTCTCCTGGTCGCACCGCCTGGCGCAGCGCCGCGATGTAGTCACTCGTCCGCCGGTCGTCATGGAGCATCCGCGCGTGCTCAACCGGATCAGCCCAGCCCCTGGTGGGGACGCGATCGACGCCCACTGGCATCAACGCGCCCTCTTCGATCAGCATGTTGATGACACTCATCGTCGGCACGAAATCGGTGGAGCCTTTGCTCCCATCCTCAAGTCGGTCGATCGCCGCTCCAAGGCCGAGCGGCCGCGCGAACATCGACAACACGACGAACCCGTTCGGACCCGCGTCGATGATCGTGCCGTCAGGCGCGTCAACGAGGACATGTCCAGCGGCATCCAAACGCGTCCGCATGCCCGGCGCAAGCTGCAGCACCGTGTCCGGCGAAAGGTCAATGGCGGCCACCGTCTGCGGACCTCGGCTCGTTGTCATTCCGTCGCCGCGGCGGCGTTCCGGCTCGTGACGCTTCTGGCATTCACGGCGCCGGTCCTCACCCCGGTCTCCGTCTGCGCGATCATCGCGAAGCTGCGCCGCCGAGCGCTCGTGACTCGACTCCCGATCAGGTCGCGATGGTCTTCTCGGGCCCCGTGAAACCGAGTCATGCTCCTGCTTCGGCCGCCTCTCGGTCCTCCTCGGCTGCGGCGATGAGCGCCTGGGTCGGGATGCGACCCGCGGTGATCAGATCCCCGCCGGAGCGGCGAATCGCGGATGCCAACGGACCCGCCCAGGTGTTCTCCCAGACGAGCACCGCAGCCGTGCTTCCGGGCTCCAGATCGGCACCGACCCGCTCGACGTCCTCGGCGGCCAGCAGCATCGACATCTCCGCCTCAAGCGACCGGAGCTCGCCGACTTCGCTCTCATCCCTGTCTCGCAACTCTGCGACCGCCAAGGTGCCGTCCTCGGCCTTCGTGACGATCATGAGATCGAGCACCCGGACCGTGCCGCTGTCCATCAGCTTCTTCAGCTCGTCGGCCATCGCGCCCGAAAAGTCTGCCTTATCCGCGGGAAAACCAACCACCATGTAGTCGACCGGCCCGAGCTGGTCAACGTCGATATCGGTCATTGCGTTGCCCTCCATCTATGTCCTCCGGGTCGGCATCGACCAGTGCGACCAGACGCGATCGCGGGGGTCGCTGATTCCCCGGGTAATTGTTGGTTGACGGCCGGTCCTCACATGGCCTGCGGCGAGACCGTGTCGGGCCAAACAGTCCGTCCCGGTATGCATGCTTATCCCGGCCACGCCATTCGCCTCACGCCTGTTTAGAGCGAGCGGCCGCAAGCATATGACCGCACGCGCTGATGCGGGTCACCCCATTCGGGTGACGTGCTCGCCCCCACGGAACCGTTGGACACAGCTGCAGCGAAGAGGACGTGTCATAGGGCTGCCGTAGCGAGGCATCCAATCCAGACGGCTTCCGTGGCCGGTTGGTGCGTCCGATCAACGCACTTCACATCCCTGGCTCATGTCAACGCGGCGGATGTCTCGGTCGAGCCTTCGCTCCAGCTCGCGCAAACGGTGGCCCGGCATCTTGGAGGCGACGTGCGTGATCAGCGTGTCGAGCGCGCAGGCCAGGAAGCACGGGGCCCCAGCGACGTGTTCCAGTTGCACGCGGCTTGGGAGAGCATCGATCCGGTCGATGGAACAACGTAGCCCGCGACGGCCGAGATTCCGAAGAAGATGCAGCCGAGCAGATTGATCGCCGGCTGCCACCATCCCTCGCCGCCGCGGACCGGCAGCCATCCATGCCAGGCGTGGCGCGGGGAGGCGCGGTAGGCAATCGCTCCTTAGACGAGGAAGCAGATCGACCCGTGCCAGTCGGGCCGCCAGACGAGCTTGTTGTACTCCGAGCTCGTCACAGCGGTGTGCATCGCCTGGTAGGTCGTGACGTTGAAGAACAACGTCACGGCGGACTGGATGATCGCCGCCCACCACCCCGCGCGCCCGCCGC
>DASPTK010000063.1:0-20262 GCA_035623475.1 Gemmatimonadaceae bacterium | reverse complement strand
GGCGAACAGAGTCTGTTGGCCCGCCCAGGCGGCCCTCGAGGACACCGTCACCCGCGCCTTCGCGACACTCGGCGCTCGGGTCACTCGCGGCCACCACATCGACGAGAAGAAAGGACACGGCTTCATCGATGGCCAAGCGCGCGGGATCGAGGTCTTTCGCTCGATCGATCCCAGCGCTCCCCTCATCGTCGCCGAGGCCGTCTGGCAGTACACGAGCCATGTCCTCGCCGGCCTCACGAAGCATCGGGGACCGATCCTGACGCTCGCCAACTGGAGCGGCCAGTGGCCCGGCCTGGTCGGCCTCCTCAACCTGAACGGCTCCCTCACCAAGGCCGGCATCAACTACAGCTCGATCTGGAGCGAGGATTTCACCGATCGCTTCGCGCTCGACGCGCTGGCCGAGTGGCTCCGCACCGGGGCCATCCGCCACGACCGATCGCACGCGCGTCCGGTGGACGACGCCACCTTCGGCGCATCCTTCGCCGCCGACGCGGCGCGGGGGGCCGCTCTCGGCGAGAAGCTCAAGAAGGATCAGGCCATCCTCGGCGTCTTCGACGAAGGGTGCATGGGGATGTTCAACGCCATCATCCCCGATCACCTCCTTCACGCCGCGGGATTGTTCAAGGAGCGCCTGAGCCAGAGCGCCCTCCTCGCCGCCATGCACGAGGTGCCGGAGAAGTCGGCACGGGCGCACTACGACTGGCTGCGGGCCCGAGGGATGCGGTTCGTGTTAGGCAAGGATGAGGCCTCGGAGCTGACCGAGCACCAAGTGATCGAGGGACTGCAGATGTACGAGGCCGCGGTTCGCCTCGCCCACGACTTCGGCTGCTCGGCGATCGGCATCCAGTATCAGCAGGGGCTCAAGGACTGCTGCGTGGCATCCGATCTGACCGAAGGGCTCCTCAACAACCCCGATCGCCCGCCTGTCGCCGGCGCCGATGGAGCGCCCCTCCTCGGCGGGCGCGCCGTGCCGCACTTCAACGAAGTCGACGAATGCGCCGGAGTCGACGGGCTCCTCACCGATCGCGTCTGGACCGATCTCGGGATCGACCCCTCGAACACGCTCCACGATGTGCGATGGGGCGCTCCGGTGGCCGAGCGTGGCGTAAAAGAGTTCGTCTGGGTCCTCGAGATCTCCGGCGCCGCGCCGGCATCGCACTTCATCGGCGGCTACGCCGGGGCAACCGGAGAGCGCCAGCCGGCGATGTACTTCCCCAGGGGCGGCTCGACGCTCAAGGGTGTGAGCAAGCCGGGGGAGATCGTGTGGAGCCGGATATACGTCGAGGGGGACGCGCTCCACATGGACATCGGCCGCGGCGGGGTGGTGCGCCTCTCCGACGAGGAGACGCAGCGTCGCTGGTCCGCCACCACATCACAGTGGCCGATCATGCACGCCGTGCTCTACGGAGTCTCGCGGGACCAGTTGATGGCGAAACACCAGGCCAATCACATCCAGGTGGCCTACGCTCCGACCGCCCGGGCCGCGCTCGAGGCGCTCGTGCGGAAAGCGAGCATGGCCCGCGCCCTCGGAATCCAAGTGAACCTCTGCGGCGATCCGCACGACTCACTCGATCGCCACCAACCCGCCTCGCAACGCGCGTGACCGTTCTGCCGCTCCTGGAGGCGCGCAAGGTGGGGATGATCTTCCCCGGCGTGCGCGCTCTCCATGACGTGGACTTCACCCTCTTCCCCGGCGAAGTCCACGCGCTGATCGGCGAGAATGGTGCCGGGAAGTCGACCTTGGTGAAGGTCCTCGGAGGCGAGCTGCAGGGCTACGATGGCAGCGTCGTCGTCGGCGGCGAGGTGCGCCGCTTGGATTCTCCTCGGCGCGCGCTCGCCGCAGGTATCGCCGTCATTCCGCAGGAGCTACAGCTCGTCACCTCCCTCACCGTGGCCGAGAACATCTACCTCGGCCGCGAGCCGCGGCTCCCCAGCGGATTGGTGGACCGCGCCGCCATGGAACGCCTCGCGAAAGCGGAGCTCGATGCGGTCGGCACCCACGCCATCCTGCCGCAGATGCCGGTCGCGCACCTCGAGGCAGCCGACCGGCAGCTGGTGGCGATCGCGCGCGCTCTCTCGCTCGACGCGCGATGCCTCGTCATGGATGAGCCGACGGCCTCCCTTGGCGGCGACGACGCGGCGCGCCTCGAGGGGGTGATCCGCGTCCTCGCGGCCGCCGGAACGGGCGTGATCTACGTCTCGCACAAGCTCGACGAGGTCCGCCGGCTGGCCGAGCGAATCACGGTCCTTCGCGACGGAGAGCTCGTGGCGACGATCCCGGCCGCTGGCGCGACGGAGGATGAGCTGGTGCGACTGATGGTCGGTCGCGACATCGCGCGCGCGGAGGTCGCCCCCGTCCCCACCGGCTCCCGCGAGCTCCTTCGAGTCGACGGCCTTTCCGTGCGCGACGACGAGCGACCGGGCGGGTTCCGGGTGCGCGACGTCTCCTTCGCCGTCCGCTCGGGAGAGATCGTCGGATTGGCGGGCCTGATCGGCGCCGGGCGCACCGATCTGCTCCTGGCCCTCGTCGGCGCGTTAGGCGGACGGGCCACGGGGCGCATCCAGCTGGACGGCCACGACTACCAGCCCATCTCGCCCGCCAGCGCCCTGGACAACGGGCTGGTGCTTCTCCCCGAGGAGCGGAAGGCGCAGGGCATCTTCCCGCAGATGAGCGTCGCCGGAAATGTCACCATCTCGGCGCTCGACAGGGTGAGTAGGTGGGGGTGGATCGACGGCGCGGCGGAGCGGCGGGAAGCCGCGGGGATGATGCGGAGCACCGACGTGGCGGCGGCCAAGGCGGGCGCACCGATCGCGACGCTGAGCGGTGGGAATCAGCAGAAGGCGCTTCTGGCGCGCGCCCTCTTCGCATCACCGACGGTGCTGCTCCTCGACGAGCCCACGCGCGGCGTCGATCTGGCCGCCAAGGCCGAGCTCTACGCCGAGCTCCGCGCCCTGGCGGCACGCGGGCTCGGCGTCGTCGTATGCTCCTCGGAGATGCAGGAGGTCCTCACCCAGTGCCATCGGATCCTCGTCTTCCGCGAAGGGCGGATCGCCGCCTCCTTCGATCGCGCCGACGCGAGCGAGGAGAAGATCCTCGCCGCGGCGACGACTGCCGACGGGCACGCCGCTCCGGCACAGGGCGGCGGCGGAGCCGGCGCACCGCGCGGAGGGAAGTGGCGGCAGAGGCTCGCCCGCGGCGCGCCCCTCCTCGGGCTCGCGGCGGTGACCGTTCTCGCAATCATCTTCTCCCCAGTCAGGCGCGGGATGCCGGTCTTCCTGGACATCGGCAACCTCACCGACATTCTGCGACAGGTGGCCGAGAAGGGGATTCTCGCGGTCGGGATGACCGCGGTGGTGATCTCCGGCGGGATCGATCTCTCCGTCGGCTCGCTCCTCGCCTTCGCGGCGACGCTGACGGCCTGGCTCCTGATGCTGCGTCACGTGGGGCTTCCGGGCACGATGGTGACTGTTCTCGTGGTGGGCGCTCTCTGGGGGGTGCTCAACGGCGTCGCCATCGCGCGCTGGAGGCTGCCCGCTTTCATCGCGACTCTGGCGACGATGAGCGCGGCGAGAGGGGCGGCGCGCTACCTGAGCGGCGGCGCCGCCATCCCGTTAGGCTTCGGACCAGGCGGCGCACCCGACTCGGTGCGACTTTTGGCGGCGCCGATCGTGCCGTACGTTCCCGCGCCGGCGCTGATCTTTGGGGTCACCGTGGTCGCGATGCAGCTCTTCCTCCGTCGCACGCGCAGCGGGCGGTATCTTTACGCGATTGGGGACAATGAGGTGGCGGCGCGCCTCGCCGGTATTCGCGTCGGCTTTCACAAGGCCAGCGTGTACGTGATCGCCGCGGCACTGGCCGCCCTCGCCGGGATCGTGCACGCGGCGCAGCTCGAGCAGGGAAACCCGAATGACGGCGTCGCGTACGAGCTCGACGCCATCGCCGCAGTGGTAATCGGCGGCACGCCGCTGAGCGGCGGGTCGGGGACGGTGGGGGGCACGCTGGTCGGGATCCTGATCATCGGGTTCATCAACAACGCCATGGGGCTCAACAACGTCGATGCGAATCTTCAGCTCATCCTCAAAGGGGTCATCATCGTCGGCGCGGTCTGGCTGCAGCGACGGCGCTCGCTGTAGGACGGCAGCGCTCTCGCTCCTCGTCGCGGCCGCGCTGCTCGCGGTGGCCTGCGGGCGGAAGGAGTCGGGGAAGAAAGTCATCGGCTTCTCCCAGGCGAACCTCGGCGAGCCGTGGCGCGTGGCGATGAACGCCCAGGTCGCGGCGCGGGCGAAGGACTTCCCCAACTTCGAGTTCGTTTACGCCGACGCACAGCAGGACAACGCGAAGCAGGTGGCCGACGTCGAGAACTTCCTCCGCCAGAAGATCGACCTGCTCATCATCTCACCGAACGAGGCGAAGCCGCTCACGCCGATCGTCAAGCGCGCGTTCGATTCTGGCGTTCCGGTGGTCGTTCTCGACCGGGAGATCGAGGGCGACACCTACACCACCTTCATCGGCGCCGACAACAAGGAGATCGGTCGCGCCGCCGGTGAGTACGCGGCGCAGCTGCTCAACGGGAAGGGAGCGGTGGTGGAGATCAAGGGGCTCCCCGGCTCGACCCCCGCCCGCGACCGCAGCGATGGCTTTCGTGAGGCGATCGCCAAGTTCCCGGACATCCACATCGTGCACGACCCGGTCGCCAACTGGCTGCGCGAGGAGGCGATGACGCAGATGGAGGCGGCGCTCGCCGCCAACCCCCACATCGATCTCGTCTACGCGCATAACGACCCGATGGCGGTGGGGGCGTACCTCGCCGCGAAGGCGAAGGGGCGCGAGCAGGAGATGAAGTTCATCGGTATCGACGGCCTCCCGGGGATCGACGGAGGGAAGCAGGCAGTGGCCGACGGGAAGCTCGCCGCGACCTTCGTCTACCCGACCGGCGGAAGGGAGGCGGTGGAGGTCGCCGCCAAGATTCTCTCCGGTCAGGCGGTGCCGCATCGCATCACCCTCCCCACCGAGCGAATCACCGCCACGGCGGACTCCCGCTGATGACCCTCGTCGCCGGCGTGGACTTCGGCACCCAGAGCGTCCGGGTGTCGATCGTCGATCACCAGGCGGGGGTCATCGGGTCGGGTGTCGCCGAGTATCCGGTGAATCGAAGCGCGGCCGATCCCGATTTCGCGACCCAGTCGTACGCCGCGCAGATGGATGGCCTCGTGTCGGCGATGCGCGCGGCTCTCGGGGCCGCCAAGGTCGAGGGACGCACGATCCGAGCGATCGCGCTCGACACGACCGGCTCAACGGTCTGCATCGTCGGCCGCAACATGGTTCCGCTCGACGATTGCTATCTCTGGTGCGACCATCGCGCGAAGGCGGAGGCGGCGCGAATCACCGAGGTTGCGCGCACCGAACGGCTTCCGGCCATCGAGCTCTGCGGCGGCACGTACTCCACGGAGTGGGGCTTCTCGAAGCTTCTCCACTGGCTCCGCCACAATCCCCGCCGACGCGACGATGTGGTGGCGGCTGTCGAGCACTGCGACCTGGTGGCGGCGACGCTCTCCGGAATCACCGATCCCGACTGGCTGCCGCGCAGCATCTGCGCGATGGGGCACAAGTGGCTCTGGAGCGCCGCGCACGGCGGATTCCCGTCGGAGGGGTTCCTCGCCAAGGTCGATCCGCTGCTCGCCGGATCGCATCGGCTCCTCCGCGGGCGCTACCTCCTCTCCGACAAGATCGCCGGTCAACTCTCCGCCGAATGGGCCGGGCGGCTCGGGCTCTCCGCCGGGATCCCGATTCCGGTCGGCGCCCTGGATGCGCACTGGGATGCCATCGGCGCAGGAATCGCCGAGGGGGACGTCGTGAACGTCGTCGGCTCCTCCACCTGCACGATGGCGATCGCCAAGTCGGCAGCCTCGGTTCCGGGTGTCTGCGGCGTCGTCCCCGGCTCGATCCATCCGGACTTCATCGGCATCGAGGCGGGCCTCTCGGCCACCGGCGACATCTTCGACGCCATCGCCCGGCGCGCGAACACGACGGTGGGGGAGCTGTCCAAGTCGTTAGGCGATTACCGGGCCTGCCAGACGGGCCTCTTGAGGCTCACCTGGGACAATGGCGATCGCACCGTGCTCGTGAACCCGCATCTTGGGGGCGTGACGCTCGGCTGGAACCTCGGTCACACCGCGCAGGACGAGCTCTTCGCGGCGATCGAGGGGACGGCCTTCCATACGCGGCTCATCCTCGAGCGGATGGCGGAGCACGGGGTGCCGATCCGCAGGCTGATACATGGTGGGGGGATTCCGCAGCGGAGCGACGTGCTGAATCGCGTTTACGCCAACGTCCTCGGGATCCCGGTGCTCATCCCGGAGCGGCCGACGACGAGCCTCGGCGCCGCGATCTTCGGCTTCGTGGCGATCGGTGCCTTCGCATCGGTCGCCGACGCGCAGAAGGCACTCTGCTCTCCGTACCGCGAGGTGGCGACCGACGCGGGCGAGCACGCGGTCTACGAGCGGCTCCACGAGCACTACCGGTCGCTCTACTTCGCGCTCGGCACGCCTGACGCGGCGCCGGCGGCGATCGGCCGTGTGCTGCCGGACTTGCAGGCGATCGCGGCGGATGCCCGCTCGACGCAAACGGGTTAGTTCTTCCCCGCCTTCCCCGAGATCGCCCGAATCGCCGCCTCGGCCTGCCACCTGACGAGCGGCTGCTTCGCCATCTGCTCGAGCACGGGGAGCGCCGGCTTCGCGTCCGGCCCGATCGCGCCGAGCGCGTCGGCGATGCTCCGCAGCACGTGCCGGTGCTGCCCCGGCACCTGGGCGGCGGCGATCAGCTGAGCCATCCCGCGACGCGCCACGTCGGGGTGCGTCGCGATCGCGTTGGCCACCACCATCCGCACGTTCTCATCCGGGTCTGCGAGGTGCGCGATCAGGGTGTTCCCCGTCGCGTCGGAGAGCTTGGGCACATCCCGGAGGGCGATCGCCAGCAGCCCGCGCACGATCGCGTTCGAATCGGCGAGCGCGACACCCATCGAGTCCGCAGCCGGCGCGGCGTCGGCGCTCATCTGCGTGAGAGTCCAGGCGGCCGCGATCCGGACATCGGAGCGCGGGCTCCGAAGCGCCCGTAATACAGAGTCCATGTGCGACGCGGCCCCCGGCCCCTCCGCACCGAGGCGGCGCATCGCGTCCGCCGGGTCGGTGGCCGTGGCCGAGTCCTTGGTCACGACGCCGGGACTCCCGGCGACGCGCGAGAGAATGAGGCCATCGAGCCCGAGGTTGTAGCCGCTGGACGACCCATTCTTGCCGGTGCAGACGAAGGTGACCGTGTGGCGCCCCTTGGTGAGGTTCGGCCACGCGATCACGCGGTCCTCGGCGACGAAGATCTCGGGATAGTAGGCGTCGACACTCAACGTATATCCCTTGTTCGCGCCTGGCTCGTGCTCAACCTGACCGTTCGCGCCTGGCAGCTTCCCATCGATCAGCACCGCGTACATGCCGTAGTCGGCAGCCTCCGCCACCTGCGCGATCACCTCGTAGCGGCCATCCTCGGGGACATCGAGCGGCACGCTGAGTCGCGCGCCCGGGCCATGCGCCTTGAAGAAGAGGATGTCCTTCCCCCAGAAAACTTCCTTCTGCACTTCCGTCGAGCCGCCTTCCGCCTTCGAATCGGCGATGTAGCGCTCTATCTCGATCTGCGTGGCGTTGCCATGTGGCAGCCGCGCGGCGCCGTACGGCGGCTCGGGCTGATCAGTGGCCACGCCCATCTGGTACCAGTAGGCGACGGAGCTGAAGAGGTCGGGGCGCTCCTCCGACGCGCTCCGCACCGAGCCGTCGGCATTGAAGGTCCATCCATTGTGCTCGATCGCCGCCCGCAACGACTTGGTGAACGGAATCGGATCGTAGAGATGCCAGCGATAGGCACCCATCCGCGCGCCCGTCTCAGTGCCGTCGGCAACCGGCACGCCCGCGTACGGCCCTTCGGCGATGCGAAAGCTCCAGGCGTCGTTGAAGTAGTCCTCGGTGCCGGTGCCCATGATCACCGGCTTCGGGTTCCCGTCCACGTAGAAGAGGTCGTCCCCTTCCCCGAACCACCCCTCCTCGACCTGGACGACGTTGAGCACCGACCCGACGTAGAAGCCCCTCCCCTTCACGCGGAGAAAATCGTACCAATCGCCGTTCTTCGGCGGGAGCGCCTGACGATAACGGGCGTGGAAGTAGGCGGTGTTCTTGGGGAGCGACTCGTACTTCTGCCAGTCGACGTGATAGTAGACGTTGTAGAAGCGCCGGGTCCCTTCGTTGGTGAGGGTGATCTTGATCGCCTTCTTGAAGGGCATCGGCCAGTACGAGTTGCGCGACCGGCCGCTCGACGAGTTACGGATCATGAGCGAGTTCACCGGCCGCTCGAGTCCGTGGCCGACGCCGAAGAAATCGCCGACCGGCGCATCCACGCTCGGAAAGGTGTTCCCGTCGTAGTAGATGCGGAGACGCAGGAGCCGAGGCCACGCATACTCATTGCCGGCGACGGTGAGCCAGATGTGGCTCACCATCCCGGGCCCCTTCAGATCGGAGAGGACGATCGTCTCGCCCGGGATGGGGCGCTTGCTGTCGTCATTGCTCGACGTGTCGGGGTTGTCGCTCGAGACCCGGTGGGCGGTGAAGTCTCTGAGCTGCGCGAAGCCGAGGCCGTCGAAGGAGCCGCCGATGGTGGGGCGGGCGTCACCGCCGCAGGCGGCGAGGAGGAGAAGAGCGACTGGGAAGACGCGGGAAGTAGTCATCCCCATAAGAGGCGTCCGCCGCGCTCATCGCGCAAGAAAGCTCTCGCTCGCCGCCTCTGCGCGCGCCAACAACCGCCCGTCCCCGAGTCGCTTGGCCGCCGCGGCGAAGTCCTTGGTGGGTCCCTTCCAGCGCAACGCCTTCACGCTCCGGAAGAGCGGAGCGTCGTCCCTCAACGTCGCGAGCTTCTTGAAGAGGAGAGCCAGCTCGCGCTTATCTCCGAGCACCGCCTGAGGAAAGCGCTCGATCGGCCCGTGCCGGTTGAGGAGTCGCGCGGCAGTCACCTGACCGATCCCCGGAATTCCCGGGTATCCGTCGGCCGAGTCACCGACGAGAGCGAGGAAATCGGGAATGAGGGCGGGCTCGACGCCGAACTTCTCGCGCACCCCCTCGGCGTCGCGCTCCTTGCTCGAGCGGCGGTCGACCTGGACGACGCGATCACCGCGGACGCACTGGGCGAGGTCCTTGTCCGGTGTCCAGATGCACACCTTCCGGACCTTCTTCTCCGCGGCGGCGATTCGCGCCGCCGATGCCAGCGCATCGTCCGCCTCCAGCTCGACCATCGGCCAGACCGCCACGCCCATGCCGGCGAGAGATTCCTCGAGCGGATGGAATTGCCGGTGGAGCGCAGGCTCGATCCCTTCGCCCGTTTTGTAGTCAGGCCAGAGCTGGTTCCGGAACGACTCGATGATGTGGTCGGTCGCAACACCGATGTGCGTCGCCCCCGATTCGATCATCTGAAGCACCGTGTTGAGTACGCCGATCACGGCGCCGAACGGCTTGTCCTCTCCCTCCGTGAAGCGGCGGAGTCCGTAGAAGTGGCGAAAGAGCTCGTACGTCCCATCGACCAGATGAACGATCACTGCGTGCCGCCGACCTTCCTTCGCCACGGCCTGCCGCTAGCGCTGGCGAGGGAGGCCGGGAGTGTCGTGGTGCCTCTCGACTGCGCGCTCGCCCCGCCGAAGTCGGTGAAGATGAAGTGGTAGGAGGCGGCCGCCGAGTCGAAGGTCGCCTGGAAGGAGCGCGGATAGCGCGCGTTAGGCGGCTGGTCGGGGACGTGTGGGATCGCCAGCGAAAAGTCACGCTTCTCCAGGAGAGAGGCCACGCTCACCATCGGCTCGACGAAGATCGGCTTCCCGTGGTAGTAGCCGACGATCATCGTCCGGGCGAAGGTGGCCGTGTCCTCGAATTCCGGCGCGTTGAAGGCGTGCATCCCCATGTTCGGCACGCAGGTGCCGATGAGCACGCCGACCCCAGGGATCTCCTCGTCGTAGAGCTTGTAGCCCACGGGCATGTTCGCAGGCTTCGAGGAGTCGGCGCAACTCATGGCCGCAATGTCGGCCATGCTCGCCGTGTAGAAGTGGAAGTCGAAGTGCGGCGTGAGGAATGGCCGCGGCGGGTGCCCCATCGCCTCCCCATAGACCGTCAGGTTGCTGAACCCCGTCGCCCTCTGAACCTCCACGGGGAATGAAATCGTCGCGTCGGCCACCGGCGGCCAGGTCATCGGCTGATTCTTCGGCACGCCGCTCACCGTGCTCAAGGGGATGGTCGCGCCGAACGCCACCAGCTCTCCGCCCGACATTCGCCCCCAGGTGCAGACTTCCCCACCGTAGACGGTGCTGCAGCTCCCCTTCACCACCTCGACCTTCTTCGCGCATCCACTCGCGCCCAGCGCGAGAAGTGAGAGGAGCAGACCGATTGGCGATTGTATGCGTCGCATTGGGTCTCCGGTGTGAAGGTGGCGCCTTGCGCGTGTGAAGAGTTCTTAAGGTAGTCTCCAGGGCGATCGCACGCTCCCCTCAGGCTCGCCTCCACACGACGGTCTTCGACCCGAGGCCGGACTTCGCCTTCACGCTGAGCGTTCCGTCCTTATTGAGGGTCAGGACCCCATCATAGCTGTTCCCCCGCCGCGGAGAATAGACCTTTCCGCCCTCCCACACGTCGCTCCCCTTGTAGCTGAAGCCGCTGAGGATCGCGATCCCCATGACCGGCCGGCTGCGTAGACTCGCATCGCTATTCTTGGAATCCACCGCCGTCGCGGCCTTCAGCCAGACGACCGTGCCCGAGTAGGTGCCTCCGCTGCTCACGATCTGGACCTTCGAGCTGCTGTCCGAGGTGAGCCAGGTGCCGACGATCGCGTCCCCCTCCGTCGACGCCGATTGGGCATGCGCTCCCCGCGCGCCCAGCGCGAGCGCAAGACCCACCGCGGCATGACGCATATGCGGACCAATCATGTAGTCACCTCCTTCTCCCACCGGATTGCCTTGAGATCGAGCACCAGGATGGCGTAGATGACCGGAACCAGGACGAGCGTGACCACGGTGGCGAAGAGAAGGCCGCCGATCTGTGCGTAACAGAGGGGCTGCCAGAGTGGTCCGCCGTGGAGCGCCAGCGGGAAGAGCGCCAACACGGTAGCGCCCACCGTGATGAGCACCGGCCGTAGCCTGACGATTCCGGCGTCGAGGAGCGACTCTTCGAAGGGCTCGCCCTTGTGGTGCATCTCCTCAATGAAGTCGAAGAGGACGATGACATGACTCACGATCACGCCGATCAGGCTGACGATACCGAGGAGGGCCATGAAGCCGAAGCTGCTCCCCGTGATCCAGAGCGACGCCAGCGCCCCCACCACGCCATAGGGAACGGCAGCAAAGACAACGAACGGCTTCACGGCGTTGCGGAACTGCAGCACGAGTGCCAGGAAGATCAGGATCCCCGAGATCGCCATGACTCCGAGGAGTTGTCCGAACCCTTGGGTGGTTTTGGCCTGCTCGCCGGAGATTTCGATCGTGTAGCCGGGAGGCAATGTGCGCTGAAACTCCTCGAGCCGGCCACGCACCGACTCGAACACCTCCGAGGCGAGAGCCCCGGGGACCGGAAAGCCGAAGACGGTCATCTTCCGCACCTGATCCTGGCGGCGGATCCTCTGCGTCTCCATCCCGTAGTCGATCGTCGACACCTGACGGATCGGGACCTTGTTTCTGTCCTCCGTCGAGTAGACGTAGAGGTTCTGGAGGTCCGCCAAGTCCGCGCGCTCACTCGGCCTGAGGCGCGCGATCACCGGGATCTGCTTGTTCCCCTCGCGCAAGGTCGCGACCTGATACCCGGAGAGTCCGGCCGCCGAGGATGCCGCGACATCCTGGTTCGTGACGCCGGCGAGGTTGGCGCGATCGGGATCGATGTGCAGTTTGGTGACGAAGATCTCCTCCCCCCAGTCGTCGCGCACGCGGGCCGCCTTCGGTGAGGTCCGCAGGATCGCCGCCACCTGCTCGCCGAGCCGCCGCAGCACCCGATCATTCGCCACCTCCTCGCTCGCTTCCGAGGCCGGGGCGCCGAGTCGAATGGCAACCGGATATTGCACCGGATTGGTCTGCAGCTGCTGGACATCGATGATCGCGCCAGGAACCTGCGCCGAGAGCGCCTGCTGCATGAGGCCGACGATCCGCGGCGTGTCCTCCTTGTGCTTCACTTGCACGATCAGCTGCGCATAGTTGAGCTGCTGCTGCTCCGGGGAGACGGAGAACCAGAAGCGCGGGGCGCCACCGCCCACGAACGTCGTGATCGACTCGAGCATCTCGCGAGGTCTCCCCTTCTCGGGATGCTCCCCTCCGTACCTCGCGAGGACATCGCGAATCACTCGCTCCGCCGCTGACGCGGTGGCGTTCGTCGCCGGAAGTGAGGCGTTGTTACGCAGCCAGACGTCGATGTACGAGAGGTACTGGACGTCATCGGGGAAGAAGGCGCGCTTGAGGCTCCGGTTGAAGAAGGAGCCAAGGGCCAGAATGAGGAGCGACCCCGCGAAGACGAGCCGGCGGTGCTCGATGGCGTAGCGGCCGACACGATAGTACCAGCCGGTGAAGCCGCTCGCGCGCCGCTCCTCGATCGTCGGCTCCGGCGTCTTCGGCGCCCGGAGCAAGTAATAGCCGAGGAGGGGGATGAAGGTCATCGACACGATGCGCGAGGCAATGAGCGCGCACGACATGACGATGGGAAGGCTGTGGAGGAAGTCTCCCTGGTTGCCGGTGAGAAGGAGCAGCGGCAGGTAGGCGACGACGTTGGTGACGGTGGCGAAGAGGATCGCCGTGGCGAGCTTGGTCGGTCCCCACCAGGCGGCCTGTAGCGGCGGATCGCCGGCCACGAGGTCACGCTTGATCGCGTCGCCCGCCACGACCGGGTCGTCCACCAGGAGGCCTAACGCGAGGATCAAGGTCGCCACCGACACCTGTTGCAGGTCGACGCCGAGGAGATCCATCATCCCGAAGGTCATGGCCAGCGTGATCGGGATGGCGAGCATCATGAGTACGGCGGCCCGCCACTCCCAGAATCCGACCAGCGCCACCAGGACGACGAGCGCGATCGCCTCGTAGAGCGCATCCATGAAGAGGTCCAGGTTCTCCTTCACCTGGAGGGGCTGGTCGGACGTGCGGGCGATGATCAGATCGTCGGGAAGGCGGCCCTGGAGGGTCGACAGTGCCCCCTCCACCGCTTTTCCGAATTGATCGATCTGTTGCCCAGCTCGCATCTCGATGCCCAGCGAGATGGCGCGGTAGCGCTGCCACCGGCCCTCGGCGTCGCGGCGCGAAGTGAAGTTCAGATAGCGCGGCGGGCTCTGATATCCCCGATAGATGTCGGCGATGTCGCGGAGGTACACGGGGATGCCGCCTGACGAGCGGGTGACGATGACCCCGCCGATCTCCCGGGCATCCTCGAAGGAGCCCGAGGGCTGTACCTGCACGTTGATTCCGCCCACCTGCATCGAGCCGCCGGGGACGACGGTGTTACGCGCGGTGAGGATGTCCTTGATGCTGGCCGGCTGCAGTCGGTAGGCGGCGAGCTGCTCCTGCGAGTAGGCGAGAAAGACCTGCTCGGGAACGACCCCGGCACGGGAGATCTTCGCCACCTGCGGGACGCTGGCGAGCCGCCGCTGAATCAGATCGGTGAACTGATCGAGCTCGCGGTAGGTGTACTTGTCGCCCGCCGACTCGGTCAGACGCTCCAACGTTTGCGCGGTGTCCCGGATGACGGCCGGGGGCCAGGCGTCGGGGAAGAACCCGTTGAGCCCGAGCTCCGCCTCGAAGAACTGGTCGAGGTAGCGCAGAAGCTGGGCGTCGTCGGCTCCCGTCGACATGTCCATGCCGACGAATCCCGCTCCATGCAACGGGATGGGATCGGCGGCGATCCCCTCCTTGAGGAGCGACTGGCTGAAGAGCTCGAGGCCCCGAGCGACGATGACCTGACTTACCGTCTGGGGAAGAGCGACGATCAAGGTCACGCGGCGCGCGTCGGCACTCGTCGCACCGGGATGCGCGGCCGGATGCGCGGCCGGATGCGCGGCACGCTGCGCGGAACCCGGGGCGGAACCCTGCGTGGCGTCGACGCGCCCGGCGGCTGCGCGGGCACCGCTTCGTGCCTTCGCGATCGCCGTCGCGATATCGCGGGCGCGCAGCGAGAGCTCGACTTTGCCCTCCTTCGGGCTGGCAACGGTGATCAGGAGGGCGCTCGTCTCTCCGAAGCCGCTATTGAACTGGATCGGACCGGCACCCTGCGGCAACGAGGAGTTGAGAGCGTTGAGTCGAAGATTGATGTCGCTGAACTCCTTCTCCGGATCCTTCACGTCCTCCGAGAGCTGGATTTGAACGATCGACACGCCGGGGAGGGTGAGCGACTTGATGCCGAAGTCGGCGGGGCCAGGGCGATGGATGGCCGAATTCTGCGCGGCGGTCGCCTCGACCTGACGCGTGACCAGTTGCTCGATCTGGCGCGCGCTCGCCCCCGGCCACGGCGTGACCGCCGTGGCGACGCGGACGGGAATCTCCGGATCTTTCCTCTTCGGCATCTGGCGATACGCATAGACGCCCCACGCGAAGACGACAATCAGAAGAACCCAGGAGATCTGCCGGTTCTCGACGAAGAAGCGCGCTGTGTTGTGCGTCGACTTCGCGCGGGCGAGCTCACTGCGCTCGTCCGAGCCGCCCTCGTCCGAGCCGCCGACACGGGCCGGGTCGCGGCCGCCATCCATCCCGTCGTTTCCGCCCTCGGTCATGGCGCCTAGGGGATCGGACGCACAGCGTCCCCGTCGCGAACGATGGTAGCGCCCGTCACAACAACCGTGTCGCCTGGCTTCAGGCCCGACGTCACGATGATCGCGCTGCCGGCGACGGGGCCCAGCTCGACCGGCCGCCGCGACGCGATCGTCTTCCCTTGCGCGTTATGCAGCACGAAGACCGCGTACCCCTTGTCTCCGTCCCCCGGGACAACCGCGGCCAGGGGAACCGCCATCGCCTGGGCACGTGCGGCCGCGGCTGGACTGACTGCGCCCGGCACTTCGAGCGACGCGACCATCCCATCGCGAAGCTCCCCCTGCGGATTGGGCACGGTCACCTCGATCTCGCTCACGCGGGTGCTCTGGTCCGCCGACGGGGAGACGGCGGTGACCGTGCCCGTGAGCGACTTTCCCGGCAGGGACGCCGTGGCGATACCGATCTTTCGCCCCAGCTCGACAGTGGAGAGCATCACGTCCGGCACCCCGAAGACGACCTTGACCGACGAGACGTCGGCAAGCACGAAGCCAACGCTCCCCGGACCCACGAGCGTGCCGACTTCGATCTTCCGCTGCAGGATGACGCCGTTCATCGGCGCGACCAGCGTAGTGTAGCTCAGGCTGATCTTGGCATCGCCCAGTTGCGCCTTCGCCGCGTCCACCGCCGCCTTGGCGCTCTCGTACTCCTCCTTCGCCGAGTCGTAGTTGGTGCCGGTGATGCTATTCGTGGCCTGGAGTGCGGTGGCGCGCTTGAAGTCCTCGTTCGCCTTGTCGAAGGATGCCTGCGCCCGCGCCAGGTTCGCGTCCGCTCGCTGCACTCCGTTTCGGTACTCCTCGTCGCGGATATGGGCGAGCGTGACGCCGCTGGTGACAGCGTCGCCCTGCTGCAGGTCGCGCGTGCGCCCATCGGCACCACGCACCTGACGAATGCCGTCGACATAGCCGTTCGCCTTGAAGGCGACGTCGACTTGCGCCCGTGGGACGACGTTCGCCGAATAGCGAACCCCCCCGGCACCGCCCGCCACCCGCACTTCCTGAACACGGACGGGGATGCCGGCCGGCTCGCGGACATCGGTGCCGCCGCAGGCTGCGGCGACGAAGGGCGCAAAGGCGGCGATCGCCGCGACGCGCCCCATTACCTCTCACCCAGAGCCTTGTCGAGCTGCGCCTGCGCCGTCCACGCCGAGAGCACGGCGTTCTGGTATTGAGTGTTCGCCTCGGCCAGCTCCGATTCGGCCTGCAGCACATCCTTGAGCAACGCCGCCTGCTGCTTGTACTGGTTGGTGAGGACGCGGAGCTTCTCGCTCGCCGCCGCCTTGGTCACTGCCGTCACCTTCACCAGCTCCTCCGACTCCTCCAGATCGCGCATACGCGTATCGACCTCGAGCGTGACCTGGGCCTTCACATCGCGAATGTCGTTCGTCGCCTGGGTGATGTCGGCATCGTGCCGGGCAAGCTCCTGACTCTTTCGCCCCCAGTCGAAGATGTCCCACCGCCCCTGGATGCCAATCGACACGTCGGTAGAGGGAACGAAGCCGACGTTGAAGAGCCGCGTGGCGCGCGCCACGAAGTTGAGTGTCGGGATGTACTCGGATTTCGTGATACTCCGCCCCGTCTGCGCCTCCTTCAGTCCGAGCACTTTCTGCTGCACCTCGGGACGTTGTGCGACGGCGATGGACTCGGCGGCAGCCATCGATGGATAGCCGGCGCGCGAGGCCGGCGTCTCCTCCGACACGCTGAAGGGGGTCTTCGGATCTCGCCCGAGCAGGTTGTTGAGCCGCTCCTTCTCCGAAGCGAGAATGTTCGACTCACTGCGCACCCGGTGCTCGGCCCGAGCGAGCCGGGCCTGCGTCTCCAGACTCTCGTACTCGGGCGAGACGCCCTGCTCGACGTACTGCGCCACCAGTGGGACGAGCTCACGGTAGAAGGCGACGGAGGCGACGGCGGCCTCGAGCGCGCTCTGCGTCTCCAGGATCTCGTAGTACTGCTGCTTCACATCCTTGGTAATGTCCTGCTCCCGTGCGCGCAGGCCTTGCTGCGCCATCTGCTCCTGGACCTCGTACTGCTCGATGACGAGGCCGATGCGGTATTGCTGCAGGATCGGCTCCGAGAGTCCCACCGATGCGCTGCCGTAAGGCCCTTCGATCGAGTGGATGGTGGTGTCGGTCGCCGGGATCGGGCCGATGACCGGAAAGTCGCCCAACGCGCCGGCAGGGACGGTGTAGCCCTGATTGGTGAAGCTGTAGAGGCCGAACGCGTCGAGGTTGAGCGACGGATAGCGCTGCGTGCGCGCCGCTCCGACCGACGCCGACGCTTTCCTCACACCCAGCTGGGCGTTCTGAACGTTGAGATTGTTCTGAAGCGCGGTGGTCAGGGCGGCATCGAGAGTCAGCACATCGGTGCCGACGGCGTGCTGTTGCGCGTGTAGACGCGGAGTCCAGGCTGGAGCAAGGACGAGCAGGGCGACGACGGCGCCGAGGAGGTTGCTGCCGTGCTGCGGACTCAAGAACCAACCTCCGACCGAGCGGGCCCAAAGCCTCGCCGGGGCGCTCTAGCGGTTGCGCCTTCAGGCGACAGAAGCGTCCGCCGAATCTATTTCCGGTCGATGGGTTGTCAAACGGCGCCACTGAATCCGCGAGGCGCTGCGTCGAGCCTTGGGGCAGTCACTGAGCGGCACGAGTCTCGAGGGCGGCGGCCAACTTTGTGCTAGGCAGCGCCGTGCACGGGCTAGCGCTCTATTTCCAGTCCGGCGCCTGATCGTTGCCTGCAGAAGAGGCAACCAAAACGGGAGTCGACCCAGTTGGCGACATCGTGTAGAGCTGGTAACGGCCCGACCGAGAAGATGAGAACACTATCGTCCGTCCATCCGGGAGCCATCGACCAAAGTCGTCGGCAGCGGGATCGTTCGTGATCCGAGTTTGATTCGAACCATCGCTCTTCATCGTGTATAGCTCAGCGTTCCCGTCGCGCTCAGAGGTGAAGAGAACCGTGTTGCCATCAGGGGACCAAGCAGGAGATCGGTTCACACCCGTCGCGGTGAGTTGCACGGCGTCTGTGCCGTCCGGATGCATCTTGCACACCTGAAGCACACCCGAGACCTCACACTCCCACGCGATCCACTGCCCATCACGAGACCAGTCCGGATTCTGGTCGTTCCCAGCGCTGTTGGTGATGTTCTGGATGCCGGTGCCGTCTTGGTTCATGACGCAGATGTCGTATTCGGAGTGCGCCGTGCCACACTGATACGCGATCTGCGCCCCCGTGGGCGACCACGCCGGGTGGCCATCACCGTACTGGTTGGTCGTTAGGCGTGTCTGTCCTGTGCCATCGGCGGCCATCTTGTACACGTTGGTGACCCCGTTCACCGTCGCGTAGTACAGGATCGATGAGCCGTCCCACGACCAACGTGGGTGCAACGCCGCGGTTGGCGTGGTCGTGAGCTGTGTCGGTTGAGTGCCATCCCCGTGCAGCACCCAGATCTGCCAATCTCCGCCGACGCGGTCCGACATAAACGCCACAGTCGCAGGCGCGTCGGGGCCGACTCGTAGAGTGAACGCTCCCCGGTATGCCGGGTTCGCAATGCCGTCGAAGCTCCCCTGCTGCACTGTGACGGCCCAGTGACCAGTATAGCTGTCGCCGCTTGTCGCGGGGCAGTTGAGGGTCGTCACGTCGAGTCCTGGCGTGCACGCGGGAGGCGGAGCAGGCGTGAGGCCCGCGACAAGCTGCCACTGGACGGCGGGGAGGTTGACCACCGGCACGCTCGTGATCGAGTCGCCCGCTGCGTCCGCGACGATGAAGTGGTAGTGCTGAGTCACATCGTAGGGAGTACTCACCGCCACCGCCGAGTCGCCATCGAAGACTCCCACGAAATGGAGCGCGCCGACGCCGTAGGCGGTGGCGTCGAAGCCCGTCTGCACCGAGTCTTGACTCCCCGGCGACTTGGGCGCGGACGCCTGGGAAGTCTGAGCGCCGAGCGCACTCCCAAGGACCCACTCCACCCGCGCTCGGCCGTTCGCATCCGTCGCGCTCTGCGAAGAGGTGAGCACGCCTCGGCCGGCGGTGATCTTCCAGTTTACCGTGACGCCTTGAACCGGCGCGCCTGTCTGAGAATTCGTCACCCGAGCGACGATCGGCGAGCCGAGCGTGTCCCCCGCGGTCGCGACTTGCGAGTCACCGCTGTCGGAGGAGATCGCGTATTGAACGTTGTTGGGCGAGGGTCCCGAGTTTTCCGAGCAGCTGAGGGACGCTACCGCAACACCGGCGAATAGACCCAGCGTGTGCAGCCGCATGTCGGCACCTCCCGTCGCGCAGGTCGCGGTGACCTTAGTGCCTGACAATCTGCAACAAACGTGGCCGGCATGAACTGAGTTTTCTTTGTCTTTTCTTTGTGTTGCGCCTAAGTTAGCGGCGCGCTGTCTCCGCCCTGATCTCTCGCTCCACCGCGTTCGCAGCCCGCTCTCTCTCGATCCAGCGCAAGAGTCGCTCGAGTAGCGTGGCCATCACGATCCGCGTAGGCTCGTGGGTGAGCCGCAGCTCGGCGTCGAAGCGCTGATGCGCGCTCGCCACCAATAGCTCGGGCGGCGGAAGGACGCGCGCGCCCGCGTGGCCGAGAATCTGACGGAGGTGCGGTTGTGCACGGGCGGTCCCGATCTGGCTCGGGCTCGCCCCCATGATCGCGACCGCCTTCCCGTGGAGCGGCGAGTTGCCGGGGAGTCGCGAGCCCCAGTCGACGGCGTTCGTCAGCACCGCCGGAACCCCATCGTTGTACTCGGGGGTCGCGATGAGGAGTCCATCTGCCTCACGAATCCTGGCCTTGTACGCCGCGACCGGCTCCGGGTCTCCGACCGCCTCAACATCCGCATTGTAGAAGGGCATGTCGCCGATCTCGATCGGCACGATCGTCATCCCCTCAGGCGCCAGCTCCACCGCCGCCCGCACGAGCGCCCGGTTGTAGGAGCCGCGCCGCAAGCTGCCGGCGAAGGCGACGATGCGGGCCTCGCCGCTGTCCCGTCTCTCCTCGCGCGACCGATGCTCAGCCATCGCGCGCCACGGCCGCTGTCCGAACGACCTGCACCCGGAGCACCTCGAGCTGCCCATGGCACGAAGGACAGGCGTGGAGGTGTTCCGCTACAGCAAGGAGCTCGTGGCGCGGCAACCGCTCGACGAGATAGCCCTCGAGGCGCGTCACCGTAACCGCGCACGTCCATCCGGGCGGGTATTCGACCATGATCTCGCTCCTCTCCCGGCCCGCTGCCGAATCGCGGGCGCCTAAACCGAAATTGACTTTCGGCTCGGGACGGGAACAAGGTGCGGAGCGCGCTCCGGCGAAGTTCCGTCTGTGGCTGGCTCCCGGGCGCGGACGTATCATTATCCCAATGCCAGCTCGCCCCTCCAGGGTAGGCAATCGCCCGTGAGCGCAAACCTCCGGGACCAGCTCCAGGCCACACTCGGCAACGCTTACTCCC
>DASPTK010000062.1:0-99317 GCA_035623475.1 Gemmatimonadaceae bacterium | reverse complement strand
ATCTACTGCCTGAGGAGGCTTAGTGCGACGTCGCCAACGATCTGAAGGCTCTGCGCCGACACCTTGTCGAACGTGTCGTTCGGCGTGTGGTGCGGTGGAAAGTCGTAGTCGATGACGTCGATGCAGTGAATGCCGGCGTCGAGGAGCGGGATATGGTCGTCGGTAATGTACTGTCCGGGCGCCGGCACGAAGTAGCTCGTGTAGCCGAGGTCGGCTGCGGTCTTCCACACGAGCGAGACGACCTCCGGCGCTCGCTTGAGGGAGAAGCCCTCCTGATAGATCTGGAGATCGCGGTCGCCGATCATGTCCCAGAGTACGCCGTACAGCGGCTTGTAGGAGGAGTCAGGCGGGTGTTGGGCGAAGTACGTCGAGCCGAGCAGGACATCGGTGAGCTTCGGAGTGAAGGAGCCGTAGTCTTCGCCATCGACGAAGAGCAGGTCGACGCCGATCGCCGGCGGCACGGCGTGGAGCGCGTCACCGACGGCGATGAGGAGAGCCACACCCGATGCGCCATCGTTCGCGCCCGGTACTGGGAGGCTACGCTGCGCCGGATCGGTGGCCTGATCGGAGACGGGACGCGTGTCCCAGTGGGCGAGGAAGAGGACGCGCTGCGTCGCCGCCGGATGGTAGCGCGCGAGGATGTTCCGCAGCGGGAGTGTGTCGCCATGTGCCGTGACGTGCGCCCAACGCTGCTCGATCACCGTGTCCGCACGCGCGCGCATCTGCTCGACGATCCAGTCGCCGGTCCGGCGCGCACCGATGGAGCCCGGGATGCGCGGCCCAAAATCGAGCTGAGTCTTGACGTACTGGAGCGCGGTGGCGCCGCTGAAGGCGGTGTGGGGGCGGGACTCGCCGCGGCAGGCAAGCGTGAACAGGAGCAGGAGCGCGAGCGCGTTCGGACGCAACAGATCTCCGTGATTCGGGTATGGCAAGATAGCGCGCCGTCGACGAGGCTGCTTAAATTCCGATCGTCGTCATTCCGCCTCGCGCCGCGCGCGGAGACTCGACACCCGATTCGGCCGTGAAGATCCTCACCCGCTACGTTGTCCGCGAGCACGCGGGCCCCTTGGTGTTCGCGCTGTCGGCGCTCACCGCGCTGCTCCTCCTCAATCAGGTCGCCAAGCAGTTCGGCAACCTGGTGGGCAAGGGGCTTTCTTGGTCCATCATCGGCGAGTTTTTTCTCCTCTCGATCCCGTTCATCGTCGCGATGACGCTGCCGATGGCGGTCCTCGTGGCAGTGCTCTACGCCTTCAGCCGGATGGCGGTGGAGAACGAGATCACGGCGCTCCGGGCCACCGGGCTCTCGATGGTGAGACTGGTGGGGCCGGTGATGGGCGGCGGAGCCGTTCTGGCCCTCGTGCTCCTGCTCTTCAACGACCAGGTGCTTCCGCGGAGCAACCATCGGCTGCGCACGTTGCAATCGGACATCGCGCGCAAGAAGCCGACCTTCGCGCTTCGGCCGCAGGTGATCAACGAAGTGGTGCCGGGAAAGCTCTTCCTCCGCGCGGCTCGGATCGACGAAGCGTCGAACGGCCTCCTCGACGTCACCATTTACAACTTCGACGATCCGGCGCACCGGAAAACGATCTACGCCGATAGCGGAACGATGGGTCTCACGGCCGATCGCCGCGATCTCGTAATGACGCTCCACGACGGATACATGCAGCAGATGCCGCGGGATGATCTGGGCCAGCTGCAGCGCCTGTACTTCCGGGTGAACGTCGTGCACGTGCGTGGCGTGGGCAATCAGTTCCAGGAGACGGAGAAGGACTCGTACAAGTCCGAGCGCGAGATGTCGATGTGCGAGATGGACTCGATGTATCAGCAGAACGTGTACGAGCTGGGGTCGGCCCGCACCGAGATGGCCGTCTTGCTGGCGAACTCCGCTCACCTGGCCGCCACCGGAGCCGAGCGCAAAGCGCCGCCGCCCCCGCCGATGGTGCCGCGCCTAACGAGCGGCGCCGTGTATTGCCGCCTCATCCGCGATGTCGGAGCACAGATGGCGCGCCTGACGGGGCACCGTCCGGGCGCCGAGCAGGTGGCGACGACCCCGTCGCCGGCGAGCGCGTCGCCGACGGCTCCGTCCGCCGCCCCGCCCGCCCCGCCGGAGGCGCCGCCCGCGGTGTCGCGGCCATCCCCGTCGAGTGGCGCCGCCGCCTCCGCCGGTCACCCGGACTCGGCCGCCAACCGGCTCTCCGCCGCTCCTGTGCGTGAGCCCGCGGCGCAGAGAGCCGCGCCCCCCCACCACCAGAACTTCATCGAGGTGCCGATGCCGAAGGAGCCGCCGCCGCACCCGGCCTCGCCTCGCCCATCGAACGGGCGCAATCTCGCGAAGGACGCGACGACGGCACTCTCCCGGCCTCCGGCCACCAGCCCGATCGCGGCCCGTCCCCCCGCGGGCCCAGGGGGATCATCGCCATCGTCAGGCGGAATGCGCAGAGGAGTGGAGCCCCCCGGCGCAGTGCGGGCGGTGGTCCCGCCGGCGGCGATCGCTCAGGCGTACGTGGCGCCCCCGCGCCCCCGCGTCTCCCCCTTCGCCACCACCTCACAGGTGGAGATCACGCGGGCGCGCATCACCGACGCCAAGATGTCGACGGCGCGCTATCAGGTGGAGATCCACAAGAAGTTCGCGCTCGCCGCGGCCTGTATCGTCTTCGTCCTCCTCGGCGCCCCGATCGCGATTCGCCACCCGCGCGGCGGCGTCGGCCTGGTGATCGGCGTCAGCATCGTCGTCTTCGCCCTCTATTACGTCTTCCTGATCGCCGGCGAGGACCTGGCCAACCGCCTGCTCGTCTCGCCGCTGCTGGCGATGTGGGGAGCGAACATCCTCTTCACCATCGTCGGCGCCGCGATGCTCGTCCGGGTCCAGCGCAGCGGATCGACTCCCCGCGGCGGCGAGCCGAGCGTCGTGCTCGACTGGCTGCGCCGCCTCACCTCCCGCCTCGGCCGCGCCGCCGGCATGGCGGGAGCCCGCCAACGGCTCGCCTGATGCGGAATCCGCTTCGCCCGCTCGATCGCTACGTCTTCGGGGAGTTCTGGCGGATCTTCGTCATCACCGCCCTCGGCTTCCCACTCCTCGTCATCGTCATCGACGTCACGGATCGCCTCGAGAAATACCTCAACCGGAATCTCACCTGGCAGCAGATCGCGCTCAGCTACCTGTACTGGATCCCCGAGTCGATGTTCATGGTGATGCCGGCGGCCGTCCTCTTCGCGACCGTCTTCTCGATCGGAGCGCTCACCCGCCACTCCGAGATCACGGCGGCCAAGGCGTCAGGTATCAGCTTCCATCGGATGGTTCTGCCGATCTTCCTCGGAGCGGGACTGGTGGCCGTGCTCGCTCTCGCGCTCGGTGAGGTCGTGCCGATCACCGATGCCAAGCGCAACGAGATCCTGCAGGAGAAGCGCTACCGGAGCGGCTCCGACCGGTTCAACTTCGCCTACAGCGCGAGCGGCGGCCGCATCTACAAGGTTGCGTCGTTGAGCGTCGAACGTCGGTCGATCGAGGGGATCGAGATCGAGCGTAAGGGGCGCGGCGCCGAAAACCCCACCTATCTGCTCGCCGCGCCGCTCGCCCAGTGGGACAGCTCGAGGAAGTACTGGACGCTCCGCAACGGGACGCTGCACATTGTGCCCGATTCGCTTCACAATATCACGATACGCTACGACAGCTTGCGAGATCGCGTGTTCACGGAAGCACCTGCAGACCTGACGACATCCCCTCGGGCGCCCGAGGAGATGGGATTCCGTGAGCTTGGCCGCTTCATCCGATCGCTCGACCGGTCGGGGGCCGACTCCAAGGAGCTCAAGGTGGAGCAGTCGCTGAAGATCGCCATCCCCATCACGTGCGTGATCATCGCCTTCTTCGGCGCCCCGCTCGCGACGAGCTCGCAGCGGAGTGGCGCAGCCTTCGGAATCGGCATCAGCCTGGCGACGACGATCTTCTTTCTCATGCTGATCCAGCTCACGAAGGCCATCGGCCAGGGGGGCGTCGTGCCGCCGCGCCTGGCGGCCTGGCTTCCGAACTTCCTGTTCGGTGCGATCGGCGCCGCGCTGCTGTCGCGTGTGCGGACGTGAGCGCCGGCGCGGGTAGCGCGCGCCGGTGAGCTCGACCGCCTTCGAGCGCCGCCCTGGCGGGAGGCCGACTGCAGCCTTCCCCGCCCCTCAACGCGCCGCCATCCGGTTCTTCCGGTGGATGGCGCAGTGGGCAGCATTCCTCTTCGCCGAGATCGGGAAGCGAGTTCTCTTCGTCCGCGACACGCTCCGCGCCTTTCGAGAGCCGAGCACGTGGCTCCCCCTCACCATCCCCGAAATGCGCGACATCGGCGTCGACTCGATGCCCCTCGCCGGGACGGTGGCGGCGTTCATCGGCGCGGTGACCGGTTACCAGACCGTCTACCAGCTCTTCCCCGGCGTTCAATTGTCCGTCGTCGGCTGGATCGTGCGGCAGACACTCATTCTCGAGATCGTGCCGTTGCTCACCGCGCTCGCCCTCGCCGGCCGCGTCGGCGCGCGCATGACGGCGGAGATCGGCACAATGCGCGTCACCGAGCAGATCGACGCCCTCGAGACGCTGGCTTTCGATCCGATCGCCTACCTCGTACTGCCACGCGTGATCGCCGGATGCCTGATGGTGCCGCTGGTCACGATCCTCTCGGCCGCGGTGGGAATCGTGGCGGGAGGGCTGATGGTCGTCGCCGCCACCAAGGTGACGCTGCACGACTACACGACGGGGCTCCGGTTGACCTTCATTCCGTTCCAGGTCTACTACGCCGTCATCAAGGCCGTGCTCTTCGGCACCGCGATCTCGTTGATCTGTTCCTATGAGGGCTATACTACGGAGGCCGGCGCCGAGGGAGTCGGACGCTCCACCGCTCGCGCCGTCGTCATCTCCTCGGTGATCATCCTCCTCCTGGATGCGCTCACCGCCGTCTACCTCGCTCCCCAACTCGCCGGATGAAACGACGCGACGAAGTCATCGTCGGAGTGTTCGTCACCGCGGCCCTCCTGGTCGGGATCACCGGCACGCTCTGGCTCGCCAGGCGGGGCTTCTCGAAGTCGTACCCGCTCTATGCACGCTTCGATTGGGGACAGAACCTGAAGGAGGGCCAGCAGGTTCTTCTGGCCGGCGTTCAAGTCGGATTCGTCGACAGGGTCGATCTCAATCCGAACGGCTACATCGACGTGAAGATGGCCGTCGACAAGGGGCGGCGCATTCCCGAGGGGAGCACGGTGACCGTCGCCGCCGAGGGCTTCTTCGGCGACAAGACGATCTCGATCACGCCCTGCCGAAAGGCGGAGCCCTCCTTCCCGAACGAGGTCATCAAGGGGCCGCCGATGCAGACGCGCCCCGATGTGCCCCCTCCCTTCTCGCCGCCGTGCAGACCCGGAGCATTCTACGCGGCCGGGGACACGCTTCCCACTGGACTCCCCGCTCCGTCGGTCGAGGCCGTTCTCGGACGTCTCGATACCATCGGAGTGGCGCTCGGTCAGATCATGCAAGCGGTGAAGGTGGAGCTGGTCGATCAGAAGGGGATTCAGGACCTGCACCACACGATCCAGTCGACGAATCAGCTCGTTCTTCAGCTGAACCAGGTGGCGCAGGAGCAGTCGAAGGGACTGACCCAAACGATGACCGCGCTCCGCCGGTCGCTCAACGCCATCGACTCGGCGGCGGTCGACTCCACCGTGCAGAACATGAAGGCGACAACGGAGCATCTGAGCAACCTGACAGCGAACCTCCAGCAGACCACGCAGAAGCTCGACGGGCTGCTGGGGAAGCTCGACAACGGCGACGGAACGGTGGCCAAGCTGGTGAACGATCCGGGCGTCTACAACAATCTCCGCTCGCTGCTGGCGCGTCTCGACTCGCTGACCGGGGCGATCAAGGACAACCCCAAGAAATACCTGAACGTCAAGGTCTTCTGACCGCCCCGGCGAAGGGCGGTCAGGAGTCGCGCGTCGGGGTCGCGTCAGGCGCCGAAGCGCCGGCGCCGGCCGCCCTCCGCGCGACCGTGGCGTAGTAGACCGGAACTCCCAACAAGACCGTTCCCAGGACGGCCACCGTCGGTACCCGGCTCGACGGATCGATCACCGCGTTCAGCAGCAACGCGACCGTCGCGAGGATGAAGAGGACCGGGACCACGGGATAGCCGGGGACCCTGTAGGTGGGGTGGTAATTCGCCTGACGACGGAGCGGAAAGACCGCCGCGACGCCGAGGGCCAGGAAGGGAACGATCGCAATGACGAAGGCGTCGGCGAGCTGGTCGAAGGTGCGGAACATCACGAAGATGATGCCAAGCAGGGCGCAGAGGGCGATCGCGACGTACGGCGTCTGGTAGCGCGGGTGGACCGCGGCGATGCGCCGGAGGAGCAGGCCGTCGTCGGCCATGGCGAAGAAGATCCGCGACGACGTGAGGATGGAGCCGTTGAGCGTCCCGAAGGTCGAGATCATCACGGTGACGGCGACGAAGACGACGCCCGGCGCGCCGACCAACCGCTCGAAAACATCCGCGGCCACCAGCTTCGAGTGGCTCATCGTCTCGACGTCGAGAACGGAGAGGTAGGCCAGGTTCGCCAGCAGGTAGAGGCCGAGGACGGCGGCGGTTCCACCGACGATCGCTCGGGGCAGCGTGCGGTGGCCGTCCTTCACCTCTCCACCGACGAAGCTCACATCCTCCCACCCATCGTACGCCCACAACACGGAGACGAGCGCCAGGCCGAAGGGCGCGATGCTGAAGCTTCCCGGGGGTACGGCCGGAGTGAAATGTCCGCCTGTATGCGGGAGCCCGAGGGCCAACGCCAGAGCGATGACGAGCAGAAGGCCGCCGTACTTGGCCACCGTCGTCAGGTTCTGAATGAGGGAGCCCCAGCGGAGCCCGAGGTAGTTGAACGACGCGGTGACGGCGATCGCGACCGCTGCGACATAGTGCACATAGGTCGCGGTCGGCTCGACGGTTGGATCGTAGCCGAGTACGCGGAGGAGGTACTCGGCGAAGGTGGTCGAGATGGCGCCGAGCGCCGCGGCCCGAATCACCACCAGCTCGGACCAGCCGAAGAGGAAAGCCGGGAGGCGTCCCCAGGCTTCGCGAATGAAGACGTAGATGCCGCCCGTGCTGGGGAAGACGCCCGCGACTTCGGCCAGCGTGAGGGCGCCGCACAGGACGAGCAGCCCGCCGGCAACCCACACCCCCAGCATGGGGAGCGGCCCCGGGAGGAGCGTCGCGATATGAGCGGGAGTCCGAAAGATCCCCGAGCCGATCGTCGAGCCGATGAGCACCGCCGCGGCGCTGAAGAGGCCGAGTCGGCGCGGGAGCTTCGACGGTGGGTCTGCCGATGATTGCATGCGTGATATTACGGCGTCGAAGGGGCGGGGGGGAGCGCGGCGCCGGTTGACCACCCTCCGGCATCGTGTGAACTTTCACGCGCTCGCCGCATCGCCCTCACCGCATTTCGGCGCTCCCTAGTGACGGATCTCCTCTTCTGGCTGGCCGTAGTCTGTTGCGCTGCGGCCCAGGCTGTGATCGTGCGCTCGGCCGTTCGAGCTCCGCTGGAGGGCGGCGGTCTTGACGGAGTGCCGCGGCCGCGTCGCGCGGCCGAGCTGCTGTGGACGCTTCTCCCCGCGGCCTTCCTTGGCGGCGTGCTCGCGCTCACCTGGCGCGCGATTCACGGCAGCTGACAAAGAGTCGCCCCCCGAATAGTGCCGACGCTCCGTCGTCTCTCGCTGATCACGCTCGGCATCGCGTTCGTTCACGTCGTGTTCGGCGCGATCGTCCGTATCTCCGGCTCGGGCATGGGATGTGGTGATCACTGGCCCACCTGCGACGGCGCCTGGGTTCCGCAGCTCACACAGCCGACCTTGATCATCGAGCTCACGCACCGCGTGCTCGTCACCGTGCTGACGCTCGCCGTAATCGGTCTGGCGGCCACTGCCCTCGCGCGACGGACGGAGGCGGGAGTTGGCGGGCCGGGGGGTGTCCTGCGCTCGGCCTCTCTCGCCGTGGGTCTGGTGGTGGTGACGGCCCTCTTCGGCGCGGTGACAGTGAAGGCCGGCAACGCTCCGTGGGCGACGGTGGGTCACTGGTCGCTCGCCGCGTCGACGCTGGCGGTGCTCGCGGCAACGGCGATCCGCGCGGGCGGACTCGGGGCGCCGGAGAGGTGGACTCCACAACCGGGCCGTGTTGCTCGTGGCGCCGTGGCTGCGGCGGGCCTCGCCTTCGCCGTGGTGATCATGGGGGGCCTGACGGCGAAGATTCCGGGCGCCAACGCCGCCTGTCCGAGCTTTCCGCTCTGCGGCGCCGGCCTGGAGTCGAGTGCCGCACTCCGACGCGTCCAGATGACGCATCGGATTCTCGCCTACCTGCTCCTCTTCCACGTCGTCGGTCTGACCATCGGGCTCACGAAACGGCAGGCGGCCGCTGCGATTCTACGCCCCCTGCGCATCGCTCTCGCGGCCACGGTGCTCCAGGTGGCGATCGCCGCAGCGATGGTTCTGCTCCAGCTCCCGCCGGTCCTCCGCTCCCTGCATCAGGCGGTCGGCGTCGCCATCTGGCTCTCCCTCTTTTCGACGGCGTATCTGGCGGTCCGCCTAACGCGGTCGGCGGCGGGGGCGGACGAGGCGGGAGTGGTCGCGGCCCGGCCGCTGGCGCACGGAGAAGCGCGGTGACCGGCTTCGCGGTGTCGGAGCGGCGGGGTGTGGCACTGGCGCGCGATCTGGTGACGCTCACCAAGCCGCGCATCATCTCGCTCCTCCTCCTGACCACTGTGGCGCCGATGTTCGTGGCAGGCCGACCGACGCTGGCCCTGGTCGCCCTTGTTCTCGTGGGCGGCTACCTGATGGCCGGCGGCGCCAACGCCGTCAACATGTATCTCGACAGGGACATCGATGACCGGATGGCGCGCACCCGCCTCCGGCCGATCCCGGCGGGACGCATGGAGCCGCGCGCGGTACTGGCCTTCGGTGTCGCCCTCGCCACCGCCGCCACCGCGCTCTTCGCCTGGGGGGCGAATGTCCTCACCGCCGCGCTGGCGCTGGGAGGATTCTATTTCTACGTCTTCGTCTACACGCGATGGCTCAAACGCCGGTCGCCTAACAACATCGTGATCGGCGGCGCGGCGGGGGCCTTTCCGCCGCTGGTCGGCTGGGCAGCGGTTACCGGGCATGTCGATCTCGCGGCGCTCTACCTCTTTCTCATCATCTTCTACTGGACGCCCCCGCACTTCTGGGCGTTGGCGCTGCTCAAGCAGTCCGACTATGGCCGCGCCCGCGTTCCGATGGCGCCGCTCGTTTGGGGCGAACGCGAGACGATGCGGAACATGCTGGCCTACGCGCTCATTCTCATGCCGGTGAGCCTTCTCCCGGTGGCATTCGGCGCGCTCGGCTGGATCTACCTGGCGTCGGCCACGCTTCTCGGCCTCGCGCTCGTCGGCGGCATCGCGCGAATGATGCGCGCCGAGCGATGGACCGAGCCCGCCTGGAGCCTCTACAAGTTCTCGCTCCTCTACCTGGCGCTCCTCTTCGCCGCGATGGCGGCCGACCGCGCCATCCTCCGGTGACATTCGTGGATATCAACATCCCGAGAGCAGAGCCCGGGGAGATCACGATCTTCATCGCGGGCGAGCACGGCGTACAGGAGCGCGTGCTCCTCCTCTCCCCCGACCCGCTCGGTGTCCGAGTCCGGGAGTGGCACCCAGGCAATTGGGCTACAGGCCCGGAGACGCGGGTGGTGAGTCCGGAGGAGATCGAAGCGCTGCTTGACGACTCCGGACGTAGCCGGCGACGCGTGACCCCGCCGGCGGCGGAGGTACGAGCGTGGCTGCGCCGTCAGTCACGCTAGCGAAGGAAGCCGCCCCCGAGCGACCGGCGCGGCGACTCCCGTCGCCCGCGCCCCTGCGCCCTCTCTGGTCGCGGATGCGACCATATGCACCGGCGCTGGCGGTAGGAACGATCGCCCTGCTCGCGAGCGTCGGCATCGGGCTGATCTTTCCGCTGCTGGTCTACCGGCTCCTCGATTCCGCGTTCGTTGCCCAGAACGCCTCGCTCCTCGACAAGTTCGCTCTCACCCTGCTCGGCATCTTCGCCGTGCAGGGGGCGCTCAACTTCGCTCAGGTGTGGCTCCTCACCACCGTGGCGGAGCGAGTCGTCGCCAAGCTGAGGAGCGATCTCTTCGCTCACGTCATCCGCCTCTCCCCCGGCTTCTTTACGGAGCGTCGCACGGGCGAGCTCACGAGCCGGCTGTCCTCCGATGTGGCGCTCCTCCAGAGCGTGATGAGCTATCAGGTCACCGAGCTGACGCGCCAGCTTCTCTTCCTCGTCGGCGCACTCGGAATGCTCACCTGGCTGCACCCGCGCCTCACGCTGACCACCCTCCTCGTCGTCCCGCCGGTCGTCGGAGCGGCGCTCTTCTTCGGCCGGCTCCTGAGGCGCGCGAGCACGGGGGTGCAGGACCGAGTGGCCGAGGCGACGGGGACGGCGGAGGAGGCCTTCGCCCAGATTCGCACCGTCCAGGGCTTCGTTCACGAAGGGGGCGAGGTTCAACGCTTCGACTCGCACCTGCAGGCGGTCGTTCGCGCGGCGATCTCGCGGGCGCGCATTCGCGGCGCCTTCTTCGGGGCGATCACGTTCTTCGCATTCGCCGGCATCGTCGCGGTGCTCTGGCGGGGCGGCCGGCTGGTCGTGGGAGGCGCGCTCACGCCGGGCGCGCTCGTCTCTTTCCTCCTCTACGCCTTCCAGGCCGCGGCCGCCGTCGGGGCCCTTGGCTCGCTCTTCGGGAGCTACCAGGAAGCGATCGGGGCCGCGAAGCGCGTCTTCGAGCTCCTCAACACGCAGCCGGAGATCGCCGATCCGCCAGCGCCACGCGCCCTCCCGCGCCCGGTTCGCGGCGAGGTGCGCCTCGACCGGGTGACCTTTCGCTACGCGCCGTCACACCCCGACGTGCTGCGCGACGTGTCACTGCACATCGCGCCAGGCGAGGTCGTCGCGCTGGTCGGTCCCTCGGGCGCCGGCAAGACGACTGTCGCCTCGCTCCTCCCGCGCTTCTGGGACCCACAGCAAGGGCGCATTCTGCTCGACGGCATCGACGCCCGCCAACTCGCTCTGGCAGATCTGCGGGGTGCGATCGGGATCGTGCCGCAGGAGCCGACGCTCTTCAGCGGGTCGGTGCGCGAGAACATCGCGTACGGTCGCCCCGAGGCTCCCGAGCGTGAGATCGTCGCGGCGGCCCGGGCCGCGCACGCGTTGGAGTTCATCGAGAATCTCCCAGACGGACTCGACACCCGGGTCGGGGAGCGCGGCGTCAAGCTCTCCGGCGGACAGCGACAGCGCCTCGCCATCGCACGCGTCTTCCTCAAGAACCCGGCCGTGGTCGTGCTCGACGAAGCGACGTCGAGCCTCGACAGCGAGAGCGAGCGGCTCGTGGAAGAGGCGATGGAGACACTTCTCCAGGAGCGGTCCACGCTCATCATCGCCCACCGGCTCAGCACCGTGCGACGCGCCGATCGCGTGGTGGTGATCTCCCGCGGCGAGATCGTCGAAGAAGGGAGTCACGACCAGCTCCTGTCCGGCGACGGGGTGTACGCGCGACTCTATCGCGTCCAGTACGGAGACACCGGACTCGAAGGACGCGCCGAGTCCTGACGCCACGCGTCAGGCCGTGTCCCGCTTGGCGGCCCTTCCGGCCTTCGATGAGCGAAACACCAGGACGCCGGCGCCGAGGAGGAGCATTCCGAGGGCGGACATGAGCGGGTGGCTCACGATGGAGCTGGCGATCGCGGCGAGCGCAGCGAGGACGAAAAAGGCCGGCAGGACCGGATAGCCGAGCACGCGGTAGGGGCGAGCGGCGTCGGGGCGGCTCCGTCGCAGAGCGAAGACCGCCGCGCCTCCCAGACCGAAGAAGATCCAGTCGGCGAACACGACGGCGCTCAAGAGCTGCCCGACATTCCCACGGGTGACAAGGAGAAGGGCGATCGACCACGACGCGAGGATGCTGATCGCCACGTAGGGCGTGCCGAATCGCGAGTGGACTCGAGCCGCTATCGGGAGGAAGCCGCCGTCGAGCGCCATCGCATAGACCAGGCGGGAGTTGGCGAGGAGCGCGACGTGCGAGAAGCCGAGGATGGAGATCATCGCCGCGAGGGTCACCAGGGTGGCGCCGCGGGAGCCGAAGAGCACACGAGCCGTGTCCGCGGCGACGGCGCTGGATGCCGCCAGGCCATCTCGCCCGAGCGCGTGAAGGTAGACGGCGGTCGCCCCCAGGTAGCAGGCGACGACGATCGCGATCCCGATCATCAGGGCGCGAGGGATGTTGCGCCCCGGATCCTTGATCTCGCCGGCAACCATGTTCATTTGCTGCCAGCCGCCGATGGTGAAGAGCACGGCAACGAACGCCGCCGCGAGCCCGGCGCCTAACGACGGATTCGGCGCGGGCACATCGGCCACCGGCGGAGGACTCCCCGCCCGGCTCCAGACGAGCGCGCCGCCCCCGATGAGGCAGACGAGGGCGAGAATCTTCGCCGCGGTCAACACGTTCTGCACCGCGGCGCCCAGGGTCACGCCGAGGACGTTGAGCACGGCCAGGGTGGCGATGGTGGCGGCGGCGATGGCGAGCGGGCCGCCGACCGCGGTGAGGTCGACGAACCGCTGCAGGTATTGCGCGAACGCCATTGCCACGGCAGCCAGCGCGCCCGAGGCGATGGAGGCCAGCGCCATCCACGCGTAGAGAAAGGCCGGGAGCCCGCCGAACGCCTCGCGAATGTAGACGTACGGGCCGCCGGCATCGGGCATCATCGCCCCGAGCTCCGCGTAGGTGAGTGCCCCGGCGAGGGCGACCAAACCACCGACGGCCCAGACGGCCAGCACCCACCCGCCGGTGGGAAGCGCGCGCGCGGAGACGGAGGGGGTGAAGAAGATGCCACTCCCGATGATCCCGCCGACGACGAGCAGCGCCGCGGATATGATCCCCAGCTCGCGGCGCAGCGATGCGGAGGGAATCCCCGCCGCGGGGCTAGACGCGGATCAGCTCCCGCTGGGGGTCCTCGGGGGTGATGACGACGGAGCCGTCACCGACCCAGGCGTTCACCTCGCTCCGCACGCCGATCTCCCCCGGGACGTAGATCCCCGGCTCGATGGAGAACCCGACACCGGGGAGCAGCTGGCGCTCCTCGCGCGTCTCGAAGTTGTCGAGGTGCGGACCCGCTCCGTGAAGGGAGCGCGGATCGATGCTATGCCCCGTCCGGTGGACGAACCGGTCGCCGAAGCCGCGCGCCGCAATCACTCCACGCGCCGCGTCATCGAGGTCTGCGCCCTTGAGCGGCGTTCCCGCCGTCACGCGCTCGCGAAGAAGCGAGATGGCGGCATCACGCGCATCGCGCACCGCCTCCCACACCGACACGGCGCGCTTCGACGGCTCCCCCACCGACGCCATCCACGTCTGATCGGCATAGACTCCACGCGGCTCCTTCCCCCAGAGATCGACGAGCACGACGTCGCCCGGCTGAATCGGCCGCGGCCGGCTCGATGATGGCGCGTAATGCGCATCGGCGGCGTTCGCACCGACGGCGACGATCGGCGGATGATCGAACTCGAGGCCATCGCGATGCAGCCGATCGCTGAGCCACGACTGAAGCTCGTGTTCCGCCATCGGCGCCTCGGTACGGGCGCGCGCCCCGGCCAGCGCCAGTCCTTCGCGGGCGGCCGTCGCGACTATCTTCGCCGCCCGGCGGTGCGAGGCGAGATGGTCCGCCGTCCAGACGGCGTAGAATCGTGTGACGAGCTCCGCCGACGACACGACCGTGGCACCGGCGTGGCGCACGAGCTCCAGCACCCCGGCAGGGATGCGGTCCACGTACGGCACCGCGTCGCCCGGGGAATACTCCATGGCGATCCGCTTGCCGCCGACGAGCCGGGCGAGGAGGCTCTCGAGCGCCTTCCACGAGCCGTAGCGCTCTCTCTTCCACGCCGCCGGCCAGTCACGCCACGGGCCCTGCTCGATCTCGTGGGTCACCGCCACCGGCGCGCCCTCACGAGGAATGAGCGCGAAGACGCGCCTGGTCACCATGCCCCGGAGTCCCAGCACGCCCGCGGCGATCGGATTCGTCCCCTGGAAGTCGAAGAGAAGCCACCCATCGAGCCCAATAGCGGCGAGGGTGCGCTGCAGCGACGGAAGAGATTCGGGCGTCAGCACGAGACTGTCCTCATCGAGCGGCGGACCTCCATTCGGCGCGCCATTCGCAGCTTCCCTCCCCGCGGCCGGCGCAGCGCACGTGCTCCACCGCTCCGACGTTCGTTCCGAGAAGGCGAAGGAGCTCGCGCAGGCTCGCCTCGTAGTAGGCGCACCCGATTCCGCCGGGCGCACTGTCGACAGTGGTAGAGCGCTCCACCTCGAGGACGAGGTACGATCCCACTCGCCGCACCCGACCGTTCAGGTAGCGAGAGGAAATCTTCTTCGTTTCGCGCAAGGCGATCGGGCGCGCCAGAAAATTGGGGAGTATCGTGATGAGCTGCCGCTTGAAGGAGCTCACCCCGAGATATGCTTGCCCGGCGAGGTAGCGCCCCGCCGATCGGAAGACGGCCTCGGCATCCGGGCGACGACCGATCAGCTTCGCCAGCCCCGCGGCCTCATCGTGCACCGTGCGCTGATTCTTGCGCGCCGCGTCGGTGTAGCGCCGAATCTGGGCATAGACCGTGTCGCTCAGCCCAAGACGCTTGTTACGGAGCTCCGGAACGAACTCGGCATCGAGATCGCCGTCCGGGCTGTCCACGGTGCGAACCGCCTCGAGAAAGCTCAGCGGAAGGAGCGCGTCGACGGTTGCAGACATGGTGGGCAGGAGGGCCTTCGAGCAGAGCGCAAGCTAACCGAGCGCGAGAGTGCCTTCAAGCACGGGAACGCGCATCTGCGCACGGCGCGTTGATGAGCCGCGGCTCAGTTGGCCTTGCATGCGCCGCGCGATGGAACGCAGCTTTGTTGGGATCGCTATGATCGATGAAACGATGGACGGTTCGGTCGACGGTAAGAGCTGTCTCGAGGCGCTCGCGCAGATTTTCGAGTACCTCGCGGGGGAGTTGAGTCTCGAGGCCGACGCCAGAGTCCGCGCCCACCTCGCTGCGTGCGGGCCGTGCTCCTCCCAACTCATGCTCGACCGCGCATATCTGAGCCTTCTTAGATCGCGCTCGTTACTGGACAAGGCGTCGCCCTCTCTTCGCCGGCGCATCGTCCAGGCGCTCTTCGCTACGGAGGAGAGTCGACCGCCGCGCTGACGGAGCGAGTGCTCTCGGGCGCGGTGAGCGCCACCGCTATTGCGGCGCTCTCGTGGCGCGCGCGGGCGCTCACTGCATCAGGGGCCGCAGCGGCCGCGGTGCTCGGAACCTTTTGTGTCGCCGCGGGGTGGGACTGGGGCATTCTGTTGATCGCGTACTTCGTCGCGTCGACCGCGCTCACCCGATGGGGCCGCGCGAGAAAGGGCCTGCTCACCGGCGGCATCATCGCCAAGGGAGGGCCACGCGACGCGCGCCAGGTGCTGGCAAATGGTGCTCTGTTCGGCGCGGCGGCCCTTGCGTGGACCGTCGATCCGCGCGCGACATGGATGGCGGCCGGTGCCGGGTCGCTCGCCGCGTCGGCGGCCGACACCTGGGGGACTGAGCTCGGCACTCTGATGCGCGGACCGACGCGCCTGATCACGTCCCTCCGCCCCGTCGCGCCGGGGACCTCCGGAGGCGTCAGCGCGGGCGGGCTCGTCGCGACCGTCGCAGGGGCGGCGTTCGTCGCGGCCGTGGTGTGGACGCTGCAGTGGCCGATGCCGGTCGTAACCGCTGCGGCGATCGGCGGCGTCATCGGTGCTATTCTGGATTCCGTCCTCGGCGCGACGGTCCAAGCGCGGCACCGATGCCCGCGCTGCGGAGCGGACACGGAGCAAGCTGTGCACGACTGTGGAGCTCCCACCGAGCGTGCGGGAGGGTGGTCGTGGCTGGACAACGATGCCGTCAACCTCGCCTGCAACCTGACAGGCGCCCTCATCGCGGCGTGGATCGCCGGGTGAAGAGATGAGCGATCGCCCGCGCGTCCTTCTCGTGAGCACGAACAGGGAGCGGCAGCCGATGCCGGTGGTGCCGAATGGCGTGGCCTGTGTTGCTGCGGCTCTCGACCGTGCTGGCTACGATGTGCGGCTGCTCGATCTCTGCTTCGAGCGCGATCCGCTGACGGTGGCGAGGGAGACCGCTCGGTCACTCCGGCCCGACGTAGTGGGCGTGTCGATTCGTAATCTCGACAACAGCGACCTGGTCGCCCTCAGGCACTACACACCAGAGGCGGCAGGCGTGCTCCAGGCGGTGAAGGAGGGCGCGCCCGACGCCCGGTCGATCGCGGGGGGCGCCGCCTTCGGCGTGGCGCCGCAGGCCCTCTTCCGCGAGCTCGGCATCGACTTCGCTGTCGCTGGCGACGGCGAGCGCGCCACCGTCGCACTCGTCGATGCGCTCTCCGCTCGGCGGAGCACAGAGGGGATTCCGGGTATCGTGCGGCGCGATGGCGACAGCGTCGTCTTCACGCCCCCGGGCGGCGACGCAGATCTCGATTCGCTCCCCGCGACCCACATGGAACGATGGCTCGACCTGAGAGCGTACGAGCGAAACGGCGGCACGGTGCCGATTCAGACGAAGCGCGGCTGCGTCTTCAAGTGCATCTACTGCACGTACCTGAACGTCGAGGGGTGGGGCTATCGCCTTCGCGACGCGGAGCTCGTGGTCGACGAGATCGCGGAGTTGAGACGCTTCGGCGTGCGGCACTTCGAGTTCGTCGACTCCACGTTCAACTCGCCACCACGGCACGCCGCGGCGATCTGCGAGGCGATCATTCGCCGTGGCCTGCGCGTGCATCTCGACACGACGAACTTCACGCCGGCGGCCGCTCCCGGTTACCTCCTCGACGTGATGCGGCGCTCCGGCTTCCGCTGGCTCGGGATCACCGCCGAGAGCGCGAGCGATCCGGTTCTCGCGAAGATGGAGAAGGGGTTCGACCTCCAGCAGCTGCGACGCGTGGCGATCGACGTCGAGCGCGCCGGGATCGGCGTCCTGTGGGTCTTCCTCGTCGGCGGACCCGCCGAGACGCCCGCCACTCTGGAGGAGACCCTGCGTTTCGCCGCCTGGAGACTGGCGCGCGGTGATGCGGTGTACGTGACCGTCGGCGTTCGCGTCTATCCAGGGACGACGCTTCACCGGATCGCCTGCGAGGAGGGGCTGGTCGAGCGCGACGACCCTCTGCTCCTACCGCGTTTCTATTGCTCGCACACGTTGGACATCGATTGGGCGATCGCGCGCCTGCGCGCCTTCTCCCGAGAGCACCCGCGTTTCATGTTCTCCGCCGACTCCCGGTCGCCGCTCCTCCCCTATCTCGTCAGGCTGGCATCACTGCTCCGGCTGCCGCGCCCGCACTGGCGCTACATGGGAGTCTTCCAGCGCCTCAGCCGCGCCGTGTCGTGACAGACGCGGACGTCATCATCGTCGGCGGCGGCCCCGCCGGCGCCTCGCTTGCCTGGCACCTGGCCACTCGGGGCGTGCGCACGGTCGTACTCGACCGGGCGCGCTTCCCGCGCCCGAAGCCCTGCGCCGAGTATCTGAGTCCCGAGGCATCTCGCATCCTGGAGCAGATGGGCGCGCTCGACGCGTGCGAGAGCGGCGAGTGCGCGACGCTGGCCGGAATGATCGTACGCGCGCCGAGCGGCGACACGCTCCGCGGGGATTTCGCCGGCGCACACGGCTTCCGCGGCTTCCGAGACAGAGGGCTGGCGCTCCGCCGAGAGATCCTCGACTCGATACTTCTGGAGTGCGCCCGCACCGCGGGGGCTGCGGTGGTCGAAAGAGCGCAGGTCGCCGGACTCGATTCCGATTCCACGGGTCGCGTCGCGGGCGTCCGGATCGTCGGCGATGGTGGCCCCGAGAGATCGCTGCGGGCCCCGCTCGTCGTCGGCGCCGATGGGCTGCGCAGCACTGTGGCCCGGCGACTCGGGCTGGCGCGATTCGCCCGCCATCCCCGGCGCCTCGCCCTCGTCACCCACTTCGCGGGAGTCGCCGAATTGGCAGACTGCGGCGAAATGCACGTGTCGCCCGACGGCTACCTCGGCATCGCGCCGGTGGGCGGGGGACTGGCGAATGTCGCGCTGGTGGTGCCGACGGCGCGCGCTCGCGAGTTCGCCGGACACCCGGAGCGCTACCTGGAGCGCTGGATCGCGGCGCAGCGCCACCTCGCCCCGCGCTTCCGTAGTGCCCGACGTGTCTCGCCGGTGCGCGCGACCGGGCCCTTTGCCCAGCGCGCGCGTCGAGCGTGGGCGCGCGGTGCGGCCCTCGTCGGTGACGCCGCCGATTTCTTCGATCCATTCACCGGCGAGGGGATCTACGCCGCACTGCGAGGTGGGGCGCTCCTCGCTCCCTTTGTCGAGCGCTCGCTCGCCTCGTCGTCCCACCGCGACGCTGACCGCCTTCTCTCGGGCTATGAGAGGGCGCGCCGGCGGGAGTTCGCCGGGAAGTGGATGCTGGAGCGGTTCGTCGCGCTGGCGGTCGCCCAACCCCCGATCCTCAATCACATCGCCCGTGTCCTCTCCCGGCGAAAAGCGATGGCCGACCTGCTCGTGGGAGTCGCCGGCGACTTCGTTCCGGCGCGCGAGGCCTTCCGCCTTCGCTTTCTCTGCTCTCTCTTCCTCCCGGTCCCGCGCGTCGGGCCCACTCGTCAGGACATCCGCGAATCCGCCACGCTCGGTGTGCGACCCGCAAGAACCCCGTGATCGATTCTTCGCTGTTCAAGAGCGTGCTCGGTCACTTCGCTTCGGGCGTCACGGTGATCACGGCGCGCGACCAGCACGGCAAGGATCACGGACTCACCGTCTCGTCCTTCTGCTCCCTGAGCCTCGTGCCGCCGCTCGTTCTCGCGTGCATAGAGCACCGCGCGGACACTCACGCGATTCTCGAGCACGCGCCACGCTTCGCGGTCAATGTTCTCGCGGCCCAGCAGGAGCCGATCGCACGCCGCTTCTCGGAGCAGGAGCAGGAGCGATTCGCCGGACTCGGCTACTCGCGTGGCATCACCGGTTGTGCGCTGCTCGAGGGCGCGTTGGCGTACGTCGAATGTGAGATTCGCCACCGCTATCCGGGGGGTGACCACACGATCGTCGTCGGAGAGGTCCTCTCCGCGTCGACCGCCCTCGAGCAGCCGCTGCTCTACTACCGGGGCGGCTACGCCTGGCTCGAACGATGACTCCCCGCGTATTCACCCCCACGCGTCGTCGCGGAACGGAGTTTCTCGATGACCCGGGGATCCCGGACGCATTGCGCCTTCGGAGCACCGCCGACGTGGCACTCTCGAACGCGCTCTTCGGCGGCCGGCGATCGGTGGTGCGCGAGGTACTGCGGGCGGTGAACGACGGCGCGAGCCGCTCCATGACGGTGCTCGATGTCGGCACCGGACTGGGGGACATCCCGCGCGCCGCGCGTGCGGCGCTCGAGGGGCGTGGGATCAATGTCACGGTCGCGGGAGTCGAGTGCGCAGAGACGTTGGCGCGTGCCACGGCGAAGGCCGGCGTGCCGGCCATCCGGGCGAACGCGCTCGCCCTCCCCTTCCGCAGCCACAGCGTCGACATTGTGTTTTGTTCACAGCTCCTCCACCACTTCGATCGCCGCGAGAGCATCGTGATTCTCCGCGAGATGGCACGCGTCGCTCGCCGTTGCGTCATCGTGAGTGACATCCGGCGCAGCTGGCTGGCGGCTGCCGGGATCTGGCTGGCGTCCTTCCTCTTGCGATTCCATCCGGTGAGCCGGCACGATGGGGTGACTTCGGTGATGCGCGGCTTCACTGTCGATGAGCTCTCCCTCCTCGTCGGAGAAGCCCTTGGCGGGGCAGCGCAGGTTCGCCGCCATCCGGGATTCCGCGTCACCGCATCCTGGCGGGTCGCGTGGGCACCATGACCGATCAGCCGCGCCCCCGTTCGCCGGTCATCCTTCCACCCATGCCGACCGGACGCTCGATGGAGACAGTCGACGAGCGGGTCGTTCGGGCCCCGGCGCGCGATATCTTCGCCATCGTGCGACAAGTCGAGCATTGGCCTGCTTATCTTTCGCACTACCGTTCGGTTCGCTTCATCGAGCGCGCGACGGATGGGAGCGGGGTGGTGGACATGTCGGCCTGGCGGCCATTCGGACTCGTTCGGTGGCCGACCTGGTGGAGATCGGAAATGGCGGTCGATAATGACCGCCCGGCGATCCGATTCCGCCACATCGGGGGTATCACCGCGGGGATGGATGTCGAATGGAGCTTCACCCCCCGGCCGGACCTGTCGGCCGGGGGGGAGGTGACGCTCGTCCGAATCCTGCATGTGTGGAATGGCCCGGGATGGCCAGTTATCGGCCGTTTCGCAGCAACGGGGATCATCGGGCCCACGTTCGTGCATGACATAGCGTCCCGGACCTTGGCCGGTTTGGGAGCCATCGCCGAGCGGGAAGCGACACAGACCAGGGCGACACAGATTCCGGCCGAGGGCGGCCAACACGCGATACCGGAGGCACGGCAAGGACTATGACGGCTCGGCGGCGGGTAGCGATCACGGGAGTGGGTGCCGTGACGCCGATCGGGATCTCGGCGGAGGGGCTCTGGGAGGGGCTCAAGAGTCAGCGCTCGGCGGTCCGATCGCTGACGCGCTTCGATCCCTCACTCTGGCGCAGTCATATCGCCGCCGAGGTGTCGGACTTCGTGGCATCCGATTTCATGGACCGGAAGCGGGCGAAGCGGCTCGATCTCTTCGGTCAGTTCTCCGTTGCCGCAGCTCGGATGGCGCTCGACGACGCGGGACTCAACATGGCCGCCGAGGATCGCGAGCGCGTCGGCTCGATGATGGGGAGCGCCTTGGGAGGCGTCGGGTTCGCCGAGAAGCAGTGCAACGAGTTTCTCCGCGAGGGCGTGCGGGCGCTCGAGCCGGCGCTGGCGTTGATGGTGTTCGCCGGAGCGGCCAGCTGCAACATCGCCATCGAGTTCGGCGTCCAGGGTCCCAACAGCACGAACGCGATGAGCTGCGCGTCAGGCACGATCGCGATCGGTGACAGCTTCCGACAGATCCGCGACGGATACGCGGACATCATGATCTGCGGCGGCTCGGAAGCGCCGCTCTGGCCGCTCTGTTACGGCGCCTTCGCGATCATTCGCGCGATGTCGGCACGGAACGATGACCCGACGACCGCCTGCCGCCCCTTCGATCGCGACCGTGACGGCTTCGTCATGGGCGAGGGGGGCGCGGTGCTGATCCTCGAGGAGTGGTCGCGGGCGGTCGCCCGGGGCGCGAAGATCTACGGCGAGGTGGTCGGCTACGGTCTCTCCAACGACGCCTACCACATGACGGCGCCGCGGCCGGATGGGGCGCAGGCGGCGAAATCGATGATGCGGGCGCTCGAGGACGCGGGGATGGCCACCACCGACGTCGACTATGTGAACGCCCACGGGAGCTCGACGCCGCTCAACGACACGATCGAGACGCTCGCCCTCAAGCGCGTCTTCGGCGACCATGCGTCGCGGCTGCAGGTAAGCGGGACGAAGGGCTACTACGGGCACTCGCTCGGCGCGAGCGGCGCGATCGAGGCCGCCGTCTGCGCGCTCGCTCTCGCCAAGGATTGGCTGCCACCCACCGTCAACCTGCTCAACCCCGACGAGGGGTGCGACCTCGACTACATCCCCGGCGAGGGGCGGCCGACGCGGGTGGAGACGATGCTCTCCAACTCCTTCGGCTTCGGCGGCATCAACGCGTCGATCGTGATGCGGCGCCCGAATTGAGGAGCGTTCGGCGGAGCGAGCGGTTCACCGCGCGCGCCAGAGCGGCGTCGTCCTCGAAGGGATGATCGGCGCGCCAACTCGTCAGGCGTAGCACGGCCTTGGCCATCACCGGATGGCCGCCGGCGCTCCCGTAGCGCGCGAAGGCCGCCCGCAGCCGTTCGCCGAGCCTGGCCTTGGGGGACAACGCGCGAGCGCTCATCACCAGGTTCGACCCGAAGACGCCGCTCACCACCGCCTTCTCGGCGCCGGCCATCCCGAGGCAGAACTCCGCCAGCTGGGCGACGATGTGTTCCTGCGCCGCCGGCAGCCGCCCGAGGTGCACATAGGCCAGCCCGTTGTGCACGCGTGCATGCTCGAGCGCCTGGCCGAAGCGCTCGAGGGCCAACCGCCCGTACGAGGGGTGCTGGATGCGCCGGAGAGCGACATGGTCGGCGCGCGGAAAGAGGAAGGCGAACATCCGGAGATCTTCGTCGCTCGCCGAGCGGGAGAGCGAGCGCGTGTCGGTGATGATCCCGTAGAGAAGCGCGGTGGCCACCGGCCCCGTCAGCGCCGCCGGCCGGGCCACAATGAGGTATTCGGCGGCCATCGTCGCGCTCGCGCCGTACGATGTGCGGATATCACGATGTCTGGCCTTGAATGGCGCGGTCGTCGGGTGATGATCGACCACCGCGGCGGCCTCGGTCACTGCGCCGCCGAAATACGGCGGCTGGACGTCCACGAGGACGAGCGGTGCGAGCCGCATCAGATCGCTCTTGTGCACGCGCCGGATGCGAAGGCCGAGCTCCCGGAGGAGGCGACGATTCTCGGGGCGGGTGATGCGCCCGACGGTGACGATCGGAGAGCGCACAGCGGGGAGGCCGAGAGCGCGGCGGAGGGCGAGCGCCGACGCGATCGCATCGGGGTCGGGATCGTTCTGGACGAGGAAGGTGCAGCGCCGCGCCCCGCGCAGCGCCCGCCGCAGCCCGATCAGGCGGCGGCGCGCGTCGGCGCGATCGATGACGTGGGCGATCGCGTCGGCGGTCCGAGGGGGCACGCGCCCATTCGCTCGGATTCCGCTCACGGACCAGTGCCGGCGGAGTATGCCTGTTCGTACCGCGCCAGCGCGTCGCGAATCACGCGCATCGCCGCGTCACTCTTCTCCCACCCCGCCACCTGCACGCGCTTCCCCTCGAGATCCTTGTAGATGGCGAAGAAGTGCTCCACTTCCTTGAGGTAGTGCTGCGGGATGTCGGCGATGTCGAAGTATTCGCTGTAGAACGGGTCGGTGCTGGGGACGGCGAGCACCTTCTCGTCAGGCTCGCCCCGGTCGAGGAGATGCAGCACGCCGATCGGCCGCGCGTCGATCTGGCAGCCGGGGAACGTCGGCTCGTTGACCAGGATGAGAACATCGCAGGGGTCGTGGTCCTCGGAGAGCGTGCGCGGGATGAACCCGTAGTCTCCCGGGTAGTGCACCGCCGAGTAGAGGACCCGGTCCAGACGCAGGAGCCCGGACGCCTTGTCGAGCTCGTACTTGTTCCGGCTCCCGCTCGGAATCTCGACAACCGCGGTGATCTCCTCGGGGGGATGTTTGCCTGGAGACAAGTTGTGCCACGGATGGATCACGACGTGCGGGAGCCCTCCGCGATCGGAGCGGCCGCCTCGCGATGCATCGTCCCCTTGTAGGCCATCGGCTCCTCATCCACGCCGAAGTTTCGCGCCGCCAGCTCCTCCACCCGGGTCAGCTCCGCCGGCTCGAGGTCCGGGCAGTCGCTCGCCCGCGCGAACTCGCTCAACTGCTCATCGTCGTAGATGTTGGGGAGCGTGGTGACGACCCGCGGCTCGGCCAGGAGCCATTTGAGCGCGGCCTGGCCAAGCGTCATCCGCCGCGTCAGAAAATCGAGCGTCTTGATCTTCTCGAGTCCGTTGATCAGCCAGGAACGTGGGCGATGCCGCCGGTGATCGTTCTCGGGGAAGACCGTCTGCTCGGTGTATTTCCCCTCGAGCATCCCCGACGCGTGAGTGACCCGAATGTTGAAGCAGCACTTCGGCGCGTGGACGCGCGCCGCCTCGACCATCGCCGTCCCCGGGTGCTGCTCGAGAACATTCCAGATCATCTGAATCGTGTTGATATCCGGCTCGCGCTCCACGAGCTCGATCGCCTCGTAAAGCCAGCCGATGGCGGGACCGAAGGCGGCGCCCCAGGTGCGGATCTTCCCTTCGCGCGTGAGGGCGCGGAGTGTCTCCCACACCTCCGGATCGCGCACATGCTGCATCTTGACGTTGTGGAGCTGGAGCACGTCGATGCGGTCGGTCTCCAATCGTTGGAGCGATCCCTCGACGGCGCGCCGGAGGTAGGCGCTGTCGAAGCGCTGCGGCAACTCGGCCTGCCCGCGGCGCGAGGCGGCGGCGCGCGCATCGTAGATGTCGTAGCCGACCTTGGTGGCGTACACGACGTCGTTTCGGCGATCGGCGAAGGCGCGTGCCAATTGCCGCTCGCTCCGCCCGTTGCCGTATGCGTCGGCCGCATCGAAGAACGTCACGCCGTCGTCGTACGCCCGGCGGAGGATGCCCACCGCCTCGTCGTCGGTCTTCTCGCCCCACCACCCGGTCGAGAGAGTCCAGAGGCCGAAGCCCACCTCGCTCACCGAGAGATCGGTGCCCGGAAAGGTGCGATGTCTCATGGCGCGTCTCGTAGTGACTACGGCAGCGCTCGCTCAGTCGCCGGACTTGAGAGCGTTCGCCGCTTCCGTCGCGAAGTACGTAACGATGAGGTCGGCTCCGGCTCGGCGAATGCCGAGCAGCGACTCGAGCATGGCCCGCTCGCTGTCGAGCCATCCGCGCTCGACCGCCGCCCTAATCATAGCGTACTCGCCGCTCACCTGATACGCCGCCACGGGCTGATTGGTGGCCCGTTTCACCGCCGCCACGATGTCGAGATACGGTCCCGCCGGCTTCACCATCACCATGTCGGCTCCCTCGGCCAGATCGAGCTGGACCTCGCGCAGCGCCTCGCGGGCGTTGGCCGGATCCATCTGGTAGCCGCGCCGGTCCCCCACCTTCGGGGCCGATTCGGCGGCCTCGCGAAAGGGGCCATAGAACGCCGACGCGTATTTCACGGCGTACGAGAGGATCGCCGTCGCCGCGTGTCCGCCCGCGTCGAGTGCCTGACGAATCGCTCCGACGCGGCCGTCCATCATGTCGCTCGGCGCCACTACGTCGGCCCCGGCCGATGCCTGCATGAGCGCCATCTTCGCCAGGAGAGGGAGCGTCTCGTCGTTCGCCACGCTCTCCCCCTCGAGCACGCCGCACTGTCCATGGTCGGTGTACTCGCAGAGGCAGACATCGCCAATGACGACGAGGTCGGGGAGGTCCCGCTTGAGTGCGCGCACCGCGCTCGCCACGGGTCCCTTCTCGTCCCACGCGCCGGATCCCGTCGGGTCCTTGCGGGCGGGGATGCCGAAGAGGAGCACGCCCCCGACTCCGGCTCGGGCGGCTGCCTCGGCGTCGCGCAGCATCTCATCCACCGAGGTTTGGGCGACCCCCGGCATTGCCTCCACCGGCTGACGGACGCGCGACCCGGGGCGGACGAAGAGCGGAAGCACGAGCTGCGCGGCGTCGAGGCGTGTTTCCCGGACGAGGCGCCGGAGGGCTTCGGTGCGGCGCAGCCGGCGCGGACGAGATCGCGGGAATCGAGTCATGGGCAGTCGTCAGGCGCGGTCACTGCGGCTGCGGGGAGGGAAGACGCTGCTCACCGCGCAGAGACGCGAGAATCTCATCGCCGCCGCGGGACTTGAGGTGCGCCGCCAGCCTCTCTCCGGAGCGCTCCGGCGGATCGCCCACCGGCTCCGATCCGCTGATCAGCCGGCGCCCGCTCGGGTCGCCGATGAACGCATGGAGGACGAGGCCGTGGGCGGTCGGCATCGCCAGGGCGCCGATCGGCACCTGGCATCCCCCTTCGAGGTCGGCGAGCAGTGCGCGCTCGGCGCGCACCGCGGTGGCCGTGGGCTCGTGGTTGAGCGGCGTGAGCGCCGCCACCACCCGCTCGTCGCCAATGCGTCCCTGGACCGCGATGGCGCCCTGCCCCGCCGCGGGAAGCCAGGCCGGCGCCTCGAGCCAGACATCGATGCGCTGGTGAACGCCGAGACGCCGGAGCCCAGCCGCCGCGAGGACCGCCGCGTGCACCTGGCCCTCATCCACCTTGTGCAGGCGTGTGGGGACGTTGCCGCGAAGCTCCACGACATCGAGGTCGGGCCGGGCGGCCAGCAGCTGTGCGCGTCGCCGCAAGCTCGAGGTCCCGACGCGGCTCCCGCGGGGGATGTCCTTCAAGCTCTCGACGACGATCGCGTCGTTCACCACGAGCACGTCGCGCGGGTCTTCGCGCTCGAGAATCGCCGTGATGGTGAGCTCCGGCGGCGAATCAGTCGGCAAGTCCTTGAGCGAATGCACGCAGCAGTCGACGCGGCCGGCGATGAGCGCCTCCTCGAGCTCGCGGGTGAAGAGCCCCTTCGCGCCGATCGCGCTGAGGGGGACGTCCAGGTGCTTGTCACCGGTCGTCTTGAGACTGACCAGCTCGGCCGTGACGCCGCGCGCGGCAAGGGCGGACTGGACGAGCCGCGCCTGTCGAAGCGCCAGCTCGGAAGCCCGTGTCGCGATCCGGAGGGGGCGCACTGAGGGCACGGGCGGAAAGATAGCGCCCGTCCGATCCCTCGATAGGCCGCGCGCACGCCTCGAGGGTCGCGACGTCGGTCCGCGTGCGACCCGTGTGTCGGGTCGTCAGGCGCCGGCGTTCGTCGACCCGGCGTAGTGGGCGACGATCGCTCCGACGAGGGCGGGGATGGTCGCCGCCGGCGCCTCGATCGCTACCGGAATCCCGAAGGCGGCGAGCGCGCCGGTGGTGATCGGACCGATCGACGCGGCCCGCACCGACCGCGCACGCTCGAGTCCTATGCCGTCGACGAAGAATCGCACAGTGGAGCTCGACGTGAACGTGACCACACTCTGCCCATCGCGCTCCAGTACCTCCGCGACACCGCGGAGCCCCTCCGCATCGGGCACGGCGCGATAGATCTCGACCTCATCGACGTCGGCGCCCATCGCTCGGAGCGCGTCGGGCAGCACCTCTCTCGCCCCGGCGGCGCGCGGGAAGAGGATGCGCGTGCCGGCGATGTCCGGTCGTTCGCGGAACGCCTCCACCAAACCCTCGGCGACGAAGCGATCCGGCAGCACGTCGCTCTCCAGGCCACGCGCGCGCAGGGCCGCCCCGGTTCCGGGGCCGACGGCGGCGATCTTGATGCCGCCGAAGAGTCGGGCGTCGCCTCCGCGCGACCGTACTGCCTCCCACACGATCTCCACGCTGTTCCGACTCGTGAACACGATCCAATCGAAACGGCCGATGGCGGCGAGCGCGTCGCCGAGCGAGGAGGTCGTCAGGCGCTCGATCATCAAAGCGGGGGCTTCGATGACGTCAGCGCCCAACGTCTCGAGCATCGCGCGCAGGTCCGAGCTCTGGGCTCGAGCGCGGGTGACGATGATGCGACGCCCGTGCAGCGGCCGGGTGTCGAACCAGCGCATGGCATCGCGGAGCGACACCACCTCGCCGACGATGGCGATCGAGGGCGCCTCAATCCCGTTCCTCGTCGCCACGTCGACGATCTCCCCCAGCGTCGCCGTGACGGTGCGCTGGCGTGGGTACGTCCCCCATTCGACCACCGCCGCCGGCGTGTTCGCCTTCATCCCCCCCGAGAGAAGCGAGCGAACGATCGTCGCCAGCCGCCCGACTCCCATGTACAACACCAGCGTGCCGCCGGCGCGCGCCAGAGCCGGCCAATCGACGTCGCCCGCGCTCTTTCCTGGGTCCTCGTGCCCGGTGACGAAGGTGACCGACGTCGACACGCCTCGATGGGTGACCGGTATCCCCGCGTACGCGGGCGCGGCGACCCCCGCGGTGATGCCGGGCACGATCTCGAAGGGAATACCTTCCCGCGCCAGCGCCTGAGCCTCTTCGCCGCCGCGGCCGAAAACGAAGGGGTCGCCTCCCTTGAGCCTCGCCACGCGCTTCCCCGCCCGCGCGAGCCTGACGAGCAGACGGTTGATCTCCTCCTGCGACGCTGCCGGCTCTGCGCTGCCGCGCTTCCCCACGAAGTGTCGCTCGATCTCCGGGCGCTCGGCGGCGAGGTCGCGCAGCAGCTGCGGGTTGACCAGCGCGTCGTAGACGACCGCATCGCACGACCGCAGGCGATCGAGCGCCCGCACGGTGATCAGGCCAGGGTCTCCGGGGCCGGCGCCCAGGAGGAACACCATTCCGGAATCGGGCACGTCAGGCGCGCGGAGCGAGATACTTCGCCGCGTGCCGTGGCGACCGCTGGCGAAGGGCGAGGCGGAGGTCCTCGACCCCGAGCGCGCGCGCGGCGAGGTGCGCGGCGAAGGAGTGGCGGAGCGTGTGCGGGGCGACTCGCTCGGCGATCTCGTCGTCGAGCCCCGCGGCCCGGGCCAGTCGCTTCAGACGGTCCCAGGCGCGCTGCCGCGACGTGTGCATCCGCGTTCGCGGGTGGATGAAGACGAAGCGCCGGTGGGCCGCGCGCTTCGGCACCGGACGTACGGCGAGCCAGGCCGACAGCCAGCGGGCGGCATCGCCCTCGATGGTGACGCGGCTCTCGGCGCGCCGGCGGCCGATGACATCGAGGCGCATCACGCGGGGTCCACCACGAACGGCGGCGAGCGTGAGCCCGACCGCTTCGGAGACGAGGAGAGCGGCGTGGTAGCACAGACCGTAGAGGGCGAGATCCATGCGCTCGACGCTGCCGGTGGGAGAATCCGCCAGGACCTCGAGGTACTCGAAGATCGCCCGCACGTCCGACAGCGCGATGACGTCCGGCGGCCGCGGCTCCGGAACGGGCTCCGTCAGGCGCTCGGCGGGCCCCGGGGCGCGCGCCCCTTCTTCGCTCACCAAGTAGCGATAGAAGGACTTCATCGCCTGCAGATGGCGCCGCACGGTGGGACGCGACCACTCCTCGACCTCGGCGCGCGATCGCAAGTAGATCGTGAGGTCGCTCGGCGACAGCTCGTCCACCGGTCGCGGCGCATACGCGCGAACGAGGTCCGCCACATCCGTGTGGTAGGCGGCGATCGTCGCCTCGGCCCTTCCCATGCGGCCGAGCCAGGCCGAGAAGCGATGAACCGGATCGAAGTTGGGAGCGGGATCCTTCTCCGGCACTCCCTCGGTGGACGGAGCGAGCATAGACAGGTGCATAGTACGTTCATGTGGGGGAGCGGGAGAAGCCGCGGTGCGGGGGCTGAAGCCTTCGACGCTTCTCGCTTCGACTCCCGCCCCCGACTACCTTCTGTACCGGTTTTCCCGCCCGTCCTCGTCTCTCTCCTTGGCGCGCGCATGAGCGACATCGATGTCCTTCTGAGCGAGAATCGCAAGTTCAAGCCCCCGGTGGACTTCGTGCGGGGCGCCATCGCCTCGAACGACGGCATCTACGCGCAGGCCGCCGACGATTTCGAGGCTTTCTGGAGCGAGATGGCACGACAGCTCGAGTGGTCGGCGCCGTGGACGACGGTGCTCGAGTGGACACCGCCGTGGGCCAAGTGGTTCAGCGGCGGGCGCATCAACGCGTCGGTGAACTGCCTCGATCGCCACGTCCACGGTGAGCGGCGTAACAAAGCGGCGCTCATCTGGGAGGGGGAGCCCGGCGACTCGCGCACGCTCACGTATTGGGATCTCTACCGCGAGGTCAACAAGTTCGCCAGCGTGCTCGATTCGTTAGGTGTCCAGCGCGGCGATCGAGTGGCCATCTACCTCCCCCTCATTCCCGAAGCAGTGATCGCCATGCTCGCCTGCGCCCGCGTCGGCGCGCCGCACTCGGTTGTCTTTGGTGGGTTCTCCTCCGACTCCTTGCGCGACCGGATCAACGACGCGCAGGCCAAGGTCCTCATTACGGCCGATGGCGGGTACCGCCGCGGCCAGGTCATTCCGCTCAAGCGCAACGCCGACAAGGCCGTCGAGGAGACGCCCTCGATCGAGCACGTCGTGGTGGTCCGCCGGCGCGCCGGCTCGGAGGGAGATGAGTCGTTCGCCGAGTTGCGCGAGGGGCGCGATCAATGGTGGCATCGCCTGATGGCTCACGCCAAACCGTATCGGGCGCCCGAGGAGATGGAGGCCGAAGACGTCCTCTACATCCTCTACACGTCAGGCACGACGGGAAAGCCGAAGGGGATCGTCCACACCACCGGCGGCTACCTCACCGGATGCGCGGCGACGACGCGCCTCGTCTTCGATCTCAGGGACAGCGACGTCTTCTGGTGCACCGCCGATGTCGGCTGGGTCACCGGGCACTCGTACGTCGTCTACGGCCCGCTCTGCAATGGCGTCACGTGCGTGATGTACGAGGGGGCGCCGGACTGGCCGGAGAAGGACCGCTTCTGGGAGATCTGCGAGCGCCACGGGGTGACCGTCTTCTATACCGCGCCGACGGCAATCCGCGCTTTCATGAAGTGGGGCGCTCACCACCCCGACGCCCACGACCTCTCGCGTCTCCGGCTCCTCGGATCGGTCGGGGAGCCGATCAATCCCGAGGCGTGGATGTGGTACCACGAGCACATCGGGCACCACCGCTGTCCGATCGTGGACACGTGGTGGCAGACCGAGACGGGAGCGATCATGATCACGCCGCTGCCGGGGCTCACCGAAACGAAGCCGGGGAGCGCCACGATCCCCTTCCCCGGCATCTTCGCAGAACTGCTCGATCAAAAGGGACAGCCGATCCGCGTCGGCGGCGGGCTCCTGGCGCTCACCCGGCCGTGGCCCTCGATGCTGCGCACGATCTGGGGAGATCCGGATCGCTACGTCGACACCTACTTCTCGAAGTGGCCCGGCCGGCCCGATCTCTACTTCGCTGGGGATGGCGCGAAGCGGGACGAGGACGGCTACTTCTGGATTCTCGGCCGAGTCGACGACGTGCTCAACGTCGCCGGGCACCGCATCGGGACGATGGAGGTGGAGTCGGCTCTCGTCGCCCACCCGGCGGTGGCGGAGGCGGCGGTGGTCGGCCGCGCGCACGATCTCAAGGGGCAGGCCCTGGCCGCCTTCGTCACGCTGCGTGAGGGATTTCGGCACTCGCTCGAGCTGCGTGACGAGCTGCGCGAGCACGTGGCCGACAAGATCGGCGCGTTGGCGCGGCCCGACGACATCCTGTTCACCGCCGATCTCCCGAAGACGCGCTCGGGGAAGATCATGCGGCGCTTGCTTCGGGACATCGCCGAGGGCCGGGCCCTTGGCGACACGACGACACTCGCCGATCCGGCAGTGGTGGCGCAGCTCAAGGACCAGTACGAATCGCAAGAGGCGTGATCCGCAGGTCAGCTCTCTTCGGGAGAGTTCATGCCGTCGACCGCTCTTCGCCCGCGCACCGGACCCGAGATCATCGACGCGGCCGCGCATCTCTTGCGGTCGCACTACGCGCAGTTCGTCACCGTCAGCGCCGTCATCTTTCTTCCGATCGTGGCGAGCCGTCTTTTCCTCCCTGAGCCCTACCTCGCTTTGGGTGACGTTCTCAAGCTCGGCCTCTGGCCGCTGGCGCAGGGCGCGGGCGTGCTCGCCACGAGCGAGGTCTACCTCGGGCGCGAGGTGCACCCGACCAGCTGCGTCCTCCGCGCGCTCTCGCGCATCGGGAGTCTGATGGGAGTCCTTTTCGTCCAGGGATTCCTCATCGCCGGCGGGTTCATTCTCCTCATCGTGCCCGGGTTCTTGGCGATCGCCTCCACTTTCGCCATGCCGATGGTCGTGGTGCTCGAGGAACGGGGGGTATTGGATGCGCTCGGCCGCTCGCGCGATCTCGCGCAGGGGTCGAGGTCGCGGATTCTCGGCGTGCAGGCCCTCTCCGCCCTGATCGTTTTTGCGGCGCAGCTGGTCATGACCTGGCCGCTGATGCTCCTGGTCGGACGCGACAGCGCCCGGACGGCGGCGATCATCACCGATGCAGTGCTGATCCTGCTCTTCCCGCTGCCGTACATCGTCGCGACGCTTCTGTACTACGACCTCCGGATTCGCCGCGAGGGGTTCGATCTCGAGGTGATGGCGGCCGAGCTCGACCGCCCGAAGCCCGCGGGCCCATCGGCGAGCGCCGTCGGGTGAGGCGAGATGCACGAACGGCCCGCCGGTGGCGGGCCGTTCGTGTCGTATAACGACGCCTCGTCAGGCGCGTCTCACGACGCGCATGCGCGCATCGGAGGCATCGTCCAGGCGGAGGGGCGGGCGTGCCGTTTCCGGCGCCGCCTGGGCTTCGGCGGCGGGCCGCCGATGGGGCACGAGATCCTCGCCGAGGAGCACCAGCGTCCGTGTCACGACGGTGCTCGCCAGCGGCTCCGGAATGCCCATCACGCGGACGTAGGTCTCGATCGCGCGGTCGAAGGGGATGTCTTCGGCGAGCGAGTCCACGAACATCAGGGCGTTCTCGACGTGGGCCCGGATCACCGATTCCTCGGCGCGGGCTTGGGCGAGACGGAGACGCTTGTCGGCTGCGGAGCTCAAGCGTCGAGGGAAGATGCGTTCGGGAAAGAATCGACCCAGCATTCGTGCGTCTGCTCCTTGGAGGAGTGTAATCGCGAACGTGGGGGTCAGGCCATCGCTCAGAACGTTACGGGGCGTGCGGTCAGATGGCCGTCACGCTCAGGACGGACTTCGACACGTCCTTGTCCCTGGAGAACACGAGCGAGAGCGGCCGAAGGATTCAGACCGCAAACATTTGTGTCAGGTCTGGGGCTCGCGCCCCGATCGGACGGCGCGAAGGTCGGCCAGGCTGGCCAGGAAGATCAGCGTCATGATCGCGGCTGACGTCAGGCACCAGATGCAGATGGCGCGAATCACGTACAGCTCGAGGTAGGTGAGCCACCCCGAGAAGGCGGTGCTCCACCCGGAGAGCGCGACGAGCATCCACGAGATCGCCGGCGACCGCTCCTGCTCCGGTTGCGTCCCGACGACCGCCGCGATGAAGAGGATGACGTACGTCGCGAACCCCCACGCCGCCACCGGACCGCCGAGAAAGATCGCGTAGCGGCTCGTGTTGACCGTCTCGCACGACCCGACCGAACAGACGATGCGTCCGATGACGCCCATCTTGTAGAGCGTGAGGTAGAGCGCGACGAAGGCGCCGACCAGGGAGAGGACGGCGATGACGTGCCGCGCTCTCACTTCTTGCCGGCTGCGGCGGAGGAGTCGGAGCGCTTGGTCGCGGCGCTGGCGAACTGCGTCGCCGCGGTGTCGACGAGCGCCTTGAACTGATCGTATGAGATCGGACCTTCGATCACCTTGTTGCCGATGAAGAAGGTGGGCGTGGCCTGCACCTGCCGGCGATTCCCCTCCGCCTGGTTGCCGAGGATTCGGTCGCGGTGCCGCTCCTGATCCATGCAGGTGTTCCAGGCGTTCACGTCGAGGCCGATCTCACCCGCGTAGCGGGCCATGAACTTCCGCGGATTGCTCGTCTGCTCGCCGCTCCACTCCGGCTGATTGAAGAAGATCTTGTCGTGCATCTCCCAGAACTTCCCCTGGTCTGACGCACACGCGGCGGCATTGGAGGCGACCATGGTGTTCTTGTGCATCGGGAGCGGATAGTCGAAGAAGCGGTAGCTCGCGATGCCGCTCTGCACGATGCGTGAGCGTACATCGGGCTCGGTGAGCAGCGCGAACTGACCGCACGCCGGGCACTCGAAGTCGGCGAACTCGAGGATTTTGACCGGCGCGTTCTCGTTGCCGAGGAGGTAGCCCTCCGCCTGCGCCGGGGTCACGGCGACATCGCGCGCCTGAGGCCGGGCTTGCGGCCGGGTGACGAGATAGGCGATCGCCGCGGCACCGACGACGGCGATGCCGGCCAGCACGACGACGAATTGGCGCTGCGAGGATCGCTGTTGCTTCACCACCCCTTGCGATCGTCCTCGTCTTCCCTGTTCCACTCGTTGCTTTCCCATTGGGCCTCGTGGCCTGACTTGGCTTCCTCGACGATGCGCCGGCTCTCGGCAATCTCGGGGGTATCGTAGGTGACGCGCACTTCGTAGTGAAAGAGCTCGCTGCGGATGTCGCCGATCAGCTTCGTCAGTTCGCCCGCATGCTTCAGCAGCTCCCCGGCGGCATCGAGCTCGGCAATCCTCCGTGCCAGTGCGCGGAGAAGCTCCTCGAGCTCTCGCGCTCGTTCGTCACCGTACGTCTGCTCGGGCTCCGACATGCTACCTCGCGATCCGGCGAACTGGTTGGCACCGTCAGGCGTGCTCGCCCTTGCCGTGGGGCGCTCACGTTGCCGCGGCGCCGAGCGGCGGATGGAAACGAAAGGTGTACGGAGGTGTGTGTCTGGTCGGCCGCCGGATGGTGCCGAAACGAACTCTCTACCTCCGAAAGCTAGACGCGTGACGGTGGCGGTCAAGAACAAGTCGTGTCGGGGCGAGGCGTCGGCTGCTCGATCGTGAGCGCGGGGTCTGGCGCGCCGCTAACTCTCCCACGACCGCACGACGGAGCTGGTCATCGAGGCCGACATCCTACGCATTCCCGCGGGGCCTGGCGTCATGCACGTAGAGCGATACGGGCATGGCGGGCAGGCGGTCGTGTGTGTGCATGGCTTTGCCACCTCGAGCTTCCTCTGGCGAACGGTCGCCCCGGCGGTGGCCCTCGCCGGCCATTCGGTCTTTGCCGTCGACCTCCTCGGCTACGGCGAGTCGGACCGGCCCCTCGATTGCGACTACTCGATCGCCGCCCAAACGGAATACCTCGAGCGCGTCTTCACCGGCCTGCGGATCGAGCGGGCGATCGTGGTCGGCCTCGACATAGGCGGCGGCGTCGCGCAGCGGCTCGCCGTCCACTATGCGGCGCGCGTCGAGGGAATCGTCCTCGCCAACAGCGTCGCGTTCGAGGAGTGCCCGGGCCGAGACGCCAAGGCGGTGCAGCACGACACGGCGCGATTCGCCCTCCGCCTCACGCACGGCATTCTCGGCGCGGCGCCGCTCCTCCGCCGCATCCTCGAGCGCAGCGTCGCCCGGCGCGAGGTCATGACCTCGCGCCTCATCGCGCGATATCTCGCTCCCTTTGTGGGAGGCGAGGGTGTGGCTCACTTGCTGACGCTGGCGCGCGCCCTCTCCGCCGACGACGTGGAGACCCTTCCCCTCGGCTCGCTACGACTTCCCACTCTGATCGTCTGGGGGGAGGAAGATCCGTGGCTCGACAGTGGTCTTCCAGAGCGACTCCAGCACGCGATCCCGTCGAGTGGTCTGGTCAAGTTGCCCGGAGTCGGGCGTTTGATCCCCGAAGAGGCGCCCGACGCGCTGGCTCAACTCCTTATCGAGCACATCGAGCGCTGCGTGCGTAGTCATGAGCGATCCCTCTGACGCGAAGATCGCGGTTCGAGCTTCAGTCGAGCCCTGCGCGAAGCTATATTGGTGGGTCTTCAACCTCACAGGTGCATGAGTAAGTCAAAGAACCGCCGCCAAGAGCCGGTCGCGCCGACCCCGTTCGAGCAGGCGCGCGACGAGATGTTTCAGCAGATCATTCGATGCGGCGTGCTGCAAGCATCACCGGAGCATCAGCAGGAGTGGTTCGCGGAAACGATGGCGTACCTTGAAAATCGCTATCACGAGTTGAGCAAGGCCGAGCTGGAGGAGTTGCGGACGCAGGGCGTCCGTTTCTGCGCCCCACCCAAGGCGCCGCCGGTGGACGCCTCCGCCGCCTGACTGTCGAGCCCCCGCAGAATTTCGCGGGGGCTTTTGGTTTCCCGCCGACGCCGGCTCCGGTCACCACCGGACGCCGCCTCCGACTCTCACCCCTCCGCCGAATCCCGCCTCGACGAAGGGCATCACGTGGGCGTGCTGCCGGAACTGCGCGCCGATGAGCGCGATCAACTCGGCGCGCCACCCGTCACCCTCGTCGTAGCGGGTGCCGACGCCACCAGCGGCGTACAGCCCCCAACTCTTGACGCGATCCGGATCGATGAGGAAGCGCATCAGCGCGTCGCCTCGTCCGCTGAGGCCGGCGCCGCTCTGCGCCCACGACGATCCCACGGCGGCGGTGAGATCGAGGCGAAGGTCATGATCGATTCGCATCGATGCGCCGCCGCCGACCTGGACGGCCGCATATCGAGAGACGAAGACGTCGAGCCGAGCGACGGCACGCCAGCGTGCCTCCTCTCCCGGGGGCTGGCCGGCCGATGGCGCCTGAGCGGCGAGGAGACGACCATCGAGCAAGGCGAGCAGCGCCACGACGGAGGCGAGGAGCCTCGCCGTCGCCCCGGGCGTCACATCCGCGAGCGAACGCGCTCGCGGTGGAGCTGCAGCGTGTAGTCCGTGATCGCCCAGAGCGATGCAGCGGCGATCGGCCAGATCGCCCACCGCATCCATTGCGGACGGAGGACGAGAACGAAGAGCACAGCGAGCTGCAACGAGGTAACGACCTTCCCCGAGAGGCGGGCGGTAAAGCGACCGGGGTCGAGTCCGGGAAGGAGATACGCGACGAGGAATCCGATCGCGGCGCCGAAGTCGCGCGAGAGCACGATGAAGTAGTCGCGCACGCTCAGCACGCCCGCGAAGAGAAAGGAGGAGAGCGCGGCAAGGACGAAGGTCTTGTCGGCGATCGGGTCGAGCAGGGCGCCAAGCTGCGTCGTCTGTCCTCGCCGGGCGAGCCAGCCATCGAGCATGTCGGTGATCGACGCCGCGCCTACCAGGGCAACCTTGGTGGGCGTGCGATCCGCCATCACGAAGGCCACGGCGAGCGGGACGCGGGAGAAGGAGAGCAGATTGGGGAGCGTGAGGAGCCGCGGCGGGGGCACGTCGCAAAGCTAGGGCGGGACGAATCGCGGTGCCAGCGGTCAGCTGGAGCCGGGTGCGACTCACTTCACGAGGCGCGGGACGTCAGGTCACAGACGCCCAATGTTCCACACGACCCCTGCGTACAGCGACCGTGGCACTCGCCCGGCGACCGGAGCGATCACGCCGGCGTCCACCTGAATCCACTTCTCGATGAGCCAGGTTGGTCCGGCGAGCGCAGAAACGGTCGGAGGTGCGCCGCTCGGGCCACCTGTGCCGGGATAGCCGTACACCTCGAATGCGAACCCGACCGGACCGACCAGCGGCCACCCGGTCGACACGGTCCAATACGTGTAGCTCTTCGGCGCCAGGCTGCCACTGCCGCTGCGCCAGTAGGCCGCGAAGTTGAGGTCGAGCGCGATCGCGCCGAACTCGTGGCTCGAGATGAGTATCGCGCCGGCGTCGGTCGTTCCGGTTCCAGTTCCGGTGGTAGTCGAGCCGGTGGGGAACTTGATCGCCGGCTCCACCGCTACCTCCCCGAGAAAGGGTAGGCCCTGAAAGACTCGCCACTTCACATCGAGCACGAAGTCGCCGATGCCCGAGCCGGATGGCTTCTGTCCGCTGCGCGCGATCCAGATCCCGACGAGGCCGAGCTGGAGGCGCGGCGCGAGCCCAACCTTGAGCGTGGTGGGCGTCGACGCGACCCGAGAGGATCCCTGGGCATCCTCCTCGAAGCCGGATTCGACCTCCACCCACGCGGGGGCCACCGTGCCGGCGTGCGTCGCGAGCGTCGGACGCTCGGGCTGCACGGCATGCGGGTCGCTCTCTTCCTGGGCGAGTGCCTGACGACACAGCATCAGGAGAGCGACGAGCGCCCACCGTCCGGCGCCGACACGCGCGCGCGTGGGGCGTCGGGCGCCGACTCGACGTTCCCTCACCGCCGCCCGTGGCCGAATGGTGACCGCACCGCGCTCTCGCCTCCCCTGCGCATCTCGCCGGAGCTTTCGACTGTTGCCGCCGTGAAGTATACGCCATCGGCGCCGGACGGCTCGCTCGCAACGCCCACGCATCTGCGCGGGCTCGCACCACCCGGTGGCGCGGCGGTATGGCGTGATTCGCTCTCTACTCGGTAGCTGGTCAACTCGCGCACGGGCCGGTATTCTCCGACACCATGCGCAAACGATCGGTATGCGGCCTCGTGGCCGTTGCGCTCTGCGCGCCACTCGCCGTCGGCGTGGCGGCGGCCCAGAACCCCTACCAGCCGACATCGCGTACGGCGGCGTCCACTCCGAGCAGCGTCTCCGACGTCAAGATCGGTCTCGTCCGCGATCCCCAGCTCGCCGCGGCTCTCGGCGATGTCTCGGCCGACCGAATTCGGGCAAACGACTCGATGCTCATCTCCTTCGGCACGCGTAACACGCTCAGCGACACGGTGTCGAAGACGCGCGGCATCGGCGCCGCACGGCGGTGGATCTTCGAGACGCTCTCGGGCTACAGCCGGGCGTGCGGAGGTTGCCTCAAGGTGGAGTACGATGCGGCGATGATGGTCATGGACCGGCATCCCCAGAAGCCCACGGTGAACGTGGTGAACGTGCTGGCGTGGCTCCCGGGTCGCGATACGACGCGGGTGCTCGTCATCGGTGGCCACTACGATTCGTGCGTCTGCGCGATCGACCGCTTCGACAGCACCAGCGATGCGCCCGGAGCGGACGATGACGGCTCCGGCTCGTCGGCGATGATCGAGCTGGCACGCGTCTTCTCGAAACGCTATCCGCGCGGCCTCGAAGCGACGGTGATCTTCGCCCTCTACGCCGGCGAGGAGCAGGGGCTCTTCGGCTCCACCCACCTCGCCGAGCGCTTGCACAACGCCAAGTACCGCGTCGTGGCCGGCATGACGAACGATATCGTCGGCAACGTCGTGGCGGACGACGGGCGCACCGATTCCACGTCGATGCGCATCTACGGCGCGGATCCGGACAACGGACCGAGCCGGGAGCTGGCGCGTTACGTCTGGGGGTTGGGGTCCATCTACCAGCCCGACTTCGCCGTTCTCCCGACCTTCCGCCTCGACCGCATCAATCGCGGCGGCGACCACATCCCGTTCGTGCGGGCGGGCGACGCCGGACTCCGGTTCACCGAGCGCCTGGAGAACTACAAGCGGCAACACCTGCCGACCGACACCTTCAACCACGTGAACTTCGGGTACGTGGCGCGGGTGGCCCGCCTCGATGCGGCCACCGTCGGCTCGTTGGCCAGCGCGCCCGCGGTGCCCGACAGCGCCTCGGCGGCGCGCGACTCCGCCTCCGGCGGCCAGGCGTGGCGCCTCAGCTGGAAGCCCGTACCCGGCGCCGCCCGCTACGAAGTCCTCGTCAGGCGGACGACCGATGCGACGTACACCAAGGTCATCGACGCCGGCAGCGGCACATCCTATCTCCTCGCCGACCAGCTGGACGACCTCTGGGCCGGTGTCCGCGCCGTCGGCGCGAACGGGCATCGGTCGCTGGCGGTGGTGGTCCCTCCGCCGGCCTTCGTGACGCGATGACCGAGGCCGCGCGCTTCACGCACGTCACCGCGGATCTCGTTGGCGTGAAGCCGCACGCGCTCGGCGACGCTCCCGCCTTGAGCGGCCTGCTCATCGCCGCCGCCGGCGCCGCCGGCTTTTCCACCATCGGCGCCCCGGTCGTGCGAGCGCTCCCCGATGGCGGCGTGACGGCCGTTCTTCTTCTCGACGCCTGCCACATCGCGCTCCACGCCTTCCCTGAGAAGGAGCTGCTGCTTCTGGACATCCTGGCGCCGGCCACGCGCGACTCGCGCAAAGCGGTCGAGGTCTTCACGCGACGGCTCGCTCCCCGCGAGGTCCGCAACGCGTCGCACGCTCGGGGATGAGCGAGCTGCTCGCGGCGCGGAACCTGGCGGCCGCGCATCTGGTGGTGGTGGGGCTGATTCTCGTGTGGGATCTCTGGGTCGCACGTCGAACCGCGCAGCTTCGCTCGAGCCCGCGCCTCATCGCCTTGTTGAGCGCCCTCGCCGGCCTCCTGCTGATCCCGGCGTTCACCGTTCTCCTCGTCTCCTCTTCGCTCCTGACCGGCCGCGCGCTCTACACCATCGCATGGGTCTGGCCGCTCACGACGACGTTGATCGCCGGCCAGGCGGTCCTCGCCGTGCGCCGCGGGCTGGCCGCGCCGGCGATCGGCATTCCGATCGCGGCCTTCGACATCCTCCTGGCCGCGATCTCGATCATTCAGTACGCCGTTTTTCGCGGCCTGCCCGTGGCGCAACCGCTGCTGGCACTCGTCGCGGCCTCGCGAGGCGCTCTCGCGCTCACGGTGCAGCCCCGCGCCCTCCTCCTGCCGCAGTTCGCCTATGTCCCCATCCTGGCGCCGTCCGCTCCGTCACGGCGCGGAGGAGGAACGGTGCTCCGGACCGCTGTGGCCACCGTCGCCGCCCTTTGGGGAACGCTCATCGTCCTCGACGTGCCGGCGGCGGCGATCGCCGTCCGTAGCTACGCCTCCCACGGCACGCTCCCGATCCAGGAGCGGGCCGACAGCGACTTCGCGGTCGGGCTCAAGATCCTACCGACGCTCGACGGTGGTCCGCCACCACTCGCGCTCGAACGCGATCTCGGCCTGGCCGACTCGTTAGGCGTCGGCGCCCTCAGCATCTATCTGACGCCCGACGGGGCTTCGGGTGCGGTGCTCGACTCCCTCGAGCGGACGCTCGACGCGGAGCGCGGCGACAAGCTGCTCCTGGTGGCCCTCGACCTGTCGGGGGAGCCGCCACTCGCCCTGACGCAGCGCGAGAGCTACTTCGCCGCCCGGGCCGCCGATCTCGAGCGGATCGTCACCCGCCTCCACCCCGACTTCGTCGTCCCGGTCGTGGATCCGAATGGGGCCGCGGCGCGCGCGCTCGGTGGCATGGCGGCGGATGACTGGGTGGCCTATCTCCGCGATGCCGCCACCCGGGTGCACGCCGTCGGGAGCGGAAGGACGGGCGTCATGGTCCACACGGCCGGCACCGGCCCGGCGGACAGTACGCTCTTCGCCTGGGCGGCCGCCCTCGGCTCACCAGTCGATGCCGTCGGCGTGAGCCTCTTCCCCTGGCTCAACGGTGCCGCGACACTCGAGGCGCACACGAAGACGCTCGACCGATGGCTCGCGGCGCGCGGGGGGACCTCCCCCGTATGGGTGCTCGAAGCCGGCGGCTTTCCGTTGAGTCATGGCGAACAATCGCAAGCCGACGCGATTCTTGGCTCTCTCTCCTGGGCCACCGGTCACGAGGGCGTGAAGGGGTTCGTCGTCTTCGAGGCGAGCGATTACGCCACGCCGCTCGGCCTCCGCGCCGCCGACGGGCGCCTGCGGCCGGCCGCGCGGGCCGTCTCCCGCGGCATCAAGGCGCTCGGTCCCTGACCGGCGCCCTTCCCGCGACGTCAGACCTCCTTCCCCACTCCCCGCACCAATCCCTCCACCACACGATCGGGGTCGAAGCGTGACTTGGCGAGATCCTGGATCGACCCGGCGGTAACGGCGAGCACGCGCGCGTCGAATTCTTCCAGTTCGCCGAGTCCCCGACCGAAGAGCCAGGCGTCAGCGATGTCTCCTAGCACCGCGGCGCCGCTCTGCAGCCGAATCGCCTGCGTCCCGAGGGCGTACGCCTTGGCCTGCTCGAGTTCCCGGTCGGTAACCGGCGACTCGCGCAGCAGTGCGAATTGCTCGAGCAACCCCTGCCGTGCCGTCTCCTCGAGCTCGGGCGATGTGGCGATATAGGAGACGAACATCCCGGCGAGCCGCCGCTCGCTGGAGAAGGCGGACACAGTGTACGCCAGCGACCGCTGCTCTCTCAGCGCGTCGAAGAAGCGGCCTCCCAAGCCGCTCGCGATGCCGGCGAGGATCCGGGCAGCGAATCGCGCGTCGTCCTCGCGACTCGGGCTTGGAAATCCCATCGCGAGCGCTGTCTGCGCCTTGCTGCGAGACTCCGCCAAACGGACCGAGGTCACCGGCCACTGCGGCGCCTCGAGCAAGCGCCGCACACCGCCGCGGAGATCGCCGAACATGCGCGACGCCGCGGCGGCAGCCGCATCGGGTGACACGTCCCCCATGATCGCCACCAGCGCTTCGCCCTCGATCAGGCGTTCCCGATGCCACGCTCTGACGAGCGCCGCATCGAGCGTCGGGAGCGACGCGTCGGTCCCACTCGCCGGCACGCCATAAGGGTGTCCGGCAAAAGCCGCCTCGCCTAACAAGCGCAGGGGATAGCGGTGCATGTCGTCGCGCAGGAGGGCGAGGTCGGCGAGAGCGAGCGTCCGCTCGGTCTCGAATGCCTCGTCGGGGATGACGGGGTGCTGGACGACGTCGCCGAGCAGGTCGAGCGCCTTGTCGAGGTGCTTCGAGGGCACCGAGAGTCCCCAGCCGAAGCTTTCCGATCCTGCGACCGAGCTGATGCTCCCGCCGAGGAGCTCCGACTCCTCGGCGATCTGATCCGCGGTCCGGCGGTCGGTGCCTTTGATGGCCGTGCGCGCGAGGAGTGAGGTGAGTCCGGCCCGGTTCGCCGGCTCGTCGCAGGCGCCCCCGGACGCGTAAACGCCGATATGCACCAGCGGGACGGTGCCCCTCCGCCTCACGAGGATCGGCACTCCACGCGGAGTGCGAAAGACATCGACGCCCGCCTCGACCCGCTCGCGGCGCGGTGACGACGGGGACGTGCGCGCGACCGTTGCCGCCGCAGGGGCACTCGGCACGGCGCCATTCCGCCGCGGCTCCCCATCCTCGCGTGACAACGCCGCCAGGACACCCGGCGCGTCCTCGACGTTGGGGATGAACGAGGCCTCGCGCGCAGGCCGGAACACCGTCAGGCCTGCGTTTCCTGGTCCGAGATGCCGGCGCACGGCCGCGTCTACGTCGGATGGTGTGGCGGCGAGGATGGTCTCGAGGTATCGCTCTCCCAAGGCCCATTCGCCGAGCGCCTCCCACTCGGCGAGGTAGTTGGCCTGCCCTTCCATCGATTCCAGCCGGCGGATCCACCGCGACTCGAAGAGCTGCCGGGCGCGCACGAGCTCCTCCTCGCGCACACCGCCGCCGCGCAGCTCCTGCACCTCGCTCCACATCGCGGCCGTCGCGGCCACCGCGCGATCGGGTGGCCCCTCGGCGTGCGTGGTGAAGACGCCGAGCGCAGTCGGCGTGTAGTTGTGGGCGCTGATGGACGCCACGAGTCGCCGCTCGCGCACGCCGCGATAGAGACGCGATGCGCGGCCGGCGCCGAGCACCACGGCGGCGAGGTCGAGCAGCGGCGTGTCCGGGTGCGCAGTCCCGGGCGTTCGCCACCCGAAGGCGATCTGCGTCTGCGTCACATCCCCGGAGAGCTCCCGATAGCGGAAGCCGTCGTGGGCCGGCTCCGTCGGGCCGGTGTCCCGCGTCACCGACACGTCCTCCAGCGACCCGTAGCGCCGCTCGACCTCGCCGACGACACGGTCCGGGTCGACGTCGCCAACGATGCTCAGAATGGTCTCGCGCGGACGGTACATCGTCCGGTAGAAGCCAAGAACGTCGGCCCTTGTCAGGCGGCGCAGGCCGGCTTCCCGCCCGATGCGCCACCGGCGGATGCGATGGCGGTCGTGGAGCAGCTCGTAGAGCGTCTCGACCGTCACTGCCGATGGGTTATCCGCCTTGCGCTTCGCCTCCTGGATGATGACCTCGAGCTCGCGGGCCAGCTCGGTCGCATCGATCACCGAGTCGGCGAAGGCGTCGGCCTGTAGCTCGAGTCCACGGTCGAAGCTCGTCGCCGGCAGCACGGTGTAGTAGCTCGTGTGGTCGTAGATCGTGCCGGCATTGAGATAGCCGCCGGCCGCCTTCGTCTGTCGTGCGATCTCCCCGACGCCGAGCCGGTGGGTGCCCTTGAAGTACATGTGCTCGAGCACGTGGGCGATGCCGACCTGCTCGTCGCTCTCGTCGAAGTATCCTGCCCGCACCCAGGTGACGATCGCCACTACCGGGGCACTCGCGTCGCGCCGCACGAGGAGGGTGAGCCCGTTGTCGAGGCGGTGGCGACGCACCGACTCGACCGGGATCAGCGGCGCCGACATGGTCTCAGGCTGCTAGCGGGCGATAGTGGATGGCCACCAGGCCGAGCACGAACGTGGTGATGCCGTATCCGATGGTCCAGAGCATCACGTGATGACTGCCCACGTCGCCTCGAACCATCGTCCCGGCCAGGAGCGTGAGGTGGTGCGAGGGAGGGAGAATGATGTCGATGACCCGAGCGAGCTTGCCGTCGTCCGGCGGGAAGAATCCTCGCGCCAGAAGCGAGAGCATCCAGATGATGCCAAGGAGCATCCAGTCGAAGCGGGTGACGGCGGAGAGCAGGAAGCCGAGCCCGCCGAAGACGAGAAAGTAGAGGGTGACGAAGAGCAGCGGCCCTTCGAGGCGCACCGGGTGAATGACCAGGCCATACGTGACGACGAAGAGCCCCGCCGCTGCCACGGTTCCCGCCCAGGACACCAGGAAGGTCTGCGCGTAGTAGCGGGCGGCCGACACCGGTTTCGAGAAGAGGAAGCGGAAGTAGTGGAACCGGCGATCGTTCGCGACGATGCCGTTCACAGCGATCAGCGTGGCGAGGGGTGCGAAGGCGAGCAGAAATCCCGCGAGCGCCTCGGTGGCCGCGACGCCGCTGCGGAACGCATCGGGCGCTCCGGGACCCACGGTCTGGAGCGCGAAGAGGACGAGTAGCCCCGCCACGATCAACGTCGCGGCGCCGCGCTCCACCGCATAGTCACGCGCCTGCCAGAGCAGGTACCGACCGAGCCTTCCCCTCATCAGGCCACCTCCTCCCCCACCACGTCGCGGAACTGCCGCTCCAACGATGAGTACGCCGGCGAAACGCCGCGCACTGCCGCACCTCGCGCGATGAGCGCCGCCAACCCCTCGTTGAGCGCCCGCACACTCGCCACCCTCGTCTCGAACTCGTGCGGCGCTACCTGAAGCGCCGCCGGAAAAACCGACGCCACGATCTGCTCTCCTTCGGCCACGAGAATCCGGTAGGCGAGGGACGCACCGTCGCCGTTCATCGACCGGAGGTCCACCATCCGGCGAAGCGAGCCGCGGTCGATGATGGCGACGCGATCGGCCACGCGCTCGAGCTCGTCCAGGTTGTGCGATGCAATCAGCATCACCCGGTGCGGCGCACGGAGCTCGCGTACCAGCTCGCGGAAGCGCTGCGTCCAAACGGGGTCGAGCCCGTGCGTCGGCTCGTCGAGGATGAGGATCGCCTCGTCACGCAGAATGGCCTGCGCGAGCCCAAGTCGCTGCTCGGTCCCCTTCGATAACTCCTTCACTCGCTTGTCGCGGTGCTCGACCAGGGCAAGCCGCTCGATCACATCGTCCACACGGCGCTTCGCCTCCCGGTCGCCCAGCCCGGAGAGAAGTGCATACCGCATGAGCGCGCCGCGCAGCGTCCACGCCGGAGGGATGGCAACCAGTTCCGAGAGGTAGCCGATGCCGTTGCGCTGGACATACTCGCGAGGCAAGGACCCCCGAATCGAGACGCGCCCTGCGGTGGGGCGGTGGTAGCCGAGGATGAGCCCGATGAGCGTGCTCTTCCCGGCTCCGTTCGGACCGGCCAGCCCGAGTATCTCTCCCGGAGAGATCTCGAGTGTGAAGTCCTTTACGGCGACCACCGGCCGCTTGAAGAGCGGGCGATAGATCTTCGTCACGCGATCGAAGGTGATCACGGCTTCACCGCCGGCGGCGCAGAGTCCGTAGCCACGCACGCGGACCAACTTCCCGCACCGGCGCGGTTGAGCCAGGTCGCCGCCTCATCGCGGCGGCCAAGCTTCGTCAGAGTGCAGGCCAGATAACCCTGCGCGGCGGTGTCGCGCGGCTCGATGCGGAGCGACCGCACGTAACTGCGTCGCGCCGCCTCGAAGTCCTCACCGGCGAGATCCGGCCGCTGCAGCGAGAGGAACTTCTCGCCGCGAGCGAGGAAGAGTCCCCCCAGCTCACGATGAATCACAGCATTTCCAGGCTCGAGCTCGACCGCCTGCTTGAGCTCCGTCCCGGCCGTCGAGAGGTCCCCCTCGTCCCGGGCGATGCGCGCGAGGTACAGGTGCGGCATGGCGAGGGTCGGCGCCTCACGAACCGCACGCGCGAAGTCGGCCCGCGCCTCTTCCCGATGGCCCGCCGTGTACGCCGCAACCCCGTCGCGATAGGACCTCGGCATCCCTCCCACGCGCACGAGAGCGGCCAAGGCCACCAAGACTCCCGCAACAAGCGCCAGCCAGATCGTCCGTCGGGAGGCGAGAGGGGCACGATCGGTCGTGAGAGCGCGGGCCGCCGATGGAGCGGGCGACGGCGCCAGAGGAGCCTCGCTCGCAGTGGAGGCGGCGGAGAGCGACGCCCTGGCCAACGGTGCCGGCGGGTCCAGCGCATCCAACGCCGCCCCGGCGGCGCTGGCGGCGTCCGCCGGCAGCTCCTCACCCCCGGTCGCCCGCGCGCTCAACGCCTGGAGCTGAAGCACGGCGTGCGCCTGCGCCAGCGTGATCAGGTCGCGCTGGCGCAGCTCGCGGATCAGTGGCTGGCCGGCGAACGTCGAGTCGCCGAGCCGCTCCTGGAGGGCGGTTTGCACGTGGGTCCAGATCTCGGTCAGATGAGCCGCGCGGTCGGTGGGCGACGTCGCGGCGTGTAGCGCGACGAGAGCAGCGCGCGCCGGTCCCAGCGGATCGGGATCGGCGCGCGACACCCGCTCAGTCACCGCACGATGCGGAGAAGCCCCGCGTTCGCGCTGCCGCGGATGAAGGCCTCCGCGTCGCTGGTGGAGATCTTCACACCGGTGAGGGAGTAGCAGCGACGCGCTTCGGTGGCCATGAAGTCCTGCAGCGAGCGTCCCGACATTCCGCGGCTCGCGTCACGCATCTCGCGGACGATCCGGTCCCAGCTCCCGCAGAACTCACGACCGTCGCTCGTCAAGATGCTGTGCTCGATCGCCTCTTCCCGCCGCCGCTCGGCGAGCTCGTTGAGTAGCGTGCCGAAGAGCTCGAGCTGGCCACGCTCTCGCGCCTCCGCCTCCTCCTGAAGGCGGCGCTCGATGTCGCCGAGCATCTCGTCGATGTCGCTCGGGTCCACGGACAGCTCGCCGAGCCGCTGCTCCCACAACCGCAGCTCCGGATCCCCATCGTTGAGCTTGTAGAGGGATTTCTTCAGCTCGACCAGCCGCCAGATCCCGAGCTCCTCCCAGTGATCCTCGGGAGAAGTCTGGTCGAGATGATAGAGCGCGTTCTCGTAGTCGCCACGGTCGTACAGAATGTTGGCGAGGTAGATGCGCGCTTCGGTGTGGTCGGCGTCGTGCTGGAGAGCGCGTTGCAGGTGGGTGATGGCCGCCTGGTCATCGCCCAACCGATGGTGCACGTAGCCGAGACAGGCGACCGCCTCGGCGTTTCCCTCCGCCTCGCGAGCGGCGGCGGCGAAGTATTCGCGTGCCTCCTCGATCAAGTCCTCGCGAAAGAGCGCGCGCCCGACCTGGAGCACCAGGTCGACATCGTCCTCGAAGCCGAGCTCGAGGAGCTTGCGGAAATGCCGGAGAGCCGCATCGCGTTGGCCGAACTTGAGCAACGTCTCGCCCAACCCCGCCAACGCGTCCTCGTTGTTGGCGTCCAGCACCAATGCCGTTTCGAAGCTCTGCCGCGCCCACGCGAACTCCTCTCGCGCGAGCCGGCCATACCCGACTCCGACGTGGAGCTCCACCGATTCCGGGTACAGCCCGAGTCCCTCGCGCAGCAGCGCGAGCGCTTCGTCATATTGCCCTTCGTTGTAGAGCTGATGAGCGCGTTCGTCGTACTCTTCAGAGCTCAGGAAGGGAGTAGGCATGGCGCGTGGACCCTCCGAGGCGGGACGTGTGCCTCATTGTACTATGACGAAACTATCGAGTTCAACCTGTTGACAGCGAACTGATTTCTTCCGACTCTGATGATCCCTCCACTCATCAGCGTCCCTCGCGCATCGCCACCGCGATCTCCGCCGCCAGCGACGCGTTGGCCTCGAGCAGCGCGAGATTGACTTCCCGCGACCGTCCGCCCGTCGCCCGATCGACCGCCGACAACAGGACGGGCGTCACCCCCGCGCCACGCACTCCCGCCACCCTCGCTGCGTCCAACGCCTCCGTGACAGCTCGCTCGGCCTCGGCGCGTCCGAGCGCCGCCGACGCCGGCGGCTGCTGCATCACCACCACGCTCTGCGGCCGACCGAGCGCGCGCTGAGCCCGAAACACCGCCGCCACCTCTCCCGGAGTCTCGACCCGCTCCGGCACATCTACGCCGCTCTCGCTGCTGAAGAACGCCGGCATCTCATGCGACCGGTAGCCGAGCACCGGCACCCCCAGCGTCTCCAACCGCTCTGCCGTCGCGCGCACGTCGAGCACCGACTTCGGCCCCGAGCAGACGACAACCACGCGCGACCGCGCCAACTCCACCAAATCCGCCGACTCGTCGAAGCTCGGCTCGCGATGCACGCCACCAATGCCCCCGGTGGCAACCACCGACAGTCCTGCCATCGCCGCGATCGCCACCGCACCGGCGACCGTGGTCGCCCCGTCCCGTCCCGCCGCGAGCGCCGGCGCGAGGTCGCGCGACGACACTTTGGCCATCCCCCGCCCTCCCGCGCCGAGAAAGCGCTCCAGCTCCTCGTCGGTCAGTCCGGCCGTCGCTAGACCGCGAACAACGGCCGTAACCGCCGGCGTCGCCCCTCGATCCCGCACTGCCTTCGCCATCCGTGCGGCCGCTTCCCGATTGGCCGGAGACGGCAATCCGTGAGCGAAAACCGAGCTTTCAAGAGCGACGACAGCCACGCCGGTGCGCAACGCTTCCTGCACACTGAGCGCGAGTCGAATCTGCGCGTTCACCGCGCGATTCCCGTCACGCCTCGACCGGCAAACATCACGAGACGGGCTTTGTGGGCTTCTGATGTGCGGATTTGAACTCCGCGTTCGCGTTCCACTCCGGCGCCACCGGAGAATTCGCGAGCGCGCGAGCGAAGCGCAGCACGATTGTGGAGATCTGGACCGCGCCGCCGAGGTCGAAGTCCGGCCGGTATTCGTCGGAGGGCTGGTGGTACCGGTGCGCGACATAGTCCTCGTCGATCTTCTGGCCGTATCCCTTCGGCTTCCCCACGTAGTCGCGCCCTGCACCGATGGAGACGGCGGGAATCCCCGCCTTCGCGAAGGAAAAGTGGTCGGAGCGGTAGAAGTGCCCCGCCTCGGGGTGCAGCTCGGGGCTGAGCTTCATCCCGTCGCCCGCGATGAGGTGCCCGAGCATCGGTCCGAGGGTCGACTTGTCCGCTCCGAGCACCGCCAGATCGCGCACTCGGCCACTGAGCGTGATGACGTCCATGTTGAGGTCGGCGATGATCTCATTCGCCGGAACCGTGGGGTGACTGGCGTAGTACTCGGAGCCGAGCAGACCCGACTCCTCACCCGTCACAAAGATGAAGAGGAGCGATCGCCGCGTCGTGGGGAGTCGAACCGCAGCGCGCGCGACAGCGAGGAGTGCCGACACTCCGGACGCATTGTCCAGAGCCCCGTTGTAGATCGAATCTCCATTCACCGGTGGACCGATTCCCAGGTGATCGAAGTGGGCGCTCATCGCGACGTAGGTTGCGTGCTCGCCCTTCGCCGATCCCGGAATCACACCGACGACGTTCTCGCTCTTGAGATGCTGAACCGAATTCTTGAATGAGATCTCGATGTTGATCCCGGTCGCCACCGGTCTGAAATCGCGCGTGCCCGCGAGCTTCTTCAGTGCCCCCCAGTCGAGCCCCGCCTGTGTGATCAGCTCCTTGGTCGCGCTGTCGGTGATCCAGCCTCGCGCCGCGAGGGGCGGAGGCAGAGACGGACTACGCGGGAGCATGCGCTGCTCCTTCGCCCACGAGCCGACCACGGTGTGCCAGGGGTAGCCGGCGGTCTCGTTGGTGTGAACGATCAGGGCAGCCACCGCGCCGCGCCGCTCCGCCTCCTCGAACTTGTACGTCCACCGCCCGTAGTACTTCATCGCCTTCCCGCCGAAAAGGTTGGGCTCGGCGGATGTTGGTGGCGGGTCGTTCACGAGCACGAGAAGGACCTTCCCCTTGAGGTCCACACCCTTGAAGTCGTCCCAGCGATATTCCGGCGCCTTGGCGCCGTAGCCGACGAACATCAGCTCGCCACGAGCGTTGCTCGTATCCAGCGCGGAGCCCGCCCACAGCACGACGTCTTCGGGATAGCGCAGATTGGCCGACGCCTTCCCCGAGGCGTGAATCCGAATGGTCGTGCGATCTGCGCCGACCACATCGATCGGTACGTTCTGGAAATAGGAGCCCGAGACGCCGGGATGGACGCCGCTGATCCGGAGCTGCGCCGCGATGTACTCGGCGGCGAGTCGGCCTCCACGAGTGGCCGGCGCACGTCCCTCGAGCAGGTCGGACGAGAGGAATCGGAGATCGCCATCGATCTCGCCTGCCGTTATGACGTGCGAGGCGCTTTGTGCGACGAGCGCGGAGGCGACCGGCAGGCTGCACGCGAAGAGCGCACCCAACCGGAGTGAACGCGAAAGCGGCATGGACCGAGACGAGTGGGAGGAGGTCGGCCGCGAGCGGCCGTCTGCGAGCGTTCGGGACGCTTGAAGGCGCGAGTGCCGCACGTATGTTAGCGGCACTGCCGGGCCGCTGCCTAGCGGCGACGTCGTCGCTTCGGGGAGTCAGTGGGGAATGCAGACAGAAGAGAGCGCGAAAGAGGGATCGACGATGCCCGTGCGCACCGACAGCGAGCGCGCGGGAATCATGATCGGGATCCTCGTTTCGGTCTTGATCGCCCTCGGGGTCTATTTCTACTGGCGCGGAACGGGGGCGAGAGCGTTGCTGGAGCGCAACGCCCCGCCTCCTCCAGCGACAGCGCCTGCCCGCCCGCGCTAGACGAGCGACATTCCGATCTCGTCGGCGCGAGTGCCCCGATCAGGCGTTCTCCTTCCCCAGCTTCTTGAGCAACCGGCGCAGCTCCGCAAGCTCGTTCGGATCGAGCTTGTCGAAAAGGCCCGCCACGAATCGCGCGTGCTGAGGGAAGATCTCGGCCACGAGCGCGCGCCCCTTCGCCGTAAGCGACGCCGACACCATGCGCCGGTCGTCGCGGTGGCGCTCGCGCTTCACCAAGCTGTGCTTCTCGAGCTGGTCGACGACGTAGGTGATGTTTCCGGCGGTCACGAGGAGGAGGGAGCCGATCCGCCCCAGTGGGAGCGGCCCCTTGTGGTAGAGCACCTCGAGCACCGCGAATTGGCCGAGGGTGAGACCGTAGCGGGTCGCATCGCGCGTCACCGCGTGGACGATCGTGTGGTACGCCCGCGCCAACACCACCCACCCGCGGAGCGCGGGGTCCTCGGCGTTCTCCATGCGAATGGCGCGGACGGTGGCTGGTCCGGTGGGACGTATCCGCGATCCCTCGCCGACCTGCGCCACCGGCGAGCGGGAGAGGGGTGTCGAGGATGGCCGTCCTCTCGCGTGGGCATGCCCTCCGCGCCTCATCGCGCCGCCACCGCGACCTTGCCGCCGTCAGGCGGTCCCCAGGCACGCACGATCTCCGCCCCCATTCGCGCCAAGAGGAGCTGCGGCTCGTTGTCGATCAGCCAGCGCTGGTCGACGTTCTGTTTCGTGAGCACACAGGCGACCACCTTGCTGCGCAGATAGAAGAGCGCACACTCGGTGCGCACCTCATCGTCGGCGCCGGTCTTGTGCGCGGCGCGGATCCCCTCGAGGTAGCGTTGCAGCATCTGCTCGTCGTCGTTGGTCTCGAGCATCGCGAGCATCGCCGAGTCGGCGCGCGGGCTCACCGCCTTCCCCTGCGCCAGGAACCCGAAGAGCTGCGCCATCTCGTTGGGCGTCGTCTTCCCCAGACCGTACTTGTTGGAGCTGTCGGGCACGACGCTCGTGAGCGTCCGCAGCATCACCTTGTGGTGCACTCTCGTGTTCTTGAGGCCGAGCGAATCCATCTTCGCCCACACTCGGCGGATCGCGATGCGGTCGAGAAGCAGGTTGGTCGCCGTGTTGTCGCTCACCATCGTCATCAGCTGGGCGGCATCGCGCACCGAGAGGGTGGTGCCACCGTGGATGTACTGCAGTACACCAGAGCCGCCCACCTTGTCCACGTCGAGTAAGGTGAGGGGGTCGTCGAGCGAGATCTGCTTCGTCTCGACGAGGTCATAGACCGTTACGAGGATCGCGACCTTGATCAGGCTGGCGGTGGGAAATGTCTCGTCGCCCCGTCGCGACAGCTGCTCTCCGGTGTCGAGATTGCGCACCGCGTAGCCGACCACCCCGTGATGCGCTCCGGCGAGCGAGTCGAGCGTGCGACGGAGCGCCGCGGTATCGGCGTGGCCCGCAGCAGGGCGACTCGGGCGCTGCGCCCCCGCGTGAGCGGCGAGGAGGAGCGTCAGGGCGACCGCGACGAGCGCCCGCGCGTCGCTCCGGACTCTGCGCTCATGCATCCGCGAAGTCGTCTGCCTTCCGGCTTTCCACGAGCTCCCGCTCCTTCGATGTTCTATCGTACATCGCGAGGACCTTGATGGTCTCGCCGCTGTAACAGTCGAAGGTCTTCCCGGCACCCTGGAGAATGTTGATCTCGTGGCCATCCTCGAAGCGGAGGATGGCGAGCGGATAGTCGCGATTTGCGTATTTCTTGCGCAGCTTCTTCGGCTTCTTCGGCATGTCGGGCGACGGTTGGGGACGCGGAAGAAGCTAGCGGCGCAGGGCGCGAACCGGAATCGGCGCACCGGCCACGCCCGGTCGTCACCCCACCCGCGCTCCCGCCTCATCGAAGCGCCGCCACTCCTCGCGCCCGAGGATGTCGTCGATCGCCGACACCGCCTCATCGAGCTCCTCGTCCGACGTGTAGAAGTGAGGCGCGATTCGGATTCCGGCATCCGGCCGGAAGTCCACCAGGATGTCGCGCGCCAGCAGGGAGGCCGTCACCTCGCGAGCGTGCGGGACATCGATCGCCACCGTCCCCCCACGCCGCTCCGGATCGCGTGGGGCGTGCACGCGCCACCCGCGCTCGTCCGCCCGCGCCACGAGGTGCGCCGTCTGCCGCCGGCTCTTGGCGCGAATCTGCTCGATGCCGGCGCGCCTGACGCACTTCGGTCCTTCGATCGCCGCGTACAGCGCCGGCACGACCGGCGTTCCGTTCAGCCAGCGGAAGATGCCGGTCGCGCGTTCCATCTCCGGCTCGAACTCGAAGGGGCGCGCGTGCGCCTGCCACCCCGTGATCGCCGGCGCGAGCCGATCGCGCACTGAGGGCGCGACGTAGAGGAAGGCACCGCCCGGACCGCCGCACAACCACTTCAGCACACCTCCCGTCAGGAAGTCGGTCCCGCTTCGCACCACATCCACCGGCATGACGCCCACGGAGTGGAAGGCGTCGAGTGACACGAGGGCGCCCACCTCGTGCGCTCGGCGACAGATGGCGTCCGCATCCATGATGTACGCCGAGCGAAAGAGAACGTGAGAGACCGACACGAGGCGCGTCCGCTCATCGATCGCGGCCAGGAGTCGATCGAGGTCGATCGCGATGCCGTCCTCGCTCGGAATCACCCGGATTCGCGCGCCCAGACGCGGCGCCAGCGAGTCGTAGACATATCGGACGGACGGGAAGTCCAACCCGGACATGACGATGGTGTCGCGCGGCGCAGTGTAGTCGATCGCCGACAGCACAGCCGCCTGGGCGATGGAGACATTCGGGAACATCGCCACCTCCCCGGAGCCCGCACCCAGGAGCGGGGCGATCTCATCCCCCACACGCACCGGCATCTCCCACCACCCCTCGCTCCACGCACGCACACCCAGCTCTCGCCACATCTCGGTGTACTCGGCCAGGCGCTCCGGCACCGCGCGAGGCATCGCACCGAGCGAGTTCGACACTAGATAGGTGGTCCGCTCGAGGATGGGAAATTCCGCTCGAAAGCGAAGAAGCGAATCGCTCACCGGTTGCCCACGCTCCTATGGTCAGGGAACACAGCACCCATCTACGCCAACGAGGTCATCGGCGCCAGTCTTTGTGCGACACGTGCATTCGTAGAGAATTGTTGAGTAACTGCTCTCACGGCGGTATCTCTCTTGCACTGGTGTCGGTCGAGTGGTTACAAACAACACTTCAGTGAGAAGTCTCGCCTACCAGGGAGGTGCCATGCGACGCTCATGGATGGTGGTGGTGGCTGGCGTGCTCGCCGCGGGCCTGATCGCCCAACGCGCACAGGCGCAGGACGCCGATGCGGCGGTCCAGTCGGACCACGCACCTGCTCTTTCGACGGTGCAGAACCCGGAGCCCGTGGTCGGGCTTCAGGTCGCGCAGGTGGTGCAGGAGGCCCAGGAGTCCGAAGAGTTTGCGGCGTCCCAGGACGCAACGACAGGGACCGGACCAACCATGGCGAGCGAGACTCTCGGACCACGGCTCCAACTCGCATCGAGCGACGAGAACAGCTCGACGGCGGCAGCAAAGCCCTCGAAGCAGACTGGGTTGATTCTCATGATCGCCGGCGGTGCAGCGTTGATCACGGGCCTGATCATCGGACATACCGGCGGTGACATCGCCGCCGTCATCGGCGGTCTCGCGGCGGCGTATGGCGTCTATGTCTTCGTGGGGAGCCCGACCGAAGGGCCGGCGCACCACCAGAGTGTCGGCGTCGGCGTGCGAATGCCCGTCGGAAACTAAGACGCATCGCGGCGCCCGTCGTCCGACGGGCGCCGCCCAAGGCGGCCGCCACTCGGCCGCGCGACAGAGGCTCGAGATACGGTGCGCCCGAGCAACCGCGGCGCTCCCAGATCGTCCTCCCACCGGATCCTCGAGTCGCGCCACTTGTACCAGAGGTATGCGAATCGTTCCCTCGTCCTCCCCCTCTCCCTCCCCCAAGCGGCGCTCCAACACGCCTAGCGCGGCCGTCACGCGCTCACTTCCGAAGCGCGTCGCGCTGGTCCTTGGCGGGGGAGGACTCAAGGGGTTCGCGCACATCGGTGTCCTGCGCGCCCTCGATGAGCGAGGCATCGATCCCGTGAGCTACGCCGGCACGAGCATCGGCGCTCTGATCGCCGCCGCTCGCGTGGGCGGGGTGACTCTCGACGAGATGACGGATCGGGCCCTCCTGCTGCGCAAGCGCGATCTTTTCCGGATCAACCACCTCGGCATGCTCCTCGAGCGAATGCGCAGCCCCTCGCTCTACCTCGAGGGGCCGCTTCGCGATCTCGTCACCGGCGCCGTGCCGTCCGGAACGTTCCGGGAGCTGCCGCGCAAGCTTCTCGTGAACACGGTCGACGTGGAGCGCGGAACGCGAATGGTCTGGGGTCTTCCCGGCCTCGAGGACGTTTCTGTCTGCGATGCCGTCTACGCGTCGTGCGCCCTACCCGGATTCTTCCCCCCTGGAGATGTGGGTGGCAGGTCGTGCATCGATGGCGGCACGATCGACAACCTCCCCACCGACATCGCCTCGCTCGGCGCCGAGGCGGTCGTCGCCGTCGACGTGGGGAGCGCCGACCTGGGACGTGTCCCCGACATTACGTCGCACGGCTTCGCCGCGATCTACATGCGGGCGGCGACGATCATGATGCACTCCCTCCAGAATTCGGCCCTCAGCGACTACAAGGGGCCGCCGATGCTCCTCGTCCGCCCACGGGTGGGCCAGCGCGACTGGTTCAGCTTCGCCCACGCGGGTGAGATGATCGACGCCGGCTACGCCGCTGCCGCGTCGGCGCTCGACCAGGTCGGCGACTTGCTCCTCTCGCCGGGAGGGATCTACCCGCACCGGATGGTGTCGATCGACGTCAATCGCAAGAGGTGCATCGGCTGCGGCATCTGCGTCGCGCTCGCGCCGCGAGTCATGGCCATGGACAGCAACAAGAAGGCGTACGCCCACGCCTCGCCCCTTCTCTGGTCGCCAGCCGACGGGGAATTCGTCCAGCAGTGCCCCACGGAGGCAATCACCGTGAAGTCGATGGACGGCACGCTCCGGACGACGAAGCCGATGAGCGAGCCGACGCTGGACGCCGCCGACGACTGATCGGCAGCCGGCCTGACGCGGCAGTGTCGTCAGGCGCCGCCGTCGACCCGCGCCAGCGCCCCCTCCGCGAGACGAACGTAGGCATCCACGGCGCGCTCGAGCTCCTCGACGCTGACGCGCTCATCGTCACCGTGCGCGTGATGGATCGAGCCCGGTCCGAAGAGGTACGGTGTCCCCCACCGATCGAGCGACGGGATGTCGGTGGCGAACGCAGCGAGCGACGTCGGAAAACCCGGCAGCGTGTTCAATCGCACCGGTGGCACCTCGATGCCCCGCACGATCTCGGCCCGCCCTTCCACCCACTTCGCCAGCATCGCCCAGAGCTCGTCGCCCGACGTCGACACCCGCGCCATGCACCGTGCCTCGGCCGTCGGCGCGAGCACGTTGTCCGCGACCCCGCCCGACACCGATCCGACGTTGATCGTCGTCTCCCCGAAGAGCGGATCGGTCGGAAGGGGAATCGACCGCAAGTCGTGCAGGAGATCCACCAGGTCATCGATCGCCGAGCGACCCCTGTCCGGGTACGCCGAGTGCGCCGCCTCCCCCGACGTCTTCACCACGAAGCGCAGCGCTCCCTTCGTCCCCTCCGCCAGCGTGCTCTCGGTCGGCTCGCCATTGATCAGCACGCGGCTCGTGGTCGGCGCGTCGTTCGCCGCTCGCGCTCCATCGTGCGTCGTTTCTTCACCCACGACGAAGAGGAGCCCGACCGGGACACCGCGCTTCTTCAGCTCCTCGGCGGCGCACAGCATCGCCGCGGCGATCCCCTTGGCATCGCACGCTCCGCGGCCGAAGAGGACGCCGCTCTCCAGCCGCGGCGGGAGGTAGGGGGGCACGGTGTCGAGGTGAGTCGAAAGGGTGACGAGCGGCGCATCGGTTCCCATCGCCACGAGATCGTCGCGCTCGTCATCGACCCTGATCCGACGGACACGCCACCCTCGGTCGGAGAGATGCTCCTCCACCCAGTCGATCGCGCGCTGTTCGCGCCCACTGGTGGAGTCGATGCGCATCAACTCGAGGGCCAGCCAGAGCAGCTCGTTGTTCATCATCGCTCTCCTTTGCTCGCCGGCGAGCATTCCTCGTGCTCGTGGCGCCAGTGCTGCGCGGGGTGCAAGGGCACGAGCGAACGTTCTGACACCGGGACGATCCACGCGCTATCTTTTTGGTGCACCCGGACAACAGGCCTGAAATGCGGTCTCGCGATTCTTTCGGTTCCCGTTCCACCCTCGAGGTGGGGGACACCGACTACACAATCTTCCGTCTCGAGGTGCTCGGCAAGCTCTCCGGCTCGCGCGTCGAGCGGCTGCCGTTCTCCCTCAAGATTCTCCTCGAGAACCTGCTCCGCCACGAGGACGATTCCTTCGTGAAGCGCGCCGACATCGAGGCGCTGGCGAAGTGGAATGTCCGCGGCGGCGCCGAGCACGAGATCGCCTTCCGGCCGGCGCGCGTATTGCTGCAGGACTTCACCGGCGTCCCCGCAGTCGTGGATCTGGCGGCGATGCGCGACGCCATCGCGCGCCTGGGGGGAGATCCGAAACGGATCAACCCTCTGCAGCCAGTCGACCTCGTCATCGACCACTCGGTGCAGGTCGACGAATACGGCACCGAAGCATCCTTCCTCATCAACACCGAGCGCGAGTTCGAGCGGAACGCCGAGCGGTACACCTTCCTCCGTTGGGGACAGCGCGCCTTCCGGAGCTTCTCCGTCGTCCCCCCCGGCACCGGCATCTGCCATCAGGTGAACCTCGAGTACCTCGGCCGCTCCGTCTTCTCGAGCGTCGAGGACGGCGAGTGGAACGCCTATCCGGACACACTCGTCGGCACCGACTCGCACACGACGATGATCAATGGCCTCGGAGTCCTCGGTTGGGGCGTTGGAGGGATCGAGGCGGAGGCCGCGATGCTCGGTCAGCCGCTCTCGATGCTGGTCCCCGAGGTCGTCGGGTTCAAGCTTCGCGGGAAGCTTCCATCGGGGACGACGGCGACCGATCTCGTCCTCACCGTCACCGAGATGCTGCGTAAGAAGAAGGTCGTCGGAAAGTTCGTCGAGTTTTACGGCGCAGGCCTGTCCACTCTCGCCGTCGCCGATCGCGCGACAATCGCCAACATGGCGCCGGAGTATGGCGCGACAGTCGGCTTCTTCCCGGTCGACGCGGAAACGATCAAGTACCTGCGCTTCACCGGACGCCGTGACGACCACGTGGAGCTGGTCGAGCGCTACTGTCGCGACCAGGGACTCTTCCGGACCGACGACACCCCCGACCCCGAGTTCTCCGACACGATCGAGCTCGACCTCGCGACTGTCGAGCCGAGTCTTGCCGGTCCGAAGCGGCCGCAGGATCGTGTTCCACTCTCGGCGACGAAGAAGAAGTTCCAGGAGGCGTTGGCGTCGGAGCTCGAGCGGCTCGGCGACCGGAGTGTGCCGGCTGGACAGAGCGCCGCCGCTCGCGCGAGCGGCGCCACGGCCGTGGCGGCCGCGCCAGCAGAGGTGCAGGTGGAACTCAAGGGAGAGCGTTTCACACTGCGCGATGGCTCGGTGGTGATCGCGGCCATCACGAGCTGCACCAACACGTCGAACCCCTCGGTGATGCTCGGCGCCGGACTGCTCGCGAAGAAGGCCGTCGCGCGAGGGCTCAAGGCGAGGCCGTGGGTGAAGACGAGCCTCGCCCCCGGCTCGAAGGTGGTGACCGACTACTACAACAAGGCCGGCGTGATGGAGGCACTCGAGACGCTCGGTTTCTTCCTCGCCGGATACGGCTGCACCACGTGCATCGGAAACTCGGGCCCGCTCCCCGAGCCGATCGCCGAGGCGATCGAGGAGAAGAAGCTCGTCGCCGCCGCCGTGCTCTCGGGAAATAGGAACTTCGAGGGGCGGGTGAACCCGCTCACTCGGTTCAATTATCTCGCTTCCCCACCGCTCGTCGTCGCCTACGCGCTCGCCGGACGGATGGACATCGACCTGGAGACGGAGCCGCTCGGCATCGGGACGAGCGGCCCGGTCTTCCTGCGCGACATCTGGCCTTCGCCCAAGGAGATCGCCGACACGATCGCCAGTTCAGTGAAGAGCGAGATGTTCCGCTCACAGTACGCGAACGTCTTCGAGGGGGATGAGCGGTGGAAGGCGATCGCCGTTCCCGAAGGGGACCGATACTCGTGGGACCCGAAGTCAACGTACGTGAAAAACCCGCCCTTCTTCGACGGCATGACCCTGGAGCCCCCGGGTGTCCCCACGCTCACTGGCGCGCGCGTGCTCGCGATGCTCGGCGACTCGATCACCACCGACCACATCTCCCCGGCCGGCTCGATTCCCAAGACGAGCCCCGCCGGACAGTGGCTCATCGCCCACGGCGTGCAGCCGTCCGATTTCAACTCCTACGGCGCCCGGCGCGGCCACGACGAGGTCATGATCCGCGGCACCTTCGCCAACATCCGGCTCCGCAACGAGCTGGCGCCGGGGACCGAGGGGGGCTGGACGACCACTGCGCCTAACGCCAAGGCGGTGACGATCTACGACGCGGCAATCGAGTATCAGCGCGCCCGCACTCCGCTCCTCGTCATCGCGGGGAAGGAATACGGCACAGGCTCCTCACGCGACTGGGCAGCGAAGGGGACGCGTCTGCTCGGCGTTCGCGCGGTGATCGCCGAGTCGTTCGAGCGGATCCATCGCTCGAACCTGATCGGGATGGGGGTCATCCCGCTCGAGTTCGCAGCCAGCCAGACGCGACAGACCCTCGGGCTCACCGGCTTCGAGCGATTCGACATCGCGGGCCTCGACGATCGCACCGCCGCTCGCGCTCAACTCACTGTTCGCGCCACAGGCGCCGACGGGAAGAGCAAGGAGTTCAAGGTCCGCTCGCGCATCGACACGCCGGAGGAGGCGACCTACTTCCGGCACGGGGGCATCCTTCAGTACGTGCTGAGGCAGCTCCTCAAGTAGACAATTCGAGCGTCGCAACGTGTAGAAACACCCTTACTGACTCACCCACTCTATGACCACTCAACAGAGGCGGGTGGCTTGTGATGTGGCTAAGGGTTTCGCTGCGAGCATCGCTGTGGGCACCCACTGCCGGATCGACACCTCGCTTCAGGCCTCGCCGAATGCCGTCAAGCAGCAACTGAGCTTTCATAGCAAACTCAATCCCGTCCAGACGGACTGGGTTTACAAGTAGCGCTTGAACGCGTCCTGCGCCGCGAGGGGACCGCTCGCTAGTGGCCGAACTTCTGCGGGACGCCGAGCGCCTCCTTCTTTCTCAGCTCGCGGGCGATGTAGAACGTCCGATAGACCGCCGTCCCCACCGAGCCCACGCCGATCGCGAATATCGCCACCAAGAGAACGCTCCCGGGTGACCAGCCGAAGGTGTGGGTCAGTGGATCGTCCAGGAGTGAGGCGAGTGCCAGAAGAACCAGCCGCTCGGCGCGCTGCATGATCCCGCCGCGGCAGTCGACGCCGACTCCCTCCCCCTTCGCCCGCGCGTAGCTCACCATCATCGACCCGCCGAGGGCGAGCACCGTGGCGAGCATCTCCCAGCGCGACGGGCGGAAGTAGACGGCCAGTCCCATGAAGGCAAACATCTCGGCGAAGCGGTCGAGCATCGAATCGAGGAACTCGCCGTAGTTGGAGGCGATCCCGCGCGCGCGAGCAACCCGGCCATCGAGAATGTCGGCCAGCCCTCCCAAGAGGATGAGCCATCCGCCAACGGCCAGAAGACTCCTCCCGTACGCGATCCCGGCGAAGAGCCCCAACACCCCGCCGATGTAGTTGAGCGCGTCGGGCGAGACACCCCCACGCACAAGCGCCTGCTCGATCGGCGTGATCAGCCACATCAGCCAATCCCGGATCCAGGTTCCGAGGAGGATGGTCGTCGGTCGCCGCGCGACGTCGGCGTCGACTGGCCGGCGCCCCTTCACGAAGGCGTAGACCGGCATGGTGGCGAGCGCTACGAGGGTGAGGAGGAGCGCTCCGCGAGTGGTCGGATTCATTTGATTATCGGTCTCGCTGGGGGCGGGAGCGAAGGTAGCGGAAGGCCTTCGGCCAGAGGAAGATCAGGGGGTGACGGCGCTCGCGAGGGGTCAACTCGAGTGTAACGCCGCTTCGCCGGCTGATCTTCTCCAGCACGTAGTCGAGCCAATCATCGTAGAGGGCCACGTACTTCGACCACCGGGCTGTTGCACGAAGCTTGCTTCGCTCGAAATAGAGGCGAACTCGGGTCTGTAACCACCATCCGGGTGACTCGGCTAGACGGTAGACTTTCCCGTCTGAAACGAGTAGCTTTAGCGTCGCAAGCTGTTGTAACAGCAAGGCATAGCCGCGGAGCACTGTGTCGCGTCCGACGCTCGCTATGGCGTCCAGACGCTCCCCCTGCTCCGGGCGGATCTCGGCGCTGTAAGAGACCTCGAGCAGTGTTCGATAGTACGTCTCCGCATCGAATCGCTCGGGGAGAAAGGCGCGACCCCAGTCGAATGATCGGGCGCGGACATCGATCACCGCGTCCCTCGTGGCTTCCCAGCTCTGCGCATCGCGGAACCAGGCCAGTTGTACGTATTGGAAGAGTCTGCCGGCAACGAAGTGGTCGTCGGGCCGGCTCGAGCAGGCTCGTCGGAGGTGGCGGAGAGAGAGTACGGCGCACTTGGCGAGCGGCGTGGGCGCCCCCTCAGGGCCCTTCACCGCGATGACGTTCGGCGGCAGGACGTGGCTGAGGAGGGTGGCGACCCGCGGCCGGTACGAGGTACCGACGGTGGTCGCCAGACTACCATATGCCTTCCGGTAGCTGTCAACGATGACGAAGAAGTCGTAGGCGCTTTCGGGACGGGGATCGGCGCGCTGGGCATGCGAGCCGTAATGGAGAACAGCGAGGGTCGAGGGGCCGAACCACCGAGCAAGCGTTGCAGCGAGGGCGGAGGCATCGGGAGTCGGGGGATCCTCCAGCCCCGCAGCGAGTTCGTGGCGCAGGGCCGGGTCGGACAGAAGTAACCGGCTAGGCAACACCGGCCGGGAGGTCGAGTGGGGGTTGACGAATCTCGGCGAGGGCGTCGATCAGTCGCGCGTGCAGCTGATCGATGAATTCATCGAGTGATTGGCCCTCAGGGCGTGCGATCGGACCGACGGCGACGAGCGGGATGGTGGTTCCGGCGAATCGAACGACCATGTCGCTCAGGGTCCGAGAGCGCCACATGTTGTCGGAGACGAGCAGGTAGACAGGACGGGTTGTGCGCTTCAAGATCAGACGAAGCCCATTCTTCATGAAGGGTTCGACTTGGCCGTCGCGGGTGCGGTGACCTTCGGGGTAGATGACGAGAGTCGTTTCTCCCCGCTCGCAGTCTTCGGCTGCCTTGGTGAGTGACGAGATTTCAGCGCGCGACGCCTGTGCGCGCTGTGACAGATAGGGGAAGCCGGACAACCGGCCGATCGGCGAGACGCCGGGTATCCACCGGCGGTAGCGGTCGCGGGTGGGGATGACGATCTGCGTGCCGCGCACGGATGAGGCGGCGAGCGGGACGTCGAGGAGCGACTGGTGGTTCATCACCACCACGCAGCTCTCCGCGGGGAGACGACCGCGCCTCACGACGCGGACACCGACGATGGCGCGGGCCATCGCCAGCGTGGCGTTGCCGAGGAAGTAGAACCAGCCGCCAATGATCCGACGTCGGCGATTGGGGAAGAGATGGACGGCCGGCCAGACCGCCAGGCGCGTGCCGAGATCGAAGATGAGCACAGTGAAGAGGCCGTACGCGAGCAGGAAGATGGTGCCGCGCACCGCGGAGATCGCACGCGCGAACACCGTCGATCCGGATCCAGTTGCTACGGACGGCATCGAGCTGTCGGCAATCACGTGGAGGTAACCGATGGAGACACGAGTCGAGCCTGAGATCGGCCTGAGCGGCGCTGACTACGACTATACCAGCTTCTACTACTTCTCGAGCGACGACCCGTTCGCGATCCTCGAGCCGTACAGCGAGTGGTGGTACAACCGCGCTCGCCCGAACGGCTACTATCTGCTCGCCCAGCCGATGTCGACGCGCGCACAGCCGCGCGTCGAGATCGAGGAGCAGCTCGAGAAGCAGCACCTGAAGCTGCTGAATCTTTCCTCGTACAATTATCTCGGCTTGTCGTATCGCCCGGAAGTCATCGCGGCCGCGAAGCGCGCCCTCGATCAGTACGGGCTCGGTGCCGCCGGATCGCCGATCCTGAGCGGGACGATGGATCTCCATCTCGAGTTGGAGAAGGAGCTCGCCGCCTTCAAGAAGAAGGAAGCGGCGATGGTCTTCCCCACCGGTTACAGCACGAACGTCGGGCTCATCTCGGGTTTGATGCGTCCCGGCGACCTCGTGATCACCGATCAATACGCGCACGCGAGCATCGTCGACGGCGCGATCCTCTCCAAGGCCAACGTGCGCTTCTTCAAGCACAACAAGGCCGAGGATCTCGAGAAGAAGCTCAAGGGGGTGACGGGGAAGAAGCTCGTCGTCGTCGAAGGCGTCTACTCGATGGATGGCGACGTCTGCAAGCTGCCGGAGATTCTCGCGGTGGCGAAGAAGTACGGCGCCCGCCTCGCGCTCGACGAGGCGCACTCCGGCTTCGTGTACGGAGAGAATGGTCGCGGCGTAGCCGAGTACTTCGGCCTCGAGGATGAGGTCGACATCCACATCGGGACCTTCTCCAAGGCTCTCGGCGGGATGGGCGGCTACATCGCCGGCCCGCAGATACTCTGGAACTACTTGCACGGCTTCGCCCGCGCCCGGTTTTTCTCTTGCGCGCTCTCCCCCGCGGTTGCCGGCGGCGTGCAGGAGTCGCTCCGCATCGTCCAGCGGGAGCCGCAGCTCAGGAAGCGCCTCTGGGACAACGTCGCCTACATGCGCAGCAAGCTCACCGAGTACGGTGTGGACACCGGAGAGTCGACGTCGCAGGTGATCCCGGTAATGGTCCGGAACGACCCCAAGATCTTCCGCATTGCGCACCGCCTGCAACGGTCCGGTCTCTATCTCCAGCCGATCGTGTATCCGGCGGTCGCCAAGCATCGCTCGCGTTTCCGTATCTCGATATCCTCCACGCATACCCACGACCAACTCGACGAGGCCGTATCGATCCTCGTCCGCATACTCCGTGAAGAGGGGATCCTCGTATGAGCGGCAAGAACGAAGGCCTGGTGCAGTACCACTTCCGGGATGCGATCGCCGGCTTCTTCGAGTTCCCGACGGAGAACGCACGCGCCATTCTCCCGCCCGATCTGCAGCCGATCGAGCCGCATCACGGTTCGAGCGTGCTCTCGGTGATGGCGTTCGATTTCCACGATTCCCCGGTCGGCGACTACGGCGAGCTGATCCTCTCGATCCTCGTCTCGCCGCGGCTCGAGCCCGGGCAGCCGATGCCCCGATCGGCCTTCTATCCCTTCCGCCTGGCCACCACCACGCGCGAGTCGCGTGAGCACGCGATCGAGCGGTGGCACCTCCCGCACTACATGCAGGACATCAAGATCGGCTGGGAGCGTGGAGACGGGCACCTGACGATTCACGCCACCGATCGCGGCGCCTCGGTCGTCGACATGACGATCACCGAGCACGAGTGGTCGGAGGCCTCGCACCGCTATCAGGCGTTCATGAACGACGAGGAGGGGGCCTACACCTCCACGATCGTCATGGAAGGCCAGTTCAGCGAGAACGAGGAGGAGCGCGGCGGCATCACGATCTACTCGCAGGCAATGACCGATCTGCTCACGGATTGGGACGTGGACTTCACGCCATTCCGCGAGCTCTGGATGAAGAACGGCCTTCAGACCTTCCACCCGTTGAAGACGCTGGCATCTTACGCCAGACGATGACCGAACGGGTTGCCGTCATCATCAACCCCGCCTCCGGCAGGGGGCGGGGAGCGAAGGCGGCAGCAGCGATTCGAGACGCCTTCTCGAAGGTCGGCGTCTCGGACTTCCGAGAAAGCACCGCGCGGGGAGATGAGCGCAGGCAAGCCGACCGTGCGCTTCAGGAAGGAGCCACCACCCTCGTCGCCTGCGGCGGCGACGGCACATGGAGCAACGTCGCCAACGCCATTCTCTCGGCCGGATCGCAGGCGCGCCTCGCCTGCGTCGCCACCGGCACCGGGAACGATTTCGCCAAGACGCTCGGCGTCCCCGCCTCCGACTTCCCGACGATGGCCAAGCTCGCCGTCGAGGGGCCGGCGACGCTGATCGATGTCGGGCGGGTCGAGCAGTACTACTTCGTGAATGTGAGCGGGTTCGGCTTCGACATCGCCGTCATCGAGGATGTCGAGTCGATCAATTGGCTGAAGGGGGACCTCGTCTACCTCTACTCCGCGGTCAAGCAGCTCTTCAGCTACCCCGGCTTCCAGTGCGCGGTGAATTCGGGCGCGGGCGTGGTGGCCAAGCGACTGCATCTCATGCTCATCATCGCCAACGCCACCAACTTCGGTGGCGTCTTTCGCATCGCGCCGAATGCGAGCCTCACCGACGGAAAGCTCGATGCGATCGGATTCATCGACTCATCGCCGCTCCAGCGGATGAAGCTCCTGGCCGCGGTGCAGAAGGGGACGCACATCGGCCACCCGAATGTGATCGCCGAACAGGCGCAGAAGTTCGTCGTCGAGTTCGACTCGCCCCCGGCGTACGAGACCGACGGTGAGTACCGCCGCGCCTCGAGCGCGCGCCTCGAGATCTCCTGCGTCCCACAGGCGCTGCGCGTCGTCACTCCGACGGGCGATCGCTCGCCGGCGGCCGGCGCCTCGAGATAGCACCGCCGTGAAGGCGATCGTCTTCGCGGCCCCGATTCCGCGCTACCTCCTCACCCTCGCCGCCGGGCGAGTCTCGCCGTCGCTCTATGTCGGCTCGCACGCATGCACGACGTACACCGATATCGCGCAGCCTAGTCTCCCCTCGGACAGCTGGGTGCGGATCCGGACGCGGATGGGTGGGATCTGCGGGAGCGATCTCAATGTGGTGACGCTCTCGGCCAGCCCCTCGACATCCCCCTTCTCCTCCTTCCCCTTCGTCCTCGGCCACGAGAACGTCGGCACAGTCATCGCGGCTGGGAAGAGCGTGATCCGCGTGAGAGTAGGCGACCGGGTGGTGGTGAATCCCCTCCTCTGCTGCGAGCCACGCGCCGTCGATCCCGTCTGTCCGGCGTGCGCCGCAGGCGAGCACTCGCGCTGCGCCCACTTCACCGATGGCGCGCTCGCGCCCGGGATGCTGATCGGCACGACTCGCGGCGTCGGTGGGAGCTGGGGAGAGGAGTTCGTCGCCCACGAATCGCAGCTCGAGCGCGTGCCGGACACGATGGCCGACGAGGAGGCGGTCCTGGTGGAGCCGCTCGCCTGCGCCGTGCACGCGGTGCGATCGAATCTGCCCGCCGATGGCGAGCGCGTGCTGGTGATCGGCGCCGGCGCGATCGGGCTCGTCACGGTGGCCGCGCTCGCCGCCGTCGCCCCGCGCTCATCGATCACGGTGCTCGCCCGCCACGACTTCCAACGCCAACAGGCGGAGCGACTCGGCGCCCAGAAGAGCGTCTCGGCACGGGGTGACTACACGCCGGCACTGGCGGAGGCGGGAGAGGCGCGTCTCCTTAAGCCGATCATAGGGAAGCCGGTCGGTGTCGGCGGCTTCGACCGCACCTTCGTCTGCATCGATGGCCCGCGGGCGATGGGTGACGCGCTGCGGGTCACCCGTGCCGGCGGGACGATCTCTCTCCTCGGGAATTCATCGACGCTCGCGGGGCTCGACTGGACTCCGCTCTGGCTCAAGGAGCTGACGGTGCGCGGCTCCCTCTGCTACGGAGTGCACGGCCATGGCGGGGCGCGCCGGTCGGCGTTCGGCGAGGCGCTGCGACTGGTCGCGGCCGGCACGGCGCCCGTGCGGCCGCTCGTCACTCACACCTTCGCACTGGCGGAGTATCGTCAGGCACTCGCCGCCGCGATGGACAAGGCGGGGAGCGGCGCCGTGAAGGTCGTCTTCCGGTTCCCCTGAGCCCGCAGCCCGCGTCGGGCGCGGGCGGTGAACCCACGCTCAGATGACCGGCCGGCGCCCGGTGATCAGATTGACCAGAATCACGATCACCGCCGCCACCAGCAGGAGATGGATGAACGCGCCGGCGACGTGGAAGATTCCGAAGCCCAGCAGCCAGAGAATGAAGAGCACCGCAGCGAGCGTCCACAGCATCGCTATATCCTCCACTTGGTTTGGTCGACGAACGTGGGCAGCAAGCACGTTGAGCATTTGTCGTGCCTATTGTGCATCACGCCGCACGCTTTCGCCATGCGCCAAATTGCAGCAGATGCTCGCGCGCGCCTCCGCCGGATCCTCGGCGCCGACGCGGTGACGCGTCATGGCGTTCTTCGGAAGGTCCGAGGAAACGGACGGCGCCGGCGCGAGTGGTGCGCGCCATCACACTTCGCCGCCACCGAGCGTCACTCGTGTCGCGTCGGCGCCGTGTCGATCCTCACTCCGTGTGGAAGCGCCTGCACTCCGGCCTCCCAGCTCACGACCAAAAGAACAAGTCCGAGTAGGCCGAGGATTGCAGGAATGAAGGGCTTGATCCCCCCGCGGAGCGAGACGGCGACGAACCCGACGACGAGCGACGCTCCGAGTGCCCAAGCCAAGACGTAGACCCACATGGGTGCCTCCCGCTCGCCGCGCGAGCGTTCAGTCGCGGATGGCGCCAGGGGGCACATAGGGCGGCAAATCCGCTGTGGTGCTCGAGACGCCGGCCTCAGGATGCCGCGTGCGGCGTCGCTCCGGAACCCCAGATCGCGCCAACCCGCGCACCCTCCCCTTTGCCCGCCCCGACCGGCATCTTCCGCGCGACCTCCATCGGAGCACTCATGTCCCGTTCGCCCGCAGCGCGACCGGCGCCCTGGTTGGCGCTCCTCGCCTCGATCGCGATCGCTTTAGCTCCAAACGCCGCGGCACAAGGCACCATGCCCGACGTCGGGCAGCCGGCCCCCGACTTCACCGGAGTCGGCGCCACTCGCTACGGCGTTCTCAAGGACCCGGTCAGGCTGGCCGACTACAAGGGGAAGACGGTCGTCGTCGCTTTCTTCTACAAGGCGCGAACCAAGGGCTGAACGGTTCAAATGGAGGCGTACCGTGATCAGTACGCCAAGCTCTTCAACAACGGTAAGAGCGTTGTCGTCATGGCGATCAGCGTCGATCCGGACACGACGCTCGCGTCGTGGGCGCGCGACTCCGGATTCCCGGTCCTCTTCGTGAGCGATGTCGGTGGGATGATCGGCAAGGCCTACGGCGTCAACGACGGCAAGCTGGACGCCCGTGTTCTCTTCGTGATCGGACCCGACGGCAAGATCACCTATCGGGCCAACCCCTTCCGCGAGCTAGTGGGTCAAGCCTACGACGACCTCGCCTCGGCGGTCGCCAAGACGACGGGCACCGACACGCATGGCACGAATGACTGAACGACGGCGCCGGCGCTCGACCCGAAAACGTCGGGTGGAGCGCGCGGCGCCGAGCATCGAGAGCCGCGCGAGCACCGCGTCGCAGGCGGCGGCGCGCGGCCTCCTCACCGCCGCCGAGCGTGATCTCAAGCAGATCATCCTCGACATCCACGACGGGCCGGTGCAGGACATCTTCGGCGCCCTCTCGCAAATCCACCTCCTGCGCCTCCGACCCGAGATGCAGGTGGGCGACGGCTCGATCATGCTCGGCAGGATCGCTGCGTCGCTGCAGCGCGCGCTCACCGAGATCAGGAACTTCATCGGCGCCTTTCGACCGCCGGAATTCGAGCGCCGCGCCATCGGCGCGATCCTCGAGGGGCTGGTGGTGCAGCACGAGGAGATGACCGGCCACCCGGTCGACTTCGAGGCTACTGACGAGCTCCCCGAGGTGTCGCTCCCACTCAAGATCGCGCTCTATCGTATTCTTCAGGAGGCGCTCGCGAACGCCAGTCGTCACGGCGGCGGCACGCGCAGCCGGGTGACTCTCGCCCTGCGGGAGGGCGATCTCTCGCTCGAAGTGCGAGACTTCGGAAAGGGATTCGACGTGAAGAGAGTCTTGAAGACGGAGAGCGATGTCGGCGTCTCAGGCGGACACTTCGGCCTGCGCGGGATGCGCGATCGGGTGGAGATCATGAACGGCACGCTCGACATCGAGTCGGGGCCGGGGGGGACGTGCGTGACCGTGCGCCTCCCACTCGCGTGAGGCAGATCGCCCGATGATCCGCGTCCTCCTGGTCGACGATCACCCATTGGTGCTCGAGGGCCTCCGCGCGATGATGGAGGCCGAGCGGGATGTGCAGGTGCTGGGGACGACCACCGATGGCACCAAGGTGGTCGATCTGGTGAAGCAGCTTCACCCGGATGTCGTGGTGCTCGATCTCGAGCTGGGCAGCACGAATGGCTACGAGGTGCTCAAGCGCCTCCGTGCCGAGCGCCTGCAGGTGAAGGTCTTGGTGCTCACGGCCTACGGCGATGGCGAGTCGATGCGCGCGGCCCTCGAGCACCAGGCGGACGGGATCGCCCTCAAGACCGATGCTCCCGCGCGCACGGTCGATGCGCTCCGCGCGGTGAATTCCGGCGTGCTGGTCTTCCCGCAGGCGGCGCGGCGCTGGATGCGCTCGCCGACGGACAAGGCGATCGCAGGTCCGCAGGCGCTGAGCGAACGGGAGCGCGAGGTCTGGGCGCTCCTCGCCTCAGGCCTCTCGAACTCGGCGATCGCGAAGCAGCTCGGCGTGAGCCCGAGCACCGTCAAGTTCCACACCCAGAACCTCTTCCAGAAGCTGGGCGTGAGCAATCGGACGGCGGCCGCGGTCGAGTACGAGAAGCAAATCCCGGCGGCGGCGCGCGGGCGGGAGCGTTAGGCGCCCTTACCGCCACCCAGCGCGGCCCACGCCTCGAAGAGCGCGTCGCGGCTCTTGAGCCCGAGCGCGGGGAGGGCGTGGTTGCAGACGTACGACGCGCCCGCGTGCCGGTTCTCCCACATCGCCTGGTGCGCCTGGGGAAGCTCCTTCCACGACACGATGAGCGGCTCGGTGACCTCGAGGAGCCCGGCGGCCACCATCTCGTTCATCCGAATCACCTCATAGGCGTTCGAGAGGTGGGTGCCGAGGATGCTCGCCGTCGGCATGAGAATCCGGCGCTGCCGCATCCAGACCTGCGGGGCGTAGAAAGAGTACCGCCGTCCGCGCATCTCCTCGCAGTACACGACGCGCCCGGTGAAGGGCCTGACCAGCGAAGTCGAGATGGCGAGCGCGTCATGACCGGCGCGCTCGAAGACGAGGTCAGGCTGCCCGCGCGGATTGGGGTCCGACCGGAGCAGCCGGCCGACCTGGGCGCCGAAAGGCTTGACCGTCCTCTCCTGGAAGGCCCGCACGGCCTCACGGAAGGCAGCGGTATCTCGCCGCGCATCAGGGAGCGGCGGCATCGTGCGCGGCCAGTCGAAGTCGGGCCCATGGCGCCGGCCGATCTCCTCGAGCGAGACGACTCCGGCCACGGCGCCGCCGAAGCCGAGCGACTCGACGAACTCCCTCTGCGCATCGGTGAGCGTCGCGACGACGATCCGCGCACCGGCAGCGCGCGCCGCCTCCACGGCCTGGAGGCCGGCCTGGTCGACGAGCCCCGCGGCATCGGACCCGACTCCATAGTAGAGCAGGACGGATTCGCCCGCCCTGAGCCGCGCCCGCCGAAGCATCCACTCGGCTGAGGTCTCGCCGGGCTTTCCGACGAAGGTGAAGTGATAGCCTGACGATGCGCCGTAAAAGGTGAGCGTCCCGCCCGTCTCGAGGAGTTGGAAGCTCCTCGGAAAGGCCGTCTCTCCGGCGTGCGAGACGACGTAGTCGGCGAGCCGGCCGCCGATCTGCCGCCGCATCTCCTCCACCAGCGGCGCCCCGGCGCGCTCCCACTTCTCGATCTCCTCCGTCCCCTCCGGGACGAGGGTGAAGAGGTGCCGGAAGCGTTCATCCGTTCTTCGCACGACGCCAACGGCCCCCTGGCGCCTGACGAACTCGGCACGCTCTTCCGACGACACCATCCCGACCACCCGCACACCATTCCGGGTCGCGGCCTTGAGCGCCTCGAGCCCCGTTCCCGTCGCCGCTCCCTCCGCCAACATCGTCTTGCCCGGGGCGATTTCCAGTGTCGTGAAGAGTGCGCGCACGACGGTGCCGAGGTTGAGGACGTAGGAGCCGGCGGCCTCGAGGGCGAGGCCGCGGGGCGGAGCGGTCAGCTGCGGCCCCTGAACGAGGACGAACTGCTGGTGGCTCCCGTCCGGCGTCTCGTACCCCTGGATGCGTAGCTCGGCCACCATAGGATCGAGACCGGCGAGGGGAGAGAGCAGGTCGCTCTGCCCCGAGTAGACGACCACCAGATCTCCGATCGCGACCCTCCCCTCGGCTCGCGCCTCACTCCCCATCGCCGCCACCAGCCCGACGGCCCCCGAACCGGTGACGTGGATGTCCTCGTCGTGCGCGTCGAAGGGGGAGACCGGGATCCCGGTGATCGCCCAGATATCGTTGACGTTGACCTCCGAGGCGAGCACGTAGACCAGCGCCTCGTTAGGTCCAGGTTGGACGACCGGCACGACGACCTCTCGCTCGGCGGTCGCCGGATCGCCGAAGAGCGGCTCGCCGCTCTCGTCATCGCGCACCACCGCCTGCGCCCACTGCCAGCGCGGGATCGGGGTCACTCCCGGGTAGAAGGGCGACCCCACAGGCAGGAGCTCACCCTCTGCCGCGAGCTCGGCGGCCTCCACTCTCGTGATGACGCGGGAGCGCGTGGGGAGGGGGGCGCTCCTCTTCTCCAGGAAGGCGCGGATGCCGCGCTTCCCGAGCGACGGGTCGATCACCGCGGTGGCGAAGAGCTCGGCCTCCCGCTTGAGACCGGCCCCCACCCCATGCGTCCATCCGTACCGAATGGCCTCGAGGGCCCGCGAGACTGCCCCCTCGCGCCCCGCCTCGCGCCCCTGCCTGACGAGCCGCGCCACGTCCGGCGAGGCGATCACGTCATCGATCGGGAAGGTGCCGGGCCGTTCCCACTCCGCATTCTCGGCCTGGCGCCGCGCGTGCGCCCGAGCCAGAGTGGACGCGCCACCATCGCCGGCGCTCTCCCACGCCAGCTCGCGCGCCAGGGCGCCCGCTCGAGTCAGCACGTCCCTGCTCCCCTCCACCACCTCGTCCACCAGGCCCGTGTGGAGCGCGGTCGCCGCATCCATGCTTCGCCCTCCGAGTATCGCCTCCACCGCCGCCGACAGACCCATCGTCCCCGTGCGCGCGGCGAGGAGCCGCGGAAGCCGCTGCGTGCCGCCGAAGCCGGGGATGATCGAGAGCCTGATCTCCGGCTGACCGAAGCGCGCGGTCGGCTCGGCGATCCGATAGTGACAGGCGAGAGCGAACTCGAGGCCGCCGCCGAGCGCGACGCCGTTGATGGCGGCGACGCACGGCTTCTCCATCCGCTCGATCTTCTGGAAGGCGAGGTGGGCGTTGTTCGGCAGAGGGAGCGCCTGCTCGAGGGTGTCGAGCTCCTCGAGGAGCTGCCTGACATCGGCCCCCGCGACGAAGGACGAGCCGCCGGAGCCGGTGAAGATCACCGCCCGCACATCGTCGCGGCGCGCCAGGTGGTCCACGACCGTGTTCAACTCGTCGAGCGCCCGCTCGGTGAGCGCGTTCACCGGCGGATTGGTGACCGTCACTGTCGCCACTCGGGCACCGGGCGCCACCTCGTCGTACTGCACCCGGAAGTAGCGATACGTCTCGAAGAGGCGCTGCACCTCGGTCGCTCGCTGGCGATCGCGCCAGAGGGCGATCGCGGTCGAGATCTCCTCGATCGACTCGGGGTTCCGGAGCGTGCTCGTGTCGCCGAGTGAAGCCCCCTCCACCAGGGCGCGCACCATCCGGCGGACGTACTTTCCGCTCCGCGTCTCCGGGAATTGCGCCACCTCGATGAGCTCCGACGGCACCGCCAGCGCCCCTTTCTCCTCCCGCACCAGCGCCTCCAGCCGCGCGCGGTCGGCACTCGTCAGGCGGCGCCCGGCGGTGGTCTTGACGAAGGCGAGGGGCGTGAGACCCTTCTGGTGGTGTGGAGCGCCGACCACGATCACGTTCCCGACCGGGGAATCCGGAGTCAGACGCGTGTCGCGAAGGATCGCTCCCTCGATCTCCTCGGTCCCCAGTCGGTGCCCCGAGACGTTGATGACGTCGTCGCTCCGGCCGTGGAAGGAGAACCCCCCATCGGGGTGCTTGACGGCGACATCCCCCTGGGTGTAGGCGAGCACGCCATCCCAGCGCGACCAGTAGGTGGTCGTGAAGCGCTCGATGTCTCCCCGCCACTCCGGCGACACCCTCGACCCCTCGACCCGAAAGCGCTCGACGTCCCCCCAGATCGTGCGGCAGAGGTATGGATAGGCCGCAGTCACCACGACCTCGCCACGCTCCCCGACCATCGCCGGGCGCGGCGCACCGCCCCCTCTCCCGTCTGCGGCGGGGAGCCACACATCACCGAAGACCCACGGCAGCGGATAGCAATGGCCGTCCGGCCGGAGCGGGAAGTCGCCGTTCCCGTACAAATGCGTCCAGACGATCCCGCCATGCTCGGTGGCCCAGTACGAGTTGATGTACCAGGGAGTCACCACCGTCATCGCGAACTCCTGCACCGCCGGCGAGGTCGGCTCGGCGCAGAAGGTGGCCACCCGGAGCGTCGACAGATCGTACTGGCGGACATCCTCCACGCTTTGCGGGTCCTGCATCACCGTCTTGAGGAAGGTCACCCCCGCCTTGAGGATCCGCACGCCGTACCGCTCGATGATCGAGGCGAATCGGCCTGACGACGGAAAGACCGGCGCCCCCTCGGCCATCACGCTCGTCACCCGCGTCGCCAGGGGGGCCGAGTAGAGGTAGCTCTGCCCGGTAATCCAGCCGGGATCGGCGATCGTGTAGATCACGTCGCCCGGCCGGGCATCGAAGGCCACGCGCATCGTGTGGGCGATGCCGGAGACGTAGCCTCCGTGGACGTGCACCACCCCCTTCGGCTTCCCCGTCGAGCCGGACGTGTAGATGATGAACATCGGGAAGTCGGCATCGAGCGGCTCCGGCCTGGTCGTCGCCCACACCGCGCGCACCAGCTCCTGATCGTCGAGGGCGAGGAGATCCTCCTCGCCCTCGACGGCGACTCCGGCCGCGCGCGCATTGGCGAGGATCGTCGCCAGAGCCTTGGCGCCCAGCTCGTGCGCCCAGCGGTCTCGCTCCGGCCGCCAGAGGATGTCGCTCCTCCCCGTGTGCCTGACGACGACCACCGCCCGCACGCGCGGCGGCATGCTCACCAGCGCCTGGGCGAGCCCCGTGCGGATGCGACTCGCGTCCGCGACGGCGAGAAGCCTCCGGGCGGCGAGATCGGCGAGCGCGCGCCCCACGCCGCGCATGATGTCACTCCGCTCGACGGTGATCTCCCCGCGGACTCCCTCGCGCGCCGCGCCTGCGATGGTATCCGCAACGCCACGCGGCACCCCGAGCGCCGCCAGCCGGTCGCCCACCGCGCCAAGCGCCGCCTCGACAGGGACGAACCGATCGAGCGCCGGATCAGTGTACGCCTCCTTGAACGGGATCACCTGCGCATTCCGGTGGCCGCCATCGGCGGTGATCACCACGCTGGCGCCGGCGTCGTGGATGCGGTCGGAGAGCGTCTTGTCGGAGAAGCCGCCGAAGACCGGGGTGTAGATGACACCGAGCCGCTTCGCCGCTTCGGTGAAGTACGCCTGCTCGGGGATGTTCGGCATGTTGAGCGCGATCCGGTCGCCGGCCACGAGGCCGAGGTCGCGCAGAGTGACCGCCGCCTTCGCCACCTCGACGAGGAGTCGCTTCCGCGAGATGACCTCCGAGCGCACCGGACCGCCGCGCCCCTTGTCGAGCGATTGGTCCCAGCGATCTCCCTCGAAGACGAAGGCAGGCTCGTCGCCGAAGCCGGCGAGCACATGGCGATCGACCTCGTTGAAGCAGGCGTTCGTCAGGCCGCCCGCGAACCAGCGGTAGAATGGCGCTGCGTCGTCATCGAAGGCGCGCGCCCAGGGCTCGTGTGACTCCGGGCGCGAGGCCGAGCCACTGAGCCCGTTGGCGGCGTCGAATCCCGTCCAGCGCCGAGCGCCATCGTCCCAGCGGATCCACGCCCCATTCACACCGAGCGTCCGGACGAACCAGTGGAGCTCGCGCTTGGCGATGTCGCCATGGAATCGCCCGGGATCTTTCTCGCAGGCGCCCCGGGCGCGCTCCCACTCCTCGCGGGTGCGGATGGGGTTCGTCGTGGCCTCAGGGGCGGGCACGGCGCGTCCCTGAGGCGCGCCCTCGCGCTCGATGACGGCGGTCATCCGCCCCTTCTCGCCACCGGGCGCCGGCGCGGGAAGCTGACTGTTCCGCGCGCGGCGCGCCATCGCAGCGCCTTCAGCCCGTGGTTCCGAACCCGGCGGCGATGCAGTTGATCGAGAGAAGGAGCGCGGCGAGCACCAGGTCGCGCTCCTCGCTCCCCGCCGGCGTCCGGCGCACCCGCTGCAGGAGCTCGATCTGCTGGTAGTGCGCCCGCTCGAGGAGCCCCAGGCGCCTGACGAGTCGCCGCTGGAATTGCGGGAATCGCTCGGCGATCTCGCGCTCGCCGGTCACACGGAGGATCTCCGTCGCCGTGCGCTGATGCTCCGCCTCGATCAGGGCGAAGATCGCCGTGCGGGCGTTCGCGTCCGGCACCAGCGCCGCGTAAGCCCTCGCCAGGCCGAGATCGGTCTGGGCGAGCGTCTTCTCGGCTTCGTCGATGATCAGCCGGAAGATCGGCGACTCGGCGAAGAGCCGACGCAGCATCGCCTCGCCGCGCACGCCGCGGATCGAGACGAACGATCCGAGGGCGCTGCCGACGCCGTACCAGCCAGGCACGAGGTGCCGGTTCTGTGTCCACGCGAACACCCACGGTATGGCCCTGAGACCGGCGAGCCCTGCCGACGCGGCGCCCCCCCGGCGCATCGGCCGCGAGCCGATGTTGAGGAGCGCCAACTCCTCCACCGGCGTCGCGGCCAGGTAGTACGGCAGGAAATCGCGGTGCTGAACGAGGGCACGATACGCCGCGTGGGACGCCCCCGCCAGCGCCTCCATCGCCTCCTCGAATCCGGGCACCGGAGGCGCCGCGCCCCCCTCGCCGACCAGGGAGTATTCCATCACGCTCGCCGCCAAGAGCTCCAGCTGATAGATGGCCGCATCGCGATAGGCGAACTTGAACGACACCACCTCCCCCTGCTCCGTGATCCGCATCCGTCCGCCGATCGTGTCCGGGGGCTGGGCGGCGATCGCGCGCCGCGTCGGGGCGCCGCCGCGGCTCACCGAGCCCCCGCGCCCATGGAAGAAGGAAAGCCGAACCCCGGCATCTTCGGCGACCCGGTGGAGCTTCTGCTGCGCCTTGTACAGCTCCCAATTCGATGCCAGGAAGCCGCCATCCTTGTTGGAGTCAGAGTAGCCGATCATCACCTCCTGCACATTCCCCTGCGATCGGATGCTGCGCTTCACCACCGGCACCCCGAAGAGCTCGCGCATGATCGCCGGCGCTCGCCGCAGGTCCTCGAGCGTCTCGAAGAGCGGGACGATCGGCAGAGTGCAGCTCTCCACCCCCGCGTCGTCGGCGAAGAGGCCTGCCTCCTGGGCGAGGAAGTAGACGCCGAGCACGTCGGCGGCCGATTCGGTGCCCGAGATGATCGCGCTCCCGAAGGTCTTTCGATCCCCTGCCTTTCGCACCGACGCCACCAGCTCGAACATCCCGAGCACCTCAGCGCTCTCCGTCGAGAGCGTCGGACGCGCCGGACGGAGATGCCTCGGCGTCGCGAGCGCCGCGCGCAGCCAATCGCTCTCGGCGTCAGGCGCCGGGGCCGGCCACGATGCCTTGAGCTCCGCCACCGCGGCGTTGAGCCGGCGCGCATGCTCGCGGACATCGAGTCGCACCGTAGAGAACCGGAACGCTTCGACCTCCCGCCGGAGGGGCGTCGCCGTCGCCCGCGCAATCGCCTCGCACCCCGACTCTACCAGCCCGCGCTCGAGCATCCGGAGGTCGGCGATCAGATCCTCGGCCGTCACGTACGGAGTGCCGGGTCCCGTGCCCGACGTGGCGGCGAGTCGCCGCGCCATACAGGAGAGCCACTGGCGGAAGACCTCCCCCGGATTCCGCGCCGCGATCCGCTCGCCATCCCCGCTCTCCTCCAGCGCCCGCAGGAGTACGGTCCGGAAGGCGGGGGACACGCTGAGCGCGCGCCCCGACATGCTGAGCCCTCGCTGCAGCTCCACCACCCGTCGCGCGTACCGCCTGAGGCAGGCGCCCCGATAGTCGGCCACTGCCTGACGAGTGACATCGTTGGTGACGTTGGGGTTCCCGTCCCGGTCGCCCCCCACCCAGCAGCCGAACTCGAGGAAGACCGGTGGCTCGAGATGCGCCTCGGGGTAGTACGTCTCCAGGGCACGGGCCATGTCGTCGTGCAGAACCCCGACCGCATTGAAGAGCGTCTGGTCGAAGAAGTGGAGCGCCCAGGCCACCTCGTGGGCCACCGTCGGACGCTCGAGTCTCAGCTCGCCGGTGAGCCAGAGGATGTCGATCTCGTTCCGGAGCTCCTCCGTCAGCAGCTCCCGCTCGCGAGGAGTCCAGCGCGCGCTGTCGAGATCGACCAGCCGCCGGTAGATCGCCCGGTGCCGCTCGAGGACGGTGACGCGCTTCGCCTCCGTCGGGTGGGCGGTGATCGTCGGGCTCACCCGAAGGGTGCGGAGCAGCTCCCCCACCGCCTGCGCCGGCACCCCGCTCTCGCGCCAATCGCGGATGACGTGGCCGAAGGTTCCGGTCAGCCGATCGAAACCCTGTTCCCCCTCCGCCCGCCGGCGGGCTCGCATCGCGTCGTGGAGTTCAGCGATGCTCAGGAGCTGGCACCAGATGCCGAGCGCCTGGAGCGAGCGGCCTATCGACTCCGGCGTCCCCCCCCGGTCGAGGCGTCCCCCCTCCAGCGCGCCTTCGGCGTCAGGCGCGCGTAGCCGGATCACACTTCGGAGCAGCGTTGCGAGCAGCGCCTCGGCGTCGGAGGCGGGCGTCGGCAGCTCCATGGCCGTCGCCCCCTCCGGAACGGCAGGGGGCGCACGGAACTGCGGACGTGGAGGAGCCGCCACTACGCCACGCGGTCGCGCGGAGCGCCGCCTCCGAAGAAGGCCGCGAGATTGTCGATGGCCCGCATCCCCATCGCCACGCGCGTCTCATCCGTCGCGCTCCCGAGGTGCGGAAGGAGGACGACGTTGTCCATCGTGAGAAGCTGCGGCGCCACCACCGGCTCGCGCTCGTAGACGTCGAGCCCGGCGCCGGCGATCACATTCCGTGTCAGGGCGCCGACGAGCGCCTCCTCGTCCACCACATCCCCGCGGGCAGTGTTGATGAGGAAAGCCGACTTCTTCATCCGCGCGAGGCGATCGGAGTTCATGAGATGCTTCGTCTCCGGCGTCGCCGGACAGTGGAGCGAGACGAAGTCGGCCTCGGCGAGCACCGCCTCGATCGAGTCGCGCTTCTCCGCGCCGAGCGCCTTCTCGTCGGCCTCCTTGAGCGGGAACGGGTCGTGGTAGATCACCCGCATCCCGAAGCCGTGGTGCGCGCGCTTCGCCACCGCCTTCCCGATCCGCCCGATGCCGATGAGACCCAGCGTCTTCCCGCTCACCTTGGTGCCGAGCATGTGCGTCGGCGCCCACCCTTTCCACTCCTTCGCCCGCACCAGCCGCTCCCCCTCTCCGGCGCGCCGAGCGACGCTCAGCATGAGCGTGATCGCGATGTCGGCGGTGTCGTCGGTGAGCACGTCGGGGGTGTTGGTGACGACGATGCCGTTCGCCTTCGCGGCGACGATGTCGATGTTGTTGAATCCGACCCCGAAGTTCGAGACGATGCGCACGCGTCTGGGGTTCGCACCCAACACGGCCGCGGTCACCTTGTCGGTGACGGTGGGCAGCAGTCCGTCGGCAGCCGCCATCGCCTTCAGGAGTCCGTCGTTGTCGAGCGGGGTGTCGGTGCTGTTGAGGGTGGCGTCGAAGAGCTCCGTCGCCCGCTTCTCGACCGGCGGCGGCAGCCGCCGGGTCACGATGACCCGCGGTTTGGCGGCCATGTTACACCACCACCGTTCGCGCCGGCCGCTTGGTGATCGCCCGCCGCATCGCCGATCCGAGCTCGGCGGGACTCGGCGCCACGACGAGGCCGGAGTTCCGCATGATCTCCGCTTTCTCGGCGGCGCTGTCGCCGAAGGCCGAGATGATCGCGCCGGCATGTCCCATCCGCTTCCCGCGCGGCGCGCTCAGGCCGGCGACGTACCCCACCACCGGTTTGCTCATGTGGTCCCGGACGTACACCGATGCCTCAGCCTCCTGTGGGCCGCCGATCTCCCCGATCATCATCACCGCATCGGTGTCCTCGTCCTGCTCGAAGCGCTGCAGCATGTCGACGAAGGAGCTGCCGTTGATCGGATCGCCGCCGATCCCCACGCTCGTGCTCACCCCGATGCCTAACGCCGACATCTGCGATGCGGCCTCGTAGCCGAGCGTCCCGGAGCGGGTCACGACGCCCACCCTGCCGGCGGTGTAGATGTGCCCGGGCATGATTCCGATCATCGACTTCCCCGGGCTGATCACGCCGGCGCAGTTCGGGCCGATGAGAGTGGGCTTCCGCTCGCGCGGATAGCGGCGCATGTAGCGCTTCACCCGCATCATGTCCTGCGCCGGGATGCCGTCGGTGATGCAGACGATGAGCCGGATCCCGGCGTCGGCCGCTTCCATGATCGCGTCGGCGCAAAAGGGCGCCGGCACGAAGATTCCGCTCGCCGTGGCGCCGGTCGCCCGCACCGCCTCCTTCACCGTGTTGAAGACGGGGAGTCCCAGGTGCGTCGTCCCTCCCTTTCCAGGGGTGACGCCGCCCACGAGGTTCGAGCCGTAGGCGATCGACTCCTTGGCGTGGAAGGTGCCTTTGTCGCCGGTGAACCCCTGGTAGATGATCGGCGTGGCGCCGTCGATGAGGATGCTCATGACACCACCTCCATCTCCGCCAGGAGGGAGCCCGAGGTCGAGCCGCTGAGCGCGTCGACCGACTTCTGCGCCGCATCGGCGAGGTTGTCGGCGGCGATCATCCGGAGCCGGCTCTCGCGGAGGATCTTCCGCCCCAGTTCGACGTTCGTCCCCGCGAGCCTGACGACGATCGGCACCGGCACCTTGACGTCCATCGCCGCCTGGATGATTCCCTGGGCGACCCAGTCGCAGCGGTTGATGCCGGCGAAGATGTTCACCAGCACGCAGCGCACCCGCGGATCGGAGAGGACGAGCCGGAAAGCCGCCGCCACCCGCTCCGGCGACGCGCCGCCGCCGATGTCGAGGAAGTTGGCCGGCTCGCCCCCGGCATGCTTGATCATGTCCATCGTCGCCATCGCCAGGCCGGCGCCATTCACGATGCAGCCGATCGAGCCATCGAGGGCGATGTAGTTGAGCCCGTGCTTCGCCGCCTCGGCGTCGCGCGGATCCTCCTCGGCGTAGTCGCGCAGCTCGTTCACGCTCGGCCGGCGGAAGAGGGCGTTGTCGTCGAAGGTCATCTTCGCGTCGAGGGCCAGCACCTGCCCCGTCTTAGTGACGGCGAGCGGGTTGATCTCTACCATGGTAGCGTCGAGGTCGCGGAAGGCCCGGTAGGCGCCGAGGATGCACTTGACCGCCTGATTCACCTGCGAGGCGTCGAGGCCGAGCCCGAAGGCCAATTCGCGCGCCTGGAAGGGCTGCATCCCGACCGCCGGCTCGACGATCTCGCGCAGAATCGTGTCCGGCGCGCGACGCGCGATCTCCTCGATCTCCATCCCACCTTCAGGCGCCGCCACCACGCACACTCGCTCCGCTCGCCTATCGAGCACGAGGCCGATGTACAGTTCGCGAACGATCGGCACCGCCGCCTCCACATAGAGCCGGTGGACGATCTTCCCCGCGGGGCCGGTCTGGTGGGTGACGAGCTTCTTTCCGAGCAGCTCCCCTGCCGCCTCACGAACTTCGTGCTCGGTGGAGCAGACCTTGATGCCGCCCGCCTTTCCGCGGGCGCCGGAGTGGATCTGCGCCTTCACGACCCATTGCGAGCCGCCGATCTCCTCGGCCCGATAGACCGCCTGCTCCGCCGTGTACGCTACGCCGCCGCGCGGCACCGAGACGCCGAAGCCGGCCAGCAGCTCCTTGGCCTGATATTCGTGGATGTCCATGGACCCCTCAGTGGCCTCCCCGCTGGATGGCTTCCGCCATGTCGACGACGTTCTGCGCCATGCGCGCCGACGCAGCATCGATCATCTTGCCGTCGAGCTGCGCCGCGCCGCGTCCCTGCGCCTCCGCCTCGCCGATCGCGCTCAGGATGCGCTGCGCGCGAAGGATCTCTTCCGGAGACGGGGTGAAGATCTCGTTGGCTATGGATATCTGGGTGGGGTGGATCGCCCACTTCCCTTCGCAGCCTAACGCGGCGGCTCTCTTCGCCGCCGCCGTGTAGCCGCGCGGATCGTTGAAGTCGCCGAACGGGCCGTCGATCGGCCGGAGGCCGTAGGCCCGGCAGGCGACGACCATGCGCGCGATGCCGTAGTGCCATTGATCGCCCGGATAGTCCGGGTTGAGACCGCCGATGCTCGTCGTGCGGGCGTGCACGCTCGCCGCGTAGTCGGCGACACCGAAGTGCATCGCCTCGAGTCGCCGGCTCGACTGGGCGATCGAGTCGACATTCGACATTCCGAGCGCGGTCTCGATGAGCACCTCGATCCCGATCCGGTTGCGGAATCCGCGCGCCTCCTCGATCTGCGTCAGCATCGCGTCCACCATGTAGACATCGGCGGCCACGCCCACCTTCGGGATGAGCACCGTGTCGAGCCGATCTCCTGCCTGCTCGACCACGTCCACCACGTCGCGGTACATGTAGTGCGTGTCGATCCCATTGATGCGCACCGACACGGTCTTTCCCGTCGCGCGAAAGTCGAGGTCGCGGAGCCCTGCGATCACGTTCCGCCGCGCCTGCTCCTTGTCGGCGGGGGCGACCGCGTCCTCGAGGTCGAGGAAGACGTAGTCCGCCGGGCCGTCCTTCGCCTTGGCGAAGAGCTCCGGGCGCGAGCCCGGGACCGCCAGCTCGCTCCGGTGGAGCCGCTGCCGAGCGTGCTCGACCCGGGTGTGGCTCATCGGGCGGCGGTAGCAGCCCGGGCCGGGGCGCGCGTCTCGGGTGTCGGCGCCTGCGCGTCGGGGGAGCGCGGCGCTGCGGCGAGCTTCTGCAGCGGCGGCGCGGTGCGGCGCCAATACTCCTCGGCCGCCGCCACGCCACTCCCGGCCGCGACCTTCACCCCGACATCGGCCATGGCCATCTCGGCCCCGGCGATCGCGCCCAAGAGCATCAGCTCGTTGAGATCGCCGAGGTGCCCGATGCGGAAGAGCTTCCCGGCCATCCGGGCGAGCCCGGCGCCTAACGCGAGATTGTAGCGACGGAAGGCGACGTCGATGACGTCGGCGCCATTGATCCCCTCGGGCACCATGATCGCGCTGACCGTGTCCGACTGCCACTTCGGGTCCTTGGCGCAGAGAGAGAGCCCCCAGGCCTTGACCGCCGCCCGCGTCCCCTCGGCTAGCCGGTGGTGGCGGGCGTAGACGCTCTCCATCCCCTCCTCGAGAAGGATGTCGAGCGACTCGCGGAGCCCGTAGAGCAGGGTGAGGGCGGGGGTGTAGGGGAAGTAGCCGCTCGCGTTCGCCTTGAGCATGTCGTCGAAGTCGAAGAAGACGCGGGCGCACTTGGCGGTCGAGCGCCGGGCCAGTGCCTTCTGGCTCGCGCAGAGGATCCCGAGACCGGCGGGGAGCATGAATCCCTTCTGCGACCCGGTGATGGCGAGGTCGACCCCCCACTCATCCATCCGGAAGTCGAGACTGCCGATCGAGCTGACGCCGTCGACGTAGAGGAGCGCCGGGTGCTTCGCGCCATCGATCGCCTTCCGCACGGCGGCGACATCGCTCGTCACTCCGGTGGCCGTCTCGTTATGCACCACGAGGACGCCCTTGATCTCGTGATTCGTGTCCTTCCTGAGCGCGTCGGCGATTTTCTCGGGAGACGCGCCCTCGCCCCAGTCGATGTCGATGATGTCGACTTTGAGGCCGAGTCGTTGAGCGCAGTCGATGAAGAGGTGGCTGAACTGGCCGTAGCGGGAGGCGAGCAGGCGATCGCCGGGCGAGCAGGTGTTCACCAGCGATGCTTCCCACATCCCGGTGCCGGTGGCCGGGAAGACGAAAGGCTGACCCGCCTCGGTGCGGAAGACTTTCTTGAGATCCGCCAGAATGGAGAGTGGCAGCTTGGGAAAGGCCGACGAGCGATGATCTTCCATCGCGTGGTGCATCGCGCGGAGGATGCGGTCCGGTGTGTTCGTCGGACCGGGGACAAATAGAAAATTGCGTCCGGGCATGGCCACTCCCTTGGGGTGATGGGTCAGGCGACAGCGACTTCGCGCGCTGCTCTGCCGTCGTTAGCTTTCCCGCCGATGAAGACTCCGAGCCAGCCGACGTGGGCGATCATCCCGGACCGCCCGCTCGATGCGCGCACCGTGTTGATCCAGCTGTATTGGGCGGCGATCAAGGCGGTCGCGCCGGGGCCGGCGCTCCGGCATGCGCTCGAGAAGCTGCCGCGCGAGGAGCTCAAGGGCCCGGTCTGGATCGTGTCGGTGGGGAAGGCAGCGAATCCGATGGCGATCGCCGCCGTCGACTTTCTGGCGAAGCACCACCGCGCGCCCGCCGGCGGCGTGGTGGTGTCGCCGCGACAGATCCCGGCGCCGCACGAGAAGCTCCTCCCCGTGGCCGGCGACCATCCGATCCCGGGCGAGCAGTCCTTCTTCGCCGCACGAATGGTGGAGGAGGTGGCGCAGCAGGTGCAGCCGAACGACGAGGTCTGGGTGCTCCTCTCGGGGGGCGCGACGAGTCTCATGGGCGCGCCGGAGGGGACACTCCGGCCCGAGGAGCTGACGCAGCTCTTCGAAATGCTCCTGGGCTCCGGCCTCGACATCGGAATGATGAACCTCGTGCGCAAGCGGTTCACGCGATGGGGCGCCGGCCGGCTCGCTCTCGCCGTCGCTCCCGCTCGCGTTCGCAACTACATCATCTCGGACGTCATCGGCGACGATGTCGCGGCGATCGGATCCGGTCCCTGCGTTCCCGATCCCTGCACCGCCACCGAGTTGATCCAGATCCTGGAAGGCGCGCACCTCTGGAATCGCTTGCCCATGGCGGCGCGCAACTATCTGCACCGCGTCGAGCATCATCCGGAAGCGGAGACGCCAAAGGCCGGCGACGATACATTCGCGAACGTCGAGCGAAAGATCGTTGCCAGCAACCGCATTGCGCTGGAAGCCGCTGCCGCGCGCGCCCGCGACTTCGGTTACGAGCCCCGCATCCTCGGAAGCAGTCTGGCGGGCGAGGCAGCCGAAGTCGGCAAACGGCTTGCTACGGCGCTCCTAAGCTATTGTGCCCCAACTAGCCCGCCACTGACCGGACGGGCGGGACGAACCTGCCTCATATGGGGGGGAGAGACGACGGTCACCCTCGGCGCCGAACCGGGGAGCGGCGGCCGCTGTCAAGAGCTGGCACTGGCCGCCGCCGCCGAACTCGCGCAGGCGAAGAGCGCGCGCACGACGACCCTCCTCGCCTGCGGCACCGATGGCCGCGATGGTGCCACCGACGCCGCCGGCGCCATCGTCGATCGGGAGACGTGGGGAGCGATCCGGCGTGCCGGTCGCGACCCGGCTCGCGACCTCGCCGCACACGACTCCCACCCGGCGCTCGACGCCGCAAAGGTGCTCCTCCGGACCGACCTCACGTTCACCAACGTGATGGATGTGATGATAGGGATCTGCGGCGCCCCCGACGCGACGATGTGGCCGCCCAAGACCCCCGGCGGGTCGATCGCCAAGATCACGGAGAGTGTGAAGAAGCGCGTGCTCGGCAGTTGACCGATAAGACCGCGGCGGGCGGGCGCGTGGCGTCCTCGCGCACCGCGACTGCCGGCGGGTCCCGGCAAGTGAGCGTGTCGTGGTAGCGGCCCGACCCGAGTGCTCGTAGCGTTGTAGGCGATCCGCGCCGCCGACACATCCGCACACCGCTCCCTTTCCCCTCGACCACCCGACGCGTGTCCGAGTTCACGATCGGATTGATCCAGCAGGCGGTCGGCGGCTCCGCCGCCACGACCGTCGCCGCCGCCGAGGAAGCGATTCGTCAGGCGGCCGGCCGCGGCGCGCAGATCGTCTCCCTGCAGGAGCTCTTCAACGCCCCGTACTTCTGCAAGGTGACGGACGCCGAGCGCTTCGACCTCGCGGAGCCGATTCCGGGGCCGACGGTCGAGCGGATGCAGAAGCTGGCGTCGGAGTTGGGCGTCGTCATCGTGGTGCCGATCTTCGAGCGGCGCGGCCCGGGAGTCTATCACAACTCGGCGGCGGTGGTCGATGCTGGGGGTGCCCTACTCGGTGTCTATCGGAAGATGCACATCCCCGACGACCCACTCTATCACGAGAAATACTACTTCACGCCGGGGGAGATCTATCAGCACGACGAGGCACGACCGCCGTCGGGGTTCCGCGTCTTCGAGACTCGGTTTGCGACGATCGGGGTGCTCATCTGCTGGGACCAGTGGTATCCCGAGGCGGCCCGCATAACGAGCCTGATGGGCGCCCAGGTATTGATCTACCCGACGGCGATCGGATGGCATCCGAAGGAGAAAGCGGAGTGGGGGGCCGCTCAGGCGGATGCATGGCGCACGATCCAGCGCGCGCACGCGATCGCGAATGGTGTCTACGTGGCGGCCGTGAATCGCGTCGGCTTCGAGCCGGAGCCGGGCACGGACGGCCTCGAGTTCTTCGGCCACTCTTTCATCTGCGACCCCTTCGGGCGGATGATCGCCGAAGCAGGCACCGATCCGGCGATCCTGGTCGCGCGCTGCGACGCCGCGCTCATCGAGCACACCCGGCGCAACTGGCCTTTCTTTCGGGACCGGCGGATCGACGCCTACGCCCCGATTCTCACGCGCTACCTCGGATGACGCGCGGCTCGGCCTCCGTGCGGATGCCGGCCGAGTGGGAGCCGCACGCGGCAACGTGGATCGCCTGGCCGCATCACGAGCCCGACTGGCCGGGCAAGTTCGAGTCGATCCCGTGGGTGTACACGGAGATCGTGCGCGCCCTCCATCGCTCGGAGCCGGTGGAGATCCTCTGCCACGACGCGGAGGCGCGCGAGGACGCGACCCGGCATCTGCGCGCTCATGGCATCGATCTCGCCCGCGTGCGCCTTCATCTGGTGCCGACCGACCGTGTGTGGGTGCGCGATTCCGGCCCGACCGGAGTGTTCGATGCCGGTGGCGCGCCGCATTGGGTCGCGTGGTCGTTCACCGCGTGGGCCAAGTACGACAACTACACGCTCGATAGGCATGTGGCGCGGGAGGTGGCGCGGCTGAGCGGAGTGCCATCGCTCGACGCCGTGCGACCGGACAATGGGCAGCCGCTGGTGCTCGAGGGGGGCGGGATCGAGACCGATGGCGCGGGCACGATGTTGGTGACGGAAGAGTGGCTCCTCTCGAGCGTGCAGGTCCGGAACCCGGGGCTCGACCGCGCGGGATACGAGTCTGCTTTCTCGCGATATCTCGGGGTGCAGCGCACGATCTGGCTCGGCGAGGGCGCGGTCGGCGACGACACCCACGGCCATATCGATGACGTCGCCCGGTTCGTCGACGCGCACACGATCCTGCTCGCCTGCGAGGACGACCCGGCCGATGCGAACTTCGCGCGGTCGCAGGACAACCTGCGGCGACTGACCCTGGCCGCGAAGAGCCACGCGGGCAGGCTCGAGGTGGTCAAGCTTCCCTTCCCCCGGCCGGTGATGATGGATGGCGAGCGATTGCCGGCGAGCTACGCGAATTTCTACGTCGCCAACAGCGTCGTGATCGTGCCGACGTTCAACGACCGGAACGACCGCCATGCGCTGAATGTGATCGCCGAGTGCTTCCCGGGGCGGGAGGTGATCGGGATCAGCTGCGTCGATCTCGTCTGGGGCCTCGGCACCCTGCACTGCTTGACGCAGCAGCAGCCGGCGGGAATGAAGCGGAAGGGAGGAGCGCGGAGGGGCTGAGCGCTACCGCAGGCGGGGCGTGGCGCGTAGTCTCAGATGAGCGCGGGTTAGGCATCCCCACCGCCCGAGGCTGTTACGCCACCCAAGCGGGAGGCCAAGTGCAGATCCTGCTCCATGTCCTGTGCACGCGAGGGTCGAGCCTGCGCGCCGAGATCGTGAGGGATGGCTCGGTGAAGGGATTCGGCCTCGAGGTGACGGAGGCGAAGCGTCCGAAGCGGCGGCCCGGTTGGGCGAAGGTCCACTCGTCGAGCGGTGAGCGTGGGGCCCTCAACATCGAGTGGCACGCGAACTCGAACACCCTCACCTGCCGGGCCGTCACGCGGGCGTCGCGGAAGACGAGTGTCGTGGTCGGGAACTTCGTCAACTATCTGCTGCAAAAGCACCGAGCGCGAATCAACGCGGTGTTGATCTCCCAACGGTGACACCACACTGACGCTCGGAGGCTTTTTCATTCCCTCTACGCCCAAGCGCTGGTCTCAGCGTGTGACCGAGAACAGCAATGCCCTAGACCTCGAGGCCGGCGTGTTCACTCTGCTCGACCCGAAGGCCATTGCTCTTTCGTTGAAGCAGTCGGCGGAGCGAAGCCGCAGACGCAAGGCCGCTCCCTATCGCTCCGCCATGTCGATGCTGACATTTTACATCAACCGCGCAGGTCGTCACTTGACCAAGGCCGACCATCGTCGTCTCGAGGCAGCCAAGGAGGCATTGCGCGTGCTGTTCGGGAAGAGGCATTCGAGGGATTGAGGCGCCGCCCCTCTACGACAAGTACACGGCGGAGCTGGTCAAGATCAACGACCAGAAGTACGCTCTCATTCAGAGCTATGCCGACCGGTACGCGACGATGACCGATGAGCAGGCCCTCTCGTTCACTCGCCAGTGGCTCGACGTCGACACACAGGTCGCACAGCTGCGCCAGAAGTACGTGCCGATGGTTTCGCAGGCGCTGACAGGCAGAAACACGGCGACCTTCTTCCAGCTCGACCGACGGCTCTCGATGCTGATCGAACTGCAACTCGCGGCGAAGATTCCCATCGTGCAACGGCAGAACTAGCGGATGTGAGTCACGGCCGGAGGCATCGCCTTCACCAGGGCAGTTCTGCGATGCAACGGGGTGGATATGCCAGACGAACGGGGTCAGCGCCTACTCGACGCGTTGCTGGACTCCTGGGATCGGAACAACGCCATTCTCGTCAACCTGCTCCGCGTTCTTCCGGATGACGGGCTCGAGGTGAGTGCCGTCGAGGGCGGCCGATCGATCGCTCAGCTCTTCACACACATCCACTTCGTGCGACTAATGCTCGTCTCAGAGGACGCGCCGGAGCTGGCGAGAAGCCTCCCCGCCAAGGAGTGGGCCGCGGAGCGCGACCGTGATCGCATCGCTCAGATGCTAGCCGAGAGCGCCGCGGTCGTGCGTGATGCGGTCAGGGGAAGGCTCGAAGCCGGCCGTCCGATGGACCTTCACTACGACCACCCGATCCTCATGCTGCAGCACATGATCTGGCACGAGGGCTATCACCACGGACAGATGAAGCTGGCTCTCAAGGTGGCCGGCCAGGCGCTACCGAACCACGTGGCGGGCCCGGTTACCTGGGGCCTCTGGATGCGGAAGACGGCACCCGGGATCTAGCTCCCGCGGGCACGCGGGACGTAGGTTGCCCTCAAACCCGAGACCGGAGGGGTGATTGAGCCACATCCCATTGATCCCCGTCACGACGATGGCCGGCCGGATCGGAGTCGTCCTCCTCGGCTGCGTCCTGCTCGTCGTCTTCCTCGCCGGGGCCGCACGACTCTCGCCGTCGTTCTTCCGAGGGTTCCTCGTCGCCACGGGGACGTTCCTGAGCGTCGACATGATCCTCTTTCACTGGATCTTCCGCATTCACCGCCTGACGAGTGGGCCGGAGGCGGATGTCATGGAGCCCCTTTTCGTCGTGCTCGGCGTCGTGTTCATCGTCGTCGGCCTTCGTGGCGAGCGCGCGCTCGAGAAAACCGGAGGCAAGTGACGGCTCGCGGCGCTGTGCTGACCTAACCCCCAGGTCAACTCATGATCGAGCTCACCCCGATAGGAACCGTCCGTAGCACCCGTACCGAGGTGGCGGACGACAACTGGGACCGCTTCGAGGCACGCATTGAGCTCTCGCACGATATCGACCCGGAGGCCCTGGTGGGGCTGGAGGCGTTCTCGCACGCAGAGATCATCTTCTTCTTCGATCGGATCGCGGAATCGGCAGTCGACTGGGGGAGTCGATACCCACGCGGGAATCCGAAGTGGCCGAAGGTCGGGGTCTTCGCGCAGCGGGGGAAGTCCCGCCCCAATCGTCTCGGCGCGACGATCGTGCGTATCCTCCGCTGCCAGGGGCGAGCTCTCGAGGTCGCGGGCCTCGACGCGATCGACGGCACGCCGGTGCTCGACATCAAGCCCGTGTTGCGGGAGTTCCTCCCCCGCGAGCCCGTGCGGCAGCCCGAGTGGGCGACGGAGTTGATGGCGCGCTACTGGTCCTAGGCGCACACAACGACGGACTCATCGGTGCTGCGCACGCGGACCATGACGCCGACGCCGGCCGGCTGAGCCGCGGCGAACGCCGAGGATTCCACCCCGCCGAGTCCAGTGCGAAACCCGGCGCACCTCGCTCCGTATGGGATTCCCATAGGGACCCGTCACTATGGGGGTGGACATGACGTCGATTCGGAGTAGGGCCCGGAGCGCAGGACTCGTTTACGTGGTGATGAGCGTCGTCGGGGCACCGACGCTCATCGTTCTCCCGAAATTCATCGTACCCGGCGACCCCTCCGCGACCGCGCAGAGAATCGCCGAGGGCGAACAGACATACCGCTTGCTCATGCTCGGCGATCTCGCCGGCGGGATCCTCTTCATCTTCCTCGGCTGGAGCCTCTACCTCCTCTTCGAGAGTGTGGACCGGAAGCAGGCGTTGCTCATGCTGCTCCTGGTCCTCGCGTCGGCGACGATCGGCATCCTCGACGCGGCGCTGCTCTCTCCGCCACTCATCCTCCGGGCGCGAACCGACTTTCTCTCCGCTTTCACGGCGCCGCAGCTCGACGCCCTAGCGATGGCTTTCCTCCGCATACGGGGCGTCGAGGTCCGCGCGAACGAAGCATTGTGGGGCCTCTGGCTCGTGCCCTTCGGGATACTCGTCATCCGGTCGGGATTCATCCCGAAGATCATCGGCGCGCTACTCCTCATCGCCAGCGTCGGCTACGTCGCGATGAGCGTCACCCCTATCGGATTCCCGGCATACGCCGACGCGGTGGACGGCGTGGCGATGGTGCTCATTCAGGGAGAGCTGGCGGTCATCCTCTGGCTCGTCATAGTGGGAGCGCGGGTGACAGAGGAGCGCGCGGCGTCAGCAGCGCCCCGCGGCGCGGGCGCGTAGCCGAAGAGAGGAATTTGCGCTGACCGGGTCAGCGCTCCTATTTCATGCTGTTGAGTCGGGGTGCGCCACCCCCGGCTCGCCGGGATGTGCCTAGTACCGGCGGCAGGTGACTGCCGGTGCTCCCCGCCGCGATACATCGCGCGCTGTGATCGTCAGCGCGTCAACCGGGCCTCGACGGTGATCGTTAGGCCGACCGGCGGTGTAGCAACTTCAATTGCCAGAGTGAGACATGGACAGGCTCGTGCAGATGCGAATCCGGCTCAGGGAGAGGCTCGAGCAGCGGTTCGGGGTGCATGTCTTCCGCGCGTCTCGCCACGGGCATCGCGACTGCATCGACCTCAAGAGAAGCGGGTGCCAATTCTCCGTCGTCTTCGACGTCGGCGCCAACGAAGGTGATTCGGCGCTGAGATTCAGAGCAGCGTTCCCCAAGGCCACAGTCTATTCCTTCGAGCCGGTGCACGGAACGTTCGAGGATCTGAAGAGAAATGTGGGTGGCGATGACCTCATCAAGCCGTACCAGCTTGCCCTGGGGAGCAAGGACGGCGATGCCACGATCTACCTCACCGGCGATACGTACACCAACTCGCTCGTGAAACCTGACCGGTCTGTGGGATCGGAAGTCGTCAAGGTCCGAACCCTGGACGGTTTCACCTCGGAGAACGGGATCGAGCGGATCGACCTCCTCAAGATCGACACCGAGGGCCTCGACCTCGAGGTCCTCAAAGGAGCACACAAGAAACTCTCCTCGGGGAGAGTGGCCTTCGTTCTGGTCGAGGTCGGGTTCCACCCCGGCGATGCGCGGCACGTGCTGTTCGACGATGTGAGATCGTTTCTCGTGCCGATGGGGTTTGCCGTCTTCGGCATCTACGATCAGCAACCCGAGTGGTCTGGGGAGAACCGCCTCCGCTTCGCCAACGCCTGCTTCTGCAACGAAAGCGCGTGTATTCGAGCATGACCGCTGCATCGGAATCGACGGCGCGGCTCATCCTCGTGCCCTGGCGTACGAACTGTCGCGTCACTCGGCTCCTGATCGAGAACCTCCCCCAGACGATCTGGACCGCGCCGATACCCGGTATGCCCCGCCGAACGATTCGGATGGTCGCGGCGCATCTGCATAACGCGCGGAGCCGATGGATCAAGACCCTCGGCGTCCCGTGGGGTATTGCGCGGCCACCGCTCGTCAATCTTCACACCGTCACTCGGCGCTCTTTGATCGCAGCCCTCCGCCGGAGCGACACTGGCATTGAGGCCGTCCTCCGTCTCGGCTTGGATGCGGGCGGCGAGGTGCCGCCGACCGCCGCCTACACCTGGCGGAACCTTCCGTTGGATGTGGGGCATGTAATGGCATACTTTGTCGCGCACGAGGCGCACCACCGCGGGCAGCTGATCCTGGCCGCGAGGCAGCTGGGCGCACAGGTGCCCAAGAAGGCCACCGATGGGCTCTGGTGGTGGCAGCAACCGAAGGGGAGAAGAACGCGCAGATAGACGTGGGTTGTTCTATGGGAGGAGCGGCTATGCCGGCCTACGTGATCGCCGACACCCACATCACTGACCAGAAGACTTACGAAGAGTACAAGCGTCGGGTGGCACCGCTCATCGCCAAGTTCGGTGGCCGGTTCCTGGTGCGCGGCGGGAAGCACACGGTTCTCGAGGGCACCTGGCGCCCACATCGCCTCGTCGTGATCGAGTTCCCCACCATTGAAGCACTCGATACGTGGTACCACTCTCCCGAGTACGCTCCGGTGCTCGCACTCAGACAGCCGGCTGCCACCGTCCAATTAGTGGCCGTCGAGGGCGCCTAGAGTGGCTAGGGTCGTGGCCGCGTGATCCGGCTCGCTGGTTTCGTTTTCTGGCATCGCCATCTCGGTAATAGAAGCGGCGATAGTGACTCTCGGGGCCGAGTCGCCATGCTGCGCCCGCGTAGAAGCGTGGCCCCCATTGCTGCTCTTCTTCTCACTGCCTGGCTGATCCCGGAGCGCGCAAGCGCGCAGGCCTGCCTGCCGTACGAACCCGACACCGTTCGCATCGCAGGCGTTCTCGAGCAGTTGACCTTCCCCGGCCCGCCTCACTACCAGAGCATCACCAATGGCGATCGGCCCCAGACGGGCTTCTATCTTCGCCTCGCGACGTCGATCTGCACGATTGCAAGCCCCGACTATGAAGCCAAGACGGGGGTCAAGCTCGTGCAACTGGTATTGGATTCGCTCGGCTTCGCAACGCTGCGACCGCAGCTAGGCAGGTCAGTGACACTCGCGGGTACGCTGTCCGCTGCCCACGCAGCGAGCCATCACGCACCCATTCTCCTCACAGCCGTCGAGCCGGACAGCGCAAGATGAAGCACGTCGTACCCCGGCCCTACGCGCCTAAGAGCGCACCCCATAGATCATGACCTTCGACTTTGACGATGGCTCCAGCTACGACGCAGATCCCGAGGATATGGAGATCCTCGCCGAGCGGTACGGCCAGAGCGTGCTCGATCTACAGTCGACCGACTTCGCCCGATTGCGCGAGCGGCTGCGCGAGGTAGTGGATCACTATTTTCGGAATGGAGCCTGGCCGTCGAAGATGGACGGCATCCTGGTCGATCCGGACGGCACGCCTGACTACGAGAATCCCGACTTCTACTTCGAGCACTGGAGCGAGTGGCCGGAGTCGGGCATTCGGTTCGGGAAGTGGCAGATCGTGGGCGCGCCGACCAAGGCGCAGATCGCGGCTGCCGTGCTGTACCAGAGCTCACGGAGCCTCTACCTTCAGCGAGCGTTGAACCGGGCCGCGGAGAAGTCAGGGGCGAAAGCGCCCAAGGTGGTCACTCCGGAGCAGTTCGTGAAAGAGGCCGAGACTCGAGACGACGACTAGGAAGGACGGCGCATGCCGGACATTGTGAGCGGCCGAGATAGCAGCCGGAAGCCGTGCCACAACCTGCGAACGCGGAGGAACACCACTAATGCCAAACGCGAGAAATCTGATCGGGGGAGGCGCACTCGTGCTCGCGCTCGTGCAACCCGTGGGCGCGCAGCTGGACGTCGGCAATTGGGTGAGGCAGCCGATTCCATCGATGCCATCGATAACTCTGACCGTCGAGGCGTGCTGCGGCAGCGGCCGTCGCCTCATTTACCATATCATCACCGACACACTCCAAATGGAGCTCACGGTCGAATCGAAGCTCGATGGCACCGATGCACCGGTCACCATCGCCGGGAAGCCGAGCGGCGAGACGATGGCCATCAAGCGCATCGATGACCATCACGCAACGGCAGTTCTCAAGAGCAACGGGACGCTGTTCGGCACCGCGCAGTCCACGCTTTCTCCCGACGGTAAGACGTTGACGATCGTCAACGACTACAGCTCACCTATAGGCGGCGGTCCTGTCGGGAAGTTCACCGAGGTCTGGGTGAAGAAGTAGCAGCCGTTCACCTCGGCGACGCGACTTCCATCCAGCACCGCGGCTGCTCATCGCGTGATGCGCCCGGTCTGGAGCACCACGGCTTCGCGGCGAGCCCTTCTGCTGTGCGGCATCCTTTCGTCGCTGCTCTATGTAGCCATGAATGTGTTCGTGTCGGCGCAGTGGCCGGCGTACAGCTCGACGTCGCAGACAGTGAGCGAGCTATCGGCGGTTGGTGCGCCGACGCGATCGCTCTGGGTCGGGCTCGGCGCGGTGTACACGCTTCTGGTCACCGCCTTCGGGTTGGGCGTCTGGATCTCGGCGAGTCGCTCGCGCTCTCTGCGGATCGCCGGCGGATTGATCCTCGTGTACGGAGCCCTTGGGCTCATCTGGCCCTTCGCCCCGATGCATTTGCGTGAGACCTTGGCGGCCGGTGGCGGCACCGTGAGCGACACCGTGCACATCGCGCTCGGAATGGTGACGCTCTGTCTCATGCTTCTCGCAATAGGATTTGGAGGAGCGTCGCTCGGAGGCTGGTTCCGCCTTTACTCCATTGCCACCATCGCCTTGCTCGTCATATTCGGCGCGCTGACCGGGCTCGAGGCGCCGGAGATCTCCAAGAATGGACTCACGCCATGGATCGGCGTGTGGGAGCGGGCGAGTATCGGCCTCTTTCTGCTCTGGGTCGGGGTCGTGGCGATGGTGCTGCTCCGAGGGCCGACGCTGGCAAGGACTCGCTAGCGGACAAGGCCGAGGCGCATAGCGACGATTCGCCTGTGGCCGCCTCCCGACTTGCTCGGCTACCGTCGAGTCCCCCTTCTCATTTTTGTGTGGCACCTTCTGGACATCGGCGTCCGGGCCACTACATCAGATGGCGAGTGGTTGCCGTTCAGAGTCGCACGCGCGTTCACATGGACGTGAGGCGCGACGCAAACGAGGGGCGGGGGGAGAATCATGAGCGGGCCAATGAAGTTGGACGACTTCCTCAAGTCGCAGAAATCAGGCTTTACCGCAACGCTCGAAGCAATTCCCGACAAGCCGGCGCTGGTCAAGGTCACCCCCTTCCGAGAGGAGCACGGGTGCGGGTGTTCGTCGAGCATCGAGCTGTCGAAGGAGATGATTCGATCGATCACTCCGACCGGCAAGTTTCACTTCTGCTGCGGGAAACGGCTCGAGGTGGCGCTCGTGGAATTCGCCGAGAATGCTTCAGTACCGGTAGCAGACCTCATGAAGCGAATGGAGCGCCCCGTCGAGCATTCGCACGCCGCTCCGGCGTACGTACCGGGACCCTCTCAGCATCGGCGCCCGTCGATGAGTCGCATGCGGTCACCGGTCGGCGGGGGCGGCAGAGGCGTTGTTGGTCGATGGCCGCTTCCCGGCGGTTGCGTGTGGGAGTGCATCGAGGTGTGCGTCGAGTTCTGCTCGGACGAGGGATGGGACTGTTGTCAGTGGGAGACCAGGTGTGCGATGACCTGCCCAGGGTTTGCCTACTGAAGTGCAGCGGGGTGCCGAAACGGGATCACCGATGATCTGAGGCACGGACGCGATATCAGACCAGGCGGTGGGTAGTCATCCGATAGTTGGAATGGCCGTAGCGGCAAAGGCTTGCGCTACGGCCTCTTCTGTCTCCAGGGCATAGGGATGCCCCGGTGGCGGTCGTCGTCCTTGCGCCTTCGGTTTTTCTTCGGTAGCTTCCCGGAGCCCGCGATCGAGGGGGACGGATGAGTGACCGGTGGCCGCTCGAGCAGAAGCTCGAAGTGCTCATGTCGATGGCGATGGACGACCGGGATGGTCCGCCGAGCGCACCCTCCTCTCGTCCACCGCGGCTCCGGAACACGAAGAACGTCGGCGCTCTGCGACCCCTCAACATTCGCACCGTGCAGTCCGGCCCGCGGACCCGGAGCACCTTGCTGCGCGTGCTTATGACGAACGCCTGCACCTTCAACTGCTTCTACTGTCCGATGCGGCGCGATCGATCGCTGCCGCGCACGCTCCTCAAGCCGGAGGAACTGGTCCGGATCTTCCTCGGCGCTCTTCGGCGCGGATGGTGTTCAGGGCTTTTCGTCACGACGGGGATCCCGGGTCGGCCGGTGAAAGTGCTCGATGACCTCATCGAGGCACTCGAGCTGCTCCGACTGCGTCATCTCTTCCGCGGATACATTCACGTCAAGCTGGTGCCCGGGGGCGAGGCGGCGCAGATCGAGCGCATCACCCAACTGTCGAGCCGTGTCTCCCTCAACCTCGAGACGCCCTGCGGGGTGAGCCTCGAGCAGATCGCACCGGAGAAGAAGTTCGACGTCACGCTCGGCGATCTCGAGCGCGTGCGACGGCTGGTGATGGGCGCGCGGGCGGAGGAGGCGAGCGGACGGCCGCGCGATTCTCTGCAGCCTGGAGGGACCGCCGGCCTGACGATGCAGTTCGTCGTCGGCGCCACGCCGGACTCGGACAAGACGATCCTCGATCGGGTGAACGAGCTCTACGCCGGCGGCGGAATTCATCACGCGCACTTCAGCGCTTTCCGGCCGATCCGCGAGACGCCGATGGAAAGCCAGCGCGCCGCCCCTCCTCTCCGGGAGCATCGCCTCTATCAGGCCGATCACCTCGTCAGGCGCTACGGCTATGCGGCCTCCGAGGTCGTCTACGACGAGGCGGGAAACCTCCCGCTGGCGATGGACCCGAAGACGGCCTGGGCGATCACCCATCCGGACTCCTTCCCAGTCGAGGTGCGCACAGCGTCGCACAAGCGACTCCTTCGGGTGCCAGGCATCGGCCCGGAGTCGGCGCGGCGGATCGTCGACACTCGGCGGGACACGATCATCCGGGGCCTGGTCGATCTCGGGCGGCTCGGTGTCGTCACCTCACGCGCCGCCGGATTCCTCACAATAGATGGGCGCCGTCTCCAGACCGTGCGTTGGGAGCAGCAGCTCGGCTTCTGGACGCCGGACGAGGAAGCCGGCGCCTACCAGCTCGTCTACGACGTGAGCCCGGGGACTTTTCGTTAGGCTCCAACTGGCGGTCGCCGGTCGTCGACGGACGTGCGGGTGCGGACGGTTAGCCGCCCCTGCCGAGAGCCGCGGCGTCCACCTGGGCCACCCGCGCTGCCGCCTCGTGCCAGTCGATCGCCGGGGCCACGTCCGCGTCGGAGAGCGCGAGGGCCGCCCGAGCGCGGTCGATCACCGCCTCGCCGCCGGGGACAGCGACACCGAGCTCGATCTCCGCCTGCCGGCAGAGGCGCTCCTCTTTCGAGGGGTTATGGCGGGCGAGGCCCAGGCTGTGGAGTCGCGCGTGCATCCCCTCGTGGACGATCGACGCCGCGATCTGCGCCGGCGTAAAGTCCATGTTCGCGAGGAAGGTCAGCTCCGCCACGCAGGTGCGGGTGTCCGGGATGAAGGCGCCGCGGCAGGGGAACCGGACGACTGCGATCTGCGCGATGTCGCGGCGCAACCGTCGGAATCGTGCCGGCAGGTACGTGGCGATGAGCCGCAGCGACTCGTCGAGGCGCTCGAGAACGAAGTCCGTGCTGATGTCCGGGCGGCTGTTCTCGACCACCACCGGGAATCCCTCGACCGTTACTTCTCTTCGCTCCACGACTCCCTCCCGCTACGACTGGTGCGCCGCGCCCGCAGCAGAAAAGAAAAGGCGCGGCGCCTCCCTGAATCTACGGCGTTTGCGGCAAGTCGAGGGTCGGGTTGCGCGCGAAGAAGTCGTACGGCCGGATCTCCACCTCGTGCCACATCGTCGGCATCACCGGCCAGTCTTCGGAGCGCGGGACGTGGTGGAACCCCATCGTGTACCAGACCACGATGTCGGTGTTCTCCACACCACGATTCGCCTTCGTCCAGGTCGGGAGCCCCTGCGGACCGTTGCTCAGGGTCGGGAAGTCTCCGGCCGCGTATCGCTCGTCAGGCGAGTAGGGAGTCACCCAGAGCTCGTGGTCGCTGAAGCCGGCCCGGATCTGCGGCCAGTCATCCTTGGTGAGGAGCGACATCGCCGAGTGGCCGGCGCGAATCTCGACGCTCGTCGGGTAGCCGAGCGGCCCCTTGACCCCCGGGTTGATGATCCGCCAGACGGCTGGCGTGTCGGCACGAGCGTCGAGCATCCCATCCCGCTCCGTGCGCGCGATGCGCGGCTCCACCACCCAGAGACTCCTCCGCGGGCTCGTGGCCGCCAAGCGCTGCGTCACCAGCCGGTCCGACTCGAGGGAGTTGTTCGTCCCATCGACGTCGAGATCGAGGCGGAACGAGAGGAAGTGATCGTGGTTGACGCCGATCGTGTTGGGTGCCACGAACCGTCCGTAGCGATCCGCCGCCACCGCATCGCCGCGGGCACCGCCATCCATCGCCACCGCCGGCGCGTTCACTCCCTTCACCTCGAGAATTCCGGTCGCGCCGACAAGGATCCGGATCGACCCATCCTGCTGGAAGACCCAATCGAAGATGTAGTCGTAGTTACCGATCGTGGCGGTCGTGCGGACGACCAGGTTCCGCGCGACGCGGCCCTCGATCGTGTAGTCGCCGTCCCCATGTCTCCAGGCGACCGAGCCCGGGAGCTGCTCGAAGAGGCAGGCGAGTCGATTCCGCCGCTGGGGGATCCCCTTGTCGTCCGCCAAGACGCTGTTGAAGTAGACAGCGTTCGAGGGACAGTCGACATTCTCGCGGAGCGGCTTCGCCAGCCCCCAATGAGAGTACTCGCCGGCATCGAGGAAGGTGCGGGTGTACCAGTCCTCGTCGGGATCCATGTACGGAACGAAGATCTCGGAGAGCGATCCCTCGTACAGGATCGAGCGCAGCGTCCCGCCGTCGTCATAGCGCACATTGTTCACGACAAGCCCCACGCGCGGATCGACGCGGAATCGGAAGCGCCAGTGCTGCCAGGAGACTTCCGTTCCCTTGAGCGCGAAGCTCGGGCCATTCGGCTGAGAGACCGAGAGCGCGGAGGGCGCGAGGCCGGGCGCGCCGAGCGCCTCCTGATCGATGTCGACCGGTCCCGTCGGAACCGCCACCGGACCGGTGTCGACGACGCGCAGCACCTTCCCCGCCGAGAGATCGACCACGGCGTACAGTCCCTCTATCGGCCGGCCATCCGACTGATAGACGCCATGCCTGTCGCTGCAGTCGGCGATCGCAATGCGCCGCCCGCGCTGCTCGGGCGTGTCGAAGTAGCTCGGTGGTCCACCACCACAGCGAAGCGTGTTCATGTCGGTGAAGCCACGCTTGGCCAGAGCATCGCGAAAGCGCTTGTCGGCCAGGAGCAGCTCCTTGACCTTCTCCCAATCGGTCGTCGTCCAGTTGGCCTGCACTCCCGGCACTTCCTTCCACGAGAGGAGCTTCTTCCCTTGGATGTCGACCACCGCTTCGATCGTCTTCCCACCCTCCCTGGTGAGCGTGACCGTCGCCTCTCGTCGCATCGGCTTCCCCGGCTGCCAGGCCAACACCTCAGCCTTCGGCGGCTCGCGAAGAAGGACGCTCGCATAACGAGTGGTCGTGTCCATCTTCCCGGACGTACGGATCACGTCGTAGATGACCCAGTGCTCGGCGGTCGTGAGTGGGTCGAGCGGGTAGGCGGTCGACGCCGCGGGCTGCTGCGCGGAGGCGCGGCTGGAGAGGCAGGCGACAACGAGCAACGATGCCTGCAAGCGATGTCTGAGCATGCGTGCCTCCGTGGGTCGTACGGCCTGACATGTGCTTCGGGTGCCAGAGAGCAACTTGTGGGGTCCGGGGCCGCCGCGCCACTCCGCACGACCGGGACTTTGCAGGGCGGGGGGCGCCCGCAGCGCTCGCCTCGGCGATTGGGCACGCGCAAGGAGTCCGAAGGTCGATGCAAACTCGCTCCCACCCGGCCGCTCC